>JBQDDG010000001.1:0-35256 GCA_052093225.1 Actinomycetaceae bacterium
GTGGCCGTTCCCCGACGGCGGAGCCTGGGTCGGGTGGGTCCGACCACCGTGGCCGTGCTGGCCACCAGGGCCGGCGTGGCTGCCGGGGCCGGGTCGACCTCCGGCGCCGGCCATGACCGCCCGCCGCTGGTCCTCGTGCGCCTTCTGCTCGGCGCGCCGGGCACGGCGGCTGCGCCGCACGAACGCGACGACGACGGCCGCCACGACCGCCAGCGCGACGAGCAGCGGTGCGAGGGCCGCCACGGCCACGACGATTCCCCGGATCGCGCCGGTGAACGCCTCGCCGGCGTCCTCCCACATGCGGGACCAGCCCGACTGCTCGCCCGGGTCGGCCGTGCCCTCGGTCCGGAGCTCGACGGACAGCGTCGACATCGCAGCCTCCTCACCGAGGGAGGTGCGCTGCGCGCGGAGCTGGTCGAGCTCGGACTGGCGCGTGGTCAGCTCCGTCTCGGCCGCGAGCAGATCCGCCACGGAGCCGGACTCCGCCATCAGTGCCTCGAGCCGGGCCACCGAGGTCTCGAGCGCGCTGATCTCCGCGTCGAGGTCCCGCACTGTGCCGGTGACGTCCTCGGCGTCGATGGCGACGTCGGTGACCTCGCCGATCTCTGCGAGGTCGGCGACGAACGCGTCCACCTCGCCCGGCGGGATCCGCAGCACGAGCTCGGCCCACGCGTCGTCGTCGTCGCTGGACTGGTGCCGGCTGTCGACCCTGCCCTCGTAGGTCCCGGCGAGCTCGACGACGTCCGTCGACGCCGCCTCCGGGTCCTCGACGAGGACGCTCGCGCTGCCCGTGGTGATGACGACCCGGTCCACGCCGTCGGCGGTGACCTGTGCGGCGTCGACGTCCGGGCCGGTCGCGTCGTCCGCGCCGGTCCCGGTGGCCGCGGAGTCCTGGGCCGCGCTCTCCTCGTGGGTGGTCTCGGGGGCGTTGGGCGTCCAGTCCTGGTCGCCTCCGGAGTCGGAGCTGCTCCCGCACGCGGCCAGGGTCGCGGCGAGGGCGAGCGTGGCGACGGCGATCCCGCGGCGGGCGGGTCGTGTCTTCGTCGACCGTGCTCCGGGCAGGGGCGGACGGGGGGCGTGGGGAGCCGCGGGCGGTGCCGCGGGGGGCGTCTGCTGGGTCATGCTCGAACAGTCGCAGGCAGATCGTGCCGCCACCACGAGAGCAACCGTTTCGGGACCTCGCGGTGACCGTGCTGTCACCGAAGTTCTCCCCATCGCGCCGACCACCGGAGGCCGGCGCGATGAGGTAGGCGCGTGCCCCACCGGCGAAGCCTCGGCGGGGTGGGCGATAGGCTCTGGGCCGGTGATGGACCCCACCGGGATGCCCGCGCATCCGAACCGCCACCACGGCTGATGGCTCCTGCCCGTGACCGCGTCCGGGGGCAGGCCCGCCGTACCCGCGTGAGGAGATCCGCATGACCGCTGGAACGCCACGACCGCCGGCCCGCCCGTCCCCGCGGACCGGCACCGTCCGGGCGTGCGCGCTCGTCGCGGCCGGGGGAGCGGTGGGTACCGCGGTGCGCGCGCTCGCGAGCGACGCCCTGCCACCGGGCGCGTCGGGCATCCCCTGGTCCACCCTCGCGATCAACCTGCTCGGCGCCTTCCTGCTCGGACTGCTGCTCGCGGTGCTCCTCGACGGGCGGGCCGGCTCGCCGCGCGGCCCGGGTCTGCGCGGCGACGCGTGGCTCGCCTGCGGGACCGGCGTGCTCGGCGGGTTCACCACCTACAGCGCGTTCGTCCTCCAGACCGGCGAGCTCGCGGGCGACGGGCGGACCGCCGTCGCGGCCGCCTACGCCGTCGGCAGCGTGGCTCTCGGACTGGTGGCGGCCGGCGTCGGCCTCGCGGCCGGGGACGTCGCCACCCGACGACGGCGCCGCGACGGCACGGGGGACGACGCATGATTCTCCTGCTCACGGCGCTCGCCGGCGGGGCCGGGGCGGCCGCGCGGTTCCTCGTCGACACCTGGGTGGCCCGCCACCACCGCCTGTCCCTCCCGCTGGGCACGGCCGTCGTCAACGTCGGCGCCTGCTTCCTCCTCGGGCTCGTCACCGGGGCGTTGACCGGCGCCGCGCCCGGATCCGCGCTGGAGACGATCCTCGTCGTCGGCCTGCTCGGCGGCTACTCGACGTTCAGCACGGCGAGCGTGGAGGGGGCCCGGCTCCTGCGCGAGGGCCGCGCCCGCGCCGCGCTCGTCCACTCCGGCGGGATGCTGCTCCTCAGCCTGGCCGCCGCGCTGCTCGGCCACGCGCTCACCGCCTGACCCGCCCGACGGCGTCGTGAGGCCACGGCGCCGGGGGGCCGCCCGGGGGGGGTGTCGGCGGGCCGGGGCGCGGCCCCCCGCGGGGAGGCGCCCCCACCCCCGGGCCGCCGCGCGGCCGGGCCAGGCGCCCCCCCCCGCCCCCCCCGGTCGGGGTCGTGCCCCCGGCGCTCGGCGCCCCCGACGGCGTGGTGAGACTCGGGACCGGGCCGCGACCCGCGGTCGAGGTGAGGCCCGGGACCGGGCCGCGACCCGCCGTCGGGCCCCGACGCCGTCGCGACGGCCGGAGCGTCAGCCGAACCGGCGGGCGAAGGCGGCGAGGATGCCGTGCGCGTCGTCGACCCGGGCCCGCGAGATCTCCTCGACCACGCGGTCGAACTCCTCGGCCGGGAAGTAGCCCGAGTGCAGGTAGTCGGTCATGCGCCGCACGAGGCCCGCGGTGTCCAGCTCGGGGTGGAACTGGGTGACGTACTGGCGCGTGCCGAACCGCAGCATCTGGACGGGCGTGGGCTCCGACGTCGCGAGGACGACCGCCCCCTCCGGCGGCACGGTCACCGCCTCGTGGTGCCCCACGTACGCGCAGAAGGTCGGCGGGACGTCGGCGAGCAGCGGGTCGGCCCGCCCGGCGTCGGTCAGCGCGATGCGCACGGCGGAGGTGCCGCGGCCGTAGGTGTGGTCGACGACGGCGCCCCGGTGCCGGGTGAGGGTCCCGACGGCGTAGCACAGCCCCATGAAGGGGACGTCGCCGGCCAGGACGTCGTCCAGGAGCGGGCCGAGCCGGTCCTCCGTGCGGCGCTGGAGCTCGGACTGGTCCGCGAGCGGTGTGGAGCCGGTGAACGGGGAGCCGCCCTGGAGGACGCCGGCGAACGCGGTGACGTCGGGGGCGACGTAGGCGTCCGCGGTCATCTGGGCCCGGACGATGCGCTCGGGCGCGACGCCCATGTGCCGGGCGATCGCCGTGTGCTCGTCGTCGGCGGCGCGTTGCTCGGGGCGCGACGAGAGCAGGAGGAACGGGGCGGGCACCAGAAGATCTTGCCCCAGCCGCCACGGGGACGGCGAGCGCACGAGCCCGCGTCCACCATGCGGTCGATCACCCCCGTGACCGCGCCGTCGCACCCCGCCCGGGCGGCCCGGGACGCCCGGTGATTCCACATGGTGACAACCGACCCCGCGGAATCCCGGCGGCACCTACGGTGCACGCATGCGCACGAGGCGGCGTGCGCTGTGAGAAAAAGGGTGTGTGACAGCGATGTCGACGTACGTGTACCGGTTCACCGAGGGTGACAAGGACCAGAAGGACCTCCTGGGCGGCAAGGGGGCGAACCTCGCGGAGATGACGCGGCTCGGCCTCCCGGTGCCACCGGGCTTCACGATCACCACGGAGGCCTGCCGGGCCTACCTGCGCGACGGCACCGTGCCCGCGGACCTGCGGGTCCAGGTCACGCTCGCGCTGCGCGAGATGGAGGACACCGCGGGGCGCTCGCTCGGCGACTTCCACGAGCCACTGCTTGTCTCCGTGCGCTCGGGCGCGAAGTTCTCCATGCCCGGGATGATGGACACGGTCCTCAACATCGGCCTCAACGACGCCTCCGTGCAGGGGCTCACCGAGCTCGCCGGGGACGCGCGCTTCGCCTGGGACTCCTACCGGCGTCTCATCCAGATGTTCGGCAAGACCGTCCTCGACGTCGACGGCGAGCTTTTCGCCGACGCGCTCGACGCGAAGAAGGAGGCGCGCGGCGCGGCGGCCGACGTCGACCTCACCGAGGACGACCTGCGCGAGCTCGTCGACGAGTACAAGCAGATCGTGCGCGACCACTCCGGCCGCGAGTTCCCGCAGCACCCCCGCGAGCAGCTCGACCTCGCCGTCGAGGCCGTGTTCCGGTCCTGGAACACCGACCGCGCGCGCCTCTACCGGCGCCGCGAGCGCATCTCGGACGACCTGGGCACGGCCGTCAACGTCGTGACGATGGTCTTCGGCAACCTCGGGGACAGCTCGGGCACGGGCGTCTGCTTCACCCGCGACCCCTCCACCGGCGAGTCCGGCATGTACGGGGACTACCTCGTCAACGCCCAGGGCGAGGACGTCGTGGCCGGCATCCGCAACACCCTTCACCTCACCGACCTCGAGACCCTCGACCCGACGTCCTACGCGGACCTGCGCGCCGCGATGCGCCGCCTCGAGACGCACTACCGCGACCTGTGCGACATCGAGTTCACGATCGAGCAGGGCAAGCTGTGGCTCCTGCAGACCCGGGTGGGCAAGCGGACGGCCGGCGCCGCGTTCCGCGTGGCCACCCAGCTCGTCGACGAGAACCTCATCACGATGGACGAGGCCATCGCGCGGGTCACCGGGGCCCAGCTCAGCCAGCTGATGTTCCCGCAGTTCGACCCCGCGGCCGCCAAGGAGCACCTGACGACCGGACTGTCGGCCTCCCCGGGCGCCGCCGTCGGCGAGATCGTCCTGGACACCGCCCAGGCCGAGGCCCGCAGCGCGGCCGGGGCCGACGTCATCCTCGTGCGGCGCGAGACCAACCCCGACGACCTGGGCGGCATGATCGTGGCCAAGGGCGTCCTCACCTCCCGCGGCGGCAAGACCTCCCACGCCGCCGTCGTCGCCCGCGGCATGGGGACCTGCGCCGTGGTGGGCGCGGAGCAGATCGACGTCGACCCCGCCGCCGGGACCGTCACGGTGGGGGAGCGCGTGCTCCGGGCGGGCGACGTCATCGCCATCGACGGCACGACGGGCGAGGTCTTCCTCGGCGACGTGCCCGTCGCCGACTCACCGGTCATGGCCTACATCTCCGGCGGGATCGAGGCCGGCCTCGCGGCCGCCGGCGACGACGTCGACACCCGCGAGCTCGTCGAGGCGGTCCACCGGGTCCTCACCCACGCGGACGACAGGCGCCGCATGGACGTGCGCACCAACGCCGACACGGCCGCCGACGCGCAGCGTGCCCGCGAGCGCGGCGCCCAGGGCATCGGGCTGTGCCGCACCGAGCACATGTTCCTCGGCGACCGGCGCGAGCTCGTCGAGCGGCTCATCCTCGCCGAGGGCGCACAGGACCGGGACGCCGCGCTGGCCGGGCTGCTCGAGCCCCAGCGGTCCGACTTCGAGGGACTGCTCGAGGCGATGGACGGCCTGCCGGCCACGATCCGGCTCATCGACCCGCCGCTGCACGAGTTCCTGCCCGACCTCACCGAGCTGTCCGTCGAGGTGGCGCTCGCCGAGGAGCGCGGCGAGAGCGGGCCGGAGGTCGAGCGGAAGGAGACCCTGCTGGCCGCGGTGCGCCGCATGCACGAGTCCAACCCGATGCTCGGCCTGCGCGGCGTGCGGCTCGGCCTGAAGATCCCGGGCCTGTTCGCCCTCCAGATCCGGGCGGTCGCCGAGGCCGCCGCCCGCCGGATGGCCGCGGGCGGGAACCCGCAGCCCGAGATCATGGTGCCGCTGGTCGGCTCGCGCCGGGAGCTGCAGATCGTGCGCGACGAGGCGGAGGAGGTCGTCGCCGCCGTCGCCGCCGAGCACGGCGTCACGCTCGACATCCCCATCGGCTGCATGATCGAGCTGCCGCGCGCGGCCATGACGGCGGAGCGGATCGCCGACGAGGCGGACTTCTTCTCGTTCGGCACCAACGACCTCACCCAGACGGCGTGGGGCTTCTCCCGCGACGACGTCGAGGGCGCGTTCTTCGCCGACTACCTCGCCAACGGCGTGCTCACCATCTCCCCGTTCGAGACCATCGACGCCGACGGCGTGGGCGCGCTCGTGCGCATCGGCGCCGAGCGGGGCCGGGCCACGAAGCCCGGGCTCAAGCTGGGCGTCTGCGGCGAGCACGGCGGGGACCCGGAGTCGATCCACTTCTTCGAGCAGGTCGGGCTGGACTACGTCTCCTGCTCGCCGTTCCGTGTGCCGGTCGCGCGCCTCGAGGCGGGGCGCGCCGCGGTCAGCGCGGAGGACGCCACCCGCTGACCGCCGCGAGTGCGGTTCGTCGTCGTCGAGATTGCGGTGGGGGCTCACCGAGATTGCGGTGGGGGCTCGCCGAGATTGCGGTTGGTCGGTGGCGAGGTTGCGGTTCGTCGTCGAGAGGGCGCGAGGTGGTCGGATCCGGCCGTACCGGGTGCCGGTTCGCGCCCTCTCGGTGATTCCGGGCGGTCCCGGGCTGCGGTTCGTCCCGCCGATCGGCCCGCCGTGACGCCACCGGCGCTCGAGGAGAGACACTGGACCCTATGACGACGACGGCGGAGCGCACCTCGCCAGGCGCGGCGGGACCGGGGCCCACGGGCCAGGACGTGACCGAGCTCGAGGCTGCGTTGCGCTCGGCGGTCGACGGCGAGGTCTCGTCCGGCACGCGCCGCCGCGCCGAGTACTCCACCGATGCTTCGAACTATCGCGTGGTCCCGCAGGTCGTCGTGGTGCCGCGCGACGTCCCGGACACGCTCGCCGCCCTCGACGTGGCCCGCACCGCTGGCGCGCCCGTCACCCTGCGCGGCGGCGGCACCTCGACGGCCGGCAACTCCATCGGGCCCGGCGTCGTCCTCGACCTGTCCCGGCACCTCACCGGCATCGGTGAGATCGACCCCGAGGCGCGCACCGCCGTCGTCGAGCCGGGCGTGGTCCTCGCCGACCTGCAGCGCGCCGCCGCCCCGCACGGTCTGCGCTTCGGGCCCGACCCGTCCACGCAGAACCGCGCCACCATCGGCGGGATGATCGGCACCAACGCCTGCGGCCCGCACGCCCTCGCGTACGGGCGCACGGCGGACAACGTCCAGTCGCTCGACGTGGTCGACGGGCTCGGCCGCCGCTTCACCGCGGGCTCCGGTACCGGCGCGCTCGACGTGGTCGACGGACTGTCCTCCCTGGTCACACGGGGGCTTGCGCCGATCCGGTCCGAGCTGGGCCGGTTCGGTCGCCAGGTCTCCGGTTACTCTCTCGAGCACCTGCTGCCCGAGAACGGCCGCGACCTCGCCAAGATGCTCGTCGGCTCCGAGGGCACGCTGGTGACGATGCTCGGCGGCACCGTGCGGCTCGTGCCCGTGGCCGCGCGGCCCGTGCTCGTGGTGCTCGGCTACCCCGACATGATCGCCGCCGCGGACGCGGTCCCGGCCCTCCTCGCGCACGGCCCGCTCGCCGTCGAGGGCCTGGACGCGCGGCTCGTCGACGTCGTCCGGCGGGCCAAGGGGTCCGGCGCCGTGCCGGAGCTGCCGGCCGGACAGGGCTGGCTGATGGTCGAGGTCGGCGCCGAGGAGCACGAGTCCGAGGCGGACGTCCTCGCCCGCGGCCGCGCGCTCGCGGCGGCCGGTGGGACCGACGCCGCCGTCGTCGTCCCCGCGGGGCCGCAGGCCGACGCGCTCTGGCGGATCCGGGCCGACGGCGCCGGGCTCGGCGGGCGCACGCCCGCCGGGATGCCGGCGTGGCCGGGCTGGGAGGACGCCGCCGTGCCGCCCGAGAACCTCGGCGCCTACCTGCGCGACTTCATGGGGATGCTCGACCGTCGCGGCCTCGACGGGTTGCTCTACGGACACTTCGGCGACGGCTGCGTCCATGTGCGCATCGACTTCCCCCTCGACGACGGCGCCCGCGGCGCCCGGGAGTTCACCGAGACCGTGGGCGAGGCGGCGGACATCGCCGTCGCGCACGGCGGGTCACTCTCCGGCGAGCACGGCGACGGGCGGGCGCGCTCCGAGCTGCTGGACCGGATGTACGGGTCGGAGGTCATGGGACTGTTCGGCCAGGTCAAGAACCTGTTCGACCCCAAGGCGTTGCTCAACCCCGGTGTGCTCGTCGACCCGGACCCGGTGGGCGCGCACCTGCGCCGGCCCGCCGCGGCGCCGCTCCCGGTCGCGCGCGGAGGCGGCTTCGCGTTCAGCGAGGACGGCGGAGACGTCACGCGCGCCGCCCACCGCTGCACCGGTGTCGGCAAGTGCCGGGCGGACAGCTCGGCCTCGGGCGGCTTCATGTGCCCGAGCTACCTCGCCACCAAGGACGAGAAGGACGTCACCCGCGGCCGCGCCCGCGTGCTCCAGGAGGTGACGAACGGCGAGCTCGTCGCCCGCTGGGACGACCCGGCGCTGCTCGAGTCGCTCGACCTGTGCCTGTCCTGCAAGGCCTGCTCGGCGGACTGCCCGGCGGGCATGGACGTCGCACGGCTCAAGGCGGAGACGCTCCACCGCGCGTACGAGGGCAAGATCCGCCCGCGGACCCACTACACCCTCGGGCGGCTGCCGATCCTCGCGAACCTGGTGACGGCGGTGCCCGGGCTCGCCCGCCTCGCCAACGCCGTGCTCACCGTGGGCGCGCTGCGGAAGCTGGCGTTCGCCGTCGCCGGGGTCGACACCTCGCGCGCGATGCCGGGGTTCGCCACGCAGCGGCTGACGACCTGGTGGCAGAAGCGGACCGGTGGGCGTGCTGCCGTGCGGGCGGCCGCATCGGGAGCCCTGCAGGGCCGCGGTCTCGCCGGGGCGGAGCCCGGCGCGGGCGCCTCGACGGGAGCGTCGCTGCCGACCGTCGCCCCGGACACGACGAACCGCAATCTCGACGGCTCCGAACCGCACTCTCGACGAGAGGGGGGTGGGGCGGGCGAGCCGGCCCGATACGTCGTGCTGTTCGCCGACTCGTTCTCCGAGACGCTCGACGGGAACGGCGCGAAGGCCACCGTCGAGCTCCTCGAGTCCGCCGGCTACACGGTGGTCCTGCCCGAGGACAAGGTCTGCTGCGGCCTCACCTGGATCTCGACGGGCCAGCTCGACGGCGCCCGCAAGCGCATGCGCGACCTGCTCGACGTCCTCGCGCCGTTCGCGGCCAACGGCATCCCGGTGGTCGGCGTCGAGCCGTCCTGCACCGCGGCGCTGCGCGACGACATGCCGGAGCTCCTGCCCGACGACCCGCGCGCACACCTGCTCGCCGGCGGCACCTACACGCTCGCCGAGCTCCTCACCGCGCCGGCGCCCGTCGGTCCGGGGGAGAGGTGGAACGCGCCGGACCTCAGCGGCGTCGAGGTCGTCGCGCAGCCGCACTGCCACCACCACTCGGTGATGGGCTGGGAGTCCGACCGGGCGCTCATCGCCTCGACCGGGGCGACGACCACCTCGCTCGCGGGCTGCTGCGGACTGGCCGGCAACTTCGGGATGGAGAAGGGACACGCCGAGGTCAGCGCCGCGGTGGCGGAGAACGCCCTGCTCCCGGCGCTGCGCGAGCACCCGGACGCGACGTTCCTCGCCGACGGCTTCTCCTGCCGCACCCAGGCCGGCGAGCTCGCGGACCGGGGCGGCGTCCACCTCGCCGAGCTGCTGCTCGGCCGCACCTCCGCCGGCTGAGCCCGGCGCGCCGGGTCGGCGCGCGAGGTCCGGCCCGTTCCAGGCAGGGGCGGGCGGCGAGGTCGTCACGCACGTACCTCCGACGCCGGGCGCGCCCGACACGGGTCCGGCGCCGGCTACCGCCGCACGTACCCCCGCACCCAGCGGCCGATCTCGTCGTAGACGTTGCGGCGCACGCCGGGCGCGGAGAGCGTGACGTCGTGGATCGCACCCTCGAACGAGGCCAGCGTGACGTGCGGCCCGAGCTTGAGGGCGGAGGAACGGATCGAGCCCACGTCGAGCACGGTGTCGGCAAAGCGCAGGTCAGGGGTCCACCTGAGGGACTGCGCCGACCTCGACGAGGTCATGACGAGCACGGGGCACGGGATCTCCAGCCCGCCGGCGACCTGCTGCTGACCGCTGAGGACCGCCGCGAGCCACCCGAATCGCACGGGCCCGGCGGGCGCCATCCGCCACCGCCGGTCCGGCCTCCAGCCCGTCCAGAACGGGTCGTCCTCCTCGCCCTCCGGCGGCACCTCCGGGTCCCCCTCGGCGAGTCCGTCCAGCGCTCGCTGGTAGATGTCGACCGGGTTGACGCGGATGACCGTCTTGGGACCGGTGCGCGCGATCCGCTCGACGACCGGGGCCGTCGCGGCCCCGACGAACCCGGGCATCCCCGACGTGATGAACGGGGAGTTGAGCACGAGCCCGCGCAGCGCGCCCGGGTGGCGGTGCGCCCACAGCGTGGCGGTGAGGCCGCCGGTGGAGTGGCCGGCGAGCACGAGGTCGGTGCCGAGCCCGAGCTCGTCGAAGATGACGTCGCGCGCCTCGTGGATGTCGTCGTCGTACAGCGAGAAGCTGTCCGTGTACCCGCGGGTCTGGTGCGGGCGGAGGCTGCGCCCGTACTTGCGCAGGTCGAGGCCGTAGAACGCGCCGCCGAGGGCCGCGACCTCGCGGGCGAGCCCGGCGTTGTGGATGTAGTCGTTCCACCCGTGCAGGTAGAGCATCGCCCAGGTCGGCGCCGACGGCGTACCCGGCAGCGCGAGCGGGTCCTCGGCGGGACGGTGCGCGACGAGCGTGGCGACGACCTCGCCCTCCTCGTCGGCGGGCAGCGGCAGCGTGCGGGCGTAGAAGCCGGCGCCGAGCAGGTCGGGGTGCCAGTCGCCCGGTGGCAGGGGGTCCGGCAGGGGCGGCAGGTCGGCCTCGACCGGGTAGGTGCGGGCGTCCGGCCCGACGCCGGTGCGCACCTTGTGGCCGGTGGCGTCGGGTGTGGCGTCCTCCTCGACGGCGGAGTCGGCGGTCGGCGCCGGCACGTCGGCGTCCCCGTCGCCTAGGGAGGGGCGGCCGCGCCTGAAGAGGTCCACGGCACCATCGTGGCACCCGCCCGGCGGGCGGGGCGCGCGATCAGTGGATGGAGTCGACCTTGTCCTCGAGCAGGTCCGCGAGCGCCGCGCCCACCTGGGCGGACTCCACGAGGAACCCGTCGTGCCCGTAGGGGGAGTCGATGAGCACGTAGTCGGCGGGGCCGCTCACGCCGGCGGCGATCCGCTCGGCCTCGGCGGGCAGGAAGAGCCGGTCGGAGCTGATGGCCACGGACAGCGTCCGCGAGCGCACGCCGGCGAGCGCCTCGGCCACGCCGCCGCGGTCCCGCCCGATGTCGTGCGTGAGCATCGTGCGGCTGAGCGCGACGTAGCTGCCGGCGTCGAACCGGGAGGCGAGCTTGCCGGCGTGGTGGTCGAGGTAGGACTGGACGGCGAACCGGCCGCCGTCCAGCGGCTCCTCGGCGCCCTGCGGCACGCGGCCGAAGCGCTGGTCGAGCTCGAACGCCGACCGGTAGGTGGTGTGCGCGACCTGTCGCGCGACGCCGAGCCCGCGGTGGGGGCCCTCGGCCGGACCGGCGTCGTAGTAGTCGCCGCCGCGCCAGCCCGGGTCGAGCTCGATCGCGCCGATCTGGGTGTGCGCCCAGGCGATCTGGTCGGCCGTGGTCTGCGCGTTCGAGGCGACGACGGCCACGCGCTCGACCCGCTCGGGCGCCGTCACGGCCCACTCGATCGCCCGCTGGCCGCCCACGGACCCGCCGACCACGAGAGCGAAGGAGCTGATGCCGAGCGCGTCGGCCAGCCGCAGCTCGGCGGCCACCTGGTCGCGGACGGTGAGGATCGGGAAGCGGGCGCCCCAGGGCGTCCCGTTCGGCGAGATGCTCGAGGGGCCCGTCGATCCCTGACAGCCGCCGAGGACGTTGGGGACGAGCACGAAGTACTCGTCGGTGTCGATGGCCCGCCCGGGCCCGACGATCTCCGACCACCAGCCGGGGCCGGCCGGGTCGTCCGGCCGCACGGAGGTGACGTGGGTGTCGCCGGTGAGTGCGTGCAGGACGAGGACGGCGTTCGACCGGTCCTCGTTCAGCTGCCCGAACGTCTCGTAGGCGAGCGTGACGTGGGGGAGCCGGCCCCCGACCTCGAGCCGCAGGGACCCGATCGACTCCTGCGCCCGGTCACCGAGGTCCTGCCCGTCGAGCCACCCGCCGGAGGCGGGCGGCCGGGACGGGATCTCGGTGCGCCGCGGACGCGGGCCGGCCCCGGACACGTCAGGCGTCCTCTCGCGTGCCGGCGCTCACCGCGCGGGCGGCCGCGAAGCCCAGCTCGAGGTCCGCGAGGATGTCCTCGACGTCCTCGATGCCGACGGCGAGGCGGACCAGCGAGGAGGAGACGCCGGCCGCGGCCAGGGCCTCCTCGTCCAGCTGGGAGTGCGTGGTCGAGGCCGGGTGGACCACCAGCGAGCGCACGTCGCCGATGTTGGCCACGTTCGAGTGCAGCTCGAGCGCGTCGACGAACGCGATGCCCGCCTCCTTGCCGCCCTCGGCGAGCTCGAAGGAGAGGACCGCGCCCGCGCCCTTGGGCAGGTACTTCTGCGCCTTCTCGTACCAGGGCGAGCTCGGGAGGCTTGCCCACACGACCCGGGCGACGTCGTCGCGGGCCTCGAGGTGCTCGGCCACCACGCGGGCGTTGTCGACGTGCTTCTGGACGCGCAGCGAGAGCGTCTCGACGCCCTGGCCGATGAGGAACGCGTTGAACGGGGAGATCGCGGGGCCCGTGTCGCGCAGCAGCTGGGTGCGCGCCTTGAGGGCGAGCGCGGGCGCTCCGAGGTCGGCGAACACCAGGCCGTTGTAGGACGGGTCGGGCGTGTTGAAGCCGGGGAAGCGCTCCGGGTGGGCGGACCAGTCGAAGGTGCCCGCGTCGACGATGACGCCCGCGATCGTCGTGCCGTGGCCGCCGAGGTACTTGGTGGCGGAGTGGATGACGACGTCCGCGCCGTGCTCGATCGGGCGCAGCAGGTAGGGGGTGGCGATGGTGTTGTCGACGATGAGGGGCACGCCGACCTCGTGCGCGACGCCGGCGACCGCCTCGATGTCGAGCACGTCGCCCTTGGGGTTGGGGATCGTCTCGCCGAAGAAGAGCTTGGTGTTGTCCTGCACGGCGGAGCGCCACGACTCGGGGTCGTCGGCGTCGGTGACGAACGTGGTCGTCACGCCGAACTTCGGCAGGGTGTGCCGCAGGAGGTTGTAGGTGCCGCCGTACAGCGAGGGCGAGGCGACGATGTGGTCGCCGGCCTCGGCGATGGTGAGGATCGCGAGCGTCTCGGCGGCCTGGCCCGAGGCGAGGAGGAGCCCGGCGACGCCCCCCTCGAGGTCGGCGATGCGGTTCTCCACGACCTCCTGGGTGGGGTTGGTGATCCGCGTGTAGATGGGCCCCGGGTCGGCGAGCGAGAACCGGGCCGCCGCGTGCTCGGCCGAGTCGAACACGTACGACGTGGTCTGGTAGATCGGCAGCGCGCGCGCCCCGGTGGCCGGGTCCGGCACCTGCCCGGCGTGGATCTGGCGCGTCGAGAAGCCCTGGGCGGGCGTCGAGCTCTCGGTCATGTCGGTCCTTACTCGCGAACGGTGGCGGGGGTGTCTGAACTACCCCGAACCTATGACGACGCCGCCGTACCCGGCAGGGTGCGGCGGCGTCGTCTCAGCTGGTGGACCCGGTTCAGGGCTGCGGGTCGACCGGGATCGACCGTGCGTCGCCCGGGCCGAGCGGGTTCGCGTGGCCGCGGTCGCCGTCGAGGTCCGGCTCGCCGTCGGGGCCCGGCTGGCTGCTGCCGCCGCCGAGGCGCTGGTGGCCGCCCCCGCCGTGCTCGTAGTAGCCCGTGTCCTTCGCGCGCTGGTAGGAGCGGCGGATCTCCTCCTCGGTCTCCTCGCGGCCCACCCAGTGGGCGCCCTCGACGGACTTGCCGGGCTCGAGGTCCTTGTAGACCTCGAAGAAGTGCTGGATCTCCAGGCGGTGGTACTCCGAGATGTCCTCCATCTCGGTGCGCCAGGAGGCGCGCTGGTCCCCGGCGGGCACGGCGATGACCTTGTCGTCGCCGCCGGCCTCGTCGCGCATGCGGAACATCCCGAGGGCGCGGGCGCGGATGAGGCAGCCCGGGAACGTCGGCTCCTCGAGGAGGACCAGGACGTCGAGCGGGTCGCCGTCCTCGCCGAGCGTGCCCTCGATGAACCCGTAGTCGTCGGGGTAGCGGGTCGAGGTGAAGAGCATGCGGTCGAGCCGGATGCGGCCGGTCTCGTGGTCGACCTCGTACTTGTTGCGGTTCCCCTTGGGGATCTCGATGGTGACGTCGAACTCCACTGCGCACACTTCCTCGGGTCTCGGCCGCCCGGCTGGGCGAGGTTCACGGTCGGTCCCCGTACCGGGGACGGTCTCACCGCATAGTGTGGCGCACGCGGCGCCGTGGGTGCGCCGGGCGTGCCGATCCCGGCACGATCGAGCAGCACGACGGCGGAGGGTGCCATGGCAGGGACGGGAGCCTCGCGCTCGGGCCGGGCGAGGTGGGTCGCGGGCGGTGCCGCGCTCGTCCTGCTCGCCGGGTACCTGGCCGCGGACGCGGCCGACGCCGTCCCGGGGTTCCTCACGACCGAGCCCGCGCCGCCCGCCGCCGAGCCCTACCCGGGCGTCGCCCTGCCCGGCGCCCGGCCGGCGGCCGCCGTCGTCGACCCGCTGGACCCGGACGCGCCGGCGCCGACCGCCGAGGGGGTGACCTCCGTCGTCGAGCGGTTCGTCGAGGACCCGGACCGCCCCGGGGAGGTGGCCGTGCGCGTGGTCGACTCCGCGAGCGGCGAGGTGCTCGCCGAGCGGGACCCGGTCTCCGCGCTGGCCACGGCGTCCTCGGCCAAGCTCCTCACGGGGGCGGCCGCGCTCAGCGTGCTGGGGCCGCAGACCCGGCTGACCACGAGCGTCGTCACCGCGGGCGAGGGCCTCGTGATCCTCGTGGGCGGCGGCGACGTCCTCCTCGGTGAGGGGGAGGGCGACCCGTCGGCGACGCGCGGCCACGCGGGCATCGCCGACCTCGCCGACCAGGTGGCCGCCGAGCTCGAGGGCTCGGGGACGACCGAGGTGCGACTCGCCGTCGACGACTCCCAGTTCACGGGCGACCCGTACGCGAGCGACGTCAGCGGCTGGGACCGGACGTTCACGATGGCCGCGACGACGGTCGCGGTGAACACAGGAGCCGTCGACGGCGCCTACACCGCGGACCCCGCGATGGGCGCCACGGAGGCGCTGGCGGAGGCGCTGCGCGAGCGGGGCGTCGAGGTGAGCGTCGAGGGGCGCGCCGAGGCCCCGGACGGCGCGCGCGCGATCGCGACGACGGACTCGGCGACCGTCGAGCAGATCGTGCGCACCATGCTCGTCGACTCCGACAACGCGATCGCCGACGTCCTCGCCCGGCTCGTCGCCCTGTACCAGGGGCTCCCCACGGACGCGGAGAGCGGCGGCCAGGCGGTCGTCGACGCCGTCGGCGCGCTCGGCGTCGACACCACCGGCACCGTGATGATCGACGGCGCCGGCCTCTCGATCACCGACTCGACCACGGTCACCGCGCTCACCGACCTCGTCCAGCTCTCCCTCGCCGACGGCGCGACGGTCTCGGGCCTCGTCCCCGGCCTGCCCATGTCGGGTCTCGACGGGACGCTCTCCGAACGGCTCGTCGGCGAGAGCGCCGGCCAGGTCCAGGCCAAGACCGGCACGCTCGTCCGCTCCGTCTCCCTGACCGGCACCGTCCTCACCGACGACGCGCGGATGCTCACCTTCTCGGTGGTCCTGCACTCGTTCGACGAGGGCGGCTCATGGGCGGCCCGCGAGGCCATGGACGCCTTCGTCGCCGAGCTCGCGGCCTGCGGCTGCGCGTAGCGGTGGCCCCGCGTCCGCCGGCCCCGTCCGGTGGACGGGCCCGCGGCCCCGCCCGGCGACCGCACGTGTGCCACAGCCACCGCCGTCGCCATCGGCCTCGCCCCTGACCGTCGCCGCCGAACGGACACCGCCGCGCGACTACCGTGGGAGCGTGACCGACCCCGTCGACTTCTCCCGCGCCGCGCGCCGGGCCGCGCAGCTCGCTCCGCCCGGGCCGCGCGGCACCCACGAGGAGCTGACGGCGCTGGTCGCCGGGCTCCGCGACGCCGCCGCGTCCGCGCCGCGGCACGTCGGGCGCATCACCGGCCTGCGCGCGGAGGCCCGCGCCGTCGTCGGGCAGCGCGTGAGCGTCGTCGACCGGCCGGGCTGGGCCCGGGCCAACGCCGAGGTCATGGCCCACGTTTCGGACGGCCTCCTGCCGCCCGCCGGACCGATCGCCTCCCGGATCGCCGGCGAGGAGGCCGGCGCCCTGCTCGCCTACCTCGCCACCAAGGTCCTCGGCCAGTTCGACCCGTTCGGCCCCGGCGGCCCGCACCTCATGCTCGTCGCCCCCAACGTGCTGCGCCTCGAGCGCGAGCTCGACCTCGACGCCCGCGACTTCCGCCGTTGGGTCGCCCTCCACGAACAGACGCACGCGGTCCAGTTCGCCGCGGCCCCGTGGCTCGCCGACCACCTCGTCGGGATGCTGCGCGGCACCGTCGGCCCGGCGCTCGCCGACGAGACCGAGCGCGACCTCGGCGGCATGCTCTCCGCCGTCGTCGCCGCCCTGCGCGCCCCCGACGACGACGAGCCGCGCCTCGAGGTCGGCGGTCCCCTCGTCGATGCGCTGCTCACCGAGGAGGAGCGCGAGTCGCTCACCCGGGTCGTCGCCGTGATGAGCCTGCTCGAGGGGCACGCCGACGTCGTCATGGACGCCGTAGGCCCCGCGATCCTGCCGAGCGTGCGACGCATCCGCCGCGCCTTCGACCGGCGCCGCGACGGCAGGGGGCCCGTCGACGTCCTCCTGCGCACCCTGTTGGGCATGCGCGCCAAGACCGCCCAGTACCGCAACGGCGCGCAGTTCGTCCGCGCCGTCGTCGAGCGGGTGGGCCACCCGGGGCTCAACGCGGTGTGGACCTCACCGGACCACCTCCCGACGCCGGAGGAGATCCTCGAGCCCGGCCTGTGGGTCGAGCGCGTCCACGCGTGAGCCCGACCCCGCCCGCCGGCCCGACCCCGCCCGCCGGCCCGACCCCGCCCGCCGGCCCGACCCCGCCCGACGGCACGACGTCGGCACGGGCGCCGAAGGTCTCGGGCCCGGCCACCCTCGCCGCGCGGCGGGCCCTGCTCGAGGCGCTCGCCGACGTCGACCCCGGCACCCACCTGCTCGTCGCCTGCTCCGGGGGCCCGGACTCCCTCGCCCTCGCCGTCACGGTCGCGCACGCCGCCCCCGCGCGGGGCTGGCTCGCCCGCGCACTCGTCGTCGACCACGGCCTGCGGCCCGGCTCGGCGCGGGAGGCGGGCGACGTCGTCGGGCGCCTGCGGGGGTTCGGGCTGGCCGCGGAGACGGTGCGGGTCGACGCGGGCCCGGGCGCCGGCGGACCCGAGGCACGCGCCCGCGACGCGCGGTGGGCGGCGCTGCGCGAGCACGCGGCCGACCCGCCCGCGCTGGTCCTCACCGGCCACACGATGGACGACCAGGCCGAGACCGTGCTGCTCGGCCTCGCCCGCGGCTCCGGCGCCCGCTCGATCGCCGGGATGCGCGCGGCCGACGGCCCGGTGCGCCGGCCGTTCCTCGCCCTGCGCCGCGCGCAGACCGTCGCCGTGTGCGACGAGCTCGGCCTCACCGCCGTCCACGACCCCACCAACGCCGCCGACGGGCCCTGGCGGGCGGCCGACGGGAGCGCCCTGCGCCGCGCCGCCGTCCGCGACCGGGCACTGCCCGCGCTCGCCGACGCGCTCGGCGTCGACCCGGTCCCGGCGCTCGCCCGCACCGCAGAGCAGGCCCGGCGCGACGACGACGCCCTCACCGCCGGGGCGGGCACGCTGCTCGAGGAGGCGATCCTGGCCGCCGAGGGCCGGCCCGCCACGGACGGCCCGCTCGTCCTCGACACCGCCACCCTCGCCGCCGCGCACCCGGCCCTGCGCAGCCGCGCGCTCCGCGAGGCGGGGGAGCGGGCCGGCTGGCGACCGGGCGACGTCAAGGCCGCCCACCTGGCCGCCCTCGACGCCCTCGTCACCGACTACCGCGGGCAGGGCCCGGCGGCGCTGCCCGGCGGTGTGGCGGCACGCCGGGCGTGTGGCAGGCTGACCATCGGCCGCAGCGACGACGGAGGAACGACGTGGACGTAGAGGACATGGGCAAGGACCTCGCCGAGGTCATCGTCTCCGAGGAGCAGATCAGGGAGCGCCTGAAGGAGATGGCCGCGGACATCGACCGCGACTACGCCGGCCGCGAGATCCTCCTCGTCGGCGTCCTGCGCGGCGCCGTCATGGTGATGGCGGACCTCTCGCGCCAGATCCACACGCCGCTCGAGATGGACTGGATGGCCGTCTCCTCCTACGGCTCGGGCACCAAGTCCTCCGGCGTGGTGCGGATCCTCAAGGACCTGGACTCCGACCTCACCGACCGGTACGTCCTCATCGTCGAGGACATCATCGACTCCGGCCTCACGCTGTCCTGGCTGCTCGGCAACCTCCGCTCGCGCGGCGCCGCCTCGGTCGAGATCGCCACGCTCCTGCGCAAGCCGGACGCCGCCAAGGTCGACGTCGACGTGCGCTACGTCGGCTTCGACATCCCCTCGGCGTTCGTCGTCGGATACGGCCTCGACTTCGCCGAGCGCTACCGCAACCTCCCGCTCGTCGGGCGCCTCGCCGAGCACGTCTACGCCCGCTGAGACCCGGGCGACCGGGCGGGGCCTCGCCGCGCCCCCCGTTCGCCCTGCGCTGACGGGCGGCCTCGCGCGCGCACCGGCGCGCGGGCCTCGGTTATCGTCATCAGGTCGCCCGGGGTGGGCGCCGACCGGACGGAGCGGCTGAACCAAGCATGCAGAACACCTGGAAGAAGATCGCGCGCAGTCCCTGGCCGTGGGTGATCGCCGCGCTGCTCGTGGTGTTCGTCGTGCTGCCCATGTTCGGCGGCGGCCGGGTCTCGACCATCGACACCTCGCAGGGCGTGGAGCTGCTCCGGGGCGAGACCGTCGAGCAGGCCCGCGTGAACGACACCACGCAGCGGGTCGAGCTCACGCTCACCGAGGACTTCATCGCGACGAACGGCGACGAGGGCTCGGACAACAACGAGAACCACGGCGAGCTGGTCGAGTTCACCTACGCCACCGCGCAGGGCGGCGAGATCGTGGACCTCCTCGACGACTCGGACCCGGCGATGGGCTACGACGTCGAGGTCCCGCAGGGCAACGCGCTGCTGTCGATGCTCGGCTTCATGCTGCCGATGCTCATCATCCTCGGCCTGTTCTGGTGGCTGATGTCCCGCTCGCAGGGCGGCGGCGTCATGGGCTTCGGGAAGTCCACGGCGAAGAAGGTCAACAAGGAGACCCCCGACGTCACCTTCAAGGACGTCGCCGGGGTCGACGAGGCGGTCGAGGAGCTCGAGGAGATCCGCGAGTTCCTCCAGGAGCCGTCGAAGTTCCAGGCGGTGGGCGCCAAGATCCCCAAGGGCGTCCTGCTGTACGGCCCGCCGGGCACCGGCAAGACCCTCCTCGCCCGCGCCGTCGCCGGCGAGGCCGGGGGCTCCTTCTATTCGATCTCCGGCTCGGAGTTCGTCGAGATGTTCGTCGGCGTCGGCGCCTCTCGCGTGCGCAACCTCTTCGAGCAGGCCAAGCAGAACAGCCCGGCGATCATCTTCGTCGACGAGATCGACGCCGTCGGACGTCAGCGCGGCGCCGGCATGGGCGGCGGCCACGACGAGCGCGAGCAGACCCTCAACCAGCTCCTCGTCGAGATGGACGGCTTCGACGCCACCACCAACGTCATCCTCATCGCCGCGACCAACCGGCCCGACGTCCTCGACCCGGCCCTCCTGCGCCCCGGCCGCTTCGACCGGCAGATCGCCGTCACCGCGCCGGACCTCGTGGGGCGCGACCAGATCCTGCGCGTCCACTCGCGCGGCAAGCCGATGACCCCCGACGTCGACCTCGAGGGCGTCGCCCGCCGCACCCCCGGCTTCTCCGGCGCGGACCTCGCCAACGTCCTCAACGAGGCCGCCCTGCTCACGGCCCGCTCGGGCGCGCAGCTCATCGACAACCGCGCGCTCGACGAGGCGATCGACCGCGTCATCGCCGGCCCGCAGCGCCGCACGCGCGTGATGAACGACAACGACAAGAAGGTCACCGCCTACCACGAGGGCGGGCACGCGCTCACCGCCGCCGCCCTGCGGTACACCGACCCGGTGACCAAGGTGACGATCCTGCCCCGCGGCCAGGCCCTCGGCTACACGATGGTCATGCCCACGGAGGACCGGTACTCGAGCTCGCGCAACCAGCTCGTCGACCAGCTCGTCTACGCCCTCGGCGGCCGCGTGGCCGAGGAGGTCGTCTTCCACGAGCCCACCACGGGCGCCGGCAACGACATCGAGAAGGCGACGAAGACCGCGAAGCAGATGGTCACCGAGCTCGGCATGTCGGCCCGCATCGGCCCGGTCAAGCTGAGCGAGGGCAGCAGCGAGCCGTTCCTCGGCCGCGACATGGGTGGGTCGAAGGAGTACTCCGACGACGTCGCGCGGGTCGTCGACGAGGAGGTGCGCCGCCTGATGATGGACGCGCACCAGGAGGCGTGGGAGATCCTCACGCACTACCGCGACGTCCTCGACGACCTCGTGGTCGAGCTCATGGACCGCGAGACCCTCAACGAGGCGGACCTGCGGCGCATCTTCGCCCCCGTCGTCAAGCGCGAGCCCCGCGAGCTCTGGTACGCCTCCGAGAACCGGCCGGACCTCGAGCGCCGCCCGGTCCTCACCCGCGAGGAGCAGGCCCGCCGCGCCGCCGAGCCGTCCGGCGACGAGGACCGCTTCCGCCCCGACGACACGAGCGACATGTTCGGCACGCAGCCGCCCCCCACCTCCCCGGACTTCGGCTCGGGGGAGAGCAGCCCGGACGGCGGCGCGACCGACGGCCCCGCCCGGGACGACCGGTCGTGACCGGGTCGCCCGACGCGCCGTGCCCGACGGACACGAGCGACCGGACGGACGCGCGCAACGAGTTCGACGCACCCGACGCGAACGACGCACCCGACGACGGCCCGGTCGTCGACGTCGACCTCGCCGTGAGCGACGAGGTCGAGCCGCGCCAGAGCGTCGACATCCCCGCGGCAGAAGCCGCTGTGCGCGCGCTGCTCACCGCCGTCGGGGAGGACCCCGACCGGGACGGCCTGCGCGAGACGCCGGGCCGCGTCGCCCGTGCCTTCGGCGAGCTGCTCGGCGGGCTCGGCGAGGACCCCGCCGACCACCTCGACGCCGTCTTCGACCTGGGCCACCAGGAGATGGTCATCGTCGCGGACATCCCCCTGTACTCCCTGTGCGAGCACCACCTGCTGCCCTTCCACGGCAAGGCCCACGTCGGCTACATCCCGGGCACCGACGGCCGCGTCACCGGCCTGTCGAAGCTCGCCCGCCTCGTCGAGGGCTACGCCCGCCGTCCGCAGGTCCAGGAGCGGCTCACGGGTCAGGTCGCCGACGCCCTCGTCGACCGCCTCCGTGCACGCGGCGCGCTCGTCGTCGTCGAGGCCGAGCACATGTGCATGTCGATGCGTGGTGCGCGCGCCACTGGCACCCGCACCGTGACGTCCGCCGTGCGTGGCGCGATGCGCAACCCCGCCACCCGCGCGGAGGCGATGAGCCTCCTGCGGTCCCGCTCGTAGGCCGCCGTGCGCACCGGCGACCTCGACCGCGGCGCCCCGGCCGGCCTGCCCGCCGGCGTGCCGACAGGCCGGACCCTCGTCATGGGCGTCCTCAACACCACCCCGGACTCCTTCTCCGACGGCGGCGCCTACCTCGACCCGGACCGCGCCGTGGCGCACGGCCTGGCGATGGTGGCCCGCGGGGCGGACCTCGTCGACATCGGGGGCGAGTCCACGCGGCCCGGTGCGACGCCGGTGGACCCGAACGAGGAGATCCGCCGCACCGAGCCGGTGGTCCGGGCGCTCGCCGGGCGCGGCGTGGTCGTCAGCATCGACACGCTCCACGCGGCCACGGCCCGGGCCGCCGTCGCCGCCGGCGCGCACATCGTCAACGACGTCTCGGCCGGCGTCCACGACCCCGAGATGCTCGACGTCGTCGCCCGCACCGGGGCGGTCGTCGTCCTCCAGCACCGCCGAGGCGAGGCCGGCACGATGACCGCGCTCACCGACTACGCGGACCTCGTGCCCGACGTCGTGGCCGAGCTCGCGCAGCGGCGGGACGCCGCGCTGGCCGCCGGGGTCGCGGGCGAGAAGATCGTGCTCGACCCGGGTCTCGGCTTCGCCAAGGAGGCCGAGCAGTCCTGGGAGGTCCTCGCCCGGCTGGGCGAGCTGGCGGCGCTCGGCCACCCGCTGCTCGTCGGCACGAGCCGCAAGCGCTTCCTCGCGCCGGTCGTCGCCGACGGGGAGGACCGCCGCGGGGACGCCACCGACCGGGACGGGGCCACCGCCGCGACTACGGCGCTGCTCGCCGCGCGCGGGGCGTGGGCCGTGCGGGTGCACGACGTGCGGCCCTCGGCCGACGCCGTCGCCGTCGCCGCCGCGCTGAGCCCGTACGGACCGGGACGCCGGGCATGAGCGCGCCGGGAGCGGGCGCGGCCCCCGCGCGGATCTCGGTCACCGGGCTGCGGGCCCGCGCGCACCACGGGGTCTACGACGCCGAGCGCGCCGAGGGGCAGGAGTTCGGCGCCGACGTCACCTTCGAGCTCGCGAGCGGCCGGGCCGCCGCGAGCGACGACGTCGTCGACACGCTCTCCTACGGCGAGGTGGCCCGGACCGCCCGGGCGATCCTCGCGGGGGAGCCCGTCAACCTCCTCGAGACCCTCGCCGAACGGATCGCGTCCGCCGTGCTCGACCTCGGGGCCGACGCCGTCGAGGTCACCGTCCACAAGCCGCAGGCGCCCGTCGGAGTCGACGTCGACGACGTCACGCTGACCATCCGCCGCGAGCGGGGGGCCGCGGCCGACGTCACCGACCCCAGCCTGCACGCCGCGCCAGAGGAGCCGGCCGCGCTCGTCCTCGCGCTCGGCTCGAATCTCGCGGGGGATCTCGACCGCCCGGCGGACCAGCTGCGCCGCGCGGTCCGGGCGCTCGAGCACGCCGGGGGCGTCCACGTCACGGCCGTCTCGCCGCTGGTGACGACCGCCGCCGCGCTCGCGGTGGGCCAGGCCGCCCAGCCCGACTACGCCAACGCCGTGGTGGTGGCGACGACGACGCTCGCCCCGGCCGGCGTCCTCGCCCTCGCCCGGCGCCTCGAGACGGGCGCGCGCCGCACGCGTACCGAGCGCTGGTCGCCGCGCACCCTCGACGTCGACGTCATCGCCCACGGCGACCTCGTGAGCGAGGACCCGGCGCTCACGCTCCCGCACCCGCGCGCCGCCGGCCGCGCGTTCGTCCTGCTCCCGTGGGCGCTCGCCGACCCGGCCGCCGAGCTGCCGGACGGGCGCGTGGCGGACCTCGCCGAGCGGGCCGCCGACCGGCCGGGCGTGCGCGCGGTCGAGCACGGCTGGCTGGGCGCGTCGGCCCGAAGCGCCGGATCCGCGCGTGATGTCGGGGACGCCCCTGGTGCTGGTGGCGGTGCCCCGTCGACGGGCGTGCCGCCGGAGGAGCGGCGATGAGGCGCTCGTCGATCGCCTGGCTCGTCGGCGCCGCGATCCTCGCCTTCGCCGCGGCGTGGGTGCTGCTCGGCGTCGCCGAGGTGTACGTGTCGGTCTCGTGGATCACCGCCGTCCTCCTCGTGCTGCTCGCGCTCGCGCTCTGGATCGCCGGCCGTTCGGTCAAGCGCCTCGTGGAGGGGGAGCGCACGTCGATGACCCCGATCGGCGCCTCGAGGGTGGCGGCCCTCGCGCAGGCCTCGGCCTGGGGCGGCGCGCTCGCCACCGGGTACTTCGCGGCGCAGGTCCTGCTCGCCGCCACGAACTCGCACGCCTCGTTCGCCACCCGGCACCTGTGGGAGTCCCTCGCCTCCGGCGTGGCCGCGGTGGTGCTCGTCGTCGTCGCCCTCGTCGTCGAGCACTGGTGCTCGATCCCGCCCGAGGACGAGTCGCAGGCCTGGTCCGCGGCGTCGGGCCCCGAACCGGCCTGACCGCGCGGGCGAGCACCGCCGTCGCCTCCACCGGCGGGCGGGCCCGCCCGGGGGCGAGCTCCACCGGGCGGCGGACGCGCACGGCCGCCCGACTTTGACATGATTCCCGCTCGGGGGCGCCGCGTCCCCGAGCACCCCTCGAACGGAGCAGGAATGACGCAGCAGTGGTCCGGGTCCGGACCCGCCCAGGACGGCCCCTGGCAGGACGCGCGCGCCCAGGACGGCCCCTGGCAGGACGCGCCCGCCCAGGACGGACCGTGGCAGAACGGGCCTGTCGGTGAGGTGCCGGCCGCGCCACCGCCCGTCGCGGACGTACCCGTCACGGACGCGTCCGGCCCCTCCGGCACCTCCCGCCCGTCCCCGTTCGCCCCGCCCGACGTACCCTTCCGCCCGGTCGACCAGAACCTCGCGAAGGTCCGCGTCATCTCGGCGTGCCTGTGGCTCGGTCCGCTCGTCGTCGTCGGCGTCGTCCTCGCACTCTGGATCGGTGTGTGGGGCTGGTGGGTCGGCGTCGGTGTCGTCGCCGCCCTCCTTCTCTGGATCGTCCTGCTCGTACCGCGGCAGGTCCGCGCCATGGGCTACTGCGAGGCCGAGGAGGACCTGCTCTTCCGCAAGGGCATCCTGTGGCGCTCGCTCGTGGTGGTGCCCTACGGCCGGATGCAGCAGATCGACGTCGAGGCCGGCCCGCTCGATCGGAGGTTCGGGGTCGCGTCGGTCAAGCTCAGCACCGCGTCGGCGCAGACCGACGCCAAGATCCCCGGCCTTCCCGCCGACGAGGCCGCGCGTCTGCGCGAGGCGCTGACGACCCGCGGCGAGGCACGGCTGGCCGGCCTGTGAACGGCCTGGTCGAGAAGGAGGACCTTCCCGTCGACGCCGGCGACGGCTGGCGGCGCGTCCATCCAGTCACGCCGGTCCTCCTCGTCTGGCAGGTCCTGGCGGCGATCTTCGCCGTCCTCGTCTTCCAGGTGGGCCAGGAGCTCATCGGCACCGGCGGCTGGAACTACGTCGTCGACCACATCGGCACGGTCCTGCTGTGGGCCGGCATCGGCGTCGGCGTCGTCATCGTCGTCGTCGGCATCTACTCCTCGCTCTCCTGGCGCAAGATGCGCTACCGGGTCGACGCCGACGGGGTCGAGCTCAACCAGGGCATCCTCTTCCGCCAGGAACGCCGGTCGGCCCTCAGCCGGGTCCAGGCCGTCGACGTCCAGCAGCCGCTGCTCGGGCGGCTCTTCGGGCTCGCGCGGGTCCGTGTCGAGACCGCCGGGTCCGCGGACTCGAAGGTGGACATCGCCTTCCTCAAGCTCACCGACGCCACCGCTCTGCGCGCCGAGATCCTCGCCCGCGCCGCCGGCGTCGACCTCGACGAGGTCCGCGAGGTGGCGGCGAAGGCCGCCGCCGGGCAGGACGTCGAGGCGGCCGTGGGCGAGGCGGTGGGTCACGACGGCGCCGATGGACGTCCCGGCGACGGCGAGGGCGGGTCCTCGGGCTCGCTGACCGCGGCCCGCACCGGGTACCGGGAGGCGCCCGAGCGGGTCGTGTTCGAGATCGACAACAAGCGGCTCGTCGCCTCCGCGGCGCTCTCCGGCGGCGCGATCCTCATCGCGCTGCTCGTCGTCATCACCATCGTCCTGCTGGCGCTCGGCGGGCCGCTGGAGATCCTCTACGGGTTCGTGCCGGGCGCCCTCAGCGTGGGCGCCTTCGTGTGGAGCCGCTTCAGCGGCGCGTTCAGCTTCACCACCGCGACGTCGCCCGACGGCATCCGGGTGCGTCGGGGCCTGCTCGAGACGACGTCGCAGACCGTCCCACCCCGCCGCGTCCAGGCCGTCCGGGTCACCCAGCCGTGGCTGTGGCGGTGGCGCGGCTGGTGGCGGGTCGAGGGGTACATCGCGGGCTACGGGGTGGCCGAGGGGCAGCTCGGCAACGAGTCCAGCACCCTCATGCCGGTCGGCACGCGGGCCGAGGCGCTCACCGCGCTCTGGCTCGTGGTGCCGGACCTCGGCGCCGACGACCTGCCCGCCGTCCTCGACGCCTCGCTCGACGGCTCCGGGGACGCCGCCGGCTTCCTGACGTCGCCGCGCCGCGCGCGCTGGCTCGACCCGATGGCGTGGCGCCGGCAGGGCGTGCTCGTCACCCGGGAGGCGATCCTCCTGAGGTCCGGCTGGCTCAACCGCGTGCTCGAGGTGGTGCCGCACGGGCGCACCCAGTCCGTCGGGATCACGCAGGGGCCGGTGGAGCGCCGTCTGCGGATCGCCGACCTCCACATGCACACGGTGCTCGGCCCCGGGCAGCCGAGCGTGCACCACCTCGACGAGACGGACGCGCTGGCGCTGCTCAGCCATCAGGCCGAGCGTGCGCGCGACGCCCGGCACCGGGAGGGGCCCGAGGAGTGGGCGCGCCGTGTGTCCGTGCTGCCCGACGTGAAGACCGGGGAGCCGGGCGTCCCGGAGGGGCAGGCGCGGGTCGGTCCCGACGGCGTCGCATCCGTCCCCGCGCCCTCGCGTGGCCCGGACGGCGGCGGCTGGTCCCCGACCCACGAGTGGCCCGCGGACGACCCGTCGGCGCCCGAGGGGCCGCGATGACGTCGGACGGGGTGAGCAGCGACGGACGACCCGACACCCGCCCGGGCCGCCTCGACGTCGGCATCATCTCGGCCGGCAGGGCCGGGTCGGTGCTCGGTGCGGCCCTCGTCGTCGCCGGTCACCGGCCAGTCGGAGTCGCCGCGCGCAGCGAGGCGAGCCTCGAGCGCGCCTCCGTCCTCCTGCCGGACGTCCCCGTCCGGGACGCGCACGACGTGGCGGCCGACGCCCAGCTCCTGCTTCTCGCGGTCCCCGACGACGCGCTGCCGGGCGTCGTCGAGGACCTCGCCGTCACGGGCGCGATCCGGCCCGGGCAGGTCGTCGTCCACGTGTGCGGGCGGCACGGCACCGACGTCCTCGAGCCCGCCGCCACCCGCGGCGCGCTGACGATCGCCGTGCACCCGGCGATGACGTTCACCGGCACCTCGCTGGACCTCGGGCGCCTGCCCGGCTGCCCGATGGCGATCACCGCCGCGCCCGCGCTGCTCCCGCTCGCGCAGGCCGTCGCCGTCGACCTCGGCGGGGAGCCCGTCGTCGTCGCGGCCGCGGACCGTGCGCTCTACCACGCCGGTCTCTCGCACGGCGCGAACCACCTGGTCACGCTGGTGACGCAGTCGGCGCGCATGCTCGAGGAGGCCGGTGTCGAGGATCCCGGCACCTACCTGCGGCCGCTGCTCGAGGCGGCCCTGAGCAACGCGCTGTCGAGCGGCGAGAGCGCCCTGACCGGTCCGGTCGCGCGCGGCGACGCCGAGACCGTGCGCGCGCACGCGGGCGCGCTCGGGGAGCTCGACCAGCCCTCGCAGACGGACCTCCTCGCGACCTACACGCACCTCGCGCGCACCACCGTCGCCCGCTCGGTGCGCACGGGCCGCCTCGACCCGGACGCCGCGGCGGCGGTCCTCGACGCGCTGCCGAGCACCTGACGCGCCGCCGTCCTCGACCTGCCGAGCACCTGACTCGCGGCCGATCTCGACCGCCCGAGTCTCACTCGTCCGCCCCGGGCGCGAACTCTGCGCGGTGGTCGCGGGCCCACTGCCGGAACGGCCTCGGGGGCCGGCCGAGCACCCGCTCCACGTCGTCGGACACCGGTTCCGGGACGTCGGCGGCCTCCCGCCAGGCGAGGACGATCTTGTCGGCGAACTCGGCGCCGACGTGCTCGCTCAGCTCACGCCGCGCCTCGTCCTCGGGCTGCTCCTCCCAGCGCACCGGACGGCCGATCTCCTCGCCGATGACCCGCGCCTGCTCCGACTGGCTGATCGCCTCCGGCCCGGTGAGCACGTAGGCGCGCCCGGCATGGCCGTCGTCGATCAGCGCGCGCACGGCCACAGCGGCCACGTCCCGCTCGTGGACGAGCGAGCGGCGCATCCGGCCGAACGGCGCGCGCACGCTGCCCGCGCCCAGCTGGTCCGTCCAGCCCAGTGCGTTGACCGCCAGACCGGTGACCCGGAGGAACGTCCACGAGCCGACCGACCGTCGCACGGCCGCCTCGACCCGGCCCCAGACCCCGGACTCCGGTTCGGCGGCCGAGAGGTAGACGATCCGGTCCAGATGGCGCGCGAACGCCTCGACGACCTCCGCCGCCCCCGCGGCCTCGTCGTCCGTGCCGGGCCACACCAGGTAGGCGGCAGAGGCGCCGCGGGCGGCAGCGGCGACGTCGTCCGGCACCGTGACGTCGCCCGTCACGACCTCCGCGGCGGGCGGCAGCGCGGCGCGGGCCGGGTCGCGGGTCAGCGCCCGCACGGGACGTCCCTCGGCGAGCAGCCCGTCGACGACGTGCCGTCCGGTGTTGCCGCTTGCTCCCGTCACCAGGATCGGCCGGTCCATGAGAACTCCTCGGTTCAGCGGTCGGTCGCCGAGGGGCGTGGCGCCCCCCGCGCGTCCCACGCTGGGGTTGAGCAATGGTTGAGGTCAAGAGGGCCCGACGCGGTGCCCGCGTACCCTTGAGGCGTGCACACCGCCGACCCGACCGTCGTGCGCACCCTCGACGGGGTGCGCACGCAGCGTGCTGCCCTCGGCGGCCGCGTCGGGCTCGTCATGACGATGGGCGCCCTCCACGACGGCCACCTCTCGCTCGTGCGCGAGGCACGCACCCGGGCCGACCACGTCATCGTCTCGATCTACGTCAACCCGCTCCAGTTCGACGACCCGGCCGACCTCGAGCGCTACCCGCGTGACCTCGGTAAGGACCTCGAGCTGCTGGCCGGCAAGGGCGTGGACCTCGTGCTCGCCCCCGACGACGCCGAGATGTACCCCCGCGAGCCGCTCGTGCGGATCGACCCGGGGCCGGTGGCGGGCGTCCTCGAGGGCGCCACCCGCCCGGGGCACTTCGCCGGGGTCCTCCAGGTCGTCGCCAAGGTGCTCGCCACCGTCCGCCCCGACGTCGCGGTCTTCGGCCAGAAGGACGCCCAGCAGCTCGCGCTCGTCCGCTCGCTGGTCGACGACCTCTCCCTCGGCGTCCAGATCGTCGGCGCCCCGATCCGGCGCGAGGCGGACGGCCTCGCCATGTCCTCGCGCAACGCTCTGCTGTCCCGCGCGGAGCGCGAGCAGGCGACCGGCCTGGTCAGGGCACTGACCGTGGGCACCGACGCCGCAGTCGACGGCGCCACCGCCGCCAAGACCCTCGAGCGGGCGCGCTCCGCCCTGGAGGCGGCACCCGGCGTCGACCCCGTCTACCTCGTCCTCGTCGACCCGGCGACGTTCCTCGACGTCCCGGCCGACCACGCGGGTGACGCGCTCCTCGCCGTCGCCGCCCGCGTCGGCCCCGTGCGGCTCATCGACAACACGACCCTTCGCATCGACCCCAGGAAGACCACCCCGTGACCCACGCCCCCGCCTCGCTGCAGCGCCCGATGATGATCGGCAAGATCCACCGGGCGACGATCACAGGCGCCGACCTGCACTACGTCGGCTCCCTCACCGTCGACGCCGACCTTCTCGACGCCGCGGACCTCCCGCCCGGCCACCAGGTCGACGTCGTCGACATCACCAACGGCGCCCGCCTGACCACCTACGTCATCCCCGGCGAGCGCGGCAGCGGCGTCCTCACCATCAACGGCGCGGCCGCCCACCACATCACCACCGGCGACCTCGTCATCGTCATCGCCTACGGCCAGATGTCCGACCGCGACGCCCGCAGCTACGAGCCGTCGGTCGTGTTCGTCGACGAGAAGAACAGGATCGTCGAGTGCTCGCACGAGCCCGGGCAGGTCCCGGACACGGACCGGGGGAGCGCGCCGGACATGGAGTCCTCCGGCGAGACGTTCGCGGCCTACCGCTCGGAGAGGACCGGCCACACCCCACCGAGGGGCTGACGCCCCGCCCCGCGAACGGCAGGCTCGCCCCGCGGACAGCCGGCCTGCGGACAGCAGTCCCGCCCGGCGGAGAGGGCGGCCGGCGGGCGGGCGGCGCGCAGCCGGCTTGCGGACGATCGCTCGCCGGCTGTCAGGAGGTTCCACGCGTGCCGCGGTCGGCGGCGCCGAGGTACGGGGCGAGCGGGTCGCGTGCCGAGCCACGTCCGGCCCGAGCGGCCGTCGCCTCCGCCTCGTTGGCGATCATCCGCTCGAACGCGGCGGCCGCGCCCACAGGACTGCCCCCGGTGCCGACGACGACGAGGTGCGTGCCGCTCTCACGGTCGTCCGATCCGGGTTCGCGGCCCGAACCGGAACCGAGGGGCGAACCCCAGGTGATCGCCCCGCCGACCCCCTGCCAGCCCACGACCGTGCCGGGGCGGTCGGCGACCGTGAACCGGCCGCGGGCCACCGTGCGCATGGCGGCGAACGCCTGGGCGCCGGCCATGACGCGCTCGGGGTGCAGGGGCCGGTCGGTCGTGAGGACGAGCCGCCAGACCCCCGACGTCGCGATATCGAGGGTGGCGCTGGCGAACCGGAGCTGCGGCGTGTGCAGCCGGACGTCCTTCCCGGTCGGGGTCGCGGGGTCGAGCTCGTGGTGGCGCCGCGCGGTCGTCGGGTCGGCCCGGCGTTCGAGCTCGTCGACGTCGAGCGAACCCGCGAGCGCCGCGTCGAGCCAGGGCCCTGTCACGTCCGGCACGACGGTCGTCCCCGCCGCGCGCAGCGCGTCGACGAGATCGGTGGCGGCCGGCGTGACCGTGCCGGCCCCGCCGTCGGACAGCACGATGACGTCGGCACAGACGACGTGGGCGAGGAGGTCCTCGTCTTCCCCGACGAGCTGGTCGACGACCGTCTCGTCCCGGGCGACCGCGACCGTGCCGGCCAGCCGGTAGCCGGCGAGCGCGTCCTGATGGAGGCCGAGCGCGTACGCCACCGGGTGGAGGTCGGCACCGAGCGGGAGCGCCACGAGGACCGCGACCGGGCGTTGCCGGTGCAGCTCGGCGAGCGCGGGGACGAGGTCCTCGCGCACGAGGCACCCGAGGCAGGGATGGTCCAGGTCCACGTCGACGTCGGACCGGGTGCCTCCGGCGTCGACGACGGTACGTCGGATCCGGATCCCGCCGTCCTCGTCCTCGTCCTCGGTGAGGTCGTGCGTGAGCACGGTCAGTCCGGGCAGCTCAAGGAGCGCCTGGAGGATCGCGGAGTCGCGCTCGGCGGCCTCGGTGGCGGCGAGGAGGACGACGGGGACCGGGAGAAGGCTGGGGTCGGACACGCGATGACCATACGCGTTGACGAGAATGATTCTCAACAACTACTGTCCGGTGCATGTCACGGCACTGCCAGCTCACCGGCGCGGTACCAGGCTTCGGCCGACGCGTCTCCCACTCCAACCGGCGTACGTCGCGCACGTTCACCCCGAACGTCCAGCGCAAGCGCTACTACGTGCCCTCGCTCGGTCGGACGGTCCGTCTCACGGTGACCGCCTCGGCGATGAAGACCATCGACCGGATCGGCATCGAGGCCGCCGTCGCGCGGATCACCGCTCGCGGGGAGCGCATCTGATGGCCGCGCGGTCCGCGGACCTCCGGCCGGTCGTCAAGCTGCGGTCCAGCGCCGGGACCGGGTTCACCTACGTCACCCGCAAGAACCGCCGGAACGACCCCGACCGGCTCGTCCTGCGCAAGTACGACCCGGTGATCCGTCGGCACGTGGACTTCCGGGAGGAGCGCTGATGGCCAAGCGGTCGAAGATCGTGCGGGACCAGCAGCGGCGCGCGGTCGTCGCCCGGTACGCGTCGGTGCGGGCGGAGCTGAAGGCCGTCTCGGTCGACCCGGCCCGCAGCCCCGAGGGGCGAGCCGAGGCGATGCGCGCGCTGCACCGGCTGCCGCGCGACGCCAGCCCCACCCGCCTGCGCAACCGGGACGTCTCCGACGGCCGGCCCCGGGCGTTCCACCGGAAGTTCGGCCTGTCCCGCATCCAGCTCCGCGAACGCGCGCTGCGTGGGGAGCTGCCCGGTGTCACGAAGTCGAGCTGGTAGGAGAGGTCGGTCATGAAGAAGGGCATCCATCCCGAGTACGGACCGGTCGTCTTCCGAGATGTCTCGGTCCCGGAAGGCACCGCGGGTCGCGAGTTCCTCACTCGATCGACGCTCGCGTCCACCGTCGCGCAGACGACCGTCTGGACCGACGGGCGGACCTACCCGCTCGTCGAGGTGCAGATCTCGAGCATCAGCCATCCGTTCTACACGGGCCGCCAGAAGATCGTCGACACCGCCGGTCGCGTCGACCGGTTCAACCGGCGCTACGGCCGCACGGGAGGTACGCGATGAAGGTCCGGTCCTCCCTGCGCTCGCTCGCCCGCAAGGACGGGGCGATCGTCGTCCGCCGTCGCGGGCGTGTCCACGTCGTCAACAAGAAGAACCCGCGCTGGAAGGGGCGCCAGGGGTAGAGGGACCGGAATGACCGCGGCCGTCCGGGCCGGGTCGGCTCGCCCCGGGCGCGGCGGGTCCTGCGACCTCCGGACTACCCTGGCCGGGTGACCGACGAGACGCAGACCCCCGACGACGACACCCCCGAGCAGGTCAGGGTCCGCGCCGAGAAGCGCGCCCGGCTGCTCGACGCCGGCACCGACCCCTACCCGGTCACCCTGCCGATCACCACGACCATCGCGTCGGTGCGCAGCGCCCACGAGGGCCTCGAGGCGGGGACCGAGCTGGAGGACACGCTGGTCGGCGTCGCGGGCCGCGTGATGTACCTGCGCAACACCGGCAAGCTGTGCTTCGCCACCCTCCAGGCCGGTGACGGCACGCGCATCCAGGTCATGCTCTCGCTCGCCAACGTCGGCGAGGAGGCGCTCGCGGCGTTCAAGTCCGACGTCGACCTCGGCGACCACCTCTACGTCCACGGCCACGTCGGCACCTCCCGCCGCGGCGAGCTGAGCATCTTCGCGAAGCCCGGCGACGTGGACGGCGCCCCGGCGCCGGCCTGGCGGATCGCGGCCAAGTCGCTGCGCCCGCTGCCGAAGACCTACGAGAGTGCCGACGGCGTCGAGTCCTCCCTGTCCGAGGAGGGGCGCGTGCGGCACCGCCACCTCGATCTGGTCATGCGCTCCGGTGCGCGGGACATGGTGCGCACGCGGGCGGCCGTCACCCGCTCGCTGCGCCGCACGTTCGACGCGCGCGACTTCCTCGAGATCGAGACGCCGATGCTGCAGAACCTGCACGGCGGCGCGGCGGCCCGGCCGTTCGTCACGCACATGAACGCCTACGACACGGAGCTCTTCCTGCGCATCGCGCCGGAGCTCTACCTCAAGCGTGCCGTCGTCGGCGGCATCGAGAAGGTCTTCGAGATCAACCGGAACTTCCGCAACGAGGGCGCCGACTCCACACACTCGCCCGAGTTCACGATGCTCGAGGCCTATGAGGCGTACGGCACCTACGACACGATGGCCGAGCTCACGCGCACGCTCATCCAGACGGCGGCCGAGGAGGCCGTCGGGACCACGCTCGTCACGCTCGCCGACGGCTCCGAGTACGACCTCGGCGGGCGGTGGACGGACCTCGGCCTGTACGAGTCGCTGAGCGAGAGCCTGGGGGAGGAGATCACGCCGGAGACGCCGGAGGAGGAGCTGCGCGCGCTCGCCGGCCGGCTCGACGTCGACGTCGCCCCGCACGCCACCCCCGGCAAGATCGTCGAGGACCTGTGGGAGGAGCGCGTCGGCGACCACCTGTGGGCGCCGACATTCGTCCGGGACTTCCCCGTCGACACCTCCCCGCTCACCCGCGCCCACCGCACCCAGCCCGGCAAGGTGGAGAAGTGGGACCTGTACGTGCGCGGCATGGAGCTCGCGACGGCGTACTCCGAGCTCGTCGACCCGGTGGTCCAGCGGGAGCGGTTCGAGGCGCAGGCGCTCGTCGCGGCGGCCGGGGACCCCGAGGCGATGGTCCTCGACGAGGAGTTCCTCGCCGCTATGGAGCAGGGCATGCCACCGGCCGGCGGGATGGGCATGGGCATCGACCGGCTGCTCACCGCGATCACCGGCGCGGGCATCCGCGAGACGATCACCTTCCCGCTGGTCAAGAGGATCTGACGCTCGGCCGCCACGCGGGGACCACGGCACGCGCGAACAGGCGGGCGTGCTCCGACCTGCGCAGTGCCCACAGTGGGTTCGTCCTGAGGGACGGCTGTCAGGGAGTCAGTGCACGATCCGGGATCACACTGAACCATGTACGCCGGAACGGGGCAGGCAGTGCCCCGTCGTCGTTTGCCTCGAGCTCGAAGGCAGGGTCGCGGCTCGGGCCCGCGGAAGCGACCGCGAACCCGAACCGCGATACGCCGCGTCAGAGCAGAGTGCCGGACTCCTGTCGTCCCTGCTCGGCCGAGGCGACGAGGTTGCTCGTGCTCAGTGCGCGGCCGCTTCTGGCCGTGTCGATCCAATCGGCGGTGGTCGCGACGGCGGCCCAGTTCGAGTGCAGCAGCGCCATGATCGTCTCGTGGACCTGCTTCGCGGACGCGGTGCCGGCCTCGCCCGCGAGGTCGATCGCGCCGGTGGCGTCGGAGAGCACCTCGACGGAGAAGCCCAGGGGCTCGGCCCCGACCGCGGAGCCGATGACGCAGTTGTTCGTCATGTACCCGGTCAGCGTGATGGTGTCGATGCCGGTCCGGCGCAGCCAGTCCTCCAGGCCGGTGCCGGCGAAGATGCTGGCGAACGACTTCGTGAATCGGTGGGCAGTGATCCCGGCGCGCTGGTCGATGTCGGGGTGGAGGGCGAAGGTGGCCGACTCGGGCGCGAACACCGGGGACCCGGCAGGAGCCTCGTGCTGGACGAGGACGACGGGGATTCCGGCTTGCTCTGCGGCGTCCATCGCCTCGGCGATGCGGGCGACCGAGCTGTCGCGGGAGGGGTACTGGATCGGCAGGAGGCCCGTGAAGTACTCCTCCTGGGGGTCGATGACGATGAGGGCGCGGCGTGATGCGGTCATGAAGATTCACCTGCTGGGTGGGGGCAGTGGATCGTGCTGGTGGGCTCAGGCGGTCGGGGAGCCGTAGTGGCCGGCGAGGAGCTCGACGGTGCGGGATGCGGAGGACAGGTCGTGGGCGCCGACCACGGCCATGACCTCGTCGACCTTCGTCTGATCGTGCAGCTGTTCGAGCCGGTCGGCGACCGTGCCTGCCGTGCCGGCGAAGGTGCGGTTCGTGTACTGGTCGATGATCGCGCGCTCGTTCGCGGTCGCCGGGTAGGCAGCGACCTCGTTGGGTGGGAGCAGCGCGTACGGTTCGCGCTTGAACATGCGCAGCATCGC
>JBQDDG010000001.1:35356-114315 GCA_052093225.1 Actinomycetaceae bacterium
CATCGCCGCCATCGCCGCCATCGCCGCCATCGCCGCCATCGCCGCCATCGCCGCCATCGCCGCCGACGACGCCTGCCGCCTGGCCTCGTCGGCGTCGTCGGCGACGACCGTGCTGACGCTGACCAGCGTGTGCGGGCGGTCGAGCACCGTGGAGGGGCTGAAGTTCTCCCGGTAGATGCGCATGGCCGTGTCGATGTCGGCGTCGCCGAACTGCAGCGCGAACGCGTACGGACGCCCCAGCCGCGCCGCCAGCTGTGCCGAGTAGGGTGACGACCCGAGGACCCCGACCTCCGGGCTCGTCGCCGGGGCGGTCACCCTGTTCTGTTCGGCCTGCCACGGGCCGGGCACCGCGTGCACGGTCTCGTAGTGATGTCCCGCCGGGAAGTCGTCGGCCAGGAAGCCCAGCAGCTCGCTCACCTGCTACGGGAACGCATCGTTGGCTCCGGCCCCGCGGCGCAGCGCGGCCGCGGTTGCCCCGTCAGTGCCCGGCGCGCGCCCGAGGCCGAGGTCGATTCGTCCGGGGGCGAGGGCATCCCGCATCCCGAACTGCTCCGCGATGACCAACGGGGCGTGGTTGGGCAGCATCACGCCGCCCGCTCCGAGGCGGATCTGCTCGGTCGCGGCGATCAGCCGGGCGATCATCAGCGGCGGCGAGGCCACCGACAGGGCCGGCATCGCGTGGTGCTCCGACATCCAGAACCGGTGATAGCCGAGCCGATCTGCTGTCCGGGCCGTCTCGATCGTGGCCTGCAGGCCTTCGGCGGCGGTCTGCCCGATGCCCGGGCCACCACCGGTGTGGACGGACAGCGCGAACGGGGCGGTGCCGAAGAGCGGAGCCTTGAGCATGCGACCTCACTTCTCATGGATGCTCGGGTGTTTTGGCATGAGCGACCCTAGCAGGCGTGTCACGGTAAAACATCTCAGATACCATGAGCACCATGGCCGAGACGTCACGATCCCTCGTTCCGGGTGCCGAGGAGCGCACCGCCCTTGCGCTGGTCAACAGTGCCGACAGCCTCGTCGGCGGCCGGGGTTCCGACGAGCTGTCGACGCCGGAGGCCGCGACGGCGTGGCTCATCGCCTACGACCTCATCGCGCCGGAGGCCGGCCTGCAGGAACACTGCCAAGGCAGGCTCGCGAGCCTGCGGGACGATGTGCGCGGCCTCTTCACCGCGCACGTCACCGGGGACGTCCCCAGCTCGGCGGCCGTCGATGCCCTCAACCGGGCGTTGACCAGCGCCCCGGGGGCGCTGCTGCTGCGCTTCGACCGGGCGACGCGGTTCACCCGCAGCGCCGAGCACCCGACGACGCAGGTCGTGGAGCACGCCATGGCCGCCATCGCCGAGGACGCCGCCACACTGCTCACCAGCGACGACGCGCCCTTGCTCGCCGCCTGCGAGGCTGACTCCTGCCAGCGGTTCTTCCTGCGAACGCACGCGCGCCGGCAGTGGTGCTCCAACCGGTGCGGCGACCGGGTGCGCGCGGCCCGTGCCTACGCCCGCAAGCGCGCGACGAGGGTCTCGTAGATCTCCGTCGCCTCCGGCACGCGCTGACGAAGCAGCAGGGGCCGCCGCCTGCCGGGCGGACAGGACGAGCGGCACGAGACCTTCGTAGGCTGGCTCGCATGGAACACGCACGCCTCGGCGCCTCCGGCCTGTCCGTCTCCCGCGTCGGGCTGGGGTGCAACAACCTCGGCCGCCGCGGGACCGTCACCGAGCACCAGGATGGCGCGACCGCCCTCGTGCACGCCGCGATCGACGCCGGCATCACCTTCTTCGACACGGCGAACTCCTACGGCCCCGGCGTCTCGGAGACCCTTCTCGGTGAGGCGCTCAAGGGCCGGCGGGACGACGTCGTCGTGGCGACGAAGTTCGGCATGAAGGCCCCCGACGACGACGGGCCCGACTTCGGCGCCCGCGGCTCGCGCCGCCACATCAAGCAGTCCGTCGAGCACTCGCTGCGCCGCCTGCAGACCGACCGGATCGACCTGTACCAGTACCACACGCCCGACGACGAGACCCCGATCGACGAGACGGTCGCCGCGATGGACGACCTCGTGCGCGAGGGCAAGGTCCTCTACATCGGGCACTCGAACCTGGCCGGCTGGCAGATCGCCGACGCCGCGCACGTGGCCGCGGACCTCGGTGGGGCGCAGTTCGTGTCCGCGCAGAACCACTACAACCTGCTCGACCGTCGCGCCGAGCTCGAGGTCCTCCCCGCGGCCGAGCACTTCGGGCTGGGCGTCCTTCCGTACTTCCCGCTCGCGAACGGTCTGCTCACGGGCAAGTACTCCGACGGCGTCGCCCCCGAGGGGTCGCGCCTCACCCTCACGCGACAGCACCTGCTCAAGGACGAGGAGACCCTCGCGACGCTGAAGAAGTTCGGTGACTTCGCGCGGGCGCGGGACCTCACCGAGCTGCAGGTGGCGTTCTCCTGGTTGGCCTCGCGCGGCCCCGTCGCCTCGGTCATCGCCGGTGCGACGACGCCCGAGCAGATCCGGCAGAACGCCGAGGCCATCGCGTGGGTGCCGAGCGTGGAGGACGAGGCGGAGCTCGACGAGCTGTTCCCCCCGGTCGAGAAGGTCGCGCTCTTCTAGCCGTCCCCGTCCCTTCTCGGCGAGTGAGGGGTGTTCTCTCCACGAGTGAGGGGTGTTTTCTGCCCGCGAGGGTGGGTGTCGGCGGCGTCCGACGAGCGAGGTCGGCCGCCTCAGTCCTCGAGCGGCTGGGGCGGCAGGCCCGCGGCGATGCGCAGGATCGTCCGCTCGGCCTCGTCGATGCGGGCCTTGCGTGCCCCCTTGCCGACGAGGTGCCGGTACATCGCGGGCTCCGCGAGTGCGAGCGAGACGCCGCGCCTGAGCAGGTTGACCGGCGGCTTCCGCCCCTCGTCGAGGTCCCGGGCGAGGCGGAACACGAAGGTCTGGAGCCGCGGCCTGGTGAGCGTGAGCGCGTCGGCGAGGATCCCTTCCGCGCGGCCGGCGTCGATGATCTCGGCCGCGAAGATGCCCTCCGCGACCACGGCCCGCGCCTCGCCGAGCTCGACGACGCGCGTACTCACCCGCGAGTTCGTCGGGATGTCGTACACGGGGAGCTCGACACGCCCGGTCGTCACCAGCTCGACGAGCGCGGCCACGGCGGCGGCGCCGTCCCAGGAGGCCGGGTCGTCCCAGTCGACCATGCCGTGCCGGCGTGGCAGCCCCGGGTGGTCGCCGTCGAGGTAGAAGTCGTCGAGCGGGACGACCGGCAGGCCGAGCCGCCGAGTGAGCCGGGTCTTGCCCGAGCCGGACGGCCCGGTGACGAGCACGACCTTCGCGAGCGGCGACCGCGCGGTCTCGGGGATGTCGAACAGCGGCACCTGGCCGCCGACCGGGACCGCAGACGACTGCGCATCGGCCGCTGCCTCGGCTGAGCTTCCGTGGGCGGCACCGGCGTCGTCGTCGGCAGGCTCTGGCCTGGGCCGGGGGAGTGCCGCGTCGTCGTGCACCGCCACCTCCGGGTCCCAGGGCCGCGGGCCGGCGCCCGCCTCGGACCAGCGTAGGCGAGCGCCCCGCAGCGGCCCGTACCGGCGCGAGTGAGCCGCACGACCCGCGGCCTGACGTGGCACGATCGGTGTGTGAGCGACTTCGAGGCGGAGATCGGCCAGCTGGAGACCGCGGCGAGCAACGCCCGCGACGCGTCGGGCGAGATCGGCGGCGTCGACCTGGCGGCGGCGATCGACGGGATCGCCACGGCGATGCCCGGCTCCACCTCCGCGACGTCGGTGACGGACCTCCAGGCGAGCTGGACCGAGGAGAAGGACGCGCTCGTCACCGGCCTCGACGACTACGCCCAGGGGCTCGAGGACGCCGCCACGATCTACCGCACGACCGACCAGTCCGCCGCGGACGCCTTCGGCACCTGACGGGTCAGCCGCGGAACGGGCGCACCTCGCGGCCCGGCACCTCCACGCGGATCCGGAACACGGACCCGGCCTCGGGCTCGGGGTCCTCGAGGTTCTCCCGCGACGTCGTGACGAACAGGTCGCGGCCGTCCTCGCCGCCGAGCGTGCACGCGGTGACCAGACGCACGGGCAGGTCGACCGTGACGAGCTCCTCGCCCTCGGGCGACAGCAGCCGCACCTTGCCCACGCGGTTGAGGGCGACCCACACGTTGCCCGCCGAGTCCACGGTGAGGCCGTCCGGCCGCTCGTCCGGGGAGACCGATGCGAACCGACGCCGGTTGCGCAGGCCCGAGGACGTGACGTCGAAGACGTCGGTGCCGCCCGCGTGGGTGTCGTTGTAGTAGGCGCGGGAGCCGTCGGGGGAGACGTCGAACCCGTTGGAGGTGGTCACGTGCTCGACGGCGGTCGTCACGTCACCGCCGGGGGTGACGCGGTAGAGGCTCGCCACCTCGGGGCTCCGGTCGTAGGCCATGTTGCCCGCGTAGAGGTTGCCGGCCGCGTCGCAGCCGCCCTCGTTCATCCGCAGTCCCTCGTGGTTCCACAGCCGCAGCCACGGGTTCGGCTCGGCGTCCGCCTCGTCCGCGAGCGCGAGCCCGCGCTCGGTGCCCACCACGTACCCGCCGTCCGCCCGGGGCCGGACGAACGCCGCGACCGGTGAGCCGACGTCGAGCCGGTCGACACCGCCGTCGGGACGGACGGTGAGCAGGTCCCCCGCGAGCATGTCGACGAACCGCAGGCCGCCCCACGACCGGGACCAGACCGGTCCCTCACCGTGGTACGCGACGGCGTCGGTGATCTGCTCCGGGGCCGAGTGCACATGAGTCATGCGGCCATTGTGGCCATGGACGGCGCGCCGTGGCGACGCGGCCGTGCCCGGCCGGACCCCGCCGCTGTGGCTGCGCGGCGGGCGACCCGCCGCCTGCCATGACGCCCCGGATCACGTCGATGGGGAGAACTCCCCCCTCCCGTCGCGGGCTCGATTCGGCACGGCGGCCGCCCCGTGGCAGGTTGGTGCAGGTCAGCGGTGCCGCCCCTGGCCCGAGCCGCTCGCCGAGGAGGATGACCCGTGGACCGGACCGAGCAGGACGTCGCTGCCGGCGATGCCGTCCTCGAGTTCGCGGAGGCGGTGAAGGACGATCTCGACGCCGCGCTCGACGGCCTCGCCTGGACGCAGAACCGCCCGGTCCTCGGCACCGCGCGCACGGGCCCCGGGGCCGACGCGACGACGGACCGGCACTACACGTTCGGCGTCGCCCGCCCGCTGGGCGAGGACGAGTGGGACCGGGCGATCGCCGTCGTCGCCGCCCACGCGCGCCGGGTCGGGTACACGGGTGCGGAGCTCGTGGTGGACCGCGTCGAGGACCACGAGGCGCGGTTCTACGCCGCCGACGGCCGCGCCCTGACGTTTGGCACCGCGGGCTCGACGATCTTCCGCGTGAGCGTGACGTCCACGCGCACGGGGGCTCCGGGTGGGTCGTCCGGACCGGAGAACGAGGGGCAGGGCGGCGCGAGCCGGCCGCCCGCCGTCGGCACCGAGCGGTCCGATGCCGCAACCGAGCGGCCCGACGCCGACGCCGACACCCCGCGACCCGACGCCGCCATCCACCAGCCCGACGCCGTCGTCCCCGAGGCCGAGCCCGACATCATCGACGAGGTGCCGAGATGGTGAGCTGGTCCGAGGTGCGGACGTGGAAGGCCGCCGACCTCGCCACCGAGGTGACGGCCCTGGGCAGCGCGCGCGAGACGCTGGGCGGCATCAGCGACGAGCTCGACGCCATGGTCACGCCGGACGGCTGGAGCGGGGACGCCGCCGAGACCGCGGGCACCCGGCGCTCGGACATCGGGTTCGCCGCCCAGTCGATCGTCTACGAGGTCTCCCTCGTGCGCGCCGCGGTCGACGAGGCCGAGGACGGCGTCCGCTCGGTCGAGACCAAGGTCGCCGAGGTCGCCGAGCTCGCCACGTCGCGGGAGGTCAGCGTCGGCAACGACGGCTCTGTCACCGACACGCGCACACCACCGCCGGAGTTCGACACGGTCGAGGACCGCGACGCCTACCAGCGCGAGCGGCAGGGGGCGGTCGACGCCGTCGCCGCCGCGATCACGGAGGTCCTCGTGCTCGCGGCGTCGGTCGACTCCACGCTCGCCGCCGTGCTCGGCTCCGCCCACGGGGACCAGCTCGACTCCGGGCACACCGGCCTGGGCGACGCGGCCGCCGCCGGCGACGCCGACGGGCAGCTCACGTGGCCGGACCCGCCGGACGGCGGCCCGCAGGGGCAGGCCGACTGGTGGGAGTCGCTCACCCCGGCCCAGCGCCAGGAGGTCCTCGACGAGAACCCCGAGCTCGTCGGCAACCGCGACGGGATCCCGGCCGCGGCGCGTGACGAGGCCAACCGCAACCGGCTCGAGGGCGAGCGCGGCTCGGCCGCCGAGGAGCTCGCGGTCGCGCAGGCCAAGGTCGAGCAGTGGGGCGGCTTCGTCCCGCCCGAGATGCAGCAGGCCTACCTCGACGACCTCATAGCGGTCGAGGACGCGCAGGCCAGGCTGGACGCCATCGACCAGGTGGAGGCCACGATCGCGCAGGACGACCGGCACCTCCTGCTGCTCGACACGGAGTCGGGGGCACGGGTGAAGGCGGCGGTCGCGAACGGCGACGTCGACACCGCGGACCACGTCTCCGTCTTCACCCCCGGCTTCACCACCACCGTCGAGGACAACCTCGCGGGCTACGACAGCCACGGCGCCGCGCTCAAGGCGGAGACGGAGGCGCAGCTCGACCGGTACGGGAACCACGACCAGTCCGTGGCGACGGTCTCGTGGCTCGGCTACGACGCGCCGCAGTGGGACGAGACCCTGTCCGGCAACTCCGTGGCCCTGTCCGGGTCGGCGAAGCGCGGCGGGGAGGACCTCGCCGCGTTCTACACGGGCATCAACGCCTCCCGCCCGGAGGACCCGCACCTCACCGCGCTCGGCCACTCCTACGGCTCGACCACCCAGGGATACGCGCTGCAGCAGGAGGGCACCGGCGTCGACAGCGCCGTGTTCATGTCCTCCCCGGGCATCACCACCCAGGACCTGGACGACCTCCACGTGCCCACCGAGGACATCTACTACCTCGAGAACGACAACGACATCGTCGCCGACCTCGGGCGGTTCGGCGGGGACCCGACGGGCATCGACGACATCACGCACCTGTCGACCTACGACGGCACCACCGCGTACGGCGACCCCAGGTACGGCACGACCGGCCACACCTCCGTGTTCGACGACGGCTCGATGGCGCAGCACAACACCGCCCTGGTCGTCGGCGGGCTCGACGAGCACGCCGTCAACGAGCGCGCGCACGAGTTCTGGACCGACCCGGTGGAGTGGCCCTGGTGATGGCTGGCGGTTGACGACTGACGACTGACGACTGACGACTGACGGGTGCCGGGTGCCGGGTGCCGAGTGACGAGTGACGAGTGACGAGTGACGGGTGCCGGGCGGGGGCGCGGCGTGGTGGCATGATCGGCGGATGACGTCGAGCGAGGTCCAGCAGCCGACCGGTGCCCTCTCGGTCCGGCCCGCACTCGTCTCGGACGTCCGCACGATCGCCCGCATCGTCCACCCCTACGCCGAGACGAACACCCTCATCACCAAGGACCTCGTCGCCTACTTCGAGGCGGTCCAGGAGTTCCTCGTGGCCGAGGTGGCAGGGGAGGACGGCGCCCCGGGGCGCGTCGTCGGGTGCGGCGCCCTGCACGTCCTGTGGGACGACATCGGGGAGATCCGCACGCTCGCCGTCGACGAGGCGTACCTGCGCCGCGGCATCGGCGGGCACCTTCTCGAGGCCCTCGTCGCCCGGGCCCGCATGCTCGGGCTCAAGCGCCTGTTCTGCCTCACCTTCGAGGTCGAGTTCTTCGCCCGGTACGGGTTCGCGGTCATCGAGGGCACGCCCGTCGGCGTCGACGTCCGGGAGGAGCTCATGCGCTCCCACGACGACGGCGTTGCGGAGTTCCTCGACCTCGCCAGGGTCAAGCCCAACACCCTCGGCAACACGCGGATGCTGCTCGATCTCTGAGCCTCGGCAAGCGTTGTCCCAGGTCAGGCGGGGACAGAAGTACCCATTCGCCGGATCTGACGAGCGCCGGTGCCGGTTCGTAGCGTGAATATCGACCGAGCACGGGATCGAGCCGACGCCCAGGCGTCGGCCCCGAAGGGGGATCACATGAACGCGAAGGTCACACGAGCAACCACCGCCACCGCGGCGCTTCTCATGGCGGGCGCTCTCGCTGCCTGCTCCGACGACTCCGCAGGCTCCGAGGCGCCGCCGCCCGCCGGCGAGGACACTGCGCCCGCGCCCACCGAGCAGGAGACGCGCGAGGCACCGAGCGACGACCTTGGTGGCGGCGCCGAGGCGCCGTCCGGCGGCCAGGATGACGAGGCCGGGTCCGGTGGTCCCGGCGACGGCGATGCGCCGATGGACGACGACGGCGCCCCGCCCGAGGGCCGGGCGCCCATGGATGACGACGGCGCCCCGTCCGAGGGGGAGGATGTGAACGCCGAGCCGGCGGACAACGCCGACCCCGGGGCGATCGCGCACGACGACTGGCTCCGGGTCCCGATGCCGGAGGACTGGACGTACACGCCGGAAGGCGGCTGGGTCGGCTCCGACGGCGCCGCCATCGACGCGTACCCGTGCTACCCGCCGGACGAGGGCCCGCTGCTCGGCTACAGCGAGTGCGTGCAGTACGTCCCGGCCGCCGGGCAGCCGAGTGCGAGCGACCCGGACACGGAGGTCGACATCCAGCAGCTCACCGAGGTGGGCGAGGGGCTCAACGCCACCGAGGTGTCCGTGAGTGACGGCCAGACCGAGGTCGTCTACTGGATCGTCGAGAACCAGGAGACGGAGGAGACCGCGGTCGTCGAGTACACCAACGAGGGCGTGGACGAGGCCGTCCTCGAGTCGGTACGCCAGATGACGCTGCGCTGACCGAGGCCGCTCCTCGTGGCGTCCGGCGGGCGTCAGTCGCTCGCTGGACGCCACGGGGCGTACGGAATACGGCAACTTCCTGTCGAAGCCACGGGTTGTGTCGCGAGTCAACGCCCCGCGTGGGTGTTCTCGTGGCACAACCCGTGGCTTCGTCCATGGGAGAGGGCGCCGGAACGGTGGGGGCAGCGGTCGCCGGAAAGGTGGGGCGGTGGTCGCCGGCACCGTGGGGTAGAAGTCGCCGGCACCGTGGGGACAGAGGTCCCCGGAATCCGGGCGCGTCCGTGACGTGATCTGCTCCTAGCGTGTGAGGTGTCCGAAGCATGGTCAGGGGACCGAGGGCTCGATCGACGAGCTCGTGGGAGGGGCACGATGCGCACGACGACCACACGACTGATGTCCGCCACCGGGGCGCTGCTGCTCGCCGGCGGGCTTGCCGCCTGCGCCGGCGAGGAGGCACCACCCACCAGTGCGGAACCGCCGCCGCCCGCGGAGTCGAGCGAGCCCGCGCCGCCGGAGGAGACGGAGCCGCCGGAGGAGGAGGCGCCGCCCGAGGACGAGGCGTCGACGCCTGCCGGTCCGGACCCGACCGAGCCGCCTTCGGAGTCCGCGCCGCCGGACGCTCCCAGCGAGCCGATCGAGGAGGAACCGCCCAGCGAGGAGGCACCGCCTGAGGACGGGGCCGGTCAGGGAGCCACCGCGACCTACGAGGACTGGCTCGCCGTCCCGCTCCCCGAGGCCTGGGTCCACTGGGAGGACAACTACTGGATGAGCGAGGTCTCGGGTGAAGGCCTGACCACCGGTGCGTGCGACGCCCCGGACTCCGGCGTCCTCGCCTTCGAGGACTGCATCGACTACGTGACGCAGACCGACGACCCCAGCTCGAGCTCCGGCGTCGTCGAGACCGAGGAGATCGAGGCGGACCCCGGCAACCTGCGCGTCACCCGGGTCACCGTGAGAGGCGAGTCCGCGACGCTCGTCCACTGGTTCGTGGAGAACCAGCACACCGGTGAGGTCGGGCGCCTGCGCTACTACGCCGAGGGTGAGCCCGACGAGGCCCTCATCGAGTCCGTCTCGGGCATGTCCTACACGGGCTGACCTGACTGTCCGGCTCTCGCCGTCCCGTCCTTCGTCGACACCACGGGTTGTGTCACGAGGACACCTGCCTCGTCAGTGTTCTCGCGACACGACCCGTGGTCTCGTGGGGCCGGAGCACGGGCAGGGGGCGTGCTCACGTGCGAGCTGGGGCTGCAGGTCGGCGGTTCGTGCAGGAGGGACGGGGGAGCGGTCTCCTGCCTCGAGGTGACGGGCGAGGTGTGGCCGAAATAGTGTGAGGGCCGTTCACGCATACGACCGTCGCGGCGCCCGTGCCGCATCCGAGGAGAGACGATGACCCACAGGACGAAGCGACTGTCGATCGCCGCCGGGGCGCTGCTGCTCGCCGGCGGACTCGGGGCCTGCCAGGCCGATGAGCCCGTCGAGCAGGAGAGGCCCGTGGCCGGAGGCGCGCACGTCGTCGTGAGCATGGAGCACGAGCAGGCGTAGTCGCGCAGTCCGGAGCACCTGCGGACGGAGTCCCCGCTGCGTCAGCGGTCGACCGCCGCGGCGACGACGTCCGCGAGCTCTTGTGGGCGTGTGAGCTGGGGCCAGTGCCCGGTCGGCAGATCGACGATCTCGAGGTCCCGGCATGCGGCGAGCTCGCTGACGAACGGGGCGTCGGCGTCGATCATCTCCCTGACCTGCGCGGAGCTGATCGAGGTCACGACCAAGGTCTGGGGGATGTCGCGGCGTCGCACGTCCGTGAGGCGCAGCGGCTCGGTGGCCACGCCGACGGGCATGGGCACGCCGACCCGCTCGATCTCGGCACGCAGATCCTCGGTGAGGTCCGTGAGGCTCCCGTCGTCGAAGACGGACCAGTCGGGGACCGGGACCTCGTCGCCGACCACGGGCAGGTCCGGGTTGACGGGCGTGCCGTCCGGCACGGGGAACCCGTCGACGTAGACGATGCGCGCCACCCTCTCCGGCCGCGCGTCCGCCGCGCCCCACACGACGTGGGAACCGCCGGAGTGCCCGACGAGCACGACGGGTTCGTCCCCCGACTCGTCGATCGCCCGGACCGTCGCTGCCACGTGGTCCGCCAGCGTGATGCCGGTGCGGTCGGCATCGGGTGAGGCCATGCCGGGCAGCGTGAGGGGGCGTGGGCGGTGGCCGGCCGCCGTGAGCGCGTGGACCACGGGCTCCCACGACGACGTGTCGAGCCAGAAACCGGGAACCAGGAGGACGTCCATGGGTGCGACGCTACCGGCCACCACCGACACAGCCCCGGCGCCCCCAACCGACGCCGCACCGACACCACCCCGGCGCCACCACCGACACGACTCCGGCGCCGCTACCGGGACAGCAGCCGCGCGAGGAGCCCGACCTGCGCCGCCACGAGTGCGCACGCGAGGGTCGGCATCCACATGCCCGGGTCCCACCACACCCAGACCGCCGTCGCGACGACGAGCGCCACGGCGAGACCCACCGGCGTCGCCCGCAGCACCCGCCTCAGCCGCCGGGCCCCGGGGTCCCGGCCGGAACGTGCCCGGGCGTGCCCGGTGGCGGCGAGCACGAGCGACGGCAGCGCCGCAGCCTGGCCGACAAGCATCATCGTCAGTCCCGGCCACGGGTCGAGCGAGTCCCCGGCCATGAGGGCGAGGCCGATGCCGAGGACCCCGAGCGCGAGCACGGCGCCCGCCATGACGAGCAGCGTCGCGCGCACGGCCCGGGCGCCCGCCGCGGGCACGGGGGAGGGGTCGGTGGTCACCGGGGCAGGGTAGCCGCGGGCCAGGGCCGACCGGGTGCGGTTCCGTGCAGACCGGGCCTCACCCACGCCGGACCGCACGCCGCTCACGGCAGGCCGAGCTCCTTGCCCCGCTCGACGACGAGGCCGTCCGCGAGCAGCGACGTCACCGCACGCTCGGCCTGGGCCGGGTCCTGCGAGGCCGCCGCGACGAGCTCCGCCCACGAGTGGGACGCGCCGGGCTCCCCGGCGCGGAGCACCGCCATCACCCGGCCCCGCGCCTGCCGGTCGGTGCCCTCCCAGGCCTGCGTCCGGCGTCGGGCGGCGTGCTCGTCCGCCGGGTAACCGGCCTCCCGCCACGCACATCCGGGCGCCAGCGGGCAGGTCTCGCAGCGTGGCGACCGCGCCGTGCAGACGAGGGCGCCGAGCTCCATCACGCCCGCGTTCCACAGTGCCGAGTCCTCGTCGCCGGTCGGCAGCAGGTCCGCGGCGAGGGTCCGCTCGGCCGCCGCGGGCGCGCCGGGCCTGGGCGCCGCCACCCCCGTGACCACCCGCGCGAGCACCCGCCGCACGTTCGTGTCGAGGACGACGGCGCGCGAACGGTGCGCGAACGCCGTCACCGCGGCGGCCGTGTACGGGCCGACGCCGGGCAGCGCGAGGAGCTCGGCCTCACCGCGGGGCACCTCACCCCCGTGGAGCTCGACGACCGCCGCCGCGCACTCCTTGAGCCGCAGCGCGCGACGCGGGTACCCGAGCCGGCCCCACGCCCGTAGCACGTCCGCCCCGCTCGCCGCGGCGAGGTCGGCGGGCGTCGGCCACGTCGCCATCCACGACTCCCACGCGGGCGCGACGCGCGCGACCGGCGTCTGCTGGCTCATCGCCTCCGAGACGAGCACGCCCCACGGCGTCGTCCCGGGCCGCCGCCAGGGCAGGTCGCGCGCGTGCGAGCGCCAGAAGTCGGCGACGGCGTTGTGCAGGAAGGCGGTGGACGGCACCGTCACAGTCTGCCCCGGCGTGCCATCGGGACTGCGCGGCGAGGTCGGCCTACCGTGAGCGCGTGCCCAGCGACGACGACTACCGACCCGGCCGAGGGGACCGCACGGCCGGCTCCCACGGCAGCCCCGCTCCGCGCGGGCGCCCGAGCCGGGTGACCATCTGGCGCCGCCGGATCACCGTCCTCCTCGCGCTCCTCGTGGTGCTGGCGCTCATGGTCTGGGGCGTCGTCGCCGCCTGGGGCGCCCTGTTCGGCGGCGACGACGACGCCGCTGCCGCGGGTGGGTCCGCGTCCGGGAGCGCGTCGGAGTCCGCCTCCGAGTCGTCCTCCGAGTCCGGCTCTGCCGCACCCGTCGGCGGCGACCCGGTCGACTGCACGACGGACCAGCTCGAGCTCGCGATGGACGGCGCCGGGCAGTACGCGGGCGCCCCGGTGGAGTTCGCGGTCGACCTCACCAACACGGGGGACCGGGACTGCCTCGTCGATGCCGGGCCGGGCGCCCTGGTGGTCCAGGTCACCTCGGGCAACGACGCGGTCTGGTCGTCGGAGCACTGCGCCGCCGAGGAGTCGCGGATGCTGCTGCTCGGACCGGACTCCGCCTCCGAGGCGGTCCACACGTGGCCGGGCACCCGTTCGAGCGAGGGCTGCCCCGAGGACGCGCCGTCGGTCGGGCCGGGCACCTACCGCGCCGTGCTGCTGGTCGACGGCGCCGAGGTCGCGGACACGGCCACCGTGTTCACGCTCGAGGAGGCACCGCCCGAGGCGCCGTCCGACGGCGAGAACCCCTCCGAGGGTGAGGGCCCCTCCGACGCCGAGGCCCCGAGCGAGGGCTGACGGCCGACGGCGAGCGGGGGAGCGCCCCAGCCCGCCGGGACATGCATGGGCCGTGTGCCGAGGACCTGCCTGCGCGCCGAGGAGCGACCGTCACGCCGACCCGAGGAACGCCCCGCGCCCCCGCCCTGCTCAGACGAGCGACGTCTCCGCGACCCTGCCGAGCCCCTCGCGTACGGTGAACGCGCGTGCCCGGCCGACGCCCTCGACCTGCTGGAGGTCGTCGGTCGTCGCGGCGAGGAGCCCCTGCAGCGAGTCGAAGTGACTGACGATCGACGTGGCCACGGACTGCGGGAGCCGGGGGATCTTGGCGACGAGGCGGTGGCCGCGCGGGGAGGCGGGCGTGTCCAGGTCGGCGCCGCCGGGGCCGCCGAGGCGCATCGTGCGGGCGATCCCGGAGAGGTCGACGAGGTCCGTCGAGGACAGCCGGCCGAGCGCGTCACGCACGTCGGACGACGCCCCGGTCGGCACGTAGTCGCGCACGAGCATCCGCCGCTCGACGGCGAGGCCCACCATGAGGTCGTCGTGCTGGAGCCGCAGGAGGTGGCCGTCGGTGCCGGCCTGGACGGCGGAGGACTCCACGTCGGAGGAGATGCGCCGGATCATCTCCATGCGCTGGACGATGGTGACGACGTCGCGCACCGTGACGACGTCTTCCACCTCGAGCGCGGTGAAGGTGCCGAGCAGCTGGTCCAGGCGCGCCCGGTAGCGCTCGAGCGCGGACAGCGCGAGCTCCCCCTTGGCCAGGACCTCGGCCGACTCGACGACCTCGTGCCGCAGTGAGCCGACGTAGAGCGCCACGGTGCCCATCGACTGGCTCACCGAGACCACGGGGTGGCCGGTCTGCCGGGCGGTGCGCTGGGCGGTGCGGTGCCGCATGCCGGACTCGATCGTCTCGATGTGGGCGTCGGGCAGGAGCTGGACGTTCGCGCGCCGGATCCGGCCCGTGGCCCGGTCGACGACGACGGCGCCGTCCATCTTGGACAGCTCGCGCAGCCGGGTGGCGGACAGCTCGACGTCCAGCTCGAAGCCGCCGGAGGAGATGATCTCGACCGACTCGTCGTGGCCGAGGACGATGATGGCGCCGGTGCGCCCGCGCAGGATCCGGTCGATCCCCTCGCGCAGAACTGTTCCGGGCGCGATCTCGTGGAGCATGGTGCGCATCGTCGCCACGTCGTCCGTGCTCACGTCTCCCCGTTCCGGGCGGGGCTCTCCCGCCGTCGTTCATCGTATGGCGTGCGGGGCCGCGCGCGGTGCCGGCCGGGCGGGACCGGCGTCGGAGAAGGCGTCCTCAGCCGAGCCGGGCGGCCAGCGCGGCCTGCCCGAGGTTCGCCACGCGCCTGACCCGCAGCCCCGGGACGGCCCTGGGCTCCTCGCCGGCGGAGGGGACGACGGCGGTCGTGAACCCGAGCCGGGCGGCCTCGGCGAGGCGGCGGCCCACCCCGGTCGTCGCGCGCAGCTCCCCGGTGAGGCCCACCTCGCCGACGGCGATCATGCCGGTAGGGAGCGGCTGGTCCCGCGACGCGGAGAGCAGGGCGAGGGCGAGGGCGAGATCGGCGGCGGGTTCGGTGGCGCGCGCGCCACCGACGGTGGAGACGTAGGTGTCCATCCCGGCGGTCTGCATCCGCATCCGCGCCGTGAGCACGGCCGTCGTCATCGCCACGCGCGCGCCGTCGACCCCGGAGACCGTGCGCCTGGGCGGCCCGGCGGCGCCGGTGACCAGGGCCTGGACCTCCACGGGCATGGGGCGGCGCCCCTCGAGCGTCACGGTCACGCACGTGCCGGGCACCGGTTCGGGCGCCGCGGAGAGGAACAGGCCGGACGGGTCGGGCAGGCCGATGATCCCGTCCTCGCGCAGGTCGAAGCAGCCCACCTCGTCGGTGGCGCCGTAGCGGTTCTTCACGGCGCGGACGAGCCGCAGCCTCGAGTGGCGCTCTCCCTCGACCTGGCAGACGACGTCGACGAGGTGCTCGAGCACCCGGGGGCCGGCGATCGAACCGTCCTTCGTCACGTGGCCCACCAGGATCGCCGGCATGGCCCGTTCCTTCGCGGCGCGGATGAGGGCGGCGGAGACCGCACGGACCTGGGAGACACCGCCCGCGGAGCCGTCGACGCTCGCGTCGGCCACCGTCTGCACCGAGTCGACGACGAGGAGCGCGGGGTCCATCGCCTCGATGTGCCCGAGCACGGTGGCGAGGTCGGTCTCCGCGGCGAGCAGCAGGTCCGGGTGCAGCGCGCCGATCCGTTCGGCCCGCAGGCGCACCTGGCTCGCGGACTCCTCGCCGGTGACGTAGAGGACGCGGCCCGTGCTGCTCTCCGCGGCCCGCGCGGCGACGTCGAGCAGGAGGGTCGACTTCCCGACGCCGGGCTCGCCCGCGAGGAGCACCACGGCGCCCGGGACGAGGCCGCCGCCGAGGACGCGGTCCAGCTCGCCGACACCGGTGGGCCACGAGCGGGCGCTCTCGACGTCGACGTCCATGATCGACGCCGCGGGCGTGGCAGGGGCGAGCGCGGTGACGGCGGGACGCACCGGCCCGGCGCCGACCTCCTCGACCGAGCCCCAGGCCTGGCACTCGCCGCAGCGGCCGACCCACTTCGCGGCGGTCCACCCGCACTCGGTGCAGCGGTACTCGGCGCGCGTTCGCTTGGTCGTCGTGGAGGGCACGGCACCACGGTAGGTCGCCGCACCGACAACCCGCGGACGGTCCACAGGTCAGGGCCCGGGGGCACCCGAGGTCAGCGCCCGGGGTCAGCGCCCGGCGAGCGCCCGCGACCTGGCCACCCGCGCGGGCGGGGCCGACAATGGGGGCATGACCACGGACGCCGCCCCACGCCAGATCCTCAGCGACGAGCTCCTCGAGCGGATCCGCTCGCGCGCCGCCGAGCACGACCGCGCCAACACCTTCCCCCACGACGACCTTGCCGACCTGCGCGAGGCCGGCTACCTCACGGCGTTCGTCCCCGAGGAGCTGGGCGGCGGCGGTCTCACGCTCGAGGAGATCTGCCGCGAGCAGGCCCGCCTGGCCGGCGCCTCGCCCGCGACGGCGCTCGCCGTCAACATGCACCAGATCTGGGTGGGTGTGGGCCGCACCGTCCGCGCGGCCGGCCAGTCCGACATGGACGAGATCCTCGCCCGCGTGATGGACGGCGCGATCATCGCCTTCGGCGTCTCCGAGGCCGGCAACGACCTCGTGCTCTTCGGCTCGGCGTCGGACGCGGTCCCCGACGGCGCGGGCGGCTACGCCTTCAACGGCACCAAGATCTTCACCACGCTGGGCCCGGTGTGGACGCTGCTCGGCACGTTCGGCACCGACCGCACGAACCCCGAGGAGCCGAAGAACGTCTGGGGCTTCGTCGAGCGCGACGGCGGCGGCATCGAGATCAAGGAGGACTGGGACACCCTCGGCATGCGCGCCACGCAGTCCTACACCACCGTCCTCGACGGCGCGCCCGCCCCCGCGCACCGCATCGTGCGCGTCGTCCCGCCCGGGCCGACGATGGACCCGTTCGTGTTCGGGATCTTCGCAAACTTCGAGATCCTCCTGGCCTCCGTCTACCAGGGCGTCGCGCGGCGCGCCCTCGACGTCGCGGTGGCGACGGTGCAGAAGCGGATGAGCCTGAAGAACCAGGCGCCCTACGCCCACGACCCGGACATCCGGTGGCGCCTCGCGGACGCGGCGATCGAGCTCGACGCGATCGAGCCGCAGCTGGTGACGCTCGCCCGCGACGTCGACGCCGGGGCGGACCGTCCGCTGTGGATGCCCCAGCTCTCCGCGCTCAAGTCGCGCGCGACGGAGACGGCGCTGCGTGTCGTCGAGAAGGCCGTGCGGGCCTCGGGCGGCTCCAGCTTCTACACGCGCGCCGAGCTCTCGCGGCTCTACCGCGACGTCGTCGCGGGCCTGTTCCACCCCTCCGACGACGAGTCCGTGCACGCCGCGTGGGCGAACGCGCTGCTCGGCCCGGTGCCGCCGGCGCAGTAGCTGCCGTCGCGCGGGAGAAGCCGCGGCCGACGCGGACGCGCTACGGGCGAGAGCTGCCGGACGTGCCGCGGCGCGCGGCCGCCCCGTCGCGGCCGCGCGCCGCGTCGTCGGGCGGCGGTGGCGCTACTCCTCGCCGTACCGCTTCATCGTCGAGGGGTGCATGCCGGTGCGCCCGGCCTCGCCCTTGTCGAGCGCGTCGATCCGGGCGGTCTGGTCCGCGTCCAGCTCGACCTCGAGCGAGGCGAGGTTCTCCACGATGCGCTCGCGCGAGGAGGCCTTGGGGATGATCACGTGCTGGCGGCCGACGTGCCAGGCGAGGACGACCTGGGCCGGCGTGGCGCCGGTCTCGGACGCGATCGCCTCGACCACGGGGTCGGTGAGGACGCGGCCGCGCGCGATCGGGGACCACGCCTGGACGGTGATGCCCTCGGAGCGGCAGAAGTCGACGACCTCCTGGTTGGGCAGGTAGGGGTGGATCTCGACCTGGTCGAGGGCGGGCACCGGGAGGCCGGTGTCCTGCAGCTCGCGCAGGTGCTCGGGCTGCCCGTTGGACAGGCCGATCGAGGTGACGAGCCCGGCGGCCTGGGCGTCGACGAGGGCCTGCCACGCGTCGGCGAGCGGCGGCGTGTCGGCCTCGGGGTAGGGCCAGTGGATGAGGAAGAGGTCGAGACGGTCGACGCCGAGGTCCGTGAGCGAGCGCTCGATGCTCGCCCGCGCGGTGCCCGGCGCGTGGTTCGTGTTGTCGAGCTTGCTCGTGAGGAAGAGGTCCTCCCGCGCGATGCCGCTGTCGACGATGCCGCGGCCAACGCCGACCTCGTTGCCGTACATCTGGGCCGTGTCGATGTGCCGGTAGCCGACCTCTATCGCGGTGGCGACGAGCGACGGTGCGTCCGCGTCCGGGATCTTGTAGGTGCCAAAACCGATCTGCGGGATCGCGTGGCCGTCTCCCATGACGACGATGCCTGAGGTGTCCATCCGCCCATACTGGCAGGTCGGACACCCGCCGTGTCGAACGAATCGCGCTGGCCGGGCCCGCGGGCGGGCGTTAGCGTCCCGCCCATGACACTGCCGGTGACCCTCACGCGCCTCGACCCGACCGGGACCGACCGGGAGGAGCTGGTCGCATTCATGACAGGCCACGAGTTCCCCTTCCACGTGGTCCCGCGCCCGGACCGGGCGCAGGTCGAGAAGCTGATCGCCGGCGGCGTCTACCGCGACGAGGACAACGACTCGTTCTGGGCGGACCACGACGAGCACGGCCGCATCGGCTTCCTGCGGCTGGAGGACCTCACGGAGGACGCCCCGCTGTTCGACCTGCGGCTGGCGGAGCAGTTCCGCGGGCGCGGGCTCGGCGCCGACGTCGTGCGGGCGGCGACCGAGCTGGTGTTCCGCCGGTTCCCCGAGGTCCGACGGTTCGAGGGGCAGACGCGCGAGGACAACCTCGCGATGCGTCGGACCTTCCTGCGCTGCGGCTTCCTCAAGGAGGCCCACTACCGGGAGGGCTGGCCGGTGGCCGGGGGAGAGCCCGTGGCCTCGGTCGCCTATGCGATCCTGCGCCGCGACTGGGAGAGCGGGACGACGACGACATTCGTCTGGGAGGACCTCGCCTGACCCCGTGACCCCGTGACCCCGTGACCCCGTGACCCCGTGACCCGGTGGCCGCGCCGCCGCTTCGGTGGGCCCGCCCTCACCACTGCCGCTGCCGGCCGCACATCAGGGCCGGTGCGCGAAGGTCTCCAGCAGCTCCGTGTCGCCCGAGACGATGAGGGTGTCCTCGGCGTCGATGCGCGTCTCGAGCGTCGTGTACTCGAACGGCTCGCCCGGCGACTTCTTGCCGATCACCGTGATCCCGTACCGCGAGCGCAGCGACAGCTCGCCGATCGTGAAGCCGTGGGTCTCGCTCGGCGGCCGCATCTTCACCACCGCGAAACCGTCCTCCATCTCGATGTAGTCGAGCATCCGGCCGGAGACCATGTGCGCGACCCGCTGCCCGGCGTCGTACTCGGGATAGACGACGTGGTGGGCGCCGATGCGCTTGAGGATGCGGCCGTGCTCGCCGGAGACGGCCTTCGCCCAGATCTGCGGCATGCCGAGGTCCACGAGGTTGCCCGTGATGAGCACCGACGCCTCGAGGTAGGAGCCGACGCCCACCACGGCGACCGGGAACTCCTCGGCGCCGAGCTGCTCGAGGGCGTCGGCGGAGGTCGCGTCGGCCTCGACGAGCGGCAGCCGGCTCGACCACGCCCGCACGAGCTCGGGGTCCTTCTCGACGGCCAGGACCTCGCGGTCGAGGGACTCGAGCGTCGCGGCGATGGCGGCGCCGAAGCGTCCCAGGCCGATGACGAGGACGGCGGTGTCCCGGCCCTGCTTGGCCATGTGGGTCCTTCCTTGCCCGCGAGGGGCGACTGGTCGTTCGGGTGTGGAGGTGGGGGCGGTCGGCGAGGCGGGAGGCGAGGTTCGACGCGTGGCGCCAGGATGTCAGCCGATCACTGGATGTCAGCCGATCACGGGGCGCTCCTCCGGCATGCGGATGACGCGCCGGCGCGACCGGATGGCGAGCGCGGCGGCGAGGGTCATCGTGCCGATCCGGCCCGCGAACATCAGCGCGGCGAGGAGGTAGGCCCCGGCGTCGGGCAGGAGCGGGGTGATGCCGGTCGACAGGCCGACGGTCGCGAACGCGGAGATCACCTCGAACAGCACCTGGTCGAGCGTGAAGCTCGTCATCGAGAGCAGGAGAAGCGTGGAGGCGCCGACGAGGGAGGCGCCGAGGAAGGCGACCGCGACGGAGAGGCGGACCGTCTCGGTGGGGATGCGGCGCCCGAACGCCTCGATGTCCCGGTCGCCCCGGGCCTCCGCGATGATCGCGAGGACGAGCACGGCGAACGTCGTCACCTTGATGCCGCCCGCCGTCGAGGCCGAACCGCCGCCGACGAACATCATCGCGTCCGTCGCGAACAGGGTGGACTGCTGCATCTCGGAGACGTCGATGGTGGCGAGGCCCGACGAGCGCGGCGTCGTCGCGTGCACGAGGGTGGCGATCACCCGGTCCCCGCCGGACATGCCGCCGAGGGTGGCGGGGTTGGACCACTCGAAGACGACGAGTGCGGCGACGGTGAGGACGAAGAGCGCGGCGAACGTCGTCAGCGTGAGCTTCGCGTGCAGCGTCAGCCGGGTGAGCCGGCGCCGGTGGCGCCACAGGTCGAGCAGGACGGGGAACCCGACGGCGCCGAGGAACGTGCCGACGACGATCGTCAGCCCGAGCCACCAGTCGCCGGCGAACGGGACGAGACCGCCCTCGAGCACGACGAAGCCGGCGTTGTTGAAGATCGACAGCGCCATGAACACGCCGTGCCACAGCGCCTGCGCGAGGCTCTCCCCGGCCTCGAGGAACCGGGGCACGAGGATCGCGGAGAGCACGAGCTCGATCGCGAGCGAGGCGATGATGACGGCCCGCACGAGGGTGCCGACCTCGCCGAGCCGGGTCACGCCCTTCTCCGACGCCGTGAGCATGCGCTGGGTCAGCCCGATCCGGCGCGAGACGGCGAGCCCGAGCAGGGAGGCGAGCGTCATCACGCCGAGGCCGCCCACCTTGATGCTCACGAGGATGACGGCCTGGCCGAAGACCGACCAGTAGGTGGCGGTCTCGACGGTGGTCAGCCCGGTCACGCAGACGGCGGAGACCGCGGTGAACAGGGCGTCGACGAACGGTGCGCGGGCGCCGGTGGTCGTCGCGACGGGCAGGGAGAGCAGGCCCGTCATGACGACGACGATCCCGGCGAACACGAGCAGGGCGAGCCGCGCCGGGGAACGGTGGGCGACGTCGTCGAGGCGGTCGCGCACCACGGAGAGGGCGCGGCCGATCGCGGAGCCTGCCACCTGACCTCCCGCACGAGTCCCGTCCACGGAGCGTCGCCCCGGGCCCGGTGGGACCTCGGGGTCCGCACCCAGCATGCGAAACCCTGCCACAGCGCGCGGGGTAGGTTGAGGTATGGCCGAAGGAGCTCTCGTGTGGTCCCCGGACCTCGTCGGCTACAACTTCGGGGTCGGGCACCCGATGACCCCGCTCCGGCTCCACCTCGCCCACGAGCTCGCGGGCGGCCTCGGCCTCCTCGACCCGGGCCGTGTGCAGGTCCTCCCGCCCGACGACTGCGACGACGCGCTCCTGGGCAGCGTCCACTCCGCCGCCTACGTCGAGGCGGTCCGCGCCGCGGAGACCGACGGTCGGGCCGACGCGACGAAGGGCCTCGGCGGCGACGACAACCCGGTCTTCGGCGCCATGCACACGGCCTCCGCCCGGATCGTCGGCTCCACCGTGGCCGCGGCGCGCGCCGTGTGGGAGGGCCGCGCGGCGCGGGCCTTCTCGATGGCGGGCGGCATGCACCACGCGATGCCGGGCCACGCCTCCGGATTCTGCGTCTACAACGACGTGGCCGTGGCGATCCGCGAGCTCAGGGCCGCGGGCGCCGGCCGGATCGTCTACGTCGACGTCGACGCCCACCACGGCGACGGCGTCGAGCGGGTCTTCTGGGACGACCCGGACGTGGTGACGGTGTCGATCCACGAGCACCCCTCCTCGCTGTTCCCCGGGACCGGCTACCCGCAGGACGTCGGTGGCCCCGGCGCGCGGGGATCCGCCGTCAACGTCGCGCTCCAGGCAGGCACCGGCGACGCGCAGTGGCTCCGGGCGCTCGAGGCGGTGGCCGGCCCGATCGTCGAGGCCGTGCGCCCCGACGTCCTCGTGACCCAGCACGGGTGCGACTCCCACGGCCGGGACCCGCTGACCAACCTCTCCGTCTCCGTCGACGCCCAGCGCGCCGCCGCCCTCTACCTCGCCGGCCTCGCCGAGGAGCACGCGGGCGGCCGCTGGGTCGCCACCGGCGGCGGCGGGTACGAGGTCGTCAACGTGGTGCCGCGCGCCTGGTGCCACGTCCTCGCCGTCGTCTCGGGGGAGCCGTTGCCGCTCGGTACGCCGGTGCCCGAGGACTGGCGGGAGATGGTGCACGACCTGGCCGAGGGGGCGATCGCCACGACGATGTCGGACGCCGACCCGTACGCGGTGCCCGGCGTCGACCCCGGCGCCTCCGGGGGGAACGCGAGCGTGTCCGGCGAGCAGGCCGGGCGCTTCGCCGAGGGCTACGACCCGGAGGACCCGGTGGACCGGGCGATCCTCGCCACGCGCCGGGCCGTGTTCCCCGAGCACGGGCTCGACCCGCTCACCGCGTAGCCAACCTGCGTCACGCGTCGCCGCATCGCTCGATGCGTAGGCGCCGCGCACCCCGAGGAGCCGACCCGCTGACCGCGTAGCCGACCTGCGTCGCGAGGAGCCACCCCGCGTGACCTGCCTCACTGCGACGGGCGCGCCACGCCCGAGGATTAGCCGGTGGGGGTCGACTCCCACTATGTTCTGGTACCAGGAGCCCCACGAGTCACGTGAGCGGCCGGGGGATCGTCAGGAGCTGGGGAGTCATGGTCGAGAGTCAGGGGAACAGCCCTTTCCTCACGGTCGCCGAGGTGGCGGAGTCCCTGCGCGTCTCCAAGATGACGGTCTACCGGATGGTGCACTCCGGCGAGCTGCCGGCCGTGCGTGTGGGCCGCTCGTTCCGCGTCCCGAACGCCGCGGTCGACCAGCTGATCTCCGAGGGGCTGCAGGGCTGGGAGTCCGACGAGGTCACCGGCTCCTGACCGGCCGACCCGCCCGACGCCGGGTGGGGCCCGCATCACCAGTTCCACCGTCCACGCCCGCACGTCACCCGGTAGACTCATCGAGTTTCCCGGGGCGCGCAGGCGCCCGACCCGACCAGACTGAGGTACACGCATGGGATCTGTCGTCAAGAAGCGCCGTAAGCGGATGTCGAAGAAGAAGCACCGCAAGCTGCTGCGCAAGACGCGCCACCAGCGCCGCAACAAGAAGTGATCTTCCGCTTCAGACGTCGATCGAGCCCGGGCCCCGATGGGGTACCGGGTTCGTCGCGTTCCGGGGGCGGTGTCGCCGCGGCCCCCGAGGCGTGGCTCGGGGCGCCGGAGGGTGACGAGGCGTCGCCCGACGGCGGTGCTCCGGGAGGCGCCTCGCCGCGCCTCGAGGTGGTCTCGCGCGCCGGGTGCCACCTGTGCGAGCGGACGGCGGAGCAGCTCGCCCCGGTCGCCGAGCGGTACGGCGCGGCCCTCGTCCTCCTCGACGTCGATGCGGACCCCGCGCTCGCGCACCTCTCCGAGCACGTGCCGGTCGTGCGGCTCGACGGCGTCGAGGTCGACCGCCTGATGGTCGACGTGGCGGCGGTCGAGCGGGCCCTCGCCCGGCGCTGACCGCGCGCTCGCTGCAGGCAGGTACGACGACGGCCGGCCACCCCGTGGGGTGACCGGCCGTCGTCGTGCGCGGCGCTGGGCGCCGTCAGCTTCGAGGCGTCAGGCTCAGGCCTGCTCGGCCGGCGGGACGGCCTCGACCTCGATGGTGATGTTGACCTTGTCCGAGACGAGCACGCCGCCGGTCTCGAGCGCGGCGTTCCACGTGAGGTCGAACTCCTTGCGGGAGATCGTGGTGGTGGCGGAGAAGCCGATGCGGTCCTGGCCGAACGGGTCGGTGGCCGCGCCGTTGAACTCCACGGCGAGCGCGACGGGCTTGGTCACGCCGTTGAGCGTGAGGTCGCCGTTGAGCGTGAACTCGGGGGCGTCGCCGTCGACCGAGGTCGAGACGAAGGTCCACTCCGGGTTGTTCTCCGCGTCCCAGAAGTCGGCCGAGCGCAGGTGGTTGTCGCGGTTCTCGTCCTTGGTGTCGACGGACGCGGACCTGATGGTCACGTTGGCGGTCGACGCGGCGATGTCCTCGGCGACGACGAGCTCGCCGGCGAAGTCGGTGAACTGGCCGCGGACCTTCGAGATGCCCGCGTGGCGGACGGTGAAGCCGACCTCGGAGTGCGAGGGCTCGATGGTGTAGGTGCCGGCGGGGATGTTCGACATGCTTCCTCCGTGTGGTTCGCGCCGACGCGGTGCCGGCGAAGATGTTGAATCCTGAACGATTGAACTGTAAACTACATTGCGACGGCGACGCAAGTGTCGACGCCCGACGCAGGATGTGACCCGCGCCCCGGGTCCAGGATGGAGGAACGCGATGAACACGCGATGGCTGACGCTCGACCAGCAGCGTTCCTGGCGGCTCTTCCTGCGTGCCTCCGCCCAGGTGCTCGAGGACGTCAACCACGACCTCACCTCGGGTTCCGACCTGTCCCTCTCGGAGTACGAGGTGCTCGTCCGGCTCTCCGAGGCTCCCGACCGTACCCGGCGGATGTCCTCGCTCGCAGAGGACCTCGTCCACTCGCGCTCGCGGCTGACCCACACCGTGCGACGCCTCGAGGGGGAGGGGTACGTCGAGCGGCGCAACAACTGCGAGGACCGCCGCGGGGTCAACGCCCACCTCACCGAGAAGGGTCTCGAGCGGCTCGCCGAGGCGGCGCCGGGGCACGTCGCCGCGGTCCGCGCGCGGCTCGTCGAACGGCTGAGCGAGCGCCAGATGGTCGAGCTCGGCCAGATCATGGCGGCGCTGCTCGACGACGACGAGATCGAGCGCGAGGTGGCGCCGGCACGCCGGCAGCAGGCCGAGGCGGGCGGTACCGCAGGCACCGTCGCCGACGGCGCCCCCGATCCCGCCTGAGCGGCACCCCGGGGCCCGCGTGCCACGTACCACTCCGCCGCGGGCCCGTGCCCGCGCGGCGCCCGCGGTTTGCGACACTGGGGCCATGCCACGCACCGTCGTCCACCTCCTGCGTCACGGCGAGGTCCACAACCCCGCCGGCGTCCTCTACGGGCGCCTGCCCGGCTACCACCTCTCCGAGCGTGGGCGGGCGATGGCACGCACGGTGGCGGCCCACCTGCTCGAGACCGGTCACGACGTGCGACGCGTCGTCGCCTCCCCGCTCGAGCGCGCGCAGGAGACCGCCGCACCCGTCGCGGCCGCCTTCGGGCTCGACGTCGGGACGGACGACCGTCTCATCGAGGGCGGCAACGCCCTCGAGGGGCTCGTCATCCGGGGGAACCTGGCGGCGCTCGCGCACCCGCGCCGCTGGCCCCTGTACGTCAACCCGCTGCGCCCGAGCTGGGGCGAGGCGCACACCGCGATCGCCGCGCGCATGACCGCGGCGATCCGCTCGATCCTTGCCGCGTCCGACGGCGGGGAGGCGGTGCTCGTCTCCCACCAGCTCCCCATCTGGGTCGTCCGGCTGCTCGTCGAGCGTCGCTCGCTCGCCCACGACCCGCGCCGCCGCGAGTGCGCGCTCGCCTCCCTGACCTCCCTGCACTTCGAGGAGCGCCGGCTCGTCGGCGTCAGCTACGACGAGCCCGCGGCCGCGCTGGTCGCCGGCGCGAGCGACGTCACGCCCGGCACCTCGAGCGCCGCCGTCAACACGGGCGCCGCGGAGCGCGACCCGGTCCGCTCCGGCACGCGCACGTCCCCGCCCCTGCCACGGCTCGTCCCCACGCCCGCCACGGCGGCCTCCGCGGCGACGGCGGAGGAGCAGGTCGAGGCATGACGGCCGGACTCCCACGCCCGGGCCGGGCCAGGGGCGCCGCGCTCGCCGTCGGCGCCCTGGCGCTCGCCCTCGCGGGCTGCGCGCCGGCCGGCACCTCCGCCGACGGCGGGGACGTCGGGGCCGGCTACGAGGCGGGCGACGGCTCCTTCACCACCTGGGACGACGCCGAGCGCGGCGCCCCCGTCGAGATGAGCGGCACCGGGTTCGACGGCTCGGAGATCGACCTGGCCCAGCTGCGCGGGCAGCCCGTCGTCGTCAACTTCTGGTACGCCGCGTGCCCGCCCTGCCGCGTCGAGGCCCCGGACCTCGCGCAGATGGCCGCGGACTACGAGGGCGAGATCGCCATGCTCGGCGTCAACCCCCGGGACGACACGGGCACAGCGCAGGCCTTCGAGAACACGTTCTCCATCCCCTACCCCTCGGTGCACGACCAGGGCGCCCGCGCCGTCGCGGCGTTCGAGGGCGTCGTCCCGCTGGCCGCGATGCCGACCACCGTGGTCCTCGACCAGGAGGGTCGCGTCGCGGCGCGCATCCTCGGCCAGGCGGACCCGACGATCCTCCGGGGTCTCGTCGACGACGTCATCGCCGAGGGCTGACGATGGAAGCCGTCGCCTCCGTGGGGGAGGTCGTCACCTCGGGCTCGCTGCTTCTCGCGGTCCCGCTCGCCCTGCTCGCCGGGCTCGTGTCCTTCTTCTCCCCGTGCGTGCTGCCGCTGCTGCCCGGATATGCGGGTCTGCTCGGCGGCATGGCCGGGTCGACGACAGCGCGCGCCGCCGCGCCCGCTGCCCGTGGCGTCGGCGCCACCGCAGGGTCGGCTGTGCCCGCCCGCGCAGGCTCCGGGACCTCGGGCGCGCCGGAGGTCGGCGCCGCGGCCGCGATCGCCCGCAGCGACGCCGCGGCGGCCGACCGTGCACCCGCCCGCCGGGTCGCGCTCGGCGCGGTCCTCTTCGTCGCCGGGTTCTCCGCCGTCTGGGTCGTCGCCGGTGTCGCGGTCTCCTCGCTCGGGCTGGCGCTCGCACCGGTCCTGCCGACCGTGCTGCGGGTGGCCGGCGTCGTCGTCATCGTGCTCGGCCTGGCCTTCGTCGGACGGCTGCCGTTCCTCCAGGTCGAGCGCCGCCTCGACGTCGCCCCCCGCGCCGGTCTCGCCGGCGCGCCCGTCCTCGGTGCCGTCTTCGGGCTCGGCTGGGCCCCCTGCATCGGCCCGACGCTGGCGGCCGTCCTCACCCTCGCGCTCTCGGAGCAGTCCGTCGCGCGCGGGCTGCTGCTCACCGTCGTCTACTGCCTCGGGCTCGGCGTCCCGTTCGTCCTCGCCGCCGTGGCCGTGGCCCGGTCCGCGCGGGCACTCGCCGCGCTGCGCCGCCACGCCCGCACCATCCAGGTGGCCGGCGGCATCGTCCTCATCCTGCTCGGCGTCCTCCTCGTCACCGGCGCGTGGGAGTGGATCTCCGGGCAGCTCCAGGGCCTGGTCGCCGGATGGGTGACGCCCCTGTGAGCACCGACCCCACGAACCTCTCCTCCAAGGAGGGCCAGGGCCGCGCCCGCCCCGGTGCGAACGCCACCTCGTTGTCCCTGGTGGGCTGGCTGCGGTGGGCGTGGCGCCAGCTGACGTCCATGCGGACGGCGATCCTCCTGCTCCTCCTGCTCGCCCTCGCCTCCCTGCCGGGGGCGTTCATCCCGCAGCAGACCTCCGACCCCGCCGCCGTCGCCGAGTTCCGCGAGGAACGGCCCGAGCTGGCCGCGTGGTTCGACCGGGTCGACCTGTTCGACATGTTCGGCTCGGTCTGGTTCCAGACCGTGTACGTGCTGCTGTTCGTCTCGCTCGTGGGCTGCATCGTCCCCCGCATCGGGGTGCACGTGCGCTCGCTGCGGCACGACCCGCCGAAGGCCCCCAAGCGCCTCACGCGGTTCGTCGGGCACACCGTGCGCGCCGTCCCGGGGCGCACCCCCACCGAGGTGGCCGAGGCGGCGCGGACCGCGTTGCGGGGCCGCTTCCGGGCGGTCGTGACCTCGAAGGAGGACGGGACCGTGGAGGTCGCCGCCGAGCGCGGCTACCTGCGCGAGACCGGCAACATCCTCTTCCACCTCTCGCTGCTCGCCGTCATCGTGGCGTTCGGGCTGGGGCAGATGGTCTCCTACCGCGGCCAGGCGATCATCGTCGAGGGGGACAGCTTCTCGAACTCGGTCGTCAGCTACGACACGTTCACGGCCGGCTCGCTCGTGAGCACCGGGTCGCTCGAGCCCTTCGTCCTCACGCTCGACGAGTTCTCCTCGGAGTTCACCCTCGATGCCCAGGCGCGGGACTTCCTCGCCGACGTCACCGTCACCGAGGTCGGCGGCGAGCCCCGGCCGGGCTCGATCGCCGTCAACCACCCCCTCGACATCGACGGCACCCACGTCTACCTCGCCGGCAACGGTTACGCCCCGCGGATCACCGTCACCGACGGCGCGGGCGAGACCGCCTTCTCCCAGGCCGTCCCGTTCCCTCCGGAGGACGGCGTCTACACCTCCCGCGGCGTCGTCAAGGTGCCGGACGTCTCGGGCGGCCAGGAGCAGCTCGGCTTCACGGGCACCTTCCTGCCGACGGCGGTCGTCGACTCCGCGGGCACCCCGGTCTCGATCCACCCGCAGCCGGAGGACCCGCTCCTCGTGCTCACGCTGTGGGCCGGCGATCTCGGTCTCGACGACGGCGTCCCGCAGAACGTCTACGTCCTCGACACCGACGGGATGCGGCAGGTCTACGAACCCGGTCCCGGCGGGGCCGCGGGCTCGGCCGCCGACGGGCAGTCGCCGCTGACGATCTACCTGCGCCCGGGGGAGACCGTCGAGCTGCCCGAGGGGCTCGGCACGATCACGTTCGAGGACCTGCCGCGCTTCGCGGCCCTCGACATGCGCGACGATCCGACGCTGCCGTACCTCCTCGTCGCCTCGATCGCGGCGATGCTCGGCCTGTTCGGCTCGCTCTTCATCCCGCGCCGCCGCCTGTGGGTGCGGCTGACCGAGGACGGGGACGGGTCCCGGCTCGAGACGGCGGCGCTCGCCCGGGGTGACGATCCCGGCACCGAGCGTGAGGTCGAGCGGCTCCTCGCCGCGCTCGGGATCGACGACGAGGCCGACGACGAGGCCGTGCAGGACGGCGCATCTGACGACTCGCCCGATGCGGCGGGCCGCGACGAGGCCGCGCCCGACGGTGTGACCGACGACTCGCCCGACGGGGCGAGTCCCGACGAGCCCACGACCGACGGTCCACGGGGGAGCTGACCGACCCCGACCCTGATCCGGCCGGGTGCACAATGGCCGGACCGCGCACCCGACGGGTGCCCCGACCATGAGGACCCTGCATGCCCGAGTCCACGCTGGCCCAGATCTCCACCGCGGCGATCTACGGTGCCATCGCCGCGTACGTCGTCGCCCTGCTCGCGTTCGCCGTCGACCTCGCACGGCTCGCCGACTCGGCCCCGGGCAACCGGCGCTTCGCCCGGGTCGGCATGTCGACGATGACGGCCGGCTTCGCGATCCACCTCGTCGGCGTCGTCACGCGGGCGGTGGCGACCGAGCGGGTCCCGTGGGCCAACATGTACGAGTTCTCCATCGTCTTCACGCTCGTCGCCGTCGGGCTCTTCCTCCTGCTCAACCGGCAGCGCGACATCCGCTACCTCGGCGCGCTCGTCGCGGGACTGATCGTCCTCTCGCTCGGCGTCGCCGTCTCCGTGCTGTACGTGCGGGCCGACGGGATCCCGCCGGCGCTCGACAGCTACTGGCTGATCATCCACGTCTTCGTCGCCACCCTGGCGGTCGGCGTCCTCGCGCTCGCCGCGGTGCTGTCGCTCGCCCAGCTCCTCCAGGAGCGCTCCGAGATCGGCCGCAGCAGGCGCCGCGCCGAGGCGCTCGCCGAGACCGGGAGCGAGGCGCTCGTGGGTGCGGGCACGACGACCACGGCCGCCACGCGCGGCACGGGGGGAGCGGCCGGGGGCTCGGGCGGTGGCGCCGAGCGCACCGGTTTCGCGGGCTTCCGCGACCGGCTCGCGGAGCGGATGCCGAGCTCCGCCGAACTCGAGCGGATGGCGTTCCAGCTCATCGCCGTCGGGTTCATGCTGTGGACCTTCACGCTGATCGCCGGCGCCATCTGGGCCGAGCACGCGTGGGGCCGCCCGTGGGGCTGGGACATCAAGGAGGTCTGGACGCTCCTCATCTGGATCGTTTACGCCGCGTTCCTGCACGCGCGCCTCACGCGTGGCTGGGAGGGCAGGCGCGCCGCCTACCTCTCGCTCACCGGGTTCGGCCTCATCCTCGGCAACTACTTCATCGTCAACCTGCTGCTCAACTCCCGCCACGCATACTCCGGCATCGGCTAGACCGACCGCCGGCTGCGTACGACCCGGTCAGGCGGGGGAACCGGGGTTCTCGCGCGGGTCGTCGACGGGGACGCCCCCGCCCGAGCCGTTCGTGCCGTCCTGGCCGTCCGTCTCGTCCCCTCGCGCGGAGCCCGGCAGGGTGTCGCCATGCTCGGGGCGATCGGCGGGGCGCTCCGGGTCCGCGGGTGCGTCATCGGACGTCGCGGCGCCCGCGGCGGCGCCCCACGAGTCCTTCGCGGCGTCGCGCTCGCGCTGACGACGCTCCCGCTCGGTCCGGCGGCGGTCCGCCTCGAGGCGGGCGAGGAACTCCGGGTCGTCGTCGGGGGCGACGGGGCCCCTGCTCGGCCGACCGGCCGGGGGTGTGCCGGGCGTCCAGGTCCCGGAGGTCCCGCCGCTGCCGCCCGGCGAGCGCGCGAAGACCTTCGAGAGCAGGATCCATGCCACCGCGCCGATGACTGGCAGGAGCAGGATGAGGATCACCCAGACCGGCTTCGCGATGCGTGCCGGCACCTTGTCCTCGGGCGTGCGCACGCAGTCGACCAGGGCAAAGACGATGAGGCCGACGGCGACGATGACGGGGACGATGCGGGACACCCTTCTAGGGTAGGTCGGACCCGGGCTGCGCGAGGTGCGGCGGCGCACACGGGAGCGGTGAGCGGCGTCCCACCCGGTGCGGCCCACGGCCGCGGGACCTCCGGGGCACGCCGTCGTAGCCTGGGGCGGTGGCCATCCTCAAGTACGCGCTCGCGCGCGTCGCGGTCCTGCTCGCCGTCGCCGGGGCGCTCTACCTCCTCGGCGCTCGCTCCTGGCTGATGTGGCTCGGCGCGCTCGTGCTGGCGGCGATGGTCTCCTACGCGGTGCTCCCGGGCATCAGGGACGACGCCGCGCGCACGCTGGCCAGGAAGGACGACGGGACGACCCGGGTCGACCACGACGCGGAGGAGGAGGACGCCATGCTCGACGAGGAGACGACGTCGGACGAGGACGCGACCCCGCCGCACGCGGGAACCCCTAACGAGGCACCCGTCGACGGTGAGACGTTCGTCGAGCATGCCGAGCCGGGCGGCTCGGGCGACGGAGCCGACGCGGGAGCCGACGTCGAGCGGGGCGGGTCCTCGCTGGAGAACCTGCCCACGGCGGTCGAGGACGCGCCCACGCACCACTCGAGCGAGGAGTTCGGCGCCCGTCGGCGCGACTGAGCCGTTCAGCCGTTCAGCCGTTCAGCCGTTCAGTCGCCGGGCCGGTGGGCCCGTCAGCCGAGCGCCAGCCCGGCGCCGAGCAGGATGCCGTAGCCGAGCTCGAGGAAGCCGGTGTCCCTGAGGACGCCGATGAGGTCGCGGCCCGTGGCGCCGCGCAGCACCGGCGCGCAGCACCGCCACGCGAGGGGGGCCAGTGCGAGGACGAGGAGCGACCACGGCGCGACGAGCGCGCACGCCACACCCAGAGCGACCGGCACGAGCAGCATCGCCACGTAGGTGCGCCGCGCGGCCCGCTCGCCGAGCCGGACCGCGAGCGTCTTCTTGCCCGCGGGCGTGTCGGTGGGGATGTCGCGGATGTTGTTGACCATGAGCAGGGCGCACGCGATGAGCCCGACGCCGACCGCCGCCACCCACGCGGTCCACGGCAGCGTGGCGGCCTGCGTCCAGGTGGTGCCGAGGGTGGCGACGAGGCCGAAGAACACGAACACGAAGACCTCGCCGAGGCCCATGTACCCGTACGGGCGGCTGCCGCCCGTGTAGCCCCAGGCGGCGAGCACGCACACCGCGCCGACGGCGAGCAGCCACCACTGGCCGGCGAGCGCGACGAGCACGAGACCGAGGATCCCGGCGACGCCGAAGCTCGCCAGCGCTGCCGCCCGCACCTTGCCCGGCGCCGCGAGCCCGCCGCCCGTCAGGCGCTGCGGTCCGGTGCGGAACTCGTCCGTGCCCCGGACGCCGTCGGAGTAGTCGTTGGCGTAGTTCACGCCGATCTGCAGCGCGAGCGCGACCCCGGCGGCCAGCAGCGCGCGGGGGACCGAGGACGAGCCGATCTGGGCGGCGGCGCCCGTGCCGAGCAGCACCGGCGCGACCGCCGCGGGAAGCGTGCGGGGCCTGGCGCCCTCGATCCAGTCGGCGACGCTCGCCATGACACCTCCCGATTCCCGGCCCCGGAAGGGCCCGGACGAGGTTAGCCCAGCGCGGGACGCGACCTGTGCCGAGCGACGCCCGTCACCCGAACCCTCGTGGCATCAGCGGCCGGCGCGCCCGGGCTCTCGCGTTCGCCGGAGCCGGAGCCCGGGCCGGGGCCAGAGCTGGAGCCCGCGCCGGAGTTGGAATCTGAGCCGGAGCCGGCGTCACGGCCCGGGCCGGCGCCCAGCGCGCGCGCGGCGATCGCGGTCACGGCGCGCCGGTCGATCTTGCCGGGGCCGCGCAGCGGGAGCCCGTCGACGACGACGAGCGCCCGGGGGGCGTGCGCGGGGGAGAGGTCGCGGGCCCGGGCGCGCGCGACGGCGAGGAGCTCGGGCAGGTCCGCCGCCCCGGCCGGGTCCGCACCCTCGGCGCGACGCACGACGACCGCCACCACGAGCTCGCCCCACTCCGGGTCCGGCACGCCGACGACCGCGCACTCGGCCAGCCCGCTCAGTCCGGACAGTCGCCGCTCCACCGCGAGCGGGGCGACGGTCACCCCGCCCGTGGTGATCGCGTCGTCCAGGCGGCCGAGGATCTCGAGCCTGCCGCCCGCGTCGAGGGCCCCGGAGTCCGTCGTGCGCAGCCGGCCGCCCGCGAACGTCTCGGCGTCGGCGGCCTCGTCGTCGAGGTAGCCGGACGCGAGGTGGGGTCCCGCGATCCAGACCCGGGTCTCGGCGTCGACGTCGATCTCGACGCCGTCCAGCGGCACGCCGTCGTAGACGCAGCCGCCCCCGGTCTCTGTCATGCCGTACGTGCGGACCACCGTGATCCCCGCGCCCGCGGCGTCGTCGTGCACCGCCGGGGCGAGCGCGGCGCCGCCGACGAGGACCGCGTCGAGCCGCGCGAGCGCGGACCGCACCTCGTCGCCGGCCCCGAGCGCCCGCACCAGCTGGGTCGGCACGAGCGAGAGATAGGTGCGGTCGCCGAGGTCCGCCGTCGCCCGAACCAGGCCGGCGAGCATGGCCGGGTCGAAGCCGCCGGACGTGTCGAGGACGGCCGGCTCGTGCCCGGAGAGGTGCGAACGCGTGAGGATCTGCAGCCCCGCCACGTGGTGGGCGGGCACCGCGAGGATCCAGCGCCCCGGGCCGCCGAGCCGCGCGTGCGTGGCCCGCGCCGAGGCGGTGAGGGCCGCGGCACCGAGCGCGACGACGTGGCCGCGACCCGTCGTCGAGCCGGAGGTGCGCAGGAGGACGGCCGTGCCGGACGGGACCGGCCGCACGAGGGAGGCCTCGAGCTCGGCCCGGACCGCACCCGGGTCCGCACCGGGTTCCACGGGCAGCAGCGGGGGGAGGTCGGCGCCGCCGAGCCGGGCGGCGAGGGCTGCGTGGAGACGGGCGACGTCATCGGGGTCCGTGCCGCCCGGAAGGACCTCGACCGCCGTCTCCATCTAGACAGCGTAGGTCGGGGTCAGACCAGGGGCTGACCCCCGGGCCGCGCGCGGGGACGAGAGGTGGACCCGGCCGGGCGAGGCCGATACCGGGGCGGGATCCGCGGGGGACGCCGGCCGCGCAGTCTGGACCCATGACCACCACCGACCTCACCGGCCGCCGCAGCGACGACACCCCCGCGCCCCACCCGGGCCTCGAGATCGCCCGCCTGCTCGGCCGCGACGTCGGCGCGCTCGCGCTCGTCACCGTGCTCGCGGGCGGGCTCGTCGCGGTGGTCGTCGGGAGCGTCGTCCTCGCCGTCGACCGGGTGCTGCCGGCGCTCGTCGGCCTGTTCGGCTAGCGCTGGGCGGCCCTCGGCCCCCGTCGGGCGGACCTCAGACCTGGTAGCCGAACGCGCCCCACTCCGGGTCGCGCTTCTCGAGGAACGCGTCGCGCCCCTCGGCGGCCTCCGGCGTGCCGTAGGCGAGCCGCGTCGCCTCGCCCGCGAAGACCTGTTGGCCGGCCAGGCCGTCGTCGGCGAGGTTGAACGCGAACTTCAGCATCCGGATCGCCGTCGGGGACTTGCCGGCGATGATCGCGGCGTACTCGAGCGCCTTCGCCTCGAGCTCGGCGTGCGGGACGGCCTCGTTGACCACGCCCCACCGCTCGGCGTCGTCGGCGGAGTACTCCCGGGCGAGGAAGAAGATCTCGCGGGCCCGCTTGTCCCCCACCTGGCGGGCCAGCAGCGTCGAGCCGTAGCCCGCGTCGAAGCTGCCCACGTCGGCGTCGGTCTGCTTGAACCGCGCGTGCTCGCGCGAGGCGATCGCGAGGTCGGAGACCATGACGAGCGAGTGCCCGCCGCCGGCCGCCCACCCGGGGACCGCCGCGACGATCACCTTCGGCATCGTCCGCATGAGCCGCTGGACCTCGAGGATGTGCAGCCGGCCCGCCCGCGCCGGGTCGACCTGCTCGCGGCGCGCCGAGGTGTCCGCGTGCGGGTCGGCGTCGTCGACCTCGTAGCGGTAGCCGTCCGCCCCGCGGATGCGCTGGTCGCCGCCCGAGCAGAAGGCCCAGCCGCCGTCCTTGGGGGAGGGGCCGTTGCCGGTGAGGACGACGGTCCCGACGTCGGTCGTCAGCCGCGCGTGGTCGAGTGCCCGGTAGAGCTCGTCGACGGTGCGGGGGCGGAACGCGTTGCGCAGCTCGGGCCGGTCGAACGCGATGCGGACCACGGGCAGGTCACGCTCGCCGTCCGGGCCGCGCTCGACGCCCCGGTGGTAGGTGACGTCGCTCGCCTCCCACCCCTCGACGTCGCGCCAGGCGCGGGGATCGAACGTCTCGGACACCTTCGCGGGGATCTCGCTCACCCCGTCACGGTAGCCCGGGCGGGCGCAGGGAGACCCCCGTCCGGATGGCGGGTGCCGACCGTCCGCGCGCATCTTCACCGCGCTGGGTGCGCCCGTGCCTGGGTACCCTGACGCGGTGCCGCCCCCCACCGCCCCGGAGCCTCCCGGCGAACGCGCCGTGTACTCCACGGCGCTGCGCACGCGCTTCCGCGGGGTGGACCGGCGCGACGGCGTCCTGCTGCGCGGCGAGGCCGGCTGGGGCGAGTTCTCACCGTTCTGGGACTACGACGACGCCGTCTCGCTCCCGTGGCTCGTCGCCGCCCTCGAGGCCGCGGACCTCGGGTACCCCGAGCCGCTGCGCAGCCGCGTCCCCGTCAACGTCACCGTCCCCGCCGTCGGCCCCGAGCAGGCCGGTCGGATCGTGCGCGGTTCGGGCGGCTGCACGACGGCGAAGGTCAAGGTCGCCGAGCCGGGCCAGGGCGAGGCAGAGGAGATCGAGCGGGTCGCCGCCGTGCGCGACGCGCTCGGCCCGGGCGGGCACATCCGCATCGACGCCAACGCCGGATGGGACGTGGACACCGCGCTCGCCCGGCTGACCGCGCTGGACCGCGCCGCCGGCGGCCTGCAGTACGCCGAGCAGCCGGTGGCGACCGTCGAGGAGCTCGCCGAGGTCCGTCGCCGCTCCGGCGTGCCGATCGCCGCGGACGAGTCCGTGCGCCGCGCCGAGGACCCGCTGCGGGTGGCGCGCGCCGGCGCCGCCGACGTCCTCGTCCTCAAGGTCCAGCCCCTCGGCGGCGTGCGGGCCTGCCTGCGCCTCGCCGAGCAGGCCGGCCTGCCCGTCGTCGTCTCCTCCGCCCTCGAGTCCTCGGTGGGCCTCGCGGCGGGCGTGGCCCTCGCCGCCGCGCTGCCGGTCGCCGAGCTGGACGGGGTCCTGCTCGCGGCGGGCCTGGCCACCGGCCACCTGCTCGAGACCGACGTGACGAGCGACCCGCTGCTGCCGGTGGACGGTCACCTGCCCGTGCGCAGCATCGTCCCCGACGCGGTGCCCGCCGCCGACGACGCCATCACCGGGCGCTGGCTCGCCCGGCTCGACGCCGTCGCCGCCCTGCGTGCGCACGGGGGCCGGTCCGGTGGGGGCCGGGCCGCCGAGATCTGGGCCGCACGATGAGCACCGACCAGCCCGAGGCGAGCGCCCACCTCGTCGCCCGCGACGTCGTCCGCGCGCTCGTGGCCGGCGGCGTGCGCGACGTCGTGCTCGCCCCCGGCTCCCGCTCCGCCCCGCTCGCCCACGCCCTGCATGCCGCCGAGCAGGCCGGCTGGCTCCGGCTCACCGTGCGGATCGACGAGCGGGTCGCCGGTTTCGTCGCGCTCGGCCTCTCGCGCGCCGGCGAGATCGACGCCGACCCGGCCCTCGCCCCGCCCCTGGCGCGGCGACCGGTCGCCCTGGTCACCACCTCGGGCACCGCCGTCGCCAATCTCCACCCGGCGGTCCTCGAGGCCGACGCCGCGGGGGTCCCCCTCGTCCTGCTCACCGCCGACCGGCCCCACGAGCTGCGCGGGACCGGCGCCAACCAGACCACGCAGCAGATGGGCCTCTTCGGCCCCGCGCTCCGCCACGTCGTCGACGTCCCCGCGGACGCCCCCGCCGGGCCGCCGCTCACCCAGCACGTCGTGCGCGCGCTCGCCGCCGCCACCGGCGCCCGCACGAACGATCCCGGTCCGGTCCAGCTCAACCTCGGCTTCCGCGAGCCGCTCGCCCCCGCGCGCGTGTGGGTGCCCGGCACCCGCCCGCCCGAGGGGCCGGTGGCCTGGCGCGAGCCGGCCGGCGCCCGACGCCCGCTCGAGCACGGACCGCGCACCGTCGTGGTCGCCGGGGACACCGCCGGCGGCGCGGCACGCCGGCTCGCCGAGCAGGGCGGCTGGCCGCTGCTCGCGGAGCCGACCTCCGCCTCCCGCGGCGGCCGCTGCGCCGTGAGCGCCTACCGCGAGCTCCTCGACCTGCCCCAGCTCGGCGGCCGGGTCGAGCGCGTCGTCGTGGCCGGCCACCCCACGCTCTCGCGGCCCGTCACCCGGCTGCTCGCGCGCGAGGACGTCGAGGTCGTCGTGCTCGCCCCCACCGGCCGGTGGCCGGACGCAGCCGGCACCGCGACGACGGTCGCCGCCGGCTACGAGGTGGAGGGCGCACCGGGCCCGGGCGACGAGGCGTGGCTCGACCTCTGGCTCGACGCCGGCCGCGCCGTCGTCGCCCGCCTCTCCCACCCCGCCGCGGGCCCGCCCGACGACGGCACCGTCGACGCGCTCGGGGTCGCCGCCGTCGTCGCCGCCTCGGCCCGCCGCTCCGGCGTGCTCGTGCTCGGCGCCTCCCGCGTGGTGCGCGACGTCGACCTCGTCGGCCAGCCCTGGATGGACCCCCTGCCGTCCGTGCTGTCCAACCGCGGACTCGCCGGCATCGACGGCACGGTCTCCACCGCCGTCGGCCTGGCCCGCGGTAGCGGCCGCCCGGTCCGCGTCCTGCTCGGCGACCTCACCTTCCTGCACGACGCCGGCGGTCTCCTCCTCGGCGCCCTCGAGGAGGAGGTGGACGTGCAGGTGGTCGTCGCCGACGACGCCGGCGGCGCGATCTTCGCCCTCCTCGGCCACGAGGACGCCACCCCCGACGGCTTCGCCCGCCTCTTCACCACCCCGCAGGTGGCCGACCTCGAGGCGCTCGCCCGCGGGTACGGCGCGGCCTACCGCTCGCCCACCTCGCTCGACGACCTCCGCTCGGTGCTCGCCGAACCGGTCGCCGGCCGGTCGGTCGTGCACGTGCGGGTCGGCCCCAGGCGCGCCGAGACGTCACGGGCGCGGTCGCTGCTGTGACGCCGCGACCGACCCCGTACGGGAGGTGGACGCGGGACGGCTCGGGACTGACCGGGACCGGCGGCGTCGTCCTCGCGCTCGACGGCGATGCCCGGCTCGCGCGGCTCGCCGCGCTCTGGGCGGACCTCGCCCCCGCGGTGCGGGTGGCGCCGGTGGGCCGGGCGCAGCGCGCCGTGTGTCTCGTGTCCTCCGTCTTCGACGACGCCTCCCCGCAGCCCGCGCTGCTGCACGTGCCGGGCGACGTGGTCGAGCTGAGCGACGGGGCCGAGGTCGGGCGCCGCATGCAGGACGTGGCACCGGCCGCGCTCGCGGAGCTCGCCGGGCGGCACGGGGCGCGCCTGGTGACGGACGCGGAGATCGCGGCCTGGTCGGGCGGGGACGGCCGGCCGGCCGGTGGGCCTTGTGCGGCCGACGACGGCGGAGCGTTGACCGGCCACCGGGCGCGGATCGTGCGGGCTCTGGACGAGATCGGCGCGGGACGGGCACGGAAGGTCGTCGTCGCCCGCGACGTCCTCGAGCCGCTCGCCGGCGCGGGTCCGACCTCCCTCACCGACACCCTGGCCGCGGCCTACCCCGGGACCTGGGCGTTCGCCGTCGGCGGGCTCGTGGGGGCCACGCCGGAGCTCCTCGCCCTGCGGCGCGGTGACCGGTTCGCGTCCCGCGTGCTCGCCGGGTCCCAGCGCCGGCTCGACGACCCGGACGCCGACGCCGCCTCGGCGGCCAGGCTGCGCACCGACCGCCGGCTCGTCGAGGAGCACACCCTCGCGGCGACCCCGGTGGTCGAGGCGCTCGCCGCCCACGGCACGCTCGACGACCCGTCGCCGGAGCCCGCGATCCTCACCCTGCCCAACGTCCACCACCTGTCCACCGACGTCGTCGGCACTCTCGCGGACCCGGCCACCGACGTCCTCGCGCTCGTGGCGTCGATCCACCCGACCGCGGCCGTGGCGGGCGTGCCCACGCGCGTGGCGATGGACGTCATCCGCCGGGTCGAGGCCACCGACCGCGGGCGCTACGCCGGGCCGGTGGGCTGGATGGACGCGGCGGGCGACGGCGAGATCGGGCTCGCGCTGCGCTGCGGCCAGATCGAGGGCGGGAACATCCGACTCTTCGCCGGCGGCGGGATCGTCGCGGGCGCGGACCCGGACGACGAGGTCGCCGAGACCGTCGGGAAGCTCCGGCCCATGCGCGAGGCGCTCGGCGGGGCGGGCGACCGCCACGGCGTGTCCAGGTAGCTCACAGGGGACGCTGATCGTTCCCTCAGCCGGCGGGTGTGCTGTGTCCTCATGACCGATCCGAGGAGGACCCGATGAGCGATCAGCAGTGGTGGCAGCCCCGCGAGCCCGCCCCGCGCCCGGAGCAGTGGCGCTCCGAGCAGCCGCACCCCGGACAGCCGGTCCAGCCGCACCATCCCCGCGGCGACGCCTACGTGTCCTACGGCCGGCTCTCGCCGGGGGAGTACGCGCCGTCCGCCCACGCCCCCGACGCACCGGTGCCGCCGAGCACGATGCCGCCCGCCGGCAGCGCGACCGCCGCCGCACCGCGCCCCGCCCGTACCCGCACGGTCTTCGCGGCCGCCGCGCTCGCCGCCGTGCTCGCCTCGGGCGGGACTGCGGCGCTCGGCCTGGCGCTCGACGACGGGACCACGATCGGGGCCGACGCACCCGCGTCGGAGCCCGGGTCGCCGTCGGGCGGGGACGAGGGCACGCCGGTCCGGGCGAGCAGCTCGGGCGACGGCTCCGACGGGGCCACGTCCACCGACTGGAGCGGCGTCGTCGAGGAGGTCACACCGTCCGTCGTCGCCGTGTCGGTCGTCTCCGGCCAGGGGGAGGGCGCCGGATCCGGCGTCGTCATCGACGAGGAGGGGCACGTCCTCACCAACGCCCACGTCGTCGCGGGCGCCGAGCAGGTGACGCTCACCCTCGCCGACGGGCGCATGTTCGAGGCCGAGGTGGTCGGGGCGGACGAGTCCTCCGACCTCGCCGTCCTCGCGATCACCGACCCGCCGGACGACCTCTCGCCGGCCACGCTCGGCTCGGACGCGGACCTCGCCGTCGGCGCCCCGGTCCTCGCCGTCGGCAACCCGCTCGGCCTGCAGTCCACCGCGACCACCGGCATCGTCTCCGCGCTCGACCGGCCCGTGTCCACCAGCGACGCGACCGGGTCCGGCGCCGTCGTGACGTCAGCGATCCAGATCGACGCCGCGATCAACCCCGGCAACTCGGGCGGGCCGCTCTTCGACTCGTCCGGCCGGGTGGTCGGCATCAACAGCTCGATCGCCACGATGCCCGGGACGGGCGGGCAGTCCGGCAACATCGGCGTCGGGTTCGCCATCCCCGTCGACCACGCCGCCCGCGTGGCCGGCGAGCTCATCGAGGACGGCACCGCCGAGCACGCCTTCCTCGGCGTCAGCATCGGGGACGGCCAGGCGGCCACGGACGCCGGCGTCCGCTCCGGCGCCGCCGTCGCCCGTGTCGAGGACGGGACCCCGGCCGCCGAGGCCGGGCTGCAGGAGGGGGACGTCATCGTCTCGCTCGACGACGGTGCGATCTCGTCGGGTGTTGCCCTCACCGCGGCGGTGCGCGAGCACGTCGAGGGGGACACCGTCACCCTCGGTGTCGCGCGCGACGGCGCCGTGGAGGACGTCGAGGTCACGCTCGCCGCGGGCGAGGCGCGCGCCGGCTGACCCTGCTGCCCGGCTCGTGCGGCGACGACCGCGCGGGCCGGGCAGGTCGCCAGCCGCGGTCGTGGCGCCGTCGGCGGTTGCGCTCTGGCCCCGAGCACTCACTGCTCAATCGACCGTGAGCCGTAGCGCATCGGCGGCTTGCTGAAGCGCGGGCGGAGAGGTCTCCTGCCGCCGCACGGCGTACTCGCTGCCGGCGGCCTCGACGACGGGCGTGCGGGGCGTCGACTGAGTTGGCTCGCCGGGCACGTTCCGGGCACGTTCCGGGGCGAACCGGGGATCAGGGACGCGTTCAGTTGGCCGTGTTCCTGCGGCGAGGCGGCGTGCAACTCGGACATCTTCGAAGATTGACCGGACAGCCACCGGCCGTGGTCCTGCGAGTGTGAGAGCGTGAGTTCCAGACGATTCGGAGGACTCTCTCAATGTCGACACGAACCGGGATCGACGCCCGGATTCCGGCTTCCTACGACCTGTGGTGGTCGCTGGCACTTGTTGGCGGTCTGCTCCTCCTGGTGGCGGCCGTCTATCTGGTCGTGCGACTTGCGGTCCGGCATGAGCACCGACGTGATCGGCGACGCCGCAAAGCGACGAACGAGCAACGTTCCACGGGTGCCCACGAGGCCTGAAGGACGCGGCAAAGACTCGTGCATGCGCGGCGCTTCTGCTCGATAGCAGTCAGGAGTTCGTCCGGCTCGGTGGTCGCCGCCGGGCGAGCCGATAGCCAGCGACGCCGGCGACCAGGGAGAGTCCGGAAAGCAGCCCGAGCAGCGCGAGCGAGTTGACACCGTCCAGGACAAGGACACCCGGCGTCGTTGTCTCCAGAGTGACGGGCGTTGTCTGCGTCCACCCGAAGCCGACACCTCGAAGGATGAGGGTCGCGCAGCTCGCGACCAGCAGGGCAAGCCCGGCAAGAAGGACGGTGGGCAACGGTCGCCTCATCGACACCATCTACCCGCGATCGACCGCCGAAACGCTGCCGCAACGCTCTGGGCTGCTCATCGGCTGTGGCAGTGAGTGAACCGATGTGGCACGGACCCTGAGCTCATGACGAAGTCGATGGTGGATCGTCGTCGCTCGGCCCACCGTCGTCGGTCGCTCGCTCTCCCTGACGACGCACGTGATCATTGAGACCGTCCCGCACCGCACCGCACCGCGCTTCGCACGACGACGTATGTCACGTATGCCCAGACGAACAGCGCGGCGACTGCGAGGAGGATGCTTGCCAGCGGGTCCATGTCGCGCTCCGTTCAGAGGAGGATCGGTGTCGTAGTCGATCCGGCACCTCTCGTAGGTTTGCGGACTCTACGGGTGCGGCCCTGGATGAACTCGCCGGGTAGCCGCCAGTCCCATCACTTCGCTGGGTCGACGCCGGCCATGTGGATGACGTCGTCGGCGGCCTCGACGACGGCGGGATCGTGGCTGGAGACGACGATGGCGGCGCACGCCTCCCGCTCGGCCCGTAGCAGGGCGATCACCCGCTCGGTCGAGCGTTCGTCGAGCTGGCTGGTGGGTTCGTCCAGCAGTACCAGTGGTGTCTCGCGCAAGAATGCCCGGCCGATCCCGCCGCGCTGACGCTCGCCGCCCGAGAGCTCGCTGGGGCGGCGGTCGGCGAGGTTGGTGAGCGCGAGGGCGTCCAGGAGCTTGGTGAGCCGGGCACTGCGAGTCTCGTCGATCGGGGTGCGGTCCGCTCGGAGCGGGAGGGTCATGTTCTCGCGGAGGGTGAGGTCGCCGAGCATGTCGGCGTCCTGGTCGAGCACGGACAGCAGCTTGAGCCGGCGTCGGGTCGTGGCGGTCGAGTCGAGGTTGCTCACCGGTTCGCCGCGCCAGTTCACCGTCCCGCTCGTCGGCGCCAGGAATCCGGCAAGGACCGACAGGGTGACGGACTTACCCGCACCGGAGCGGCCCGAGAGGCACACGAGGCGTCCGGGCTCCGCGGTCAGCGAGACTTCACGTACCGCGGTGACAGTGCGCCGCCTGCCGGAGAACACCACGGTCACACCGTCGAGCGCAGCAAGCGGCGGCTCGCTGTCCGCCTCGCCTGTTGCCGGTTCACGGTCGGCAGTCTCCTGGAGGTCTTTCATCGGTGGGACATCCTTCCGGCCCTGGCGCGCAGGACGGCGAGAGAAGTGATGGTGATCAGTGCGACGAGTCCGGCTGCGAAGGCGAACTGCGGTCCGCGGGCGTCGTCCTGTACCAGGCTCACGACAAGCGGGTAGCTCCCCGCGGTGAGCAGTGCGGTGAACGCTGCGCCGGGGATCGCCTGCCACAGCTCGAGTCTGAGCAGCTGGCGGTCGGTGGCGCCGGCGACGCGGCGGAGCACGCGTGCGCGATGGTTGCGCGACGGTGCGTCGAGCCGGGCGCCGGCGAGCAGCGTGATCAGTCCGCCGACGGCGCACAGCAGGAGGAGCGCAGCCGACAGGACGCTCGTCGCGATCGCGGCCTGCTCGCCGATCGCCGTGACCGCCACCCGAGCCCGGACGTCGAGCACGACCGCGACGGCGGCGCCGCCGGTCACCGCCATCAGCGCTACCCCGCCCGACTCCACCAGAGCAGGGGCCCACCGGCCGCGTACCGAGCGGATCGCCAGCCGGCCGCTCGACATCCTCCGGAGCGGTGTGCTCGCCGCAGACTCGAGCCTGTCGGCCCTGGCGGCCGGACGATTGGTTCTTGCCCGGGCCGTGTCGCTGGCGCGGGCCGCGGCAACGGACGCGACGGCGACGACGGCCGCCAGGGCGACGGGCACAGCGATGCTCACGCCGGACAGACGCGCGGTCGGCGCCAGGATCGCGGCAGCGGCCGCCGCGAGCAGCACGAGAGCAAGGCCGGGCGCGTAGCCCGACGCGAACCAGGTGGCCCGCCACCCCGTGGTGAACCCATTCCTCCGCAGGACCCTCGAGTCGGCCACCCGGGCGGGATGCGCGGCGATGATCGCGACCGAGGCCGCTCCGACGAGCACGGCGATGGTCACGACGGCCAGCGTGCTCGACGAGCTGCCGAGCGCGTCGTGCGCGGCCGGCCCCGCACCGAGCGTGGTGAAGGACAGGTCCACCCACCCCAGGTCGGCCACCTCCTGCATCCCCTCGGGATCGGATGTGCCGAAGGCGTAGTCGGGGACGTAGACCTGGACGTCCTGCGGGGACGCGCCGGCGACCATGTGCGCCGTCAGTCCGAGGTCCTCGATCTGTCGGGCGACCTCCTCCACCCGCGCCAACGACTCGGCGGAGTACTCCTCCACGCCCTCGACGCGGACCCGGATCGCAGTTGTCGGCTCCGGCATGCCGAATGCCTCGGCGCCGGCCATCGTCGTGATCGCGCCCGCCGGCTGCGCGGACACGCCGAGCCCCGTGAGCGTGGGGGCCAGGGACACTCGGTCGCCCTCCTCGTCGGTGAGGGGGTTGTCAGCGACCTCGGCCAGGGCCGGGTCGTAGGCTCCCACCGGCACATAGCCGGGCTCGTCCGCGGTCGGCACGACCGATCCCGCCGTGTACTGCCCGACCTCGATCGGTACCGCCCCGTCGGACTCGCTCCCGTCCTCGAGCACGTCGTAGCGCAGGCCGATGCGGGGCCTGTCCTGCTCGGTGGTCTCTCGGTAGGCCGACGTCTGGCCGAGTGCAACACCGGTCCCGAGGTGCTGGTGGGGCACTTGCTGGTCGCGCGACGCGTTGAGGACGTAGGTGCGCTCGGTCTCCACGGCGGGACGATGCGGCGAGGGCGCACGGCGGTCGCTCTCTGCCAGGGACAGCGGCGCAATCGACGACACGCCGGGAGCGTTGGGGAAGTAGTTCGGCGGGCCCGCGTCTTCACCGGGCCAGGGCACCGCGATCGAGGTGCCGGCGAAGGGCACGCGCAGGTCCGTCAGGTCCTGCACCGTCTCGCCCATGGGCGTGAACGACTCGTCGTCGAGCTGGGCCAGCTCGGCAGCCGTCGCGGCCGGTGGTGGCTCGCCCTCGAAGAACTCGACGGTCAGCTCATGCGGGGGCAGGGAGTCCGACGCCCGTACGAACGGGGCGATCGGGTTGTCGAACCCGTACATGCCGTGCACCAGGCCCGCCTGCACCGCCTGCTCCGGCAGCTCCTCCACCAGGCCGCGGACGGCGTCGTCCGACGGTAGGTCCTCGTACTCGCTCACCGTCAGCGACCCTTCGTGCTCCTCGAGTGCGGCGTCGAATCGCGCTAGGGGCTCCAGGAAGTCTGCGTCCTCACCGAGGAGCGCCATCTCGGCGACGGGGTCCACCGCGAATACCGTCGACGACGCCGCAGGGAGCGGTAGCAACGACAGGCTGACTACGCCGTCGACGACCCGGTCCCCGCCGTCGAACTGCCTCGAGCCCACGGTCTCGACGCCCTGGAGGTCGCCCGACTGGGTGAATTCGCGGGCGTCGATGAGGAAGGTGTAGTCCGTGTGCTGTGCCACATGCTCGCCCAGCCCGTCGTCGAGCACAGTGGTCGCCACCAACCGCAACGACATCAACGGCTGCTCATGTAGAACGGACTCCGGCACGTGGACCATCGGCCACTCCATCTCGGAGTCGGTCCGGCCCAGAAAGCCGACGGGCGCGGCGAGCCCGACCCCCTCGACCGATCGCACCTCCTCGACCAGTGCATCGTCGATGGTGGTGGAGGTGACGTTGGCGAAGTTCGGATCGACGAGCGCGAGACCGGAAGCATCCGTCAGGTCAGTTGCGGCGGCCGCACCACCGTCGCCGGGCAGCACCAGGATGTCGTAGCTGCCCGCCCAGTCCGCTGCCACGCGGTCAAGAGCCGCGTCCTCGACCCCGCTCACCAGCGAGGACGACGCCACCAGGCCGAGCGCGACCGTGCCCAACACCGCCAGTCCGCGAACCCTCATCCGTCTCCCCACGGCACCGCTCCCTCACACGAGACCGCGCGCCGACGGCAGTCGTGTGCGTACGCACCTCGCGCGGCAGCACGCCGGCTGTCACCCTTCGTCGTGGTCCTCGACGGCGTCGTCGCCGTCCGGTCGCTCGCACCCGTAGTGCATGTCACACACTACCGGGGCGGCCGGGGACGCGAGTATTCCGGAGGCTACCGAGCGCGTCCCGCACCCGATCCGGACCTGGCACGCCTGCGGCACCTGGGACACTGACGCCATGAACCGAGCCGGCCTGGACAAGGACCCCCGCGAAGTGGCGGGGATGTTCGACGACGTGGCGCAGCGTTACGACCTCACCAACGACGTCCTCACCTTCGGCCAGGTCAGGATCTGGCGGGCCGCCTCCCGCCGGGCCCTCGACGCCGCTCCGGGGGACCGGGTGCTCGACCTCGCGGCAGGCACCGGGACCTCGTCCGCCGAGCTCGCCGACCGCGGCGTCGACGTCGTCGCCTGCGACTTCTCCACCGGCATGATGTCCGTGGGCAAGCGGCGCCGCCCCGACCTCGCGTTCGTCGCCGGCGACGCGACCGAGCTCCCGTTCGCCGACGACTCCTTCGACGCCGTGACGATCTCCTACGGGCTGCGCAACATCGTCGACACCGTGCGCGGGCTGCGCGAGATGCGCCGTGTGACCCGCCCCGGCGGCCGCCTCGTCGTCACCGAGTTCTCCACGCCGACCTGGGCGCCGTGGCGGGCGACCTACCGCTTCTTCCTCACCCAGGCGCTCCCGCGCATCGCGCGCCTGTCGTCGTCCAACAACCCGGCCTACGGGTACCTCGCAGAGTCGATCGAGGACTGGCCGGACCAGGCGGGCGTCGCCGACCTCCTCCGCGAGGCCGGTTGGACCGGGGTGCAGCACCGCGACCTCTCCGGCGGCATCGTCGCCGTCCACCGGGCGCGCACGCCGGCCTGAGCGAGGTCCCCGGCTGCCGTCGGAACCTCGCCCGAGGGCGTCCGGCGGGGCCGCGCGCGGGACCGTCGGCCCAGCAATTACACAAGGGCTTTGTCCCGGAATTCCGCGGATCCGCGTTCCGCGACGCGCATCACCCCCTCCCACCCGCGAGGCGGCCGGATCCTCTCGCGGGGCGGGCTACGATTCTTCGGGCGACCCCCTGCCGGACCTACCTCAAGGAGTTTTGCCGTGCCTGCCGCACCCGTCGTGGACGACGCCGACGTCGTCGTCGTCGGGGCCGGACCGGCGGGCGCGAGCGTCGGCCACTACCTCGCCCAGCAGGGCCACTCGGTCATCGTCCTGGAGAAGGGTCACTTCCCCCGGGACAAGGTGTGCGGTGACGGCCTCACCCCCCGCGCGGTCGCCGAGCTCATCCGCATGGGCGTCCCCACGCGCGAGGAGGACGGCTGGATCCGCAACTACGGGCTGCGGACCACCGGCGCCGGCCACCGCATCGAGATCCCCTGGCCCGAGCTGTCCTCGATGCCGTCCTACGGCCTGGCCCGCGCGCGCACGAGCCTCGACGAGACGCTCGCCCGCCACGCGCAGGCGTCCGGCGCGGACCTGCGCGAGGGCGTCAGCGTCACCGGAGCGGTCCGCGCGAGCACCGGCCGGATCGTCGGCGTCACCGCCCGCCCCGTCGACGAGCGCGGCCGCCGCGCCGGGGACGAGGTCACCTACCGGGCGCCGCTCGTCGTCGACGCCGGGGGAGTGTCCGCCCGCCTCGCCACCTCCGTCGGGATCGAGAAGGACGCCGGACGTCCCATGGGCGTCGCGATCCGCACCTACTTCCGCACCCCCAGGCACGACGACCCGATGATGGAGTCGTTCCTCGAGCTGTGGGACGGCAGGCCGGGGGAGTCCAACCTCCAACCCGGCTACGGCTGGATCTTCGCCCTCGGCGACGGCACCGCCAACGTCGGGCTCGGCACCCTCTCGCCCACGGCCGCACCCACGCGCCTCGACTACAAGGGCCTGTTCGCCACGTGGATGCAGAACGTCCCCGAGGAGTGGGGCTTCACCCCCGAGAACCAGGTGGGCGAGCTCCGCAGCGCCGCGCTGCCGATGGCGTTCAACCGCAAGCCGCACTACCGCGACGGCCTCCTGATCGTCGGGGACGCCGGTGGCATGGTCTCCCCGTTCAACGGCGAGGGCATCGCCTACGCGCTGCAGTCCGGGCGCATCGCCGCCGACGTCATGGGGCAGGCGCTCGCCCGCACCTCGGACTACGAGCGGGTCAAGGCGCTGCGCACCTACCCGCGCATCATGAGCGACGAGCTCGGCGGCTACTTCACGCTCGGCCGCGGCTTCGCGCACCTCATCAGCCACCCGCGCATCATGCGGGCCTGCGTGAAGTACGGGCTCCCGCGGCCCGTGCTCATGGAGTTCGTCATGAAGCTCCTCGCCGACGGCTACGACCAGCGCGGCGGGGACTGGATGGACCGCCTCATCGCGGCGCTCGCGAAGGCGGCACCGGCCTCATGACACCCACGACCACGTCCGAGGTGCGGACCGCGCCGTCCGCGCCGCAGGAAACGGCAGGAACCCGTCCCGTGACGGACTACCCTGGGCCCCGGGCCGAGGAGGCGTGCACGAGTGCCGCGCGTACCGGCGAGGCCGCCGGACCGAGGATGTACACGGAGGACAGATGACCAACCCCTACGTACCGCTGCTCATCATGATGGTGGTCGCCCTGGCCCTCGCCCTGGGCGGACTCGGCGCGAGCGCGATCATCGGACCGAAGAACTACAACCGGGTCAAGGTCGCCAACTACGAGTGCGGCGTCGACCCCACGCCCCGCGCCCCCTCGGCCGGCCGGTTCCCGGTGAAGTACTACCTCATCGCGATGACCTTCATCATCTTCGACATCGAGGTCGTCTTCCTCTACCCGTGGGCCGTCGCCTTCACCGAGCTCGCCGCGTTCGGCCTCGTCGCGATGCTCGTCTTCATCGCCCTCATCACCGTGCCGTACATCTACGAGTGGCGCCGCGGGGGACTCGAGTGGGACTGACCTCCCGGCGCTGACGCGCGCCGCCCCTCCCCGCCGCCACACACCACCCGAAAGGACCGCTCATGGGCATCGAAGAGAAGCTCCCCGCAGGGTTCGGTCTGACCACCGTCGAGGCCGTCGCCGGCTTCGCGCGCTCCAACTCCCAGTGGCCCGTCACGATGGGCCTCGCGTGCTGCGCCATCGAGATGATGGCGGCCGGCACCCCGCGCTTCGACATGGCGCGGTTCGGCCTCGAGGTCTTCCGCGCCTCGCCCCGCCACGCGGACGTCATGATCGTCTCCGGCCGCGTGAGCCACAAGATGGCCCCGGTCGTGCGCAACGTCTACGACCAGATGTCGGACCCGAAGTGGGTCATCTCGATGGGCGTCTGCGCCTCCTCGGGCGGCATGTTCAACAACTACGCGATCGTCCAGGGCGTCGACCACATCGTCCCCGTCGACATCTACCTGCCCGGCTGCCCGCCGCGGCCCGAGATGCTCATCAACGCGATCCTCGAGCTGCGCGAGCAGGTCAAGAAGGCGCCGCTCGGCGTCAACCGCGTCGAGGCCGCCCGCGCCGCCGAGCGCGCCGCCCTCGGCGCCACTCCCACCCACGAGCAGAAGGGGCTGCTGGCGTGAGCGACATCGACGCGGGCGGAGACGTCGCCGCACCCGGTCCCGAGGGACGCCGCGAGCTCGACGTGGTGGCCGTGCGCCGCGGGCAGTTCGGCGTCCACGACGCCGGGGACACCTCCGGGTTCGGCGGCCTCGTCGTCGCGATCTCGGAGCCCGAGGCCGCGCACGCCCCCTACGGCGGCTGGTTCGACGAGGTCGTCGAGGTGCTGCGCGAGGTCCTCGCCGAGCAGGACATCGACCCCGACTCGGCCGTCGAGAAGGTCGTCGTCGACCGCGACGAGCTCACGCTGCACATCGCGGCCGAGCACCTGGTCGCCACCTGCCGTGCCCTCCGGGACGACCAGGACCTCCGCTTCGAGCTGTGCCTCGGCGTCTCCGGCTTCCACCTGCCCGAGCACACCGGCCGCGAGCTCCACGCCTCCTACCACCTGTACTCGATCACGCACGGGCGCCAGCTGATCCTCGAGGCCACCTGCCCCGACGCGCACCCGCACCTGCCGTCCGTCGTCGACGTCTACCCCGGCAACGACTGGCACGAGCGCGAGACGTTCGACCTGGTCGGCATCGTCTTCGACGGCCACCCCGCCCTCGCGCGCATGTTCATGCCCGACGACTGGGTCGGTCACCCCCAGCGCAAGGACTATCCCCTCGGCGGGATCCCGGTGGAGTACAAGGGTGCCACCGTCCCGCCGCCCGACACCCGGAGGTCGTACAGCTGATGACCGCCCCCACCACCCCCAGGGCCGCCGGGCCGGCCAACGAGGCCGAGGAGCCGGACTTCGTCGCCGACGGCGGAGACTGGTCCGACATCGCCGCCGAGGCCGAGCGCCTCGGCGAGGAGCGCATCGTCGTCAACATGGGGCCCGTGCACCCCTCGACGCACGGCGTCCTCCGGCTCATCCTCGAGATCGACGGCGAGACGGTGCACGAGGTCCGCGTGGGCCTCGGCTACCTGCACACCGGCATCGAGAAGAACATGGAGTTCCGCACCTGGACCCAGGGCGTGACCTTCTGCACGCGCATGGACTACGTGGCGCCGTTCTTCCAGGAGGTCGGGTACTGCCTCGGTGTCGAGAAGCTCCTCGGCGTCACCGACCAGATCCCCGAGCGCGCGAGCCAGATCCGGGTCCTCCTCATGGAGCTCAACCGGCTCAGCTCCCACCTCATCGCCCTCGGCACCGCCGGCAACGAGCTCGGCGCCACCACGCTGATGACCCTCGGGTTCCGCGGCCGCGAGAACGTCCTCGACATCTTCGAGCGCGTCTCCGGCCTGCGGATGAACCACGCCTACGTCCGCCCCGGCGGCGTGGCGCAGGACCTCCCGCCCGGCACCGTGGAGTTCGTCCGTGAGCGCCTCGCGGACATCCGTCTGTCCGTCGTCGAGATGATGGCCCTGACGATGGAGAATCCGCTGTTCAAGCTGCGGCACATCGACGTCGGGACGATCTCGCTGGCCGGCGGGCTCGCGCTCGGGCTGACCGGGCCGTGCATCCGTGCGGCGGGCCTCCCGCTCGACCTGCGCAAGGACCAGCCCTACTGCGGTTACGAGACCTACGAGTTCAACGTGCCCGTGCGCGACAGGTCGGACGCCTACAACCGTGTGGCCGTCCGCTTCGACGAGTGCTTCGAGTCGCTGCGCATCGTCCTGCAGGTCCTCGACCGCCTCGAGGCGTCCGAGGGGCAGCCCGTGATGGTGGCCGACAAGAAGATCGCCTGGCCGGCGCAGCTGTCAGTCGGCACCGACGGCCAGGGCAACAGCCTCGACCACATCCGCCACATCATGGGCGAGTCGATGGAGTCGCTCATCCACCACTTCAAGCTCGTCACCGAGGGCTTCCGGGTCCCGGCCGGGCAGTCGCACGTGGCGATCGAGCACGCGAAGGGCGTGATGGGCGTCCACCTCGTCTCCGACGGCGGCACGCGCCCCTACCGGGCGCACTTCCGCGACCCGTCGTTCTCCAACCTGCAGTCGATGGCGATGATGAGCGAGGGCGGCCAGCTGGCCGACGTCGTGGTCACGCTCGCCTCGCTCGACCCCGTCCTCGGAGGAGTGGACCGATGACCGAGCAGACCTACGCGGCCGACGCGCTGACGACGCTGCGCGAGGAGATCACGCAGATCATCGCCCGCTACCCGCAGCCGCGCTCGGCCCTGCTGCCGATGCTCCACCTCGTCCAGTCGGTCGACGGCTACGTCTCCGCCCGCGGCATCGCCCTGTGCGCCGAGGCGCTGTCGATCACGCGGGCCGAGGTCTCCGCCGTCGCCACCTTCTACAGCCAGTACAAGCGCCACCCCAACGGCGAGTACAACGTCGGCGTCTGCACGAACGCGCTGTGCGCCGTCATGGGCGGGGACACGATCTTCGAGACGCTGTCCGACCACCTCGGCGTCGGGCACGACGAGACCACCGCCGACGGCCGCATCACCCTCGAGCAGCTCGAGTGCAACGCGGCCTGCGACTATGCCCCGGTCGTCGTCGTCAACTGGGAGTTCTTCGACAACCAGACACCCACCACGGCCAAGCAGATCGTCGACGACATCACCGCCGGGCAGCCGGTCCACCCCACGCGCGGCGCCGCCACCGTCGGTACGTTCAAGGAGATCTCGCGCGTGCTCGCGGGCTTCGAGGACGGCCGCGTGGACGAGGGCGTCGGCGCCGGCGAGGCGTCCCTGCTCGGCCTGCGCCTGGCGCGCGAGAAGGGCTGGCGCGCCCCGCACGAGGAGGGCGAGGACGGCCACGGCCGGCACGTCGCCGCCGAGGCCGCCGGCGTCGCGCCCGTGGGCGACACGGGCTCGAGCGCCGACCACAAGGTCCCCACCCCCACCGAGGCCGATCCCCAGGCTGCCCGGAGCGCCGTCTCCGGCCCGCCGACCGAGGAGGAGAAGTGACCCTCACCGCCCCCGGCACGCTCACGCCGGTCCTGTCGGACATCTGGGACGCGCCGCGTTCCTGGACCCTGGACACCTACCGCGAACACGGCGGCTACGAGGGCTGGGCGCGCGCCCAGGCCATGGAGCCGGCCGACATCGTCTCCCTCGTGAAGTCCTCCGGCCTGCGCGGCCGCGGCGGCGCCGGCTTCCCCACCGGCCTCAAGTGGTCCTTCCTCCCCCCGGCCGACGGTGGACCGCGCTACCTCGTGGTCAACGCCGACGAGTCGGAGCCGGGCACCTGCAAGGACATCCCGCTGCTCCTCGCCAACCCGCACTCGCTCATCGAGGGCATGGCCATCACGAGCTACGCCATCGGCGGGCACCACGCGTTCGTCTACCTGCGCGGCGAGACCGTCCACGTCTACCGGCGCCTCCTCGCGGCGGTCCGCGAGGCGCGCGAGGCGGGGCTCATCGGCCGGAACCTCGGTCCGAACGGCGACTACCACCTCGAGATCACCGTGCACGCCGGCGCCGGCGCGTACATCTGCGGCGAGGAGACCGCGCTGCTCGACTCGCTCGAGGGCCTGCGCGGGCAGCCGCGGCTCAAGCCCCCGTTCCCGGCCGTGGCCGGGCTCTACGCGCGCCCGACGGTCGTCAACAACGTCGAGTCGATCGCGTCGGTCCCCGGCATCCTCGCCAAGGGCGAGGAGTGGTTCTCCGCCATGGGCACGGAGAAGTCGGCCGGTCACGGCCTGTTCTCCGTCTCCGGGCACGTGAAGAACCCCGGCCAGTTCGAGGCGCCGTTCGGCATCACCATGCGCGAGCTCATCGAGATGGCCGGCGGCATGCGCGAGGGCCACGAGCTGAAGTTCTGGACGCCGGGCGGGTCCTCGACGCCGATCCTCACCGCCGAGCACCTCGACGTCCCGCTCGACTACGAGTCGGTCGGCGAGGCGGGCTCGATGCTCGCCACGCGCGCGCTCATGGTCTTCGACGAGACCGTGTCCGTCGTCCGCGTGATCTCGAAGTGGACGGACTTCTACCAGCACGAGTCGTGCGGCAAGTGCACGCCCTGCCGCGAGGGCACGTTCTGGATGAAGCAGGTCATGCACCGGATCGAGGACGGCCGCGGCCTGCCCTCCGACGTCGACCTGCTCCTCGAGGTGTCCGCGAACATCTCGGGCCGTTCCTTCTGCGCGCTCGGCGACGCGTCCGCCGTCCCCATCCAGTCCGGCATCGCCCACTTCCGCGAGGAGTTCGAGGCCGGTTGCCACACGCCCGCGCGGGAGCTCTTCCCCTACGAGGCGTCGGCGATCTTCCACGAGGCAGGTGTGCGATGACCCAGACCGAGGAGAGGACCGCGCCGGCGGCCCCCGAGCTCGTCACGGCGACGATCGACGGCCGCGAGGTGTCCGTCCCCAAGGGGACGCTCATCATCCGGGCGGCCGAGCAGGTCGGCATCCAGGTGCCGCGGTTCTGCGACCACCCGCTGCTCAAGCCCGCGGGCGCCTGCCGGCAGTGCCTGGTCGACGTCGCGAGCCCGGACCGCGAGGGCAACCTCAAGGCGATGCCCAAGCCCCAGACCTCCTGCACGATGGAGCTCACGCCGGGCATGGTCGTCTCGACGCAGCACACCTCCGAGGTGGCCGACAAGGCGCAGCACGGGATCATGGAGTTCCTCCTGATCAACCACCCGCTCGACTGCCCGGTGTGCGACAAGGGCGGCGAGTGCCCGCTGCAGAACCAGGCGATGAGCAACGGCCGCGCCGAGTCGCGGTTCGTCGACGTCAAGCGCACGTTCCCCAAGCCGATCGCGATCTCCACGCAGATCCTGCTCGACCGCGACCGGTGCATCCTGTGCCAGCGCTGCACCCGCTTCTCCTCCGAGATCGCGGGCGACGCGTTCATCGCGCTCCAGGGCCGCGGCGGCGGCACGCCGGGCCGCGAGGTCCACGCCCTCAACGGGTCCCAGGTCGGCGGCTTCGACGCCGACGTCCTCGACTTCGCGGACGAGGGGCTCCCGGACGCCACCGGCGTCCCGATGACTGGCCCCGACGGCGTCGCCGGCCTCTCGTCGGGCCACGCCACCGCGCCCATGGGCGCGGCCGAGTCGGACACGTCCGGCCGCCCGTTCACGTCCTACTTCTCGGGCAACACGATCCAGATCTGCCCCGTCGGCGCGCTCACGTCGGCGATGTACCGCTTCCGCTCGCGCCCGTTCGACCTCGTCTCCACGCCGTCGGTCGCCGAGCACGACTCCTCCGGCTCCGCGATCCGGGTCGACCACCGCCGCGGCGCGGTCGTCCGCCGTCTCGCGGGCAACGACCCCGAGGTCAACGAGGAGTGGATCACCGACAAGGACCGGTTCGCGTACCACTGGCAGGACGCCCCGGACCGCCTGCGGATGCCGCTCGTGCGCGACCAGGCCACCGGCGAGATGCACGAGACCAGCTGGTCCGACGCCCTCGCCGTCGCCGGGTCCGAGCTGGCCCGCGCGGCCGCGGCCGGCGGGGTCGGCGTGCTCCCGGGCGGGCGCCTCACCCTCGAGGACTCCTACGCCTGGTCGAAGTTCGCCCGCACGGTGCTGCGCACGAACGACATCGACCACCGCGCCCGGCCGCACAGCGCCGAGGAGGCCGAGTTCCTCGCCTCCGAGGTCGCCGCGACGGGCCTCGGCGTCACCTACCGGGACATCGAGCGGGCCGGACGCGTGCTGCTCGTCGCCCTCGAGCCGGAGGAGGAGTGCGGCACGATCTTCCTGCGCCTGCGCAAGGGCGTGCTCGCCGGCACCACGCGGGTGACGACGCTCGCCCCGATGGCCACGCGCGGCACCACCAAGATGCGGGCCGACCTCGTCGAGGTCAGCCCCGGGGCCGAGGCCGCCGCGCTCGACGTCCTCGACGCCGACCTCGTCGCGGAGCTCTCGGCGCCCGGCGCCGTCATCCTCGTCGGCGAGCGGGCCGGCGCGCTGCCCGGCACCCTCAGCGCCGTCTCACGGCTCGCCGACCGGACCGGGGCACGCCTCGCGTGGGTCCCGCGCCGCGTGGGGGAGCGGGGCGCGGTCGACGCCGGCCTTCTGCCGAACCTCCTGCCCGGAGGGCGCCCGGTCACCGACGCGGCCGCCCGGGCCGACGCCGGCGCCGTGTGGGGCATCGACTCCCTGCCCGACACCCCGGGGCGCGCGCACCGCGAGATCCTCAGGGCCGCCGCCTCCGGCGAGCTCACCGGCCTGCTCGTCGGCGGCATCGAGACGCTCGACATGATGGACCCGGCCGCGGCACTGCGGGCGATCGGCCAGGTCGACGTCCTCGTCCAGCTCGAGGTCCGCCGCAACGCGATCTCCGAGCTCGCCGACGTCGTCCTGCCGGTGGCCCCGCCGGTCGAGAAGGCCGGCTCCTTCGTCAGCTGGGAGGGTCGCGTGCGGCCCTTCGGCCAGGTGCTCGCCTCGCACGCGCTGCCCGACCGGATCGTCCTGCGGGACATCGCCCGCGAGATGGGCCGCGACCTCGGGCTCGCCACGCTCGCCGAGCTGCACACCGAGCTCGCCGAGCTCGACCCGTGGGACGGCCCGGTCGCCCCGGCGTCGGTCGCCCCGGCCGAGCTCCCGCGCACCGGTGCGGGCGAGGCGGTCCTCGCCACCTGGAAGCTCCAGCTCGACGCCGGCCGCGGCCAGGACGGCGAGCCGCACCTCGCCGGTACCGCCCACCGGCCCGTCGTCCGGCTCTCGCCCGCCACGGCGCGCGAGATCGGCGCCCTCGACGGCGGCCGGGTCCGCGTGACCGGCCCGACCGGGTCCGTGACCATGCCGCTGACCGTCACCCGCATGGCCGACGGCGTCGTGTGGCTCCCCGAGAACTCCCCGGGGTGCGCCGTGCGCGCCCAGACCGGGGCCGGCGCAGGCGCCGTCGTCACCCTCACCGCAGCGGAGGTCGCCCCGTGATCACCCCGGTCATGTCCACCTCGTCGGCCCTGCCGACGGCGGACTTCAGCCACGACACCTGGTGGATCTCCCTCATCAAGGCCGTCGTCATCGTCGTCCTCCTGCTCACCGGCGTGCTCATGGCGCTGTGGGTCGAGCGGCGCGGTCTCGGCAAGATGCAGACCCGCGAGGGGCCCAACGTCCTCGGCCCGCTCGGCCTGTTCCAGGCGGTGGCGGACGCGCTCAAGCTCGTCCTCAAGGAGGACATCCAGCTCAAGGGCGCGGACCGCGTGCTCTACATGCTCGCGCCCGGCATCGCCGCGTTCTCCGCGTTCATGGTGCTCGCCGTCATCCCGATGGGACCGGCGATCACCAACGGCGCCGACCCGACGTGGTGGACGCCGATGCAGCTCACCGACGTCCCCGTCGCCGTCCTCTACATCCTCGCGATCACCGCGCTCGGCGTGTACGGGATCGTCCTCGGCGGCTGGTCGTCGAACTCGACCTACCCGCTGCTCGGCGCCGTGCGCTCGTCCGCCCAGGTCATCTCCTACGAGCTGTCCATGGGGCTCGCGCTCGTCTCGGTGTTCCTCGTGTCCGGGTCGATGGCCACGTCCCAGATCGTCGACGCGCAGACCAACGTGTGGTGGGCGATCTCCCTGCTGCCGGCGTTCGTCATCTACGTCGTCTCGATGGTCGCCGAGGTCAACCGCCTGCCGTTCGACCTCCCCGAGGCCGAGGGCGAGCTCGTCGCCGGGCACTCGATCGAGTTCTCCTCGATGAAGTTCGCGTGGTTCTACCTCGCCGAGTACGTCAACATGTTCAACGTCTCGGCCGTGGCCACCACGCTGTTCCTCGGCGGCTGGCGGATCCCCTTCCTCTCCGACCACATCGTGTGGTGGGCGGCCCCGGTGGTCGGCTTCCTCGTGTTCTGGCTCAAGGTCTGGGCCTGCATGTTCGTCATGATCTGGATGCGCGGCACGCTCCTGCGCGTGCGCTACGACCAGCTGATGAACCTCGGCTGGAAGATCCTCATCCCGGCCTCGCTGGCCTGGCTCGTGGCTGTCGCGGTCATCCAGGGGGTGCGCCAGTTCTCCGACTTCGAGCTGTGGCAGCTCCTCGCCGTCATCGCCGGCCTCCTCGTCGTCGTCATGATCGTCACCTTCCTCATCCCCGAGAAGAAGGAACCCGAACCCGACGACGCCGCACCCGAACCGTTCGACGCGTTCGCCGGCGGCTACCCCGTGCCGCCGCTGCCGGGGCAGACCCTGCCCCCGTCGCCGCGCGCCGGCCGGCCCCGCACCGGGGCCGGCGACCCCGTGGTCGCCGCGAGCGCGCGGGCGAGCGCCGCCGACACCGACCCCGCCACCGACGCCACCACCGAGGAGGCCTGACATGGCAGAGGACAAGGGCTCCCAGAAGAGCCGCCGCATCACGGCGGACGACGTCGTCGTGCGCAACGGCGACGAAGAGATCCGCCTCGCCCCCGACGTCCCCGGACCCATCGGGTCGCTGCTCGCACCGGTCGCGGGCTTCGGCGTGACGATCTCGTCGATGTTCCGGCCCTCGCGCACGGTCCAGTACCCGTTCGAGAAGCCGCCGACGCAGCCCCGCTACCACGGGCGCCACTACCTCAACCGGTACGCCGACGGTCTCGAGAAGTGCATCGGGTGCGAGCTGTGCGCGTGGGCCTGCCCGGCCGACGCGATCTACGTCGAGGCCGCCGCCAACGCGCCTGGCGAGCAGTACTCGCCCGGTGAGCGCTACGGCGCCGTCTACCAGATCAACTACCTGCGCTGCATCTTCTGCGGGTACTGCATCGAGGCCTGCCCCACCCGTGCGTTGACGATGGGCAACGACTTCGAGCTCGCGGGCCCCACCCGCGAGGGCCTCATCTACGAGAAGGGCGACCTGCTGGCCCCCATGGCCGACGGCATGCTCGCCGCACCGCACCCGATGGTCGAGGGCACGACCGACGAGACCTACTACCGCGGTGAGGTCACCGGGCCCACGCAGGCCCAGGTGGACTGGGTCGCGGAGCAGCGTCCCGACGACGAGAGCCTGACGAGTGCGCGGGAGTCCCTGTCCGCCTCCGCCACCGGGGGAGCGACCCGATGATCCCCAGCCCCACCATGTCCGTCGCCGGCGAGATCGGCGGCGGGGAGGAGGTCCTGTTCTGGGTCCTCGCCGTCGCCATGGTCATCGCCTCGACGGGCCTGCTGTTCGCCCGGCGCGCCGTCTACTCGGCGGTCTCGCTCATCATCGTCATGCTCTGCCTCGCGGTGATGTACGTGGCGCAGGGGGCGCCGTTCCTGGGCGTCGTGCAGGTCGTCGTCTACACCGGCGCGATCATGATGCTGTTCCTCTTCGTGCTCATGCTCGTCGGCGTCGACGCCGCGGACTCGCTGCACGAGACCATCAGGAACCAGCGGTGGGTCGCGGTCGTCGCGGGCCTCGGACTCCTCGCCGTCCTCGTCGGGATCGGCACCCAGGTGGCCGGGCTCGGCACGCCGGTCGGTCTCGCCGAGGCGAACGCCGACTCCAACCCCGTGGGGGTGGCCCGCGTGATCTTCGGCGAGTTCGTCCTCACGATGGAGCTCACCGGCGCCCTGCTCATCACCGCGGCGCTCGGCGCGGTCGTGCTCACGCACCGCGACCGCCTCACGCCGAAGACCACGCAGACCGACGTCGAGGCCGCCAAGATGAAGGCGTTCAAGGAGCAGGGCACCCACATCGGCCAGCTGCCCTCGCCCGGCGTCTACGCGCGCTCGAACGCCGCCGACCTCCCCGCGCTGTCCGCCACCGGCGAGCCCATCGTCGAGTCGGTGCCCCGGGTGCTGCGCATCCGTGGCCAGGAGCGCACGATCGGCGAGGTCAGCCCCGAGACCGTGGCCGCCGTGGCCCGTTCCAGGACCGAGCCCGCGCTCGGCGTCCACGGTGGCGAGGCCACCCGCGGCGTCACGCAGGCCGGCCTGGCGACCATGCCCGGCGAGCCCGCCCCCGTCCCGCTCGTGCCCGGCTCGCCGGGCCGAGGGATCGCCGGACGCCGCCGCGCGGCGCGTGTCCGCGGCGCCGAGGGGACCACGCCCGAGACCACCGACGAGCACACCGGCGAGGACGACCGATGAACCCGATGAACTACGTGGTGCTCGCCGGCATCCTCTTCGCCGTCGGCGCCACGGCGGTGCTCGTGCGCCGCAACGCGATCGTCCAGCTCATGGGCGTCGAGCTCATGCTCAACTCCGCCAACCTCGTGCTGGTGACCTTCGCCCGCGTGCACGGCAACCTCGCCGGGCACGTCGGCGCCTTCTTCGTCATGGTCGTCGCCGCCGCGGAGGTCGTGGTCGGCCTGGCGATCATCGTGTCCGTCTTCCGTACCCGTCGGTCCGCCTCGGTCGACGACGTCAACCTGCTGAAGAGCTGAAGGGAGCAGGAGTGAACGTCTCGACCCTCGTCACCTCCGCAGAGGTCGCCGCGCCCATGGGCGCGGACGGCCCCGCGAGCCTCGCGTGGCTGCTCGTCGCGCTGCCGCTCGCCGGTGCGGCCATCCTGCTGCTGGCCGGCAAGGCGTCCGACGCCTGGGGCCACTGGCTCGGCGTCCTCACGTCGGCCGCGGCCTTCGTGCTCGCCGCCTGGATCGCCGCCGACATGTTCGGCCGCGCCGCCGCCGACCGCGTGATGGACCTCCACATCTACGACCTGCTGCCCGCGGGGACGCTCGACGTCTCGCTCGGCATGCGGGTCGACCCGCTGTCGATGACCTTCGTCCTCCTGGTCACGCTGGTGGGCACGCTCATCCACGTCTACGCCGTCGCGTACATGGCCAAGGACGCGGCGCGCCGCCGGTTCTTCGCCTACCTCAACCTGTTCGTCGCGTCGATGCTCCTGCTCGTCCTCGGCGACAGCTACGTCACGCTGTTCGTCGGCTGGGAGGGCGTGGGCCTGGCCTCCTACCTGCTCATCGGGTTCTGGAACCACGTCCCCGAGTACGCGGTGGCCGCGAAGAAGGCGTTCGTCATGAACCGCGTCGGCGACATGGGCCTGCTCATGGCGATGGCCGCGATGTTCGCGACGCTCGGCACCGTGAGCTTCTCCGGCGTGGCGGAGGCCGCGCCCGGCGCGTCGACCGGGGCGCTCACCGTCATCGGCCTGCTGCTCCTGCTCGCCGCCTGCGGCAAGTCGGCCCAGTTCCCGTTGCAGGCCTGGCTCGGCGACGCGATGGCGGGCCCGACGCCCGTGTCCGCGCTCATCCACGCCGCCACGATGGTCACCGCCGGCGTGTACCTCGTGGTCCGCTCCGGCCCGATCTTCGACCTCACCCCCGACGCCCGCATGGTCGTCGCGATCGTCGGCGCCGTCACGCTCCTGTTCGGCGCGATCGTCGGGTGCGCGAAGGACGACCTGAAGAAGGTGCTCGCCGCCTCGACGATGTCCCAGATCGGCTACATGATCCTCGCCGCCGGGCTCGGCCCGATCGGCTACGCGTTCGCGATCTTCCACCTCGTCACGCACGGCTTCTTCAAGGCCGGCATGTTCCTCGGGGCGGGCTCGGTCATGCACGGCATGAACGACCAGGTCGACATGCGCCGCTTCGGCGGGCTCGCGAAGGTCATGCCGATCACCTGGATCACGTTCGGCCTCGGCTGGCTGGCGATCCTCGGGATCCCGCCGTTCTCCGGCTTCTGGTCGAAGGACAAGATCATCGAGACGGCGTTCGTCCCGCAGGACGGGCACGCCGGCTGGGAGCCGTGGGTCTTCGGCCTGGTCGCGCTCATCGGCGCCGGCATCACGGCCTTCTACATGTCCCGGCTGTTCTTCATGACCTTCCACGGCAAGAAGCGGTGGACCACGCAGGAGGAGGGCGACGCCGTCCGTCCCCACGAGTCCCCGTGGCTGATGACCGTGCCGATGATCGTGCTCGCGATCGGGTCCGTCGGGCTCGGCTTCGTGCTCCAGCTCGGCGGCGGGTTCGTCACCTGGCTCGAGCCCGTGACCGGCCACCACGAGCACGCCGAACCGGTGCTTGCCGTGCCCGTGATCATGGGCGCGACGATCGTCATCGTCCTGGCCGGCGCCGCCCTGGCGTGGCTGATGTTCGCCCGCCGGGACGTCCCGGCCGTCGCACCGAGGGCGGGCGTCCTCGTGGGCGCCGCCCGCAAGGACCTGTACCAGGACGCCGTCAACGAGGCCGTCTTCATGCGGCCCGGCCAGCAGCTCACCCGCGGGCTGGTCGAGGTCGACCACGGGGTCGTCGACGGCGCCGTCATGGGGACCGCCTCGAGCGCCGCCGGCCTCGGCCGGCTGCTCGGCAAGCTCCAGAACGGCTTCGTCCGCTCGTACGCCGCACTGATGATGGCGGGCGCCGTGCTTGCGCTGATCGCCGTCCTGGCCTGGCGGATCTAGGGCCGAGGGAAGAGGAAGAAACCTGTGAACACCGCTGCTCTCCCATGGCTCACGCTGCTCGTGGCCGTCCCGGTCGTCGCCGGCGCGCTGCTGTTCGTCCCCGCGCTGCGCCGCGTCGCGCGCCCGGTGGGCCTCGTCGTCAGCCTCGTCGTCCTCGCGGGCGCCGTCGCCGCGACCGTCACCGACTTCGACCTGTCCGCCGCCGGTGAGCACCAGCTCGCCGAGCAGGCCTCCTGGATCCCGCAGATGGGCGTGTCCTACGCGCTCGGCGTCGACGGCCTCGGTCTCGCGATGGTCCTGCTCACCGCGTTCCTCGTGCCGGTCGTCCTCGTCTCCGGCGTGCCCGTGCGGGACGCCGAGGACGCCGCGACGCGGGAGAGCCGGGCCGGCACCTACGTCGGCCTCGTGCTCATCCTCGAGGGCATCCTCGTCGCGGTGTTCGCCGCGCGGGACGTCTTCCTGTTCTACGTCCTCTTCGAGGCGATGCTCCTGCCGATCTTCCTGCTCATCGGGATCTTCGGCGGGGTGCGCCGCCGCGCCGCCGCGATCAAGTTCCTCCTGTACTCCCTGGCGGGCGGGCTCGTCATGCTCGTCGGCGTCGTCGCCCTCTACCTCCAGGGCCCCGGCGGCCCGGAGGGCTTCCTCGTGGACAACCTCGCGGGCGCCATGGAGGGGACCTCCGAGTGGACGGCCCGGCTGATCTTCCTGTCCTTCCTCGCGGCCTTCGCCATCAAGGCACCGATGGTGCCGGTGCACACCTGGCTGCCCGACGCCGCCGAGCATTCCCCGGCGGGCGTGTCCACGCTGCTCGTCGGCGTGATGGACAAGGTCGGCACGTTCGGCATGATCACGCTGCTGCTGACGATCTTCCCCGAGCAGGTGGCCTGGGCCGCACCGGTGGTGATCGTCCTCGCCGTCGTCTCGATCCTCTACGGGGCGCTGCTCGCGCTCGGCCAGCAGGACATCATGCGGCTCGTCGCGTTCACCTCGGTCTCGCACTTCGGCTTCATCGTGCTCGGCATCTTCGTCGGCTCCGAGGTGGCCCTGACCGGCGCGATGTTCTACATGGTCGCCCACGGCCTGTCCACGGCCGGCATGTTCCTCGGCTCCGAGTACCTCGTGCGCCGCGGCGGGACGCAGCGCATCGCCGCCTACGGCGGCTACCAGCGGGTGGTCCCGGTCCTCGCGGGGACGTGGCTCGTGGTCGGGCTCGCCTCGATCGCCCTGCCCGGCCTGTCCGGCTTCTGGGGCGAGTACATGGTGCTGCTCGGCACGTTCGAGGTCACGTGGGTGGCGGCCGCCTTCGCCGTCATCGGCGTCGTCCTCGCCGCCCTGTACGTCCTCATGCCCTACCAGCAGATCTTCACCGGCCCCGCGCCGGTCGTCGCCGAGGAGCGGGTCCGCGAGACCGTCGGCGCCAGCGCGGCGGGCTCCGGCTCCGCCTCCATGGCCGGCTCGACGGACGCCGCGGGCTCCGCGACCTCGGACGCCACCGGGTCGGGTGCGCACGGTCCGGCTACGGACGGGACCGACACGGACGCCGTGCGCCGTCGTCCGCGCGCCTCGCGCCTGCGTGACCTCGACGGTCGCGAGCGCACCGTGATGGGCGTGCTCATCGCCGCCATCGTCGTCCTCGGGCTCTACCCGGCACCGGTCGTCGAGCTCCTCCAGCCCGTCTCCGAGCAGTCGGTGGTCCTCACCGACGACGCCGGCACGACCGGGTCGGACGCCGCCCCGGCACCCGACGGGCCGGGGGCCGACGCCGTCGCGCCCGCCGCCCTGCCCAGCCCGATCTCGACCGTGGGGAGCGCCCTGTGACCGACTTCGTCGCACCGACCATCGCCTGGGCGCCGCTCGTCCCGGTCCTCGTCGTCGGCGGGGCCGCCGTCATCGGCGTCCTGCTCGAGGCGTTCCTGCCACGCTCCGTGCGCCGCACCGTCCAGGTGCCGTTCGCGCTCCTGGCCGTCGCCACCGGACTCGTGGCCGTCGTCTGGCGGTTCGCCGTCGTCCACAGCTCCGGACCGGTCGAGGTCGTGACCGGGGACGCCTACATCGAGGACCTGCCCGCGCTCGCGATCCAGGCCGTGCTGCTGCTCAGCGCGCTCGTCGCCGTGCTCGTCATGGCCGACCGCACGGAGACCCGCGACGGCGCGTTCGCCGCGCAGGCCGCCGCCCGGCCCGGCTCGGCAGAGAGCGACGCCGCCACGCGCGCCGGCGTCACGCAGACGGAGATCTTCCCGCTCACGCTGTTCTCGCTCACGGGCATGATGGTCTTCCCCGCCGCGGGCGACCTCATCACGCTCTTCGTGGCCCTCGAGGTGCTCTCGCTGCCGCTGTACGTGCTCGCGGCCACCGCGCGCCGCCGTCGCCTCCTGTCCCAGGAGGCCGCCGTGAAGTACTTCATCCTCGGCGCGTTCGCCTCGGCGTTCTTCCTCATGGGCATCGCCCTGCTGTTCGGGTTCGCCGGCTCGTTCCGCCTCGCGGACATCGCCGCGGCCGTCCCCGTCACCGGCGGGATGGACTCCCTGCTCCTGCCCGGCGTCGTGCTCGTGCTCGTCGGCCTGCTCTTCAAGGTCGGCGCCGTGCCGTTCCACGCGTGGACGCCGGACGTCTACACCGGCGCACCCACCCCGGTCACCGGGTTCATGGCCGCCGCCACCAAGATCGCCGCGTTCGGCGCCATGCTGCGCTTCGTCTACGTCGTCGCCCCGGACCTCGGGTGGGACCTCGAGCCGGTGATCTGGACGATCATCATCCTCACGATGCTGGTCGGCACCGTCCTCGGGCTCATCCAGACGGACATCAAGCGGATGCTCGCCTACAGCTCGATCGCCCACGCGGGCTTCGTCCTCATCGGCGTCTTCTCGCTCGAGTCCGAGGGCATCAGCTCGGTGATCTTCTACCTCCTCGCCTACGGCGTGGCGACGGTCGGCGCGTTCGGCCTGCTCACACTCGTGCGGGAGAAGGACGCCGCGGGCGCGATCACCGGCGAGGCCACCCACATCGACCAGTGGTCGGGGATCGGTCGGCGCCGCCCGATGGTCGCCGTGACGATGCTGATCTTCCTGCTCTCGTTCGCGGGCATCCCGCTCACGGGCGGCTTCGTCGGGAAGTTCGCCGTGTTCAGCGCCGGGATCTCGGGCGGGCTCACGGTCCTCGTCGTGCTCGCCGTCCTCGCGTCGGCCGCCACCGCATTCTTCTACTTCCGGCTCGTCCAGCGCATGTTCTTCGAGGCGCCGGACGAGGAGCGCGTGGCCGTCGTGTCCTCCGAGGGTCTGACGATCGTCGCCGTCGTCGTCTGTGCGATCGCCACGATCGCCCTCGGCGTCTACCCTGGTCCGGTGCTTGAGCTCCTGGCCGACGCGGCGGTCTTCGTCCTGTGAGCAGGCTCGAGCTGATCTCGGCGCGGCTGGAGCAGGTCAACCCTGCCCTCGCCGAGGTCGAGGAACAGCTGGCGACGGCCGTGCGCGGTGCCGACCGGCTGACCGAGGGACCCGCCGCCCACCTGTCCGACGCCGGCGGGAAGCGGCTGCGCCCGCTGCTGACCGTGGTCACCGCGCAGCTCGGCTCGGGCGCGAACGACGACGTGGTGCGGGCCGCCGTCGCGGTCGAGCTCACGCACCTCGCCACGCTGTACCACGACGACATCATGGACTCCGCCGAGGTGCGCCGCGGGGTGCCGGCGGCCCACGTGGTGTGGGGCAACAACGTCGCGATCCTCACCGGTGACCTGCTGTTCGCGCGCGCCTCCTCGCTCGTTGCGTCCCTCGGTGCGGAGGCCGTCGCCCTGCACGCGGCCACGTTCGAGCGCCTGTGCCTCGGTCAGCTCCACGAGACCGTCGGGCCCGACGAGGGCGACGACGAGATCGAGCACTACCTGCGCGTGCTGGCCGACAAGACCGGTTCGCTCATCGCCGCCTCCGCCTACTACGGGGCCGAGTTCTCGGGGGCGTCGCCCGCCCTGCGCGACGCCGTCGCGAGCTTCGGGGAGAAGGTCGGGGTCGCGTTCCAGCTGGCCGACGACGTCATCGACGTCGCCTCCGAGACGGAGGAGTCCGGCAAGGTGCCCGGCACCGACCTGCGCGAGGGCGTGGCCACGATGCCGGTGCTCCTGCTGCGGGCGCGGCGCGCGGCCGGGACGCTCGACGAGGCGGGGGACCGCGCGCTCGCGCTGCTCGAGGGTGACCTGAGCGGTGACGCGGAGCTGGCGGCCGCGGTCGAGGCGCTGCGCGCGCACGAGGTCCTGGCCGAGTCCCGCGCGGTCGCGCGGCGCTGGGCCGACGACGCCGTGGCCGAGCTCGAGGCGCTCCCCGCGGGCGAGGTGCGCGACGGCCTCACCGAGCTCGCCACCATGCTCGTCGACCGCATCGGCTGACCCGGCCGCGATCCGCCCGCGGGGCTGGGCACGGGAGCGCGGGCGAGGGACGATCGGGGTATGCCGAACCGTCTCGCCCAGGCTGTCTCGCCCTACCTGCGCCAGCACGCGGACAACCCCGTGGACTGGTTCCCGTGGGGTGACGAGGCGTTCGCCGAGGCGCGGCGCCGCGACGTGCCGATCCTGCTCTCCGTGGGCTACGCGGCCTGCCACTGGTGCCACGTCATGGCCCACGAGTCCTTCGAGGACGACGCCGTGGCGGGGGTGCTCAGCTCCGGCTTCGTGGCCGTCAAGGTGGACCGGGAGGAGCGGCCCGACGTCGACGCGGTCTACATGTCGGCCACCCTCGCCATGACGGGGCAGGGCGGCTGGCCGATGACGTGCCTGCTCACTCCCGACGGCGAGCCCTTCCACTGCGGTACGTACTACCCGCGCGAGCAGCTGCTCACCCTGCTGGGCGCCGCCTCGCAGGCGTGGGCCGGCCGGCGCGAGGACGTGCTGGCGGCCTCGGGCTCGCTCACCGAGGCGCTCGGCCGGATGGCCGCGCCGGGCACGCCGGGCGCCCTCGACGCCGACGTGCTCGACGCGGCCGTCGACACGCTCGCCCGGGAGTTCGACGCCACCCACGGCGGTTTCGGCGGGGCGCCGAAGTTCCCGCCGTCGATGGTCCTCGAGCTCCTCCTGCGCCACCACGCGCGCACCGGCGGCGAACGGTCCGCCGCGCTGGACATGGTCCGGACCACCTGCGAGGCGATGGTGCGCGGGGGGCTCTACGACCAGCTCGCCGGGGGCTTCGCGCGGTATTCGGTCGACGCGGGCTGGGTGGTGCCGCACTTCGAGAAGATGCTCTACGACAACGCCCAGCTCCTGCGCGTCCTCGTCCACCTCGTGCGCGCCGATCCGGAGGGGCCCGCCGCGGCCCTCGCCGCGCGGGCGGCCCGGGAGACGGCGGACTTCCTCCTGCGTGACCTCCGCACGCCCGAGGGCGGCTTCGCCTCGGCGCTCGACGCCGACAGCCCCGTCCCCGACGCCGACGCCGGCGCCGACCGTCACGGGGGAGCGCGGACCGCGGAGGGACTGACCTACGTGTGGACGCCCGACCAGCTCGCCGACGTCCTCGGCCCCGACGACGGGGCGCGGGCCGCCCGGCTGCTCGGCGTCACGGCGCAGGGGACGTTCGAGCAGGGTGCGTCGACCCTGCAGCTGCGCGAGGACCCGGCCGACCCGCGGTGGTGGGCGGAGACGCGCGAGCGGCTGCTGCGCGCGCGTGCGGCCCGCCCGCAGCCGGCGCGCGACGACAAGGTGGTCACGGCGTGGAACGGCCTCGCCGTCGCCGCGCTCGCCGAGGCCGGGGCGCTCCTGGACGAGCCGGGGTACGTGTCCGCGGCGCGGGACTGCGCCGGGCTCCTCCTCGATCTCCACGTCGTCGACGGACGGCCGCGGCGGCTCTCGCGGGACGGGAGGGTCGGCGAGGCGGCGGGCGTCTCGGCCGACCACGGCGACCTCGCCGAGGGGCTGCTCGCCCTGCACCAGGTCACCGGGGAGGCGCGCTGGCTCACTGCGGCAGATAGCCTGCTCGACGTCGCCCTCGAGCTGTTCGCCGACCCGGACGGCGGGTTCTTCGACGTCGCGGCCGACGCGGAGCCGCTGGTCACCCGGCCGCGCGAGAGCACGGACAACGCCGAGCCCTCGGGCACCGCGGCCCTCGCCGGCGCGCTCGTCACGTACGGGGCGCTGACCGCGTCGCCCCGCCACCTCGCTGCGGCGGAGTCGGCCCTCGCCTCGGCCGGCAGCGTCGCGCGAGAGGTGCCGCGGTTCGCCGGCTGGAGCCTCGCCGTCGCCGAGGCGCTCGTGGCCGGCCCGCTCGAGGTGGCGATCGTGGGGCCGGGGTCGGGGCCCGGCAGGAGCGGGCGCGACAAGCTCGAGGCCGTCGTGCGGGCGTCGACCTCACCCGGGCTGGTGCTGGCGGTCGGCGAGCCGGACGCCGAGGGGGTGCCGCTGCTCGCGGGCAGACCCCTCGTGGGCGGTGAGCCGGCGGCCTACGTGTGCCGCCACTTCGTCTGCGACCGACCCGTCACCACCGCCGCCGAGCTGGAGGCGCTCCTGCGGTCCTGATGCGAGCCAGCGCGCAACGAGCTCCGGCGCCGGTCTCCCTGTGCTCGCTCCGCCACCCCACGGGAGAGGGCGCCGCCCTCGGGTTCGAGAGCGGGGGAGCGGTCTGCCGTCGTCGATCCTGGCCGATCCCGCCGGTCAACCCGGTCCCGCAGCCCCTTCCGCAGATGAGCGTCGGTCCGCCGCGACGATGTCCTCGGCCGACGGCAGGTCGGCGCCGCGGCGGCTCACGGTGATGCCCGAGGCGACGGCGCTGCGCCGGCCGATCCGCTCGAGGTCGAGCGACGCGGTGTCCCCGCCCGTGAATCCCGCGGTCAGGAGCGAGTCGATGAGCGCCGCCATGTAGCTGTCGCCGGCCCCCACGGTGTCGACCACGGAGACCTCGGCGCGGGGCACGCGTACCGACCGGTCGGCGTCGGCGAGGATCGCCCCCTCCTCGCCGAGCGTGACGACGACGAGCGGCGTACCCAGGCCGAGCACCCGCTGAACGATGCCGTCCTCGGACAGGTCCGGGAAGAGCCACTCCGCGTCCTCGTCGGAGATCTTGAGGACGCTCACACTCGCGGCGAGCTGGTCGAACCGCTCCTGCACCTGCGCCAGCGGGGGCAGGAGGGCGGCTCGGATGTTCGGGTCGAAGGAGACCAGCGCGCCGGCGTCCCGCGCCCGCTCGGCGATCTCGGCGACCCGGCTCGCTCCCGGCTCGAGGAACGCCGAGTAGGAGCCGACGTGCACGGCCCCGGGGATCTCCACCTTCTCGACGGGCGGCAGCTCCCAGGCGACGTCGAACTCGTAGGCGGGCACGCCCGCCGCGTCGACCGTCGCGACCGCCGTCGAGGTGCGCCCCTCGACGACGGAGCCCGGTAGGAGGTCGACCCCCGCCGAGGCGAGGTGCTCGCGCACGAGCCGGCCGTCCTCGTCGTGGCCGATGTGGGTGAGCAGCGCCGTGTCCACGCCGAGGCGGGCGAGACCGACCGCCATGTTCGCCGGGCTGCCCCCGGGCACGCGCCCGCTCGCCCGGGCCGGCCCACCCTCCTCGTCGGGGAAGACGTCGACGAGCGCCTCGCCGACGACGAGCACGCGCGGCGCGCCCACCCCCGTCACTGCGCCCCGTCGGCGTCGAGCAGGGCTGTCGCCGCGTCCAGCACGCCGTGCTCCGCGATGGCGTCGTAGGCGCCCACGAAGGCCTCCCGGAACCGGTCCGAGCGACCGAGCGTGCCGAAGAGGTGCTCGTCGTCGAGGAACGACCCCGTGTCCTCCTTCAGGCGGGCGACGGCGTCGTCGAGCTTGTCCCGCTGCCGGTCGGGGACCTGCTCGCGGAGCTCTGCCGTGCCCGCCACCGTCGCCGCCGCGGCCAGGGTGAACGCCGTGGCGCGCACCGGCAGGTCGTGCTCGAGGAGGTCCTCGACGACGGGGACGACGAACTTCGCTACGCGGTCCGAACCGTCGGTGGCGATCCGCACGAGCGTGTCGGCGATCGCGGCGTTCCCGAAACGGTCGATGATCGTGTCCTGGTAGTCCGCGAGGTCGATCCCCTCGACCTCGCCGACGGTGGGCCGCGCCTCGCCCGAGATGTAGGCGGCGGCGAGCCTGCCGAGCACCGGATCGGTCATCGCGTCGTGGACGTACTCGTGGCCCGCGAGCAGCCCGGTGTATCCGAGGAGCTGGTGGGTGGCGTTGAGGATGCGCAGCTTCATCCGCTCGTAGGGCACGACGTCGTCGACGAGCTGTACGCCCACGGTGTCCAGCGCCGGGCGGCCGCCGGGGAACCGGTCCTCGAGGACCCACTGGACGAACGGCTCGGCGACGACGGGGCGCCGGTCCGTGATGCCGAGCTCGCGCTCGACCATGGCCCGGTCGTCGTCGGTGGTCACGGGCGTGATCCGGTCGACCATGCTGCCCGGGAACGCGACGTGGTCGTCGATCCAGGCGGCCAGCTCCTCGCTGCGCGCGCGGGCGTGGGCGAGCACGCTGCGACGGGCGATCACCCCGTTGGACTCGATGTTGTCGCAGCTGACCACCGTGAAAGGCTCGGTGCCGCGCTCACGGCCCAGGGCGAGCGCGTCGACGATGTGGTCGAACACCGTCGGGTCGCCCGACGGGTCGGGGTGCTCGGTGTAGCCGCCCTCGGTGATGGTGAGGGTGACGAGTCGTGTCCTCGGCGACGCCAGCCGCTCGACGACGGCGTCCGGGTCGTCGGGCGCGTGGAGGAAGTCGACGATCGAGCCGATCGTCTGCGCCTCCAGCGGCTCACGGGAGTCCTTGAGCACGAGCGTGTACCGGAAGTCCTGCGCCTTCAGGTCGTCCCGCATGGCGGCGTCGGCGGGGAACATGCCCACGCCGCAGATCGCCCACTCGTCGGCGCCTCCCGCCTCCAGCAGGCGATGGATGTACATGGCCTGGTGCGAACGGTGGAAGTTTCCCACACCGAAGTGCACGATCCCCGTCGTCACGGTGCCCGTGTCGTCCCTCGGTTCCTCGACCTGCGTCATCGCAGCCTCCCCTGGTGGTCGTTGCCGTACCTCGTCGAGCACTCCCAGGATGCCAACGCGAGGCCCCGCCCGCCACCGCCCGCCACCGCCCATCCCGCCGAGAACGTGCCGGACTCGTCGAGGACGTGCGTCGCGAGCACGTCCTCGACACCTTCAGCACGATCTCGCCGAGGTGGGTGGGCCAAGCGGCGGGCCGGGCGTCCTGAGGGTGGGGCTGGACGGATCGGGGGAGCAGGGCCGACCGGGCGGGCGTCAGCCGTGGATCTTGGGCAGCCAGGCGAGCTGGCCGACCTCGTTGCCGCGGTCGCGGGTGATCATCTGGGCGCGCCCCGGGTTGGACCGCTTCGCACGGATCCGCCCGATGACGGGACCGTCGTCCGGGTTGCCCGAGAGCATGAACGACGGCGCCGCGAGGTCGGTCATCGTCTGCATCACCGGCTCGAACAGGGCGCGAGAGGCGCCGCCGATCCGGCGGGTGAGGACGATGTGCAGCCCGATGTCCTTGGCCTGCGCCATGAGCGGCTGCAGGGCCATCAGCGGGTTGCCCTGCGAGGTGTTGACGAGGTCGTAGTCGTCGACGAGGACGTAGCACTCCGCGCCCGTCCACCAGGACCGCTCCCGCAGCTGCTGCGGCGTGACGTCCGGGCCGGGCAGGCGGTTCTTCAGGTACCCGGCCAGGCCCTTGAGCTCCTTCGTCGCCATGTCGTGCGTCGAGAGGTAGAGGCCCAGGTGGGACTCGGGCAGCTCGCCGAGCATCGCGCGCCGGAGGTCGATCGCGATGATCTTCGCCTGCTCTGGCGTGTGGAAGCGCGCGATCTCGGCGGCGTAGGCCCGCAGGAACGTCGACTTACCGGACTTGGAGTCCCCGAGGAGGAACATCAGCGGGTCGCCCGAGGGGTCGAGCACCACGGGGGCCAGGCGCGCCTCGTCGACGCCGAGCAGGAGCCCGCCGGCCAGCTCCTTCTCGCTCGCCTGCGCCCGGATCTCGTCGAGGCCGATCCGCTCCGGCAGTAGCCGCAGCTTCGGTCCGGGGCGGCCGGTCCACGAGGAGTTGATGCGGGTGACCATGTGGTCGACGCCGGCGCCGAGGGAGCCCGGGTCGCCGTCGCCGTCGAGGCGGGGCAGGGCCGTGAGGATGTGGTGCTTGGACTTCGACAGTCCGCGCCCGGGGCGGCCCTCGGGGATGTTCTTCGCGAGCTTGCGGTCCACGTCGGAGTCGAGGGCGTCACCGAGCTTGAGCTCGAGGCGCGAGCCGATCATGTCCTTGAGCTGCATGCGGAAGTCCATCCACCGGTTCGCGGTGGCGATGAGGTGCATGCCGAACGTGAGGCCGCGGCCCGCGAGCTGCTGCAGCGGGATCTCGAGGTCGTCGAAGTCGGCCTTGACCGTCGGCCAGCCGTCGACGACGAGGAAGATGTCCCCGTAGCCGTCGTCGACCTTGCCCTCGGCGCGCCGCGTCCGGTAGGTCTCGATCGAGTCGATGCGGTTGGCGCGGAAGAACTTCTCGCGCTCGTCGACGAGCTGGCGCATCTCCGCCACGATCCGTCGGACGACGTCGGGCTCGCCGCGGGTGGCGACGCCGGCCACGTGCGCGAGGTCCGCCATCGAGGCGAACGTGCCGCCGCCGAAGTCGAGGACGTAGATCTGCGCCTCGTGCGGGGTCTTCGTCAGGGACAGCGCGGTGACCAGCGAGCGGGCCGCCGTCGACTTGCCCGTGCGGGGGCCGCCGACGACCGCCATGTGGCCACCGGCCCCGGACAGGTCGAACACGAGGTCCTCGCGGCGCTGCTCGAGCGGCTTGTCGACCACGCCGAGGGGGATCGTGAGCGAGCCGGCACCGCGCCAGCGGGGGGAGTGCAGGCCGAGCTCGGGGGTCACCGTGAGGTCGGGCATGAGCTCGTCGTAGGTCTGGGGGACGTCGAGCGGGGGCAGCCACACGACGTGTGCGGGCGGGCCCTGCCCCTCCATGCGACTCACGCCGATGTCGAAGGTGGAGGGCTGGTTCTTGCGCTCCTCCTCGGCCTTCTTCTCGGCCTCCTTCTCCGCCTGGCGCTCGACCTCGGCGGCCTCGTCGTCGGCCTGCTCGAGCCTGCGTGCCAGCTCCTCCGGGCTCTCGCCGAGGACCGGTGCGGCCGTGTACGGGGAGATCTCGATGTCGATCGCCTCGGCCTGTGCGGCGGACCCGTCGGCCTCGACCCGCTTGCGGCGGCGACGCGCGGGCGGCGGGCCCGAGACGTAGGCGGCGCGGAACCGGATCATCGTCGTCGTGTCGGGCTTGAGGTAGCCGACACCCGGCATCGGCGGCAGGTCGTAGGCGTCGGCGACGCCGAGGACCGTGCGGGACTCCTGCGCGGAGAACGTGCGCAGACCGATGCGGTAGGACAGGTGCGACTCGAGCCCGCGCAGGCGGCCCTCCTCGAGGCGCTGCGAGGACAGCAGCAGGTGCATCGAGAGCGAGCGGCCGAGGCGGCCGATCGCCACGAACAGCTCGGCGAACTCCGGCTTGGCGGACAGCAGCTCGGAGAACTCGTCACAGATGATCATCAGTGCCGGGAGCGGCTCGAGGTCGGTGCGGCCGTTGGCGCGCGCCTTCTCGTAGTCGGTGACGTTGGCGAAGTTGCCGGCCGCGCGGAGCAGCTCCTGTCGGCGCACCATCTCGCCGCGCAGGGCGTCCTCCATGCGGTCGACGAGCGTGAGCTCCTCGCCGAGGTTGGTGATGATCGCCGAGACGTGCGGCATGTCCGCCATGCCCGCGAACGTCGCGCCACCCTTGAAGTCGACGAGCACGAGGTTGAGCGACTCGGAGCTGTGGGTCATGGTCAGCGCGAGCACGAGCGTGCGCAGCACCTCGGACTTGCCCGAGCCGGTGGCGCCGATGATGAGGCCGTGCGGGCCCATGCCCTGCTGCGCGGACTCCTTGATGTCGAGCTGGACCACGCGGCCCTCGGGGGTGAGTCCGATCGGCACGCGGAGTCGGTCGCGGGGCAGGCGGGGGCGCCACGCGTGGCTGACGTCGAAGTCCCGGACGTCGCCGAACCCGAGGAGGTCGGTGAGCTCGGCGGAGACCTCCGCGGGGGCCTCCTCCGCGCTGTCCTGGGTGACCTCGCCGGAGCGGATCGACGCCAGGCGCGCGGTGAGCCGACGGGCGGACGCCTCGGCCTCGGCGACGGTCAGCTGGTCCGCGACGCCGATCTGCGGCTCGGCGCCGACCTGGAGGATCTCCACCGGGGTCGCGCCGCGCAGCGGCCCGTCGTCGACGACGTCGTGCAGCAGGAGCCGCAGCGTCGAGGGGGTGACGAGAGCCTCCCAGGTCTCGGGCAGGTCGAGCACCGTGACGCCCATGACGCCGTCGGGCGTGAGGACGGGGTTGACGGACGGGACGTCGCCGCCGTCGACGACCACGAGCACGTGCGGCAGCTCGGCGTCCCCGGTGGAGGGGCCGAAGCGCGGCCGTTCGGCGATGCCGGCCGGGAGCAGGTCGGCGAGGTGGTTGAGGGAGGTGGTGAGCATGCGCGCCGGGCCGACGGCGTCGTTGACCCGGTTGGACAGCGCGTGCGGGAGCCACTTGATCCATTCCCAGTCCGGCATCGCCTCCTCCGAGGCGATGACGGCGATCTTCAGGTCCTCCGGGGAGGTGAACATCGCGAGGTGGCTGATCACGCCGCGGGCGAGCGCACGCGCGGAGTCCTCGGCGCCGGCGATCTCGACCCGCGCGAACGCCTGCAGGTCCATCCCGAGCGGCAGCCCGCTGACCTCGCGGTGCGTGACGAGGAACCGGTGCGCGGCCGAGGCGGTGACCGGGTCCAGCTGGGCGAGCGTCGGGATCTCGGGGGACTTGAGGTTGAGCGTGAGCGGCTGGGTCGCCGAACCGATCCGCGTGAGCAGGAAGTCCTCGTCCTCGGAGCTGCGCTCCCACGTGCGCGAGCCCTCCTCGCCGAGCGCCGCGAGGGAGCGGGGGTCCGGCATCCGCCACGACGAGTAGTCCCGCTGCATCTTCGACGCCGTACGGACCTTCTTGCGCAGGTCGGTGAGGTAGGCGAGGTACTCGCGCCGGGAGTCCATCACGGCCTTCTTGTGCTGGCCGCGCTGCCGGAGGATGTTCATCGTGACCATGAGCACCATGGCGGTCATGAACGCGCCGCCCATGAGCATCATCCGCCGGTTGCCCGAGCCACCGCCGAACATCATCACGGCCATCATCCCCATGGAGCCCACCATCGGCAGGACCATCATGAGGATGTTCTGGATGCCCTCCGGCTCCGGGAGCTCCGGGGGCACCTGGAGCGTCTCCTCGCTCTGCGGCGGGGGCGGCGGCGCCTTGGTGGACGGACGGACCACGAGATTCCTCCACGTCTACGACCGGGGCGGGACGTCCCCCGGGGCCGGCGCGCACGCCCGGACGTCGTGTCCGTGGCGGGCGCTCGGACCGGCGGTCCGCAGCCGCCCCTAATATATGGTCCGGGGCAGCTCCTCTGCCCAGCCGGCCCGGGCACCCGCCCCGGGCGCTCGACGGATGCACGGGGAGGGGACGGGATGAGCTCGACGGCGGAGACGCGCGTGCACGCCACCGTCGTCCTCGGCGCCGTCGTCCGTGACGTCGCGGTGCCCGACGGCGCGACGGTCGCCGACGTCCTGCGCCGCCTCCGGGTCGACGCCCGCTCCCGCAACGTCCTCGTCACCGACGCCTCGGGCTGGCGCGTGGCTGCCGACGACGTCATCGGCCTCGATGTGCCCGACGGTGCCGTCCTCTCGGTCACCCGCGGGTCCGCCGGTGCCACGCTCGAGACGGACGAGTACGGCCGCGCGCGCACCCTGCCGCGCGGGGCGGACTCGCTCGCGATCGCGTGCGCCGCCGCCGTCCTGGTCGTCGGGGGCGCCCTCCTGCTCACCGGGTCCGCCTGGTGGGGGGCGACCGACCCCGTCCCGTCCTGGTGGCGCCCCACCGTCGTCGGGCTGCTCGCGCTCGCCGCACTCGGCCTCGTCCTGCGCCAGGGCCGCGAGTCGCTCGTGCTGCTCGACCTCCTGGCGCTGTCGCTCGTGGCCGCCGCCGGGGCCGTCCACCTCGTCCCGCCCGGAGGGGGGCCCCAGCTGCGGCTCGCCCTCGTCGTCGTCCCGGTCGTCGCCGGGTCCGTGCTGGCGTTGCGCGCCGGGGTCGCCGAGCGCAGGCGCGACCGATCCGCGTCGTCCGCCGCGCTCGTCTCGACGGTCTGGCTGGGCGCTGCGCTCGCCGCCCTCGTCACGCTCCAGGTGGACACGGGGCTCGAGGTGGTCGCCGCCGTCGCGGTCGGCGTGGTGCCGCCGCTGCTCATGGCCATGCCCGCCCTCGCCATCGACGTGCCCGACGACCAGCTCATCGATCTCGCGCACGTGTCCCGGGACGCCACCGCCGTGCGGCAGGAGGCACCGAAGGCGCCGGCCGAGGTGACGGCCCCCAGGATCCGCCGCGTCGTCACCACCGCGCGCATGCGGCAGAACCTCGTGGTGCTGCTGGTGTGCCTGCTCGCCGTCGTGCTCGCGCCGTCCGTGCTCGGCATCGTGCCGGTCGGTGGCATGCGTTCCTGGGCGGCGACGGCGGCGGTGCTGCTGCTCGTCGTCGCCCTGCTGCTCGTGCCGCGCGGGGCGCAGTCGCGGATGGTGCGCATCGTGCCCCGGTTGACCGCGTTCGTCGTCATCGCCCAGATCGCGTGGGCGGCGGTGGTCGGCGGCCGGGCCGAGGCGCTCACGGTGGGCGTCCTGGCCGTGGTGGCCGCCCTTGCCGTGGCAGGCCTGGCGATCGCCATGGCGCGCGGCATCAGCAACGTCGCCCTCGCGAGGGCGGGAGACATCGTCCAGGGACTTGCGGTGTACCTGGCCCTGCCGGCCGGGGTCGTCGCCGCGGGTGCCATCCAGTGGGTGAGGCAGGTGGGAGTGTGACCGAGGAAGAGCCACGCCGACGGCGGCGCACCCGTACCGGGGACGAGACGCCGGGCACGGGCGCCGATCCCGAGCGGCAGCAGGAGCCGCCGCCGCGCCGGGACGGTGCCGGCGCCGCCGGCCCGGGCGCTCCGGCCGGCCCCAGGCGGCGCGGACCGCGTTCGGGATCGCCTCTCGGTGCCCCGACGACGGGTGTGCCCACGGCGGGTGCCTCGAGGACGGGCGGCCCGACGACGGATGACTCCACGACCGGCGCCCCCGCGCACGGAGCGACCGGCGGGGCGGCGTCAGGGGGCACTGCCGCCGGCGCGACTCGTGGCGGGTCGCGGCCGGTGGACGGGCCGCCGACGGGCTCACGGCCGACCGGCTCCAGCCCCGCAGGGTCGCGTCCTGCCGGCTCGCGTCCTGCCGGCTCGCGTCCTGCCGGCTCGCGACCGGTCGACGGTGCTCCCGCGGGTGGGCGTTCCGGTGCACCGCGGGGCGGGTCACGTCCGGTGGACGGGGCGCCGTCGGGCTCACGGCCGACCGGCCCACAGGGCGCCCGTGAGCAGCCGGCGCCGCAGGCCCCCGACGCGCGGGCGTCCTCTCGGGCGCGCGGCAGCGACGACCCGTACCGCGACCGGCAGATCATGCCGGTGCGGCGCAGGGACCGCGGGACCGACCGGACGCCGGCCCCGACGAGCGGGGCGACTCCGTCCGTGGCGCGCGCCGCACTCCCGACGCCGGGATCGCCGCGGACGCGGGGTGAGCAGACCGGCGGGCCCGGCCCGGGCGCTCCCACGGGCGCCGACGCCCCACGGACGGCCGCGGCTCCGCCGGCTCGACCAGAGTCCGCGGGCAGCCCCGCCGCCGGAGCGACCGACTGGGACGCCGCCTTCGGTGCAGGGGCGCCGGCCCAGCAGCAACGCACGCATCCCGACGTCCCCTCTGCCGACCGAGCGACCGGTGGTGTCGGCGAGGAGCCGCGCCGTCCCAGCGGGGCACCGCAGCCGGGCTCGCGGAGCGTCGCCGGACCGCCGGTCGGTGCCGGCGCAGGGCAGGGGACGATCGCGCCCGGTCCCGTCGCGCCGGGGGGTGCGCACGGCTCCCAGCCACGGCCGACGGCGGGGCCCGGAGCCGCCGCCCCGCGCGCCGGAGGTTCACGGCCCGCGGGTGGTCCGTCGGCGCCCGGTCCTCGTGCGGCCGGATCGCGGCCGGCGGACGGCGTGGCGAGGACGGGCCCGCAGGCAGTCGGGACGGGTGTCGCCCGGCGCGGGGAGCCGTCCGTGGCGGGCTCGCCGGACGCGGCGCCCGCCGAGCGTCAGGGGCACCTCACTCCCGGCCAGGACGGGCGTCCGGACACGTTCCCCGACGGTCGGCCGACGGTCGGCCCGGGCGCGCAGCTCCTGTCGTACCTGGTCAACCTGGTCGTCTCCGTCGGCCCCGCCGTCGGGGTCTGGTTCCTCACCGGGTCGATCGTCCTCACCGCGCTGGCCCTCGTGGAGGTCCTCGCGCTGCTCGTCCTCGTGCGCGCGCGGACCGGGATCACGCCCGGCGGCCTGGCGCTCGGGCTGCGCGTGGCCAGGCGTGGCAACCACCTGGCGCCCGGGCTGGCGCGCGAGGCGGTCCGCTCGGGGGTCATGGGCGGTGCGCATCTCACCGTCGTCGGGGGCCTCGTCACCGCCCTGTCCGGGTTCTTCGACCCGCAGCGGCGCGGTCGCGGCTGGCACGACCGGGTGGCTGGCACGCGCTCCCTACCCACGCGCCGGCTCGCGCGCGAGGCCACGCGTGCCGCGGGTGAGCGCAGGGTCAGCGCGACGATGGAGCCCGTGCCCGCGGAGCGGATCGACCTCGGACGCGAGGTCACGCACCTCGGTGCGGACCCACGGCACGGGTCGGGCGCTCGGCGCGACTGACACACGCGCCCGCCCGCAGGTACGGAGCCCACCCGCAGGCGCGGCGCCGGCGGCGGGTCCGGACGGCCTCCGCACCTCTCGGGCGGCCGCCCGGCGCCACGGTTCGGGCACGGCTGCCCGACGTCGCAGACGTCAGGATGTCAGCGGCCGGTCACCACTCGTCGGAGTCGTCGTGCGCGCGGAGCCGCGGCGCCGGGCGCGACTGACCCCGGCCACCGGCGGAGCCGATGGCACCGGTCTGCTCGTCGATCTCCTCGGCCGGGTCGACGGACCTCCGGTCGCGATCCTTGCGGCCACGTGCAGCTGGTCCGCCGGCAAGGCCGCCGCGGCCGGCTGCGCCGCTCCCACCGGTCCTCGCCGTACCGCTCCCACCGGTCCTCGCCGTGCCGCCACGGCCCGCGGCGCCCGCCGACCCACGACCGCCACCGGAACGCGCAGCGCCGCCGCCCGCCCCGCCGGCCATCATCGGTCCCGATCCGGCGCGACCCGCTGCTCCCGCAGTGCCTGCTGCGCCCCGGCCCGCGGTACCCGGTCCCGCGGTACGGCCGGCTCGACCGGCGTCGGCCTGGGGCGAACCCGCAGGTCCACCGGCACGACCGGCCGGACGGCCGGCGACGCCCGGGCGAGCCGCACCGCGCCCGCCGCCCGCGCCGCGGGCAGCGCCGGCACCTCCGGCTGCACCGGCCCGGCCTGCCGAGCCTGCGCGACCGGCTGATCCGGCGCGACCGCCG
>JBQDDG010000002.1:0-23180 GCA_052093225.1 Actinomycetaceae bacterium
CCTGGCTGGATTCTTAGCGCTGAAACGGCCGACATCAACTTGACGAAACACACCTGCTCCCAGGCACGCGAGCGGACCTTCGCGGTCGCCCGCGCCAGCGCCCGACCGGGCAGCCCGTCGCCGCGCAGCCGGTCGGCGTACTCGCCCAGCACCCGCAGCACCGTGGTGTCCGAAGCCCCACCGGCCGGGCCGAACAGCTCGACCTGGGCGGTCATGGCCTCCACGTCCGAGAGGCACGAAGCGCCCGCGGCCAGCGCAGCGACCGTGTCCGTGAGCGCCCGGCCCCGGTCCCGACCCGGGACGAACCCACGCCGTGCGAGCACGCCCCGGAACGCCGTGGTCAGCCCCACCCGATCGGCCAGCAACCTGGGCAGCACCACCCCCGCATGCGCCACCGTGCCCGCCCCCTCGGCCTTCACCGACAGGCCCTTGGACCACCCCGCCTCAGCAGCAGCCATCCCGCTTGTAGCCTTCACCTTGAGGGTGCCTCTTCCTGGTCGTCGCTGTAGTTCTAGACAAACCACATCGTCCCAGGTCAGAGGCACCCTCACCCCCGCGACACGCTACTTTCCTCAGCTCCCGAGCGCCCCTGTGAATACTCCAGGCGAGGAGGTAGCGCCACACCGGCGTCGGGCCGGCGACCTCGTCCGCCCCGATCCCGTCGACGAGGTCGGCGATCCCCAGGGCGAGCAGCCACTCCTCGGTGGCCCCGCGGCGGCCGCCCTCCCGGACGCGTGACACGAGCGAGCCGCCGGGCATTCCGCGGCCGACCGCGCTCCTCGACGTGACGAGACCCTGCGCGGCCAGCACCAGGGGGCGGAGATGGGCCGGGTCCCACCGCTCCAGATCCAGCGCGGCGCCGCGCAGCGCCTCCCGTGCGGGCGCCGGGCGGCCTCGGGAGACCTCGAGCATCCCCTGCAGCGCGCCCACGGTGCCCGACCAGTCGTGCCACCGGCGGGCCGGTCCGCTGCGCTGGTCGTCCAGCACCCGCTCGGCGGCCTCGAGGTCGCCGACCTCCAGGAGAGCGGTGACGAGGTCGATCGTCGCGTGACCGCCCATGAGGGCCGTCAGCCGGGTGCTCCGGGAGATCACGTCGTACGCGCGGGTGGCCTCGCCGACGGCCTCGACCAGCCGTCCCTGCCGCGCGAGGAGCCTGCGGCGCTGCCAGTGCGCGAGGCAGAGCAGCGCGGGCCGGGTACCCGGGTCCGCCACGAGTGCCGCCGAGAGGTCGAGCAGCCGCGGCGCCGCCTCGGCGTCGTCCAGCAGGTGGAGCGCGGCGCACCACCGCGCCACGGGCCCCGGGACCGCGGACACGGCCTCGCCGCGGCGCCGCGCCCGCCCCTCGAGCTCGCGCCAGACGGCCCGGAGCGCCTCGCCGGCCGTGGCCTCGACCCCGCGGTGCACCAGGTCCATGACGAGGACCGCGACGGCCTCGGCGACCACCTGCTCGTCGGTGGAGGCGTCCGCGACCTCGATGAGGTCGGCGCGTCCGGACCACGTGCGTGCCGCCGCGATCATCACCGCGGCCCGCAGGACCACGAGGTGGTCGGTGCCCGGCTCCTCGTGCCGGCCGAGCAGGTGCCAGGCGGCGGACAGGTCCCCGGTGGCGAGGTGCTCGTAGCCCGCGGCCGCCCGGTCCTCGTCGGTCACCTGCCGGCCGTTGTCCACGGCCCAGGACACGCTGTGCGCGGGCGGCCGCATCGCCGAGCCGCCCGTCGAGGCCCACAGGTCGAACAGCGCGGCCCCGCGCCCGGGCGGCGTGGTCACGCGCAGGACCTCGCCGTACAGCTCGGCGGCGAGCGCCACCATGCCGTCGTCGGTGGTGCGGGTCGTGTGGGTCTCGACGAGGTCCGTCGCCTGGTCGCCGGCCACCGCGCGCAGCTGGGCGCCCGGCAGCCGCCCGGCGAGCGCGAGCATGGTGACCGCGTCCTGCTGCTCGGCGGTCAGCTCGCTGTACATGGTCTCGACGACGCCGGTCAGCCGCTCGTCGACGGCCGGGGCGGGCCGCAGCAGCGTCCATGGGGCGTCGTCGCCCCCCTGCTCGGCGGGGTCCCCGCTGCGCACGACGATCCCCTGGTCCAGCGCCGACCGCACGAAGGCGCCGATCAGGCGGGGCGACCCGCCGGTCATGCCCAGGATCGTCGACACCGCCCCGGCGGTGGGGGCCGTCCCGACGAGACGCGAGCACAGCGCTCGGGTCTGCACCGGTCCCAGCGGCGGGATCGTCACGGTCGCCAGCAGCCCGGTGTCCACCAGCGCGCTCAGACCGGACCCGCCGCGCAGGCCGATGCTGGTGGCGAGCAGGACGGCCTCGCGGTTCTGCACCAGGAGCGCGAGGACGAACGCGCTGGCCGGGTCGATGAAGTGGCAGTCCTCCACGACGATCACCGGAAGCCCGCTCGTGCCCGCCGGCCCGGCCGCCTCGAGCATCTCGAGGTGGCGCTGGACCGCGCCCACGGCATCGACCGGGCCTCGGATGTCCTCGAGCTCGGTGAGGAACGGGGCGAGAGCGCCGTAGGGGACGTCGACGAGGGCGGCCCCGCACTGCAGCGTCATCGAGGCCACGCCGGTCCCGCCTGCCAGCGCCGCCCGCACCAGGGTCGTCTTCCCGGCGCCGGGTCCGCCGAGCACGATGACGCCGGCCCGTTCGGCGTCCGCGAGCACGGCGCGGAGCGCGCCAAGCTCCGGGCCCGAGACCTCGAGGTCCTCCACCGACGCGGTCACGGCTCACCCCACAGACTTCAGGAGCGAGCCCGCCGCGATCCGGATCAGGCCTGGACGACCCCGCACCCCGAGCTTGGCGTAGACCTGGTTGAGGTGCCCCTCGACGGTGCGGACCGAGATCACGTGCTGGCGGGCGACCGCGGCGTTGGAGTGCCCGTCGACCACCAGTCGGGCGATCTCCCTCTCCCGCGGTGTCAGCGACAGCATCCACGCCGGTGCGAGGTCCGGCGCGCGGCCCTGCGTCGGCTCCTGGTGCCGGGTGACGAGGTCGGCGAGGCGCCGCGCGTCGGCGGCGGGCAGCCCGGCGGCCAGCGGCGCCGTCCCACCCTGGTGCCACGCGAGGTAGCCGGCCGCCACGACGGCGGACAGCGCGAGGCACGAGCCCGCCGGGTCGTCGCCGAGGAGGGACTCGGCGAGGTCGGCGCTCGGGACCGAGAGCGCGGACTGCGTCCGCCCGGAGGAGGCGTGCAGCCGGCCCGCCACGTCGGACCCGAGCATCGCGGCGGACAGGAGGGCGTAGAGCTCGACGACGTCGAGCCCCGCCCCACGGGCCAGCTCCGCGAGCGCCCCCAGCCGGTCCGCATCGTCCCCGCCCACCCGTCCGGCGTCGTCCGGCACGGGGCCCAGCACGGCGGCGAACCAGCCGAGCCTGCCCCAGACGGCGGGCGCGACCGCGCCGCCGCCCGAGGATGCGGACCCGGGAGCGGCCGGGACCCCGCGGCCGGGCTCGTTCGCGGCCCGGCAGAACCGGGCGAGCGCCCGGGCCACCAGGGACGCGTGCGGGTCCCCGACGGCGTCGCTCTGCGCGGCGAGCACCTCGGCCGAGTCACCGGCCACGTCCAGCCGGCCGGCGAGCAGGTCGATCGCGGCGACGACGAGCTCCGCGTAGAGCACCGCCTCGGGGTTGCCGTGCCGCGCGTCGAGCAGCGCCTCGGCCAGCGCGCGGGAGGCGTCGAGATCACCGCAGGCCAGGTGGGTCTCCACCAGGGACACGGCGAGGGTGGCGCGGTCGTAGGGGGCCATCACCGTGTCGAGGACACCGCGCTGGCGGAAGGTCGACATCTGGGCGTCGACCCATGCGGCCGAGCGTCGGGCGCCGTCCTGGTCGTCCGACAGCGCGAGCACCTCGGCCCGGGTGGTCTCGGCGCACAGGCGGACGGACTCGCGGTTGCGGCCCGGGCTGCGCGGGTCGAGGCCGCCCGGCCGGGACGCCTCGCCCACCGACTCGAGCCGTCGTCGGGCCCCCTGCTGGTCGCCCCGCAGCGAGGCGACCGACGCCGCGAGGACCACCAGGCAGGGGTCCTCGATGCGGGACGCACGCTCGACGAGCTCGTGGGCCGCGGCGAGGTCGCCGGACGCCAGGAGCGCCCGCGCCCGGACCCACACGAGATGGGCGCGCACCACGTCCTGCGCCACGGGCTGGGCGGCCGTGCCGGTGGCTTCGGCCGTGTGCGTGGCCCTGTCCATGCCCGTGGCTGCGTCCGTGCCCGTGGGTGCGTCCGTCGCGTCCTGGAGCGTGCCCACGCCCAGCTCCTTCGCCGCGCCCGGCTCGGCCGAGGTCAGCGCCTCGGCCACGGTCAACGGGTCGGCCGAGGTCACCGGTTCGAGCAGCTCGAGGGCGCCCGCGAGGTCGAGGACCGTCAGATGCTGCTCGACGCGGTCCAGCAGGTGGCGCAGCCCGTCCCGCTCCGCCGCCTGCCGCTCCAGCTCGCGCCGCCGGTCGGGCACGAGCGCGCCGCGGACCCGGTCCCGCCACATCGGCTGGACGTGCACCATCCGACCGTCGGGCGTGGTGCGGATCCGCACGATGCCCTGCGTCTGCAGCACGTCGAGCTCCGCGCCGTCACCGCCCGCGACGAGCTCGCCGACCTGGACGGACCCGCGCGTCGCGATCTCGTCGAGCAGCTCGCGACGCCGGCCGGACATGCGGCGCTGGACGAGGTCCTCACCCACCGCTCCCCCGCCGGCGGGCATCGGGCCCGTGCCGAGGACCCAGTGGTCGCCCGCCCGCCGCAGCTTCCCGGCCGCGACGCAGTCGTCGGCGATGCTGCGGAGCCGGCCGACGTGCCCGCCGCCGTAGCTCCACAGGACGGTGGCGGCGACCCGCGAGACCGGCCCGCCGAGGTGGTCGGCGAGCAGCACCCGCGCGGCGGCGGGCGTCAACGGTCGCACGGTCACCTGTGCCAGCACGCGCGCCCGGGCGAGCGCGCCGAGGTCCGCAGGCAGGTCGAGGGTCCGGTCGCAGTGCACGAGGAGCGTGACCCGCCCCTGGTGCGCGAGCTGGGCGAGGACGGTGATGGAGTCGCGGTCCATCAGCTGCGGGTGGGACAGGATGACGACGGCGGGGTCCGCCCCCTCGGGGGAGAGGAACTCGCCCAGCACCCTGGTCATCCGGTACCAGGTCACCTCGGGGCTGAGGTCGGAGCGCGCGAGGAGGATCGACAGGGCCCCGTACCGCGTGCCCGCGATGAAGGGGCTGCCGTGCAGCTGGTAGACGGGGCGCTCGGACCGCAGCCGGTCGATGGCCGCGCCGACGACCGCCCGCCGGTCCTCCTGCGTCCCGGCGAGCACCACGCCGGTGCGCTCGACGAGGAGCGAGTCCAGCAGCGCGTCGACCGCCGTCGACGGCTCGTCGCTCCAGATGCCGTCCGCGTCAGGGTTCAACCACGCGCCGGCGGAGACCACGACCCATGGTTTCTCCCCCTGCGACCCTCGCGCGCGGCCCGTCCCAGGTGGGAGGACCGGTGCGACGGCTCGTCCGTCATGTGCTCGCGTCCGCGCGTCATGGCGTCCGCTCCTCGCCGCGCGCACCTGGTGCCAGGTGCGCCTGCGGCAGCGCCGTGGGACCCGCCGACGGGGTCGCCGATGTCAGCCGTTCCGTTGTCACGATGTTGACCATTCTTCCGAGGGGACTCCCGCCGATGGGGGGTCACCGCGGTCCGGAGGTCGTCGCGACGTCGCCGACCGGTCGACGGCAGCGCAGCCGTCGGCGGATCGAGCAGTGCGTCGGGGCGCCCCACCGGCCCGACGCTTCGGCGACGGCTCCGGGGAAGGGGCGGAGTCCTCGTCTTGTCGTCACCACGAACCCCGAGCTCGAATGATCGGCACGAGGACGTACGCGGACAGTGAAGCGCCTGGCAGGGTGTCATGTCAATAGCAGCGTTAGAAACAGGGTTCGGTCCGCCGCCGTGCGACCGCTCCGGACGTGCTCGTCGGCCACGGGGGCCGCAGCGGCCGGGGCGGAACGGCAGAGGCGGAGCGGCAGGGGCGGAGCGGCCCGCCGACGCCCCCGGGGGTCTCAGCCCTCGGCGTCCTCGGCCGCCATCAGCCACTTCTCCTCGAGGACGTCGGACTCCGCGCGCAGCTGGTCGGCCTTCGCTGCGAGCGAGGCGACCTCGGAGAAGTCGCCGTCCTCGGCCGCCTCCGCCATCCGCTGATCGACCTTGGAGATCTCGTTGCCCACCTTGGTCATCTGCCGCTCGATCCGGCCGAGCGCCTTGCGCGCCTCGCGGGCCTTCGCCGAGTCGGTCGCGCCTCCGGCCCCTGCGCCCGGTCCGGCGGACGAGGCGTCCGCACCTCCTGACGCGCCGCCGGGGGCGCCGGTCCCAGGGGCGGGCGACGGCGTCGTGGCGGCCAGGGGCGACCGGCCGGCCTCGGTCCCGTCCGCCCCGGCGGCGCGGAGCTCGAGGTACTCCTCGACGCCGCCGGGCAGGTCCCGGATCGTGCCGCCGATGACAGCGACCTGGTGGTCGGTGACACGTTGGAGCAGGTAGCGGTCGTGACTGACGACGACCAGCGTGCCCGGCCAGGAGTCGAGCAGGTCCTCGACGGCGGTGAGGGTGTCCGTGTCGAGATCGTTGGTGGGCTCGTCGAGGAGCAGCACGTTGGGTCCGGCCACGAGCAGTCGGAGCAGCTGGAGCCGCCGTCGCTCACCACCGGACAGCTCGGACACGCGGGTCCACGCGCGCTCGCGTGCGAACCCGAGACGCTCGACGAGCTGGCTCGCGGACAGGTCCGCACCCCCGACCCGCACGTGCTCGGCGACGTCGGCGACCGCCTCGACCACCCGCAGCTGCGGGATCTCGTCGAGCTCGGCGGTGTCCTGCGTGAGGACCGCCAGCTCGACGGTCTTGCCCCGCCTGACGCGCCCCGAGGTCGGCTCCTGGAGCCCCGCGAGCAGGCGCAGCGCGGTGGACTTGCCCGCGCCGTTGGCGCCGACGATCCCCACGCGCTCGCCGGGCGCGAGCCGCCACGTGACGTCGTCGAGCACGGGCGGGGGCCCGCCGTACTGCACGGTGACACCCTCGAGGTCGATGACGTCCTTGCCGAGCCTCGCGCCGGCGGCGTCGGTGAGGGCGAGGGAGTCGCGCGGCGGCGGCTCGTCGGCGATGAGCTCGGCCGCGGCGTCGAGCCGGAACTTGGGCTTCGAGGTGCGGGCCGGTGCGCCGCGGCGCAGCCAGGCGAGCTCCTTGCGCAGCAGGTTGTTGCGCTTCTGCGCGGCCACGGCGGCTGTGCGCTCGCGCTCGGCGCGGGCGAGGACGTAGGCCGCGTAGCCGCCGTCGTAGACCTCGACGTGCCCGGGGACGGGGCTGCGCCCGCCGGCGCCGTCGTGGCCGGGGACGACGTCCCACACGCGAGTGCAGACGGCGTCGAGGAACCAGCGGTCGTGCGTCACCACGAGGAGTGCCCCCGTGCCGGAGGCGAAGCGCTTGTTCAGGTGGTCCGCGAGGAAGGCCACGCCCTCGACGTCGAGGTGGTTGGTCGGCTCGTCGAGGACGAGGACCTCCGCGGGGGTGGCGAGGACGGCCGCGAGGGAGACGCGGCGGCGCTGACCGCCCGAGAGCGTGTCGACGTCGGCGTCCATGTCGAGCTCGGAGATCAGGCCCTCGTGGAGCTCGCGGACCGTGCGGTCACCGGCCCACTCGTGCTCGGCGAGCCCGCCGTGGACGGCGTCGAGGATCGTGGCGCCCGGGGGCAGGGTGTCCTGCTGGTCGAGGACCGCGACACGGGTCCCCGACGGCGACGTCACGCGCCCGCCGTCGAGCTCCCTGCGCCCGGCGAGCGCCGAGAGGAGCGAGGACTTGCCGGCGCCGTTGCGTCCGAGGACGCCGATGCGCATCCCGTCGTCGACGCCGAGGCCGACGCCGTCGAGGAGCACGCGCGGGCCGGCCATGAGGCGGAGGTTCTCCGCACCGAGGAGGTGGGCCATCAGCGCGCCCCCTGCCCGGCTGCGGAGTCGACGACGTGCGCCCCGCGGGCGGGCGCCGTCGTCGTGAGGACGCGGTCGGCCACCTCTGCGGCGCGGACGACCTCGGCGATCGACTCGGCGTGCGCCGCGTCGAGCGCGAGGGCGACCACGGTGGGGCCGGACCCCGACAGCACCGCGCCGAGCGCGCCGGCCCGCTCGTAGGCGGCAAGCACGTCCCCGAGCTCGGGGCGCAGCTCGAGGGCGGGCTCGGTGAGGTCGTTGTGGAGCAGGCGGCCGAGCGCGGCGGGGTCGCCGTCGACCAGCGCGTCGGAGATGGCGGCCTCGTGCGCGCCGGGGGCGAGGCGGGCGCCGGCGCCCGGTCCCGCGTGACGGTCGGCGGGCGGGCCGGTCGGCGCGTCGAGCCGGGTCGGTGCGGTCGGCGGGCCCGGGCGGGGGTAGCCGTGCATGGAGTCGTAGGCGCCGAACACCGCGGGGGTCGACAGCCCGGTCGCCTGCGTGGCGAGGACCCAGTGCCACTCGCCGGCGTCGGGCAGCACGACGAGCTGCTCGCCGCGGCCCGTCCCGAGCGCGGTGCCGCCGAAGAGCGGGAAGGAGACGTCGGAGCCGAGGTTCGCCGCGAGCGCGTGCAGGTCGAAGGCGCTCAGGTCGGTGCCCCACAGCAGGTCGCACGCGAGCAGTGCGGCCGCGGCGTCGGCGCTGCCCCCGGCCATGCCGCTGGCCGCCGGGACCGCCTTGTGGATCGTCAGCTCGACGCCGGCATCGACCTCGCCCGCGGCACGCAGGGCCTCCGCCGCACGGGCGGCGAGATTGGAGGCGCCGAGGGGCACGCCGTCCACGTGCTCGGCGAGCTTGACGGTGGTGCTGCCGCGGGCCGCCGGGGAGGCGGTGACGTACTCGCCCAGGTCGAGCGCCTGGAAGATCGTCACGAGCGGGTGGAAGCCGTCGTCGCCGGGCGGGCCGACGCGCAGCGAGAGGTTGATCTTGCCCGGGGCGCGCACCGTGACCGGGGCCGGCAGGGCGCGCTCGGGCGCGGTTCCGTCGCTCATGCGCCGTCCTTCCGAGCCGTGGGGGATGAGAGTGCCCCGGGACCAACCTGGCCGGGCCCACCGGGGCCGGGCACCGCCGTCGGGGATGAGCCGGCACCGAGGCCGCCCGTGCCGGTCCCGCCTGAGCCGGGCACCGCCGTCGGAGCCGCGGCGGCCGCGATCGCCGTGAAGTCCTCGATCGTCAGGGTCTCCCCGCGCGCGGACGGGTCCACCCCGGCGGCCCGGAGCCTCTCCTCCGCCGCGGGCGCCGAACCGGCCCAGCCCGCGAGGGCGGAACGCAGGGTCTTGCGCCGCTGGGCGAACGCGGCGTCGACCACCGCGAACACGTCGGCCCGGTCGACGCCCACCGGCTCGGGCCGGCGCGTCAGCCGCACGAGCGCGGAGTCCACGTTGGGGACCGGCCAGAAGACCTGCCGGCCGATCGTGCCGGCGCGCTCGGCGCGGGTCCACCAGGCGGCCTTCGCGGAGGGCACGCCGTAGGTGCGCGAGCCGGGCGGCGCGGCGAGGCGGTCGGCCACCTCGGCCTGGACCATGACGAGGACGTCCGTGAGCGAGGGCAGGTGCTCGAGCGCCGTGAGGAGCACCGGCACCGCCACGTTGTAGGGCAGGTTGGCGACGAGCCGGGTCGGGGGCGCGCCGGGCAGGAGGCCCGGATCGGCGAGGCGCATGGCGTCCGCACGCACGACCTCGAGCGGGGCGGCGGACCCGGCGCGCTCGGCGACGGTGGCGGGCAGCGCGTCGGCGAGGGCGGGGTCGATCTCGACGGCGACGACGTCCGCGCCGGCCTCGAGCAGCGCGAGCGTGAGGGAGCCGAGGCCCGGGCCGATCTCGAGGACCCTGTCCCCCGGCTGCACCCCGGCGGCGCGGACGATGCGGCGCACGGTGCCGGCGTCGTGGACGAAGTTCTGGCCGAGGGTCTTGGTGGGGCGGACGCCGAGCCGGTCCGCGAGCGCGCGCACGTCGGAGGCGCCCAGCAGCTGCACGGCCTGATCACTCACAAGGGGACAGCCTACGTGCGGGCGGTGCTCCCCGGCCTCGCCGGCGTGGACTCCGTGCCGCCGAGACGGACCACACCGGCCGTCTGGCCGGCCTGTTGTCATCGACCTGGACCTTGCCGGCCGTCCAGCGCGCGATCGGGCTGGGCCTCCGCCGTCGAGCCGGACCGAAAACGGTCGAGCCTGACCTCAGCGAGGTCAGGCTCGACCGTCGATGGTCATGTTCGACGCACGGGCAGCAGTGCGGGCTCGCGGGCAGCAGGGCGGGCGCGCGGTGGACGCACCCGGCAAGGGCACCCGGACAGAGCGCTCCGTCCTACAGCACGGACCCGACAGGCCGCGCGGACCAGTCAGGCAGCGCGCCCCCGTCAGGCAGCGACCGTCAGTACCAGCCGACGCTCTGCGAGTGGTCCCACGCGCCACAGGGCGTGCCGTAGCGGCCGGCGATGTAGTCCAGGCCCCAGGCGATCTGCGTGGCGGGGTTGGTCCGCCAGTCGGCGCCGTGGCTGGCCATCTTGCTGCCGGGCAGGGACTGCGGGATGCCGTAGGCGCCGGAGGAGGGGTTCGCGGCGCTCGGGTTCCAGCCCGACTCGCGCTCCCAGAGTGAGTTGAGGCAGGAGAACTGGTCGCCGCCCCAGCCGCGCGCGGACACCATGCTCTGCGCGATGGACCGCGGGTCCCCGCCGGAGTAGGCCGGGGTCTCGGGCGCGGGTGCGGGCTCGGCGGCCGCGGCGGGCTCCTCCTGCGCGGGGGCGGCCTCCTCCTCGGCGGGTGCCGGCGCCGCCTGGGCGGGCTCCGGCTCGGGCGCGGGCTCGCGGGTGCCCACGAGGACCACCTCGTCGACGCGCTCGTCGACGGTCACGCTCGCGACGAGCTCGCGCCCGTCCTCCTCGCCCCCGGCGGAGGTCACGCGGTAGGTGTTGACGACGCGTCCGTCGACGCCCTCGGTCTGCACCTCGCGCTCGCCGACCAGCAGCTCGTCGGTCTCGACCTCGCTGGAGGAGTGGGCATCGACCTCCTCCTCCGTCACGGTGTCGGAGGAGACGCGGGTGATCTCGACGTCGGTCACGGGGCCGGCGAGCGGCTCGGAGACGCGGTCGTCGGCGCCGAGCTGGATGCCGGCCTCGCGCAGGGCCTCGTCGAGGGTCTCGGCGGTGGTGGTGAAGGTGAGGGTCTCGCCGTCCACGGTCACCGTGAAGGTCGTCTGGACGCCCGCCTCGTACTCGTCGGCCAGACGCTCGGCGTCGGAGCGCCCGGCTGCGCCGTCACGGTCGACGGGCTCGACGATCGTCGCACCTGCGGCGGAGCCGGAGTCCGCTCCCAGGCCCGCGTCGGCGGCCAGCACGCCGCCGGACACGACGAGCGCGCCGCCGGCCAGCACGGACGCCAGGACCGCGCGCTGGTGCCGACGGAACCTGTCGGCACGGCGGGTGGTCGTTGCTGATTCGGTCACGAGGACGTCATTCCATTCATCAGAGGCCGGGGGGCGACACCGAACGTAATCGTTCCGTGACCTTCCGACAACCCGCACCCAGCACTGTGAGGTCAAGGTCACGGCGACCTCTCCCTGCCAGCGGTGCGACCCAGCCCACAACCCGTGCTATACGGCCGCTCGCCGCCGCTCTGCCGCCGGCGCTCCGTCGGCCGCCCGGAACGTCACGGGCCACCGGATCACGTGACCTGACCGTGACCAGGTGGCCGTCTGACGGCGTGCGGTCAGGCCGCGCCCTCCCAGAACGCCCCGTAGACCTCGCGGGTCGTCGCGGTCAGCCGCTCGCACAGCTCACCGAGGTCGATCCCGCGCAGCTCGGCGAGCGCGCGCACGGTCCGCGTGAGGACGTAGCTGGCGTTGGGGTGACCGCGGTAGGGCACCGGCGTGAGGTAGGGCGAGTCGGTCTCGACGAGGAGCCGGTCCAGGGGCACGAGACCGATCGCCTCGCGCAGCGCGTCGTTGGACCTGAAGGTGACCGGTCCGGCGACGGAGACGTACCAGCCGTGCTGCGCGCACTGCCGGGCGAGCTTCTCGTCCCCGGAGAAGCAGTGGAAGACCGTCCGCTCCGGCGCGCCGTCGGCGAGGAGGATCTCGGCGACCTCGTCGTGCGCCTCTCGGTCGTGGATCTGCACCGGCTTGCCGAGCTCGCGGGCGAGCGCGAGGTGGTCCCGGAAGGAGGCCACCTGCGCGTCGTGGCCGCGCCCGGCGGCGGTGCGGAAGAAGTCGAGTCCCGTCTCCCCCACGGCGACGACCCGCTCGTCGCGCGCGAGCTCCGCGACCCGGTCGAAGGCCTCGGCCGGGGTCAGCTCGTGGTGGTCACGGACGGCCGGGTCGAGCCCGTCGGGCGCGACTTCGAAGACCCGCGCGTGCAGCGAGGACTCGTTCGGGTGGATGGCGACGGCGGCGCCGACGGCCCTGTGCTCGTGCGCGAGCGCGACCGTGCCGGCGAGGCTCGGGACGTCGCAGCCCACGCTGAGCAGGCCGACCACCCCCACCTCGGCCGCGCGGGCGATCTGGTCCGCCGTCGTCAACGGGTCGACGCCGCCCGGCAGGCCCGCATCCGCGGGGTCGACGGGCGAACCGTCGGGTCCAAGGAGCGGCAGGTGCGTGTGGTTGTCGACGACGCCGGCCGGGAGCGCGTCCTCGGCGGGCGGGAAGCCGCGCTCCTTCTTCTTCTTCGCCGCGCTCACGGGGCGGTCGCCGCGGAGGTCGTCCCGTCGCCGAGCCGGCCGAGCTCCTCGGTGACGATCTCGTCGTCGAGCTTGGTGAAGATCGGCGTCGGCTTCGCAACCTCCGCCCCCACGACGACGGGGCGCGGCCCCCACGGCGTCGGGCTCGAGTAGTCACCGGTGATCACGGGGTAGGTGCGGTCGTCCTCGAGGTCGGTGACCTCCTCGAGGCGGGGCATCGGCTGGATGTCGCCGGTGCCGCCGATCGCGGCGTCGACGGCGTTGCTCGAGTGCGGCAGGAACGGCGACATCATGATGTTGAGGTCGCTGACGGCCTGGGCGAGCGTGTGCAGCACGGTGAGCAGGCGGGGGCGCTGCTCGTCGCTCTTGAGGCGGAACGGCTCCGCCTGGGTGACGTAGGTGTTCGCCAGTCCCACCAGGCGCATCACCTCGGCGATCGCCGCGCGCTGGCGGTGTGCCCCGACGAGCGCGCCGACCGTCTCGAACCCGCCGCGGACCGCGGCCGTGAGCTCGCGGTCGAGGTCGGTGAGCTCGGACTCGACGGGGGCGGGCACCTCGCCCACGTTCTTCGCGATCATCGACGCGGTGCGGTTGACGAGGTTGCCCCAGCCGGCGACGAGCTCGCCGTTGGTGCGGCGGACGAACTCCGCCCAGGTGAAGTCGACGTCGTGCGCCTCGGGGCCCGCGGACGCGACGAAGTACCGGAAGGCGTCGACCTGGTAGCGCTCGAGCATCTCGCGCACGTAGATGACGACGCGCTTGGAGCTGGAGAACTTCTTGCCCTCCATCGTGAGGAACTCCGAGGAGACCACCTCGGTGGGCAGGTTGAGCGCGCCGAGGGGGCCGGGCTCGCCGCCCTTGTCCCCGCGGCCGGAGTAGGCGAGCAGCTCGGCCGGCCAGATCTGGGAGTGGAACGTGATGTTGTCCTTGCCCATGAAGTAGAAGGACAGGGCCTCGGGGTCGTTCCACCAGGCACGCCACGCCTCCGGGTCCCCGGACCTGCGCGCCCACTCCACCGACGCCGAGAGGTAGCCGATGACGGCGTCGAACCACACGTACAGCTTCTTCGTGGGGTTCTCCTGCCAGCCCTCGAGCGGCACGGAGATCCCCCAGTCGATATCCCTGGTCATCGCGCGCGGCCGGATGTCCTCAAGGATGTTCTGGCTGAAGCGGATGACGTTGGGGCGCCACGTGCCGGCGGCCTCTCGCTCGTCGAGCCAGCGGCCGAGCTCCTCGGCGAGCGCGGGCAGGTCGAGGAAGAAGTGCTGCGTCTCGACGAACTCCGGCCGCTCGCCGTTGATGCGGGAGACGGGGTCGATGAGGTCGTGCGGGTCCAGCTGGTTGCCGCACGTGTCGCACTGGTCGCCGCGGGCGCCGGACGCGCCGCAGATCGGGCACGTGCCCTCGATGTAGCGGTCCGGGAGGGTGCGGCCCGTCGACGGCGAGACCGCCCCGTAGGTGGTCTGCTCGATGAAGTAGCCGTTCGCGTGGACGCCCGTGAACATCTCCTGGACGACCTTGTGGTGGTTGCTCGCCGTCGTCCGCGTGTAGAGGTCGTAGCTCAGGCCGAGCGCGACGAGGTCCTCGGCGATGAGCCGGTGGTTCCTGTCGGCGAGCTCCTGCGCGGGGACGCCCGCCTCGTCGGCCGCGATGAGGATCGGCGTGCCGTGCTCGTCGGAGCCGGAGACCATGAGGACGTCGTGACCCGCCATCCGCGCGTACCTGCTGAACACGTCAGAGGGGACGCCGAAGCCGGCGACGTGGCCGATGTGCCGGGGGCCGTTGGCGTAGGGCCACGCCACGGCGGACAGGATGTGGGTCATGCGCTCCAGGGTAGTTGCGCGGCGACGTGCGGGAGGTCTCACCTGCCCATGTGTCATTGCGGCGACTCGGTGGCAGGATGGCGCGGCATCGAGTTCACCCGAACACGATCAGTCGAACGGAGCACATGCCATGAAGGGCGACCGCAGGCGCCGCACGAGGCGCGCACTGCTGGTGGTCGATGTCCAGCCCACGTTCTGCGAGGGAGGTGCACTGGCGGTCGAGGGCGGCAACGAGATCGCGCGACGCGTGGCCGAGTTCGCCCGGACCCACCGCGACGCCTACGACGTCGTGGCCACCACCCAGGACTGGCACGTGGACCCCGGGGACCACTTCTCTGAGACACCCGACTTCGTGGACTCGTGGCCGCCGCACGGCGTCGCCGGCACGGACGAGGCCGAGCTGCACCCCGCGCTCGACGACCTCGCCCCGGAGGTCTCCGTGAAGAAGGGCGCCTACGAGGCCGCCTACTCGGGCTTCGACGGCGTGGACGCCGAGGGGCGCACGCTCGCCGAGATCCTCGAGTCGCGGTGCATCGAGAGCGTCGACGTCGTCGGTCTGGCCGAGTCCCACTGCGTGAAGGCCACGGCTCTGGACGCACGACGACTCGGGCTCCCCGTCCGCGTCCTCACCGACCTCACCGCGCCGGTCTCGCCCGAGCTCGGGGAGATGGCCCGCGAGCTGCTCACGGCCCGCGGGGTCGAGCTGGTGGAGTCCGGCCTGCCCGTGGGCGTCCGCGGCTGACGCTGCTGCCCGAGACCCCGCGCGCTCCCGAAGGACCTCTTTTTCGTCGAGAACACGGGTTGTGTCACGAACACACCGACCCCGTCGGTGGCCTCGTGACACAACCCGTGGCCTCGATGGCAGAGAGGGCGGGAAGCGGGCAGGAACTCTCCCGGCCCCGGTCAGCCCCGGTCAGCCCGATCAGCCCGGGTCAGCCCGATCAGCCCGGGTCACTCCGATCAGCCCATGTCCGGGTCAGCCCGGGTCACTCCGATCAGCCCATGACCGAGTCAGTCCGAGGAACGTGCCTCCAGCGCGGCGGCGTACAGGTCGTTCTTGCGCAGTCCCGTGGCCGCGGCCACCTCGCCCGCAGCGTCCTTGAGCCGCATCCCGTCCGCGCTGAGTGCGAGAACCTCACCCACACCGTCGGCGAGCGTGACCTCCTTCGGCGCGGCACCCCCGACGACGACGCAGATCTCGCCGCGCACCTCGCCCTCCCAGGCGGCGAGCTCGCCGAGCGCCCCGCGTCGGACCTCCTCGTAGGTCTTGGTCAGCTCGCGCGCCACGGCGGCCGGCCGGTCCGCACCGAACGCCTCCGCCATCGCGGCCAGCGTCTCGAGCAGCCGGTGCGGCGCCTCGAAGAACACCAGCGTGCGCTGCTCGTCGGCGACGGCGGCGAGCGCCCTCGCGCGGTCCCCCGACTTGCGCGGCAGGAAGCCCTCGAACGCGAACCGGTCGGTCGGCAGCCCGGACAGCGCGAGGGCGGCGAGCACGGCCGACGGGCCGGGCAGCGTGGAGACCCGCACCCCGGCGTCGACGGCGTGGCGCACCAACCGGTACCCGGGGTCGGAGACGGCGGGCATCCCGGCGTCGCTGACGACCAGTACCGTCCCGCCCCCGAGCGCGATGTCGAGGAGCTCGGCCGTGCGCGCGTCCTCGTTGTGCTCGTAGAGGCTGACGACGCGCCCGGTCACGGTGACGTCGAGGCGGCGGGCGAGGTCACGCAGTCGCCGGGTGTCCTCGGCCGCGACGACGTCCGCCGTCGCCAGCGCCTCACGCAGCCGGGGCGAGGCGTCGCCGGGGTTCCCGATCGGGGTGGCGCCGAGCAGCACGACGCCGGAGGAAGCACTCATGCGACCAGTCTCCCTCGTCAGATCATCCGGCCGACGACGTCGCTCGCGGGGACGTGTTCACTCACCCAGAGCGCCGGGCTGCGTCTGCTCTGCCCCGACGGACGGTTGAGCACCACGCCCACCTGACCCGACCCGACCCGGCCTGGCCCGCCCCGACCCGGCGCCGGCTCAGTTGACAAGGCCCAGCCTGCCTCAGCCCTTCATGCCGATGCCCACGTACTTCGTCTCGAGGAACTCGTCGATGCCGGTGAGCCCGCCCTCGCGGCCGAGCCCCGACTCCTTGATCCCGCCGAAGGGCGCCGCCGGGTTGGAGATCACGCCCTGGTTGAGGCCGACCATCCCGGTCTCCAGCGCCTCGCTGACCCGCAGGGACCGCGTGAGGTCGCGGGTGTAGACGTAGGAGATGAGGCCGAACGGGGTGTCGTTCGCCATCGCCACGGCCTCCTCCTCGGTCTCGAAGGGCGTGATCGCCGCGACGGGCCCGAAGATCTCGGTGCTCGCCATCTCCGCGTCGGCGGGGACGCCCGTGAGGAGGGTCGCCGGGTAGAAGTGGCCCGCCCGGTCCTCCGGCCGCCCGCCGATCCGCACCTGCGCACCCCGGCCGACGGCGTCGCGCACGAGCCGGTCGACCTTGTCGACCGCGCCCTGGTCCACCAAGGGACCGACGACGACGCCGTCCTCGATGCCCCGCCCGAGCGGCAGCTCACCCATCCGCGCGGTGAGCCGCTCGGCGAACGCCTCAGCGACGCCCCGCTGGACGAGGATCCGGTTCGCGGCGGTGCAGGCCTGGCCGATGTTGCGCATCTTGGCCTGCACGGCGCCGTCGACGGCGGCATCGAGGTCTGCGTCGTCGAAGACGAGGAACGGGGCGTTGCCGCCGAGTTCCATCGACGTGCGCATGACGGTGGCCGCCGCCTGTTCGAGCAGCTTCTTGCCCACGGGCGTGGACCCGGTGAAGGACAGCTTGCGCGAGCGGGGGTCGGCGATGAGCGGCCCCATGGTCTCGCCCGCCCGGCTCGTGGTGACGACGTTGACGACGCCGTCGGGCAGCCCGGCGCGGACGAGGATGTCCGCAAGGGCGAGGGTGGACAGCGGCGTGAGGGCCGCAGGTTTGATGACGCACGTGCACCCGGCGGCGAGGGCGGGCCCGATCTTGCGGGTGCCCATGGCCATCGGGAAGTTCCACGGCGTGATGAGGATGCTCGGTCCCACCGGCTGGCGGCTGACGAGGAACCGTGCGCCACCCGCCGGCGCGGTCATGTAGCCGCCGTCGATGCGCACGGCCTCCTCCGCGAACCAGCGGAAGAACTCGGCGGCGTAGGCGATCTCGCCGCGCGACTCCGCGAGCGGCTTGCCCATCTCGAGGGTCATGACGAGCGCGAGCCGCTCGGTCTCCTCGATGAGCAGGTCCCGCGCGCGGGACAGGATCTCGCTGCGTTCCCGCGGCGGCGTGGCCGCCCAGGCCGGTTGCGCGTCGGCCGCGGCGTCGAGCGCGCGCATCGCCTCGCCGGGGTCCGCATCCCCCACCTCGCACAGCACCTCGCCGGTGGACGGGTCCTCCACCGGCATCGTCCGCGCTGCGCGCTGCCACCGACCGCCGATGAACAGGTCCTTCGGGACCGTCGCGATCGCTTCGCTCTCCTGCATGTCCGCCTCCCTTGCCGTCGTCGCCAGCGTAGTAGTATTGTCGACAATCAGACAACCACTACGGGAGGTCTCGATGACGACGCTGTCCCCCAGGCTCCTCCAGGCGACCCCGGTCACCGTCGACCACGCGCGCGGCAGCGAGGTGTTCGACGTCGACGGTCGCCGCTACCTCGACTTCACCGCCGGCATCGGCGTGGTGAGCACCGGCCACTGCCACCCCAAGGTGGTGGCCGCCGCCCAGGAACAGGTCGGCAGGCTGATCCACGGGCAGTACACGACCGTCATGCACGGCCCCCTCCTCGAGCTCACCGAGCGCCTCGCCGGGGTCCTGCCCGCGGACCTGGACTCGCTCTTCTACGTCAACTCGGGCAGCGAGGCCGTCGAGGCCGCCCTGCGGCTCGCGCGCCAGGCCACCGGCCGCCCGAACGTCCTCGTCTTCCACGGCGGCTTCCACGGCCGGACGGTCGCGACGGCGTCGATGACCACCTCCGGCACCCGGTTCTCCGCCGGCTTCAGCCCGCTCATGGGCGGCGTCCACGTGGCGCCGTTCCCCACCGCGTACCGGTACGGCTGGAGCGAGGAGGAGGCCACGGACTTCGCGCTGCGGGAGCTGGACTACCTGTTCGCCACCGTCACCTCGCCGGCCGAGGTGGCCGCGTTCGTCGTCGAGCCGGTGCTCGGCGAGGGCGGGTACGTCCCCGGCAACACGCGGTTCTTCCAGGGGCTGCGCGAGCGCGCCGACGAGCACGGGATCCTGCTGGTGATGGACGAGATCCAGACCGGGTTCGGCCGCACGGGACGGATGTTCGGGCACGAGCACTTCGACGTCCGCCCCGACGTCGTGACGATCGCCAAGGGCATCGCGTCGGGCTTCCCGCTCTCCGGCATCGCCGCGAGCGCCGAGCTCATGGGCAAGGCGTGGCCGGGCTCGCAGGGCGGCACCTACGGCGGCAACGCCGTCGCCTGCGCCGCGGCGGTCGCCACGCTCGGCGTCATCGAGGAGGAGGGGCTCGTCGCCAACGCGGCCGCACGGGGCACGCAGCTGCTCGACGGCGCACGCCGGGCCGCGACCGACGCCGTCGGGGACGTGCGCGGGCTCGGCCTCATGGTCGGCAGCGAGTTCACCGACGCGGACGGGCGGCCGGACAACGTCCGCGCGCAGGCGGCGCAGAAGGAGGCCGCCCGGCGCGGCCTGCTCATGCTCACCTGCGGGGCGCACATGAACGTGGTGCGGATGATCCCGCCGCTGGTGGTCACGGCCGACGAGATCGACGAGGGCCTCTCCGTCTGGGCCGACGTCCTCGCCTCCGTCTGACCGCACCCACCGACCAGCTCGGGAACCGACCCGCCCGAGCACCTATCAGCCCGATCAGCGACCGGCCGGAGGACCACGTGGCCCGCTACGTCACCGTCACCCTCACCACGCGCGGGGTCTCCTGCCGGGCACGCCTGCTCGACGACGAGGCGCCGCTGACCTGCGAGGCCGTCTGGCGGGCGCTGCCGCGGACCGGGGACGCCTTCCACGCGAAGTTCGCGCGCAACGAGGTCTACACGCTCCTCCCCCGCATCGAGGCCGCCCCTCGACGCGAGAACCCCACCGTCACGCCGATCCCGGGCGACCTGTGCCTCTTCGACTTCGAGCCGTGGGAGATCGGCAACCCCGCCTACGGCTACGAGGCGGGCTCGGCCGCGCACGCGGCCCAGGGCGCGACCGACCTCGCGATCTTCTACGACCGCAACAACCTCCTGCTCAACGGCGACGTCGGATGGGTACCGGGCAACGTGTTCGGCACGGTCGTCGAGGGTCTCGCGGCGATGGCGGAGGCGTGCCAGGACCTGTGGCGCCACGGCTTCGCGGGCGAGCAGCTGAGCTTCACGCGCGACGAGGCCTGACCTCTCCGCCGCGAGCGCCGCGACCTACGCGAGCACCTGCTCGACGAACCGGGCGGCGGCCAGCACGAGGTCGTCGGAGTGCCGCGGCCCCACGATCTGCAGGCCGACGGGGAGCCCCGCCGCCGTCCGTCCGGCCGGGATGCTGATCGCCGGCTGCTGCGAGAGGTTGAAGGGGAAGCTGAACGACGCCCACTGCGGCCAGCGCTCCATGCCCGAGCCCGGCGGCACGTCGTGGCCGGCCTCGAACGGCGGGATCCCGACGGTGGGGGTGAGCAGGAGGTTGTGCCGCTCGTGGAAGGTCCCCATGCGGATCCCGAGCTCGGCGGCCACCGCCCGCGCCTGCAGGTACTCCACGGCCGTGAACGTCTCGCCGAGGTCCCACACGCGCCCGAGCCCGGGATCGACGGTCTCGCGGGAGCCCGGCATGGAGCGCAGCAGCGTGGCCGCGCCGCTCGCCCACAGCAGCTCGAAGGCCTCGATCGGGTCCTCGAACCCCGGGTCCTCGGCGTCGACGTGCAGCCCCGCAGCATCGATGCGGGCGACGGCCTCGTCGACGACCCGGCCCACCTCGGGATCGACGGCGACGTACCCGAGGTCCCGGGAGTAGGCGACGTGCATGCCCGCGACGTCGCGGCCGAGCGCTCCGCGGAACGTGCCCCGCGGCGGCGCGAGCTGGGTCGGGTCGCGGTGGTCGGGCAGGGCGAGGATGTCCATGAGCAGGGCGGCGTCCTCGACGGTCGTCGTCATCGGGCCGGCGTGGGCGAGCGGTCCGAACGGGCTCGCGGGGAACATCGGCACCCGGCCGTGGGTGGGCTTGAAGCCGACGGTGCCGGTGAACGCGGCGGGGATGCGGATGCTGCCTCCGCCGTCGGTGCCGACGGCGCACGGACCCATCCCGGCCGCGACGGCCGCCGAGGCCCCGCCCGAGGAGCCGCCGGGCGTGAGTGCCGGGTCGACCGGGTTGCGGGTGACGCCCGTGAGCGGGCTGTCGGTGACGGCCTTCCAGGCGAGCTCCGGCGTCGTCGTCTTCCCGACGAAGACCATGCCGTCGGCGCGCAGCCGTGCGCTCACCGGGGCGTCGACCTCCCAGGGCTGGTCCGGATCGACCGCTCGCGAGCCGCGCAGGGTGGGCCAGCCCTTGGTGAGGAAGATGTCCTTGATCGAGACGGGCACGCCGTCCAGCAGACCGGACGCGTGGCCGGCGACCCACCGCTCCTCGGACCGCCTCGCCTGCGCCAGAGCGCCCTCACGGTCGACGAGACAGAAGGCCCCGAGCTCGCCGTCGGCCTCCTCGATACGGTCGAGGACCGCCGTCGTCGCCTCGACGGGCGAGAGCTCGCCGGCGGCGTAGGCGGCCACCAGCCGGGCGGCGCTCATCTCGGTGGGGTTCATCCTCGGCTCCCTGCGGTCGGCACGTATCCCAGGTCCTTGTCGACGACGTTGCGCAGCTCCTCGCCGCCGGTCCACCTGCGGTAGTTGTCGGCGAACAGATCGGTGAGGGCCTCCCGCCAGCCGTGGAAGTCGCCGGCGTTGTGCGGGGTGACGACGGCGCCCGGCAGGTCCCAGAGCGGGTGCCCGGGCGGCAGCGGTTCCGGGTCGACGACGTCGAGCGCGGCCCCGGCGATGCTCCCCTCGCGCAGGGCCGCCACCAGGTCGTCCGTGCGCACGAGCTCGCCGCGCCCCACGTTGATCAGTCGCGCGCGGGTCGGCATCGCGGCGAACGCGGCGGCGTCGAACATGCCGTGCGTCTGGTCGGTGAGCGGCGCGACGGCCACCACCCAGTCCGCGCGGGCGAGGGCGGCGTGCAGCTGGTCGGGGCCGGTGACCTCGCCGAGGTCCGGGTCCCCCGAGCGCGCCCGGCGGCCCGAACCGGCCACCTCGATCCCGGCCGCCCGCAGCAGCCGCGCGGTGGCCCGACCGATCGGCCCGGTGCCGACGACGAGCGCCCGCGTGCCGGCGATGCGCTCGGACTCGCGGTGCAGCCACCGGTGGTCCTGCTGCAGCCGCAGCGAGCCGGTGAGGTCCTTGGCGAAGGAGAGGATCTGGGCAAGGACGTACTCCGCGATCGGCTCCTCGTACAGGCCGCGCGAGTTGGTGACGGTGACGTCGCTGCCGCGCACCTCCGGCGTCATCACCTTGTTGACGCCGGCCGCCGCCACGTGCAGCCAGCGCAGCGAGTCGGCGGCGTGCCACGCCTCGGGCACGGCCGCGGAGTGGAAGTCGTAGGCGAACAGCACGTCCGCCCCGCTCAGGGCGTCCGCGAGCCCGGCCTCCTCGGTGAACCGGACCTCGGCGTCCGCGGTGACGAGGGCGAGCTGCTCGGCGGGCGGCACGAGTCCGTCATGGAGCACGACGACGACGGGTGGGCGCACGTTGACAACGTATGAGCGCACTCCTAGATTGTCAACAATCTGGCAATCCGTCGTCCCGGAGGTGGAACAGTGGGACTGACCGGCGCCGAGTTCGACGGTCCCCTCCACCAGCGGGGCATCGGCGTCATCGCCCCGTTCGACCTCGCGCTCGAGCGCGAGCTGTGGCGCTGGGCGCCGCTGGACGTCACGTTCCACCTGGCGCGCACCCCCTACGAACCCGTTCCCGTGAGCCTCGAGATGGCCGAGCTCGTCTCGAACCACGACCACCTGCAGCGGGCCACCCGCGACGTGCTCGGGGTGGAGCCGGAGGTCATCGCCTACCTGTGCGCGTCGGGCAGCTTCGTGGGCGGCCTCGCCCAGGAGGCCGAGCTCCGGTCCGCCATCCTCGACGCCGGGGCGCCGGCCGCCGTGACGACGTCGGGTGCGCTCGCCGAGGCCGTCACCGAGCTGGGGCTGAGCCGGATCTCGATCATGACGCCCTACGACGCCCCGCTCACCGGGCGGCTCGTCGACTTCCTCGGCGAGCTCGGCGTGGAGGTGCTGCGCTCGCACCACCTCGGGCTCGGCGGGGGCATCTGGAAGGTCAACTACCGCACGGTCGCCGAGCTCGTGCTGGCGACCGACCTCCCGGACGCGGAGGCCGTGTTCATCTCCTGCACGAACCTGCCCACCTACGACATCATCAGCCCGCTCGAGCAGCGGCTCGGCAAGCCGGTGCTCACCGCCAACCAGCTCACCGTGTGGGCCGCCCTGGGGCGGATGGGCCTGCCCATGGTGGGACCCGGCCGGTGGCTGCGCGGGGTGTTCGACGACCCAGGCGATCCCGCGGCCGGCACGAGCGACGACACAGGCGCAGGCACGAGAGACGACACGGGCGCCGGCACGAGCACCAGCAGCGGCAGAGCCCACATCACAAGAACCCTCACATGCACGTG
>JBQDDG010000002.1:23190-67742 GCA_052093225.1 Actinomycetaceae bacterium
CCGTTAACCAACAAGCACCAGCACCGAGGAGGCTCCGTGACCACGCCGATCGTCGGCATCATCTATCCCGGGCACGCCGCCGAGGACGACTACGAGCTGGCCGCCGAGCTCCTCGGCGCCCGCTTCCCGCTCGCCCACGTCTACGGCACCGACCTGCACGCGGTCCCCGAGCTCCTCGAGCTCGGGGAGCCACAGCGCCTCGCCGAGGGGGCGGAGCTCCTGGCGCCCCACCGGCCGGACGCGGTGATGTGGGCCTGCACGTCGGGGAGCTTCGTCCGCGGGCCGGGCGGCGCGCGGCAGCAGGTCGACGAGCTGGCCCGGGCCTGCGGCGTCCCGGCGTCGAGCACCACCCTCGCCTTCGTCTCGGCCCTGGCCCACCTCGGGCTCCGCCGGGTGGCGGTCGCCGCGTCCTACCCCGACGACGTCGCGGCCCTGTTCGTCGACCATCTCGCCGCGGCGGGGGTCGAGGTCGTGCGCACGGGCAGCGCCGGGATCGCCACGGCCGCCGAGGTCGGCCACCTGGCCGCGGACCAGGTCCGCGAGCTCGCCACCTCGATGGACGACCCGGACGCGGAGGCGGTCCTCGTCCCGGACACCGCGATGCGGACGCTCGCCGAGATCACCGGGCTCGAGTCCGCGCTCGGCAAGCCCGTGCTCACCGCCAACCAGGTGACCGTGTGGGAGGGCCTCAGGCTGGCCGGCGCCGAGCCCGTGTCCGCCCGGCTCGGGGCCCTGCTCGAGGGGAGGGACCACGATGGCGCTCGGTGAGCTGCGGCCGCGGGCGCGGCGCTCGACGGTCGAGTACGTCGCCGACGAGCTGCGCACGGCGGTGATGAACGGCGACCTCCCCCAGGGCACCCAGCTCGGCGAGGCGGACCTGGCCGAGCAGCTCCAGGTCTCGCGCGGCCCGCTGCGCGAGGCGATGCAGCGCCTCGTGTCCGAGGGCATCCTCGTGGCGATCGTCAACCGCGGCGTCTTCGTCACCGAGCTGAGCACCGAGGACGTCCTCGACGTCTACCGCACCCGCTCGGTCATCGAGCGGGGCGCCCTCGAGATCGTCCTCGAGGACGCGCGCGAGGACGCCTACGCCGCGCTCGGCCCCACGGTGGACCGGATGCATGCGGGCGCCGGGCGGGGGGACGCCGCGGCGATCGCCGACGCCGACCAGGAGTTCCACGAGGTGCTCGTCGGGTGCTCGCAGAGCCCCCGGCTCATCCGGGCAATGCGCACCCTCGTCGTCGAGACCCGGATGTGCCTGGGCGAGCTGCGGACCACCTACGAGGACCTCGGCACCCAGGCGCGCGAGCACGAGGAGCTGCGCGAGGCCGTCCGCGACCAGCCGGTCGACCGCGTCCAGGAGCTCCTCGTCGCACACCTGGACGACGCCGTCGAGCGGCTCGTCACCAAGCGCGCCGACGCCGCACCCGCGTGACCCGCGGCGTCGGTCCCGCCCCGGGCGGGACCGACGCGTCAGGGGATGACGATCCGCGCCTCGGCCAGGGCCTCGCGGTTCGCGCCGGCGATGTCGACGGCCGTCGCCCGCGGGGCCGCCCCCGAGGTCAGCCACTCGTCGAGCAGCCGCGCCACCTTGGCCCGCATCTCGGTGCGCAGCCGGTCGAACGAGTCGTCGGGGTCGGCGCCGACCTGCCCCTGGAGCAGCCACCACGCCCAGGCCGCGGCCCCCGCGTTCGCCACGAAGTCGGGCACCACCGGGATGCCGCGGCCGGCGAGCGCCTCCTCCGCCTCCGGCGTCGTGGCGGAGTTCGCCGCCTCGACGACGACGCCGGCCGCCACCACGTCGGCGTTGTCCGCGCGGATGGCGTAGGACACGGCGGCCGGGACGAGGACGTCGACCGGGACGCCGAGGACGGCGTCGCGCGGGAGCTGCTCGACGTCGCCCGGGACCCGCGAGCGGTCGATCTCGCCGTAGGGGTCGCGCAGGTCGAGCAGCGCGGGGACGTCGAGGCCGTCCGCGCGGTAGAGCGTGCCCGCCGCGTCGGCCATCGCGAGCACGCGGACCCCGACGCCGTGCAGGTACCAGGCGGCGGCGCCGCCCATGGTGCCGACCCCCTGGATCGCCACGGTGGTCTGCCCGGGCTCACGCCCGAACGCGTCGACGGCGCCGAGGCAGGCCTGGGCCACGCCGTAGCCGCCGATGACCTCGCCGAGCTGCAGGTCGTCGTCCGTACGGGCGGCGAGCCCGGCGTGGACCCTGCGCAGTGCGCGGGCGGGGTCGGGCGAGCGCCGGATGGCCGCGTGGAAGGACTGCTCGAGGCCCAGCCGGCCGAAGACCTCGTCGATCGAGGCCTGCGAGACACCGAGGTCCTCGGCGGTCACCCAGTGCTCGTCGAGCCAGGGCAGCATCGCCGCGCAGAAGCGCTCGAGCACCCCGGTGGCGCGCGGGTCCTTCGGGTCGAAGTCGATGCCGCCCTTGGCGCCGCCGACGGGCAGCCCGAACGCCGCCGTCTTCAGCGCCATCCCGCGGGCGAGGTCGGCGACCTCGGTGATCGTGCAGCCGGGCCGCATGCGCGTGCCACCGGTGGCGAGCCCGCCGACGAGGAGGTGCACGACGAGGAACCCGTGCGCGCCGGTCACCGGATCGGTCCAGGCGATCCGGTGGTCGTCGCCGCCCGGATCGACCGGGCGCGCACCCAGATGGTCGGGCGCGACCTGCGTGCTGGTGCGTGTGCCGTCCATGATCGTCACCGGGACCACCTCCATACGTAGCGTCGTCGTCCCGCCAGCGTGAGTTCGCGTCCGCTCCGGCGTCCATCAACAGTTCATGCACGCCGGACCACAGGGTTCCTGCAGGGTGGTCGGCGGGGCGCCCGCCCGGCGCACGCGCCCGGCGGTGCCCGGGTCCCTACTGTGGGGTCATGGAGCTGTCGTTACGTCGTCTGCGCATGCTGCGCGAGCTCCACCGCCGCGGCACGGTGACGGCGGCCGCCGCGGCCCTGCACTACAGCCCGTCCGGGATCTCCCAGCAGCTCGCCCAGCTCGAGCGGGAGGTCGGCGTCAAGCTCGTCGAGCGGCACGGGCGGGGCGTGCACCTCACCGAGCTGGGCCTCGTCCTGTCGGAGCACGCCGAGGAGATCCTCGCCTCCGTCGAACGCGCGACGTCGGCGCTCGAGTCCGCCCAGGTCGGCATCAAGGCGCGCCTCACCGGCGGCGTCTGGGCCTCCGTCTCCACGGGCCTGCTGCCGACGGCGCTGCGGGCGCTCGCCGGCGACCACCCCGGCATCGAGGTCCGCACCACCGAGCTCGCCCCGGAGGAGACCGCGGGGGCCGTCAGCGACGGTGCGCTCGACTTCTCCTTCGTCATCGACTACTCGGACTACCCGATGCCGTGGTCGTCGACGCTCACGCGCGCGGTCATCGCCGTCGAGCGGCTGCACGTGGCCGCGCCGTCCGGCACCGTCCCCACCGGGCCGCTCTCGCTCGCCGCGCTGGCGGAGTCCCCGTGGATCCTCGCCGGGGCGCGCTCCCACTTCGGCCGCGCGGTCCGGATCGCCTGCCAGCGGCACAGCTTCGAGCCACGGATCGTCCACACCGTCGAGGAGCAGTCGACGGCGCTGGTCATGGTGGCCGGCGGGCTCGGCGTCACCGTGGTCTCGGACCTCGGGCTCACGCACCTGCCGCCCGGCGTGGACATCATCGCCCTCGACGAGCCCGTCATGCGCACGGTGTCCGTCGCCTACCGCGCCTCCTCCCCGCTGCGCCCCTCCCTCGAGCTCGTCATCGACGCCGTGCGGACCGCCGCCGCCGACCGCGGGCTCGCGGCGGGCGCGCCACCGCCGGAACCCGAGGCGGACTGAGCCCCCGCCCAGCCGGTCGCGGCCCGTCCGGGAGCGACCAACCGCACGTCGCGCGGGCACCTCTGCACCCCACCGGCGGCGAGGCGCCGACCTAGACTCCCCGGGTGACGTCGAGCGATCCCGCGGCCGAGCGCCCCGAGGCCTCCGCCGCAGAGACCCCGCCCCGGGCGGGCAGCGACCCCGACGTCCCCGCCGACGGCACCACGCCCTCACCCGGCGCGACCCGCCCGGGCCTGCTCCGGCGTCGGGACGACTCCCCGCGCCCGCTGCACGGCAGCGCCGACGAGGTCGAGCACACCCTGCGCGCCCGGCTCGGCCTGCGCCCGCTCGGCGAGGTGCTCGACCCGCGGGCGCGCCTGCTCGGCTGGGTCGTCCCGCTGCTCATGGGGCTGGTGGCCGCCGTGCTGCGCCTGCCCCGGCTCGACATCCCGGGTCGGCTCGCGTTCGACGAGACGTACTACGTCAAGGAGGCGTACTCGCTGCTCACGCTCGGGTACGAGGGCGACTGGGTCGGGGACGACGCGAACCCGCGGTTCGCGGACGCCGACTTCTCCGCGCTGACCACCGACCCGGACTACGTGGTCCACCCGCCGCTCGGCAAGTGGATCATCGCGATCGGCCTGCGCCTGCTCGGGCCGGAGAACCCCGAGAGCTGGCGCCTGAGCTCCGCGATCGCGGGGATCCTCATGGTCGTCCTCGTCGCGCGGCTCGGCACTCGGCTGTTCCGCTCGGCGCTGCTCGGCGGCGTCGCGGGATTCCTGCTCGCCGTGGACGGCGTGGGCATCACCGCGAGCAGGATCGGGCTGCTCGACGTCTTCCTCGCCCTGTTCGTGCTCGTCGGCACGATGCTCGTCCTCAAGGACCGGGAGTCGACCCGGGCGGTCCTCGCCAGGCGCTCCGCGGAGGCGATCGCGAAGGGCGGGACCGGCCTCCTGCCCGGCTCCTGGGCGCCGCGGGTCGGGATCCGCTGGTGGCTCGTGGCGGCCGGCCTCGTCCTCGGCGCGGCCTGCGGGATCAAGTGGTCCGGCGCGTACGCCGTCGCCGTCCTCGGCATCGTCGTGTTCGTCTGGGACACCGCCGCCCGGAGGGCGGTCGGGGCCCGGTCCTGGCTCTCCGACGGCGTGTGGCGGGGCGGCGCACCGGCGTTCGTCCAGCTCGTCCCGACGGCGGCGGTCGCCTACCTGCTCTCCTGGGCCTCGTGGTTCGCCTCGTCGTCGGGCTACCACCGCACGTGGGCGGCGGACCAGCGGGTGCTCGGCGAGTCGACGGGGTTCCCGTCCTGGCTGCCCGACTCGCTCGTCTCCTGGCTGGACTACCACCAGATGATGATGGGCTTCCACACCGGGCTCGTGAACCCGCACGAGTCACAGGGACACCCCATGCTCTGGCTCCTCCAGCTGCGGCCCACCCTGTTCTACCGGGCCGGCGGCGAGGAGCGCGGCGCGCTGGGCACCTGCGGCGGCGAGGACTGCATCGCCGGCGTCACCTCCATCGGCAACCCGCTCACCTGGTGGCTGGCCGTCGTCGCGCTCGGCGTGGTGGTCTACGCGGCCGTGCGGCTGCGCGACTGGCGGGCCTGGGTCATCCTCTCCGGCTACATCGCCATGTGGCTGCCGTGGGTTCTCGTGTACTCCCAGCGCACGATCTTCCAGTTCTACTCGATCGCGTTCGTGTCCTTCGTGGTGCTCGCGCTCACCTACGCGCTGGGCTGGGTGCTCGGGATCCTGCGACCACCCACCGACGCGCCCGCCCACCGGGGCGAGGTCCGCGACGACGAGGACGAGCGGAGGCAGCACCTGCGCGGGCGGTTCGCCCGGGCCGAGCCGCGGCGGGTGGCCGTGCCGGAGGCCGTCCCCGATGCCGCGCCGGACGAGGCCCCGGTCGATGTGCCGCACGAGGCCGAGGACCGCTCCCCCGTGCCCGCCGACCGTCCGAGCACCACCGAGCTGCTCGTGTCCGAGGACGCCGCCTTCCGCGTGGACCGCTCGGGCTGGGTGACGCTCGCGATCGTGCTCGCCTCGATCAGCGCGGTCTCCGCCTGGTACTACCCGGCGTGGACGGCGTGGAACCTGTCCGAGGCCGCCTGGGAGCTGCGCGTCTGGGCTCCGTGACGCGGGGCGGCGCCGTCCGTGCCGTTCCCGCGCGAACGGCTCACTTCGGGCCGGTGCCGAACATCGCCCGGAGCATCACGAGCGCCCGGCGTCCGTAGGGCGGGTAGGCCATCGAGACGGTGTCGGGCCGCAGCGGCTTGCTGAACACCGACTTCTCGTGGCTGAACAGGCGCACCGACGCCTCGCCGTGGTACGCGCCGGTGCCGGAGCCACCCACACCACCGAACGGGAGGTCCGGCGCGGAGACCTGCATCATCGGCGCGCCGAACGAGATGCCGCCGGCGCGGACCTCCCGGACGAACCGGGTGCGGTCGGCGGCGTCGTCGGTGAACGCGTAGGCGGCGAGCGGGTGGTCGCCGGACCGGACGAGCGAGATGGCCTCCGTGAGCCCGTCGACGGCGACGATCGGCAGCACCGGCCCGAAGATCTCCTCGGCCATCACCGGGTGGCCGGGCTCGACGTCGGTGAGGACGGTGGGCTCGAGGTAGCGGGTGGCGGCGTCGCGGCGCCCGCCCGAGCGGAGGGTGGCGCCCGCGGCGACGGTGTCGTCGAGCAGGGTGGTCACGCGGCCGTGGTGACGCTCGTCCACGAGGCACCCGTAGTCGGAGCTCGCCGAGGGGTCGGCCCCGTACATCTCGCGGACCGCGGCGGCGAGGTGGTCGGCGAGCGGGCCGGCGGCGTCGGGCGTGGTGAGGACGTGGTTGGGCGCCACGCAGGTCTGCCCGGCGTTGAGCCACTTGGCCCAGGCCAGGCGTCGTGCGACGGCCGCGAGGTCCTGGCGCGGGTCGACCCACACGGGGCAGCGGCCGCCGAGCTCGAGGGTGACGGGCGTGAGGTGCTGCGCGGCGGCCGTCGCGACGATGCGCGCCACCCGCGAGCCGCCCGTGTAGAAGATGTGGTCGACGCGCTGCTCGAGCAGGGCCGTCGTCGTGTCCGCCCCGCCCGCGAGCAGCGCGACGACTGCCGGGTCGAGGTGGCGCCGGGCGAGGTCCGCGAGCGCCGCCGAGGTGGCGGGGGCGATCTCGCTGGGCTTGAGGACCACGGTGTTGCCGGCGGCGAGCGCCCCGATCAGCGGCGCGAGGACGAGCTGGACCGGGTAGTTCCACGGCGCGATCACGAGGACGACGCCGAGGGGCTCGCGCACGATCGTCGCCGACGCCGGGAGCAGGGCGGCGGGCACCCGTCGACGCCGGTTGGCGGTCCACCGGTCGAGGTTCGCCGCCACGTGGTCGAGCTCGCCGAGCGTGAAGCCGATCTCGACGAGCCAGCTCTCCGTCGGGTGGCGCCCGAGGTCGGCGGCGAGGGCGTCCGCGAGGGTGTCGGCCCCCTCGGTGAGCAGCCTGCGCAGGTCCGCGAGGTGCCGCCGGCGGGCGGCGCGGGGAAGGGTGGCGCCGGACTCGAAGGTGGCACGGAGCCCGTCGACGGCGTCGCGCACCTCCTCCGGCGTGGCGGACGGGACGGTGGGGCGTGCGTCGGGCATGTCCTCGACGCTAGCGGCCGACCACCGGAGGCGCCGCCCGCCCCACAGCCCGCCCTGGGCCCGGAGTCTCCACAGCCGCCCCGACGCCGCCGCGCGAGATGTCGCCCCGTCGCGCGACCATGGCGTCATGACGGACACCAAGAAGCCGGAGCAGCCGGCGCAGCCGGGCGAGGACACCGGGCTCGTCGTCGGGGAGGACGGGCTCGCACGGCCGGCGTGGGCGGCGACGGACCCGATGCTGCGGGAGTACTACGACACCGAGTGGGGCATGCCGGTGGACGACGAGCGCGGCCTGTTCGAGCGTCTCAGTCTCGAGGTGTTCCAGTCCGGGCTGTCGTGGGCGACGATCCTGCGCAAGCGCGAGGCGTTCCGGGCGGCGTTCGCCGGCTTCGACCCGGACGCGGTCGCGGACTTCGGGGACCGGGACGTCGAGCGGCTCATGGCGGACGCGGCGATCGTGCGGAACCGGCGCAAGATCGACTCGACGATCGACAACGCGCGCGCGACGGTGGCGCTGCGGGCCGACGGCGGGCTGGCCGAGCTCGTGTGGTCCCACCGGCCGGAGCGGACGCCGGAGCCGAGGTCGGTCGCCGAGGTGCCGAGCACGTCGCCGGAGTCGGTCCGGCTCGCGAAGGCGCTGAAGTCGGCCGGGTTCCGACACGTGGGGCCGACGACGATGTTCGCCCTCATGGAGGCCGTCGGGATCGTGGACACACATCTGGTGGGCAGCTTCCGGCGCGGCAGCTCCGGGGTGTGGTCCGCGGCCGGGTGAGTCGGCGGACGGAGGTCAGACTCCGTCCGCGGGCGACCGACGACGAAGGCCCGGCACCGTGTCGAAGTCACTGTCCGGCGAGATGATCTCGTGGAAGCCGTGCTCCAGCGCGGTGGCAGCGTGCACGGCGTCGCGACCTCCCACGGCGCTGGTCGACACCAGGTCGAGCATGCGGGACACGACGGCGTCGTCGAACGGATGAACCCGGCATGCCATGCGGACATCCCGAACGAGTCTCACCGCCTCCGCCCGATCTCCCCGACGCATGCGGTGGAACAGCAGCTCCTGGATCGCCTCGACGCTGACGTGCAGCTCGAGATCTCCGCGCGCGGCGGAAGCAAGGAAAGAACGGCACGGCTCCCTCAGCGGGTGCTCACCTCCGACGGCGAGCGCGAGCACCGCCGTGTCGAGGAAGACGCGAGCGGTCATCCGCGGTCGCCTGCTGCCGCGTCGTGAGCCGGAGCGGGGTCCAGGTCAGCCACGATCACGGCCTTGGAACCCACCCAGTCGGGCTCGATGCCGTCGGTGTCCGTGGTCGAGCGGAGCACACGCTGCGCTGCCGCGCTCGCGGCGTGAGCAGCCTCGGCCACCTCGAAGTGGTGATCGATCGCGGCACGGACGATCGAACCGACCGACCTGCCCGTCGTCTGCGACTCCGACTCCAGCCGTTCGTACCTCCGAGAGTCGATGAGCACCTGGAGCCGCCTCTCGAGTCGTGACATGCTCCGACATTAGCATGCACATACCCAAGCATGTGAGGAACGATCCGTCCGATGCCCCCGTCCCACTCCCTGGACCGAGGGCGCATCGCCCCCCGCCTCCCCCGCCGGTCACGCTTCACTGTGCCGACCCGACCGGACTGCCCGAGGAGCCCCGCGTGAGCACCAGCAACATCCTGACCGACCGCCTCGACGCGGGCCCGGTGATCTGCGCCGAGGGCTTCCTCTTCGAGCTCGAACGGCGCGGCTACCTCACCGCCGGCGAGTTCGTCCCCGAGGTCGCGCTCGAGCACCCGGACGCGCTGCGCGCGGTCCACGAGGACTTCCAGCGCGCGGGCTCGGACATCGTCGAGGCGTTCACCTACAACGGGCACCGCGAGAAGATGCGCGTCATCGGCAAGGAGGACCTCCTCGAGCCGCTCAACCGCGCCGCGCTCCAGATCGCGCGCCAGGTCGCCGACGCCCGCCCCGGCGACCTCGTCGCGGGCAACATCTCCAACACCAACGTCTGGGACCCCGCCGACCCGGCCGCCCAGCGCGAGGTGCGCGGCATGTTCGAGGAGATGGTCGGCTGGGCCGTCGACGAGGGCGCGGACCTCATCGTCGGCGAGACCTTCTACTACGCCGGCGAGGCTCTCACCGCCCTCGAGGTGGCTCGCTCCAGCGGGCTGCCCGTCGTCCTCACCCTCGCGCCGATGGCCATCGAGGAGATGGCCGACGGCGTCGGGATCGTCGAGACCGCCCAGCGGCTCGAGCAGGCCGGCGCCGACGTGGTCGGGCTCAACTGCTTCCGCGGACCGCAGACGATGTGGCCGTGGCTCACCCGGATCCGCGAGGCCGTGACGTGTCACGTCGGCGCACTGCCCGTGCCCTACCGGACCACCCCGGACGAGCAGACGTTCTTCAGCCTCACCGACGACGCCGCGACGGTCCCCGCCCCGCACGGCCGCCCGTTCCCCACGGCGCTCGACCCGCTGTACGCCAACCGCTACGAGATCGGCACGTTCGCCCGCGAGGCCTTCGAGCTCGGCGTCGGCTACCTCGGCGTGTGCTGCGGCGCCTCGCCCATCCACATCCGCCAGGTCGCCGAGGCCGTCGGGCAGACCACCGAGGCGAGCCGCTACTCGGAGAACATGACCAACCACTTCATGTACGGCACGCACGACCGGCTCCCCGGCCACATCGCCGACCTCGGCGCGCGGGCCTGACCGCGCACGCGTCTCGACACCCCGCGGACCTGCGGGTACCTTGCCCGTAACCCCCGGGGAGCGCCGAACGGCGCTGAGAGTGCGGAGAGTCCGCAGACCCGTCGACCTGATCCGGTTAGCACCGGCGTAGGGAGAAGGGCATCTGCCGGACGCCGCGCGTCGGCAGGTCTCCATGGAACCCGTGGGCCGTGAGAGGCACCGTGACCGTCCAACCCGACCACGCACCCCTTCCCTCGGACCCGACGCCGGACCGGCTCGGTATCGGGATGCGGCTGAGCATCCACCCGCACTGCGACGACTTCGCCGACGTCATCGTCGGGGCGCTCGCCGAGGTGGAGGACCGGGGTCTCACCGAGGGCCTCGTGCTCGAGACCGACCCCGTCAGCACGTACGTCGGGGCGCTGACGGCGCCCGCCGAGCAGCGCCTCGCGGCCTACGCCGCCGAGCTCCTCGCGGCGGCCTCGCGCCGCACGGGCGGCGGGCACGTCGTCGCGCACGTGCTCCTGTCCCGCGGCTGCCCCGGCGAGGTGACGTGCGCCCCGCAGTCGTTCGTCGCGACCGCCGAGCCGGTCGACCTGGCCCCGACCGGGATCGCGGCCTGCGCCCAGTGGTCCCTCTACCCGCTGCTCGACGGATCCGGCACCGGGGGTGACCACATGGCCCCCATCACCGCGGCGATCGAGTCCGCGCGGGCACGTGGCGTCGCGAGCGAGCCGGCGCACTACGCCACCCTCCTCACGGGCGACGTCGCCGAGGTGCTCGCGACCGCCGTCGACGCGTGGGCGGCGGTCGGCGGCAGCGTGCCCCACGTGGTCACGCACCTCACCGTGTCCGTCGGATCGCCGAGCGACGCGAGCCCGGCGTGAGCGGCCGCCCCGCCGCCCGCGGCGGAGGACCCTGGGCGCTGAAGGACCTCGTCCTCGTCGTCGTCCTCGGCGCCGTCTTCGGCTTCGCCTACTGGGGATTCGTCCAGGCCTGGAGCGGGCTTCGGCTCCTCATGGGGCCGGCGGGAGACCTGTCCGAGCACGTGCTCGCCGGTGCGTGGCTGATGGTCGCCCCGATCGCCGTGGCCATCGTCCGCCGCCCCGGCTCGGGCGTGCTGGCGGAGGTGCTCGCCGCCGTCATCGAGTTCGCCTTCCTCGGCTCCCCGGTCGGTCCGCTGCTCGTCGTCGCCGCGCTCCTCCAGGGGATAGGCAGCGAGGTCCCGTTCCTTCTCACGCGCTACCGGCGCTTCGGGTGGGAGGTGTTCGCCCTGTCCGGGCTGCTCGGCGCGACGCTCGTGTTCTTCTACTCCGCGTTCCGCTCCGGCTGGTACGGGCAGGACATCTTCGCGCTGCGCCTGACGATCCAGGCGCTGTCCGGCGTGGTGCTCGGCGGGCTCCTCGCCAAGGTCGTCGTGGACGCCCTGGCCCGGACCGGTGTGACCGACAACTTCGCCATCGGCACGGTGGCCTCCAGGTGAGTGCGACGAGCGACCGGCAGGTCCGGCCGGCAGCCACGACCACCGGGCAGGACGACGGAGGGCCGCCCGTCGTGGCGCTCTCCGGGGTCTCGGTGCGGTTCCCGCGCCGGGCCGAGCCGGCGCTGCGAGAGGTCTCGCTCGACGTCGGACCGGGCGAGCACGTCGTCCTCCTCGGGCCCTCCGGTTCCGGCAAGTCGACCGTCCTGCAGGTGCTCACCGGCGTCGTGCCCCACTCGGTGACGGCGCAGGTCACCGGGGAGGTGTCCGTGCGCGGGACGGGGGCCGACGTCCCGGTGGTGCAGCGGGCCCGGCACCTCGGGGTCGTCGCCCAGGACCCGACGGCCGGTGTCTGCCTGCCGTCCGTCGAGCAGGAGCTCGCGCTGCCGATGGAGAACCACGGCGCGGACCCGGCGACGATCGACGCCCGGATCGCCGAGGCGCTCGACGTCGTCGGGGCGGGGCACCTGCGCGCCCGGTCGACGGCGTCGCTCTCCGGCGGCGAGACGCAGCGGGTCGCGCTGGCCGCGGCGCTCGTCACCGAGCCGGAGGTGCTGCTGCTCGACGAGCCCACCTCGATGCTCGACCCGGCGGGCATCGAGGCCGTCCGCGGGGCCGTGCGCGCCGCCACCGAGCGGTACTCGCCCGCCGTCGTGCTCGTCGAGCACCGCCTCGACGAGTGGGCGGGCGAGCACGGGACCGGCGCGCTCCCGGCGCGTGCGCTCGCCCTCGACGGTGCCGGCCGGATCCTCGCGACCGGCGACACCGTCGAGGTGCTGCGGGCGCATGCCCGGGAGCTCGTCGCCGAAGGATGCTGGCTTCCGCTGGACGCCGAGCTGTTCGCCCTCACGGGCAGCGAGGGCGGTCTCGGGTCGGCGACCAACGCGGCCCTGCTGCGGGACCTCGCGGCCGACGCCGCCCCTCCCCCCGCCACGGAGGGTGACCCGGTGCTCACGGCCCGGGACCTCGCCGTCGGGCGACCGCTGCGGCGGCCGCGACGAAAGGACGGTGCGCAACTCGCGGAGGCCCAGGTCCTCGCGGGCCTCGACCTCACGGTCCGCGCCGGGGAGGTGATCGCCGTGCTCGGCGCCAACGGGATCGGGAAGTCCACGCTGCTGCTCACGCTGGCGCGACTGCTCCCACCACTGCACGGCGAGGTCGCGGGAGCGCCGCCGGGGCTCGTGTTCCAGAACGCCGAGCACCAGTTCCTCGCCCACACCGTCGCCGGCGAGATCGGCCACGGGCTCGACGAGGGCTCCCGCGGCCCCGTGGTCGAGAGGATGCTGCGCCGCCACCGGCTCGTCCACCTCGCCGAGCAGAACCCGTTCCGGCTGTCTGGCGGGGAGAAGCGCCGCCTCAGCCTGGCGGCGATGCTCGCCCACGACCCGCCCGTGCTCCTCGCCGACGAACCGACGCTCGGGCTCGACCGGCACGACTCCGTCGCCACCGTGGCCACCCTGCGGGCGGAGGCCGCCGCCGGCCGGGGGGTCGTCGTGACGAGCCACGACGTGCGCACGGTCGCCTCGCTCGCCGACCGCGTCGTCCTGCTCGCGGACGGCGGCGTGGTCGCGGACGGGCGGACCCACGAGGTGCTCGGCGACGCCGGGCTCACATCCCGCTCGGGGATCCGGGTCCCCGAGCTTGTCGCCTGGCTGCTCGCGTCCGTGCCCGGGCCGGCGGTCGGCCACGTGCTGCGCCGGCTCGACGAGGCCGCGGCATGAGCGCGCTCGCGCAGGCCCCGCTGCGGGGCACCCCGCTCTCCCGCCGCAACCCGACCGTCAAGCTGGCGGCGCTCACGGCCGTCTCCCTCGCCGTCGTGTTCGTCCTCGACCCGGCCACCTCGGCGGCGCTCTACCTGCTCGCGCTGGCCGCGGTGGCGATCGGGGCGCGGCCCGCGCCGCGCACGCTGCTGCTCGCCCACGTCCCGTTCGTCGTGTTCGGGCTCGGCGCCTTCACCGTCAACGCGCTCACACGCCCCGGGGAGGTGCTGTGGCAGTGGGGCGTGCTCCGCGTGACGGTCGAGGGGCTGAGCGTCGGTGGGGCGCTCGGGCTGCGGGCGCTCGTCGTCGGGATCTGTGTCGTCGGGTTCGTCCTGTCGACGGACGGCGTGGCGCTCATGACGAGCCTCCACCACAACGCGCGGCTCGGGGCGCGCCCCACCTACGCGGTGCTCGCCGGGTACCGGATGATCCAGGAGATGCCGCGGGAATGGTCGACCATCCGCGCGGCGCACGCCGTGCGCGGGCGCGGGCCCCGCGGCCGGCCCCCGCGCGGACCGCGGCACCTGGCGGGCATCGTCTTCACGCTCCTGGTGGTCTCCGTACGCAAGGGCGAACGCATCGCACAGTCCCTGGAGTCACGCGGGCTCGGCCTCGAGCCCCGCACGACCTGGCGTCCCACCGCAGTATGCCCCGTGGACTGGCTCCTGCTCGGCGCCGTCCTCGTCGTCCTCGCAGCCGTCCTGGTCGTCAGCCACCTGCTCGGCACCTTGGAGGGGCCCGGTGCACTCTTCGGATAGGTCCGTGCACGTCGTCGCCGTGGTCGATGCCCCCCACCGGCCGTCCCGCAGAGGTCGGCCCCCTCGCGGGCCTCACCTCAGCGTCCGGCGGCGACGAGCCCCGACTCGTAGGCGGTGACGACGATCTGTGTGCGGTCGCGCAGCCCGAGCTTGGACAGGATCCGCGAGACGTGGGTCTTCACCGTCTGCTCGCCGAGGTAGAGCTCGGCGGCGATCTCGGCGTTGGACGCCCCGGTGGCCACCAGCTTCATCACGTCGAGCTCGCGCTCGGTGAGCGGGGAGAGCACCGTCGGGTCGGGCCGCGCGGCCGGGCGGGTGGCGTAGTCGGTGATGACCTTGCGGGTGATCGACGGCGAGAGCAGCGCCTCGCCGGACGCGACCACGCGCACGGCACCGGCGAGCTCGTCGGCGGTGGCGTCCTTGAGGAGGAAGCCGCTCGCCCCGGCCTGCAGGGCGGCGAACACGTACTCGTCGGCGTCGAACGTGGTGAGCATGACGACGCGCGGGTGCGTCTCACCCGGCATCGCGAAGATCGCGCGGGTCGCGTCGAGCCCGTTCACGCTCGGCATGCGGATGTCCATGAGCACGACGTCGGGCGAGGTGCGCCGCACGAGGTCGACGGCCTCGCTGCCGTCGGCGCCGCTCCCGACCACGGTCATGTCCTCCTGTGCGTCAAGGAGTGCACCGAAGCCCTGCCGCACCATCGCCTGGTCGTCGACGATGAGCACTCGGATGGTGGTCGTGGACGATCCCGTCGAGGTCACCGCACCACGGTAGCCGCGGGTAGGGGGCAGGCTCACCCGCGCGGGTGACGCGCGGCGCCGAGCCTGACCGCGAGCGTCCATGCCATGTCACACGGAACCGTCGCCACACCCACCCCGATCCCGGCCGGTACCGGCGCCGCCACGACCGGAGCCGGCCCCGCCCGCCCGGTACACGCCGCGCCGGGCACCGCCCGCTCCGGCGCCCGCCGCGGCGCGGGCGAGCGGTACGTCAGCTCGTTCACCGAGCTGTCCAAGCAGGTCAAGGAGGCCGGGCTCCTCGACCGCGCGCACGCCTACTACTGGATCAAGTTCGCGATCCTCATGGCGGTCGGGGTCGGCCTTGCCGCCGCCTTCGTGCTGATCGGCGAGTCGTGGTGGCAGCTGGCGGTCGCCGCGGCCCTCGGCCTGCTGATGACGCAGACCGCGTTCATGGGGCACGACGCCGCGCACCGGCAGATCTTCACCTCGCCGCGGTGGAACACGTGGGCGTCGCTGGTGCTCGTCGACCTCGTGAGCGGGATGGGCTACGGGTGGTGGAACAAGAAGCACAACAGGCACCACTCGGGGCCCAACAAGCTCGGCACCGACCCGGACATCGAGCCCGGCCCCGTGATCTGGACCAACGAGGCGCTGCGGACCCGGCGGACCCCGCTCGGCCGGTGGTTCGCGAAGGTCCAGGCGTACACGTTCTACCCGCTGATCTCGCTGCAGGGGCTGAGCATGCACAGGGCGGCGATCGTCCGCCTGTTCTCGCGGGAAAGGCTCGAGCACCGCTGGGTCGAGGCCGCGTTCCTCACCCTCCGACTCGGCGGTCACGTGGTCCTCGTGTCCGCGGTCCTCCCGCTCGGTATGGCGCTCGCCTTCCACGCGGTGCAGCTCCTCGTGTTCGGGTTCTGGCTCGCGATGTCCTTCGCGCCGAACCACATCGGGATGCCCCTCGTGCCCCGCGGGACCAAGGTCGACTTCCTCACGCGCCAGGTCCTCATGAGCCGCAACATCTCGGGCGGCAGGTGGGTCGACACGTTCATGGGAGGGCTCAACTTCCAGGTCGAGCACCACCTGTTCCCCTCGATGGCGCGGCCGAACCTCCGCAGGGCCGCGCCGCTCGTGCGCGAGCACTGCGCACGGCACGGGATCCCGTACACGCAGGTCACGCTCGCCCGGGCCTACCGGGACGTCACCGCGCACGTCCACCGCGTGGGCCGGGGAGCGACCGACGTGTGGGCCTGCCCGCTCGCCGGTCAGCTCCGCACGGTCTGACCACGCGGGGCCCCCCGGGGGGGCGCCCGCACACCCCGCGGGGCGCGGCGGCGGGGTGCCCCCCGGCGCCCCCCCCCCCCTCGCCGCGTCGTCGGAGGGGGCGCGGCCCTCCACCCTCACCCGCAGGTAGGCCGCCGAATCACTCCGCCGGGTGACGCGGTGGCCCGAACCGGCGGCGGAGATTTCCTCCCATGCACACGACGGCACCCACCAGACCCGCCACACTTGCCCCCGACCCCACGAGGAGACGTGATCACGTGACCACCCAGACCGCGCAGAGGGAGCGCGCCGGCAGGCCCGGCCGCCTCACCCGGACCATCCGGACCCTCGGCCACGACCTCGGCTACATCCTGCCCGGCATGTTCCTCTCGGTCCTCGGCCTCGGCGTCCTGCTCGCGCTGTTCGTCGCCGGCGTCGCCACCTTCCCGTTCTGGATCGGCGCGCTCATCCTTCCGCTCGCCCTCGCGGCCGCCACCGGCTTCGCACAGATCTCCCGTGCGCGGGTCGAGCGGTGGGGCGCGCACGTCGAGCCGCCGCTGTACCGCGTGCCCCGCCCGGGCATGGGCGGCTGGATGCGCCTCATGCTCGACGGGCGCCGCTGGCTCGACCTGCTTTTCGAGATGCTCCTCGCCCTCCCGCTGCGCGTGACCTCGTTCGCCGTCACCGTCACGTGGATCGGTGGGGCGCTCGGGGGCCTCACGTACCCGCTGTGGGGGATCTTCCTGCCCAAGGGCGACACCTACACGGGCATCGAGTGGCTGCTCCTGCAGCTGCCCGACGGCTGGATCTCGCCCGACCTCGCGGGCAGCTACGCCGTCGACGCGATCACCACCGCGATCTTCGGCCTGTTCTTCCTGCTCACCCTCCCGTGGATGGCGCGCCTCATGGCCCTGGTCGACGCCGCCGCCACGCGCACGGCGCTCAGCGGCTACCCGGACGCCCGTACCGTCGGTGGTGAGACGCGATGAGCACCCACGACGACCTCCCCCGCGACCAGGACCGCGCCACCGACCGGACCGCCCCGAGCAGGACGCGGCGTCCCAGCGACCCGCTGTCCGACCTCCTCGCGATCAGCTCGCCGCGCGCAGGGTGGGCCTGGCTGTCCACCATCTACATCGGCGCCATCCTCGTCTCCATCAGCTGGCCGGTTCTCGCGAACGTGCACGGCGTCCACGTGGCGATCGCCATGGTGCTCGCGCTGGCTACGTCGGGGGCGCTCGTCCTCGCCGTCCGGTGGCCGGTCCCGTCGATCGCCCTTGCTCTGGCGGGGGCGCTCGGCACCGCGTTCGCGGCGTCCACGTCGGCGCCCTGGCCGTGGCCGGTCCCGACCATGATCGCCTTCCTCCTCACGATCGCCGTCCTCGTGCTCCGGCACGGGTGGCTCCGGGGGGCAGGCCTGCTCGGCGGTGGGATGCTCGTGTCCCTCCTCTCGCTCCTCGTCCTGCACCCGGGCACCGACGGGGCGCTCGCCAACGCGATCGTCTGCGCGGGGGTCGGTGGCGGCATCCTCGCCGCCGCCAGCGGCCTCGGAGCCCTGGTGAGGAGCCGCGAGGACCTCGCCCAGGAGCGGCGCGCCCGGCGGGACGAGTCCGGCCGCCGCACCGAGCTCCAGGAGCGCAACCGGATCGCTCAGGAGATGCATGACGTCGTCGCCCACTCGATGTCCGTCATCAGCGTCCAGGCCACGACGGCGCCGTTCCGTCTGCCCGACATGGCGCCCGAGGTGCAGTCGGAGTTCACGTCGATCGCCTCCTCATCACGCTCCGCGCTCACCGAGATGCGCGGCCTGCTCGCCGTCCTGCGCGGGTCCGAGGACGCCGATCTCGCACCGCAGCCCGGGGTCCACGACATCCCCGCACTGGTCGAGGCCTCCCGCAGCTCCGGGGCCACGATCGGGCTCGACGTGACCGGCGCGGGGGTGGAGTCCGTACCGCCGGCCACGGGCCTGACCGCGTACCGCGTGGTCCAGGAGGCGCTGAGCAACGCCCTTCGTCACTCGCCCGGCTCCGCCGTCGAGGTCTCGGTGCGCACGAGCGAGGAATTCCTCTCCGTCGAGATCGTCAACGGTCCGGCGGACGAGGAAGCGAGCCCGGCCGCGCCGGGCGCGGGGCTCGGGCTCTCCGGGATCCGGGAGCGCACCCGGGCACTCGGCGGCGTCGCCGAGACCGGTCCGACGCCGGGGGGCGGGTTCGCGGTCCGCGCCACCCTCCCCCTGGGCTGACGTCGTGGTCGCACACCGGGGTCCCTCGCCGATGTCGGGCCCCGGTGGCACGCTCGGCGACATGGTCTCCATCGACGTCGTCCACGAGCTCCACGACCAGCTCGACCGGCACTGGCGGCTCCAGGCACGGCCACGCCTGGGCGGGCTGACCGACGCCGAGTACCTGTGGGAGCCCGTGGAGGGTGCGTGGTCCGTCCGGCACCGGGAGGACCCGGCGCCGGACACGGTGACGATCCGGGCCGGGTCGGGCGACTGGTTGTGCGACTTCGGGTTCCCGGAGCCGGAGCCGGCGCCCGTGACGACGATCGCCTGGCGGCTCGCCCACGTGATCGTCGGCGTCCTCGGTGCCCGGGCCCACAGCCACTTCGGTGGGCCCGAGGTCGGGTACGAGACGTTCGACTATGCCGGTGACGCCCGCACGGCGCTCGCCCAGCTCGACGACGCCTACGCCGCCTGGTCGGACGGCGTGCGAGCGCTGACCCCGGAGGCTCTCGCGCGGCCGGTCGGGGAGGCCGAGGGCCCCTGGGCAGAGCACCCGATGATCACGCTCGTCGCCCACATCAACCGCGAGACCGTCCACCACCTGGCCGAGGTCGCCCTGCTCCGGGACCTCTGGGCGCACCACGAGTCTCCCGGGGTCATGTCCCGAGGCCGCCGACGAGAAGGCTGATCGTCATCGCCACGATCACCGTGTTGAACGCGAACGCGAGGATCGAGTGCGTCCGCATCGCCGACCACGCCTCGCTCGTCCGGCACCGCACGCCCGAGCCGGTCATCGTCGAGGTGAGGACGGACATCGTCAGGTAGTCGCGGTACCGCGGCGCGGCCGGCAGGTCGAGCCCAAGCGCACCATGCTCGACGTCGAGATGCCCGTACCGGGTGACGTAGGCGTAGGCCATGAGCGCCCCCTGGACGGTCCACGTCTCGGCGCTGACCTCCCCGAACAGCGAGCGCCACCACGGCCCCCTGTGCCGGCGCTGCGAAAGTGCCGCCCTGCGGAGGTCGGCGGGCTGCATCCGGGGGAACACGCGGTGCGCCATGACGATGTGCGTGACGGCGAACAGGACGCAGAACACGCGGACGAAGGGCGGGGACGAGGTCGCCGAGTGAGTCCTCGAGCCAGGTGCGCACGCACGGGTACTCCGCCACCTGCCTGGTACGGGAAATCATCGCGGGTGCCGTCGGGCGAGGTCCCCCGGTTGCAGCGGCGGACGAAACACATAGTCTGTGAGCCAGCACATAGTCGTGAGGTGAGCACTGATGGCAACGGCCGGGGACGGGACCGGGCAGGGGCGAGGACGCCTCCTGCGCTGGGCCGTGCGTGGCCTCTCGACGATCGGCGGCGCGGCAGCCGCCACCGTCGTCGGTTTCACGCTCGCCTCCCCTGCGGCTGCGGCCGAGGAGTCCCCCGACGATGGCCATGAGACCGGCATCGTCCGTTCGATCCTCGAGGGCGTCGGCGAGCACGTTTTCGACCCGACCGTCGAGGGCCTCGTGGACCCGGTCGTCAACGAGGTCGCAGAGCCCGTCGTCGAAGACGCCGTGGACCCCGTGGTCGGGGACGTCGCCGAGCCCGTCGCCGAAGAGGTCGCAGAGCCCGTCGTGGAAGACGTCGTGGACCCGGTCGTCGCCGAGGCGGCCCCCGTCCTGGACGACGTGACCGAACCCGTGGGCGAGGTCGCGTCGCCGGTGACCGACGCGGTCACACCGGTGGTCGAGGAGGCGGCGGCGCCGGTCGGCGAGGTCGTCGCACCGGTGGCGGAGGCCGTCACGCCCGTCGGCGACGAGGTCGCCGCTCCCCTCGTCGGGCTCTCCACACCGCTCGGCGAGGTCCTCGGTGAGATCACCCGGCCGCTCGCGCCGGTCACCGACGCCGTGGCCCCCGTTCTCGAGGCCACCTCTCCCGTCCTCGAGGTGACCGCACCGGTGTTCGACGCGGTCGCTCCCGTCGTGGCCCCGCTCGCCCCGGTGGTCGACGACGTCGCGGAGATCGCCGAGCCCGTCCTCGACGTCGAGGAGCTCCTCCCCGCTCCCGTGCTCCCGCCGACCACGCCCGACCCCACGCCGGCTCCCGCACCGGCGCCGGACCTGCCGGCGGTCCCCGACATTCCCGCCGGGCCCGAGGTACCGGCCGAGCCCGGGGCGCCCGCCGATGATGTGGACACGCCGGCGCCCGCGGACCTCCCGGTGGCCGGCGCCGTTGCGCCGATTCCCACCACGCTGACCCTCGTCCTCGGCAGCGACGACTCGGAGCAGCCGGCACGGCCGGCGACTCCCGCGTACAGCGGCGCCGTCGCCACCGAGACCGGGGCCACGACTGCCGCCGCGGCGAGCACGTCCGCCCCGGACCTCGCGAACGGCCTGGCCGAGGACGCCGCGCCGAGCAGCACGCCCGCGCCGATCGTCGACACCATCCTCGGTGCGCACGGCACGAGCGCCGCGCCCGCCACCTTCTCGCTCACTGCCGACTCCTCCCCGCTGCGCGCGGGCGGGCCGGACGCCACGGCCTCCGGTCGGTTCGAGCTCGACGAGTGCGCACTGGTCTGGCCCGTCGGCGACTCCGCCGACGTGGCGCTGCTCGACGTCGACCACGAGGTACCCGTCTCCCCTGCCTGAGGCGTGCCCTGCCGGCGCTGCTGCCGGCACACGCATCCACGCGCGACCGCGCATCCACAGGCACACCCAAGGAGACACGTCATGCCTACCTTGCTTCGACGCGCCCTCAGAGCCACGGTGCTCTCGGGCGGAATACTCATCGCCGGGGCCGCCGCGGCCCAGGCGGACGACGGACTGCTCGGTGACGAGCCGGACGGCGGCGGACTCATCGAGGACGTCGTCTCGGACGTCACGGCGACCATCCCCGTGACGGTGCCGGTCGACGTCGGCGACGTCACCGCCACGGTGCTCGGCGAGACGACCATCGACTCGGACGAGACACCCGCACCGGCCGATCCTGCCCCGACCTCGACCGTCGAGGTCCTCCAGGAGCCCGAGGACCCGGCCGGCGCACTGCCGGACGAGGCCGACGAGTCCGTCGCGCTCGACATCGCCGCGGACGACACGGCGACGCTCCCGATCACGGCGCCCGTGACGGCGGGCGACCCCGTCGTCAACGTGGGCGGGGAGACCGACGTCGAGCCTGCCGAGGCCGCACCCGCGGCCGAGGCTCCGACCTCGACCACCACCGTGACGACGGCGGAGCCCGAGGCCGACGCCGAGCCCGTCGTACACGAGGGACCTGAGCTGACCGACGGCCTGGTCGAGGACGTCGTCGCCGACACCACGGTCACCGCCCCGGTGACCGCACCGGTCGACGTCGGCGACGTCACGCTCAACGTGCTCGGCGAGACCACGATCGACCGCACCGAGGCACCGGCGCCCGCCCAGCAGGCACCGGTCGCGACCACCGCGGTCGACACCACCGACGGCACGGACGGCACTGGCAACGGGACCGGGAACGGCGGCCTCATCGATGACGTCATCTCCGACCTCACCGCCACCGCCCCCGTGACACTCCTGATCTCGCTCGGGGACATCACGCTCAATGTCCTCGGCGAGACCGAGATCATCGAGGAGATCACGCCGCCGGTCACCGACCCGACCGACCCGGTGGACCCGGTGGACCCCACCGACCCGACCGACCCGGTGGACCCGACCGACCCGTCGGACCAGATGGACCCGTCGAACGTGACTGACCCGATGACCGACGGTCGCACCGTCCCCGTCGTCCTCGAGACGTCGACGGACACGGCCGCTCAGTCGTCGGCCGGCACGGCATCGGCCGGTACGCCGGTCCAGGAGCTCCCCGAGACGGGAGCGGGCGCCTCGCTCCCGCTCGCGGCCCTTGCCGGGGTGCTCGTCCTCGCCGGGCTGGTCACGCGCAGGTTCGCCCGCGCCTGACCGGTCCCGGCCCTAGCCGCCGAGCCCGTCGAGCCGTCGCTGCAGGTGGCGACGCTCGGCGGGCGACGCGGCGAGCGAGATCGCCTTGGCATACGCCACGGCGGCCTCGTCGTCCCGGCCCGTCTGCTGAAGGAGGTGAGCACGGGTCGCCCATGCGGGCTGGAAGCGTCCGGCACGCTCGCCGATCCCGTCGAGCACGGCGAGTCCGGCCTTGGGCCCCTCGGTCCTGCCGAGGACGGCGGCGAGCGCCGTCGCGCTGCCGAGCGAGGGAGCCACCTCGTGGAGGGCGGCGTGGAGGCGCGCGAGGGTCGACCAGCTCGTGCCGCGGCCGTCGCGCCGGGCGCAGTGGACGGCCTGGATCGCGGCCTCCAACTGGAACCGCCCGACCACGCGCCTCGAGTGGGCCGCGCGCAGGTAGCCGTGCGCGCGGTCGATGAGCGCGCCGTCCCAGCGGGCAGGGTCCTGCTCGTCGAGCGGGACGAGCTCGCCCTCGTCGTCCACAGCCGACCCCGCGCGCGAGGCGGCGAGCAGGACGAGGGCGGCCAACCCGTTCGCCTCGGCGTCGTCAGGGGCCAGCTCGGCGACGATCTCGGCGAGCCGCAGTCCCTCGGTCGGGAGCCGGCTCGGCTGCTCGCCGGTGGACCACTCGATGACGTACGCGCCGTACACGGCCTCGAGCACCGCCGTCATGCGCACGTGGAGGTCGCTGCGGTCCGGGATCTCGAACGGGGTCCCGGCCTCGCGCAGCCGCCGCTTCGCGCGCGTGAGCCGGGTGGCCATGGTCGCGGCTGGGACCGCGAACGCGCGCGCCACCTGGGCGGCGGTGAACCCGAGCACGACGTCGAGCATGAGCGGCGTACGGACCGCCGGGTCGACGTCGGGGTGGGCGCAGACGAGCATGAGCTCGAGGCGCCTGTCCCCCAGGGCGTCCGGGTCGATGTCCTGAATGACGCCGAGGCGGCGCGCCACCGCGTCGTCGAGCGGGCCGGTGCGGCGCACCTCGGCCGAGCGCCACCGGTCCCGCATCCGGTTGCGGGCGACGGTGAGGAGCCACGCCGCCGGGTTGTCCGGGACGCCGCGCCGGGGCCACGTCCGCAATGCACGCTCGAGGGCGTCCCCCACCGCGTCCTGGGCCGCCTCGACGTCACCGTCGGGGGCGGCGAGGAGTGCGACGACGCGGCCGTACCCGTCCCTGGCCGCGCGTGCGGCCGCGTCGTACGCGTCCTCGGGCACGCGTCCTCCGGGCTCCGTCAGGTCCAGGAGCCGTCGACGATCGACGTGGCGGCCGGCCGCACCTCGATCGTCCCGTAGGAGGCGGCGGGGCAGCGCTCGGCCCAGCCGACGGCGGCGTCGACGTCGGGGACGTCGACGACGAGGACGCCGGCGAGCGCCTCCTTGGTCTCGGCGAAGGGGCCGTCCTGCACCTGGGTGGTACCCGCGCGCCGGGTGACGGTGCGTGAGTCCGCCGCGTCCGTGAGCATGTCGGCCCCGACGAGCACGCCGGCCTCCGTCAGGGCGTCGGCGTACTCGCCGAACAGGCGCTGCATGTCCGCCATGTCCTCGGCCGGCACCTGCCCGGGCTCGGGCTCACCGCTGTGCACCAAGAGTGCGAATCGCATGATCGTCTCCGTCCGTCTCGTCCAGTCTCGCGCAGCCCCTGCGGCCGCGCACCAGGATGACGAACGGGCGCGGCCGGGATCGTCACCCGGCGTCGATCGTCGTCGAACACCCTCAGTGCCCGCGCACCGCCTGGACGAAGCGCCGGATCAGGTCGTGGTCCTTCGTGCCGCGGATGGACTCGACGCCGCTGGAGACGTCGACGCCCCACGGCCTGGCCGCGGCGATCGCGCCCGCCACGTTGTCCGGGGCGAGTCCGCCCGCGAGCATCCAGCGGCCGGTCGGCGGCGTGCCGAGCAGCTCGAGGTCCCAGGGGGTCCCCGAGCCGGGGGTGCGGGAGTCGAGGAGGAGGACCTGCTCGCCGTGCTCGCCGACGTCGGTCGGTCCGGTCTCGGCGGAAGTCGCCCGCCAGACGCGGGGGAAGGCGGCCACGCCGCGCCGGTTGTCGGCCTCGGGGTAGCCGTGGAGCTGGAGGACGTCGACGCCGAGCTCGCGGGCGGTGGTGACGGCGTCGTCGACCAGGAGGTCGTGGACCACGAGGACGGTGGTGAGGCCGTCCGCCGCCCGGACGAGGGCTCTCGCCTCGTCGAGGGTCACGGCCCGCGGGCTGGTCGAGCTGATGACGACGCCGATCGCGTCGGCACCGGCGGAGCGGGCGGCCCGGACGTCGTCGGGCGTCCGCAGACCGCAGATCTTGACGAACAACGGAACCTCCGGGTCTCGGGAACGCGCTCGCTGCGCGGGAACGGGCGTGCCGGCGCGGGGCGGTGGGCCGGCGCGGGCCGGTGGGCCGGGGTCATTGTGCCCGCATGCCCGTCCGCTGCGGGTCGGCGTCGCGGCCCGTGGACGTGGACGGCCGGCATGCCATCGGGCCCGTCCGGCACCGGCGGCACCGCGGATGCGCCATACTCCGTCCCACCTGCCCAGCCTCCGGGAGTCCGATGCTCCGACCGGATGGGCCCGGAGGGCCTGGAGGGGTGCCATGACGGGGTTGCGGGTGCGCTCGATCGTGGTGGGCACGCTCGCGGTCCTCGTGGGCGGGACGCTGCTGCTCCGCCCTTTCGCGTCGCTGACGTTCTTGCTGCTGGTCATCGTGGCGGGGCTGTTCGTGATGGCGGCCGGCCGCATCGCCGACCTGGACCGCCCGTACGCGCCGCTCGACCTCGTACCACCGGTGGGTTACGTCCTCGCCGCGGTCGCGATGCTGGTCTGGCCGGGCAGCGCCCTCGTCATCCTCGTCTGGGTCGTCGGCGTCTCGCTGCTCATCGACGGCGGCGTGGCACTGGTGCGGGCGGTCCGCGACCGGGGCCCCGGCCGTGTCGCCTCCGCACTGCGCGGCGCGGCAAGCATCGTGCTCGGGGTGCTAGCCCTCGCGTAGCCCGACGTCACCACCGTCGTCGTCGCCGTCATCTTCGGCATCCGCGTGCTGTGGAGCGGCCTCGAGCTGGTCTGGCAGGGCATCCGCGCACGTGTCCGGGGCACCCGCGCGGAGCCCGGCACGGACGATGCCGTCGAGGGCGCGCAGCCGTGGTGGCGCCGCGGTCTGTCGGTCACCGCCGCCGCGGCCACGCTCGCCCTCACGCTCGCCCTGGCCGGGCTCGGCCTGTTCGTCGGCCACGGCACGCCCGTGCCGGACGCCTTCTACGACGCGCCCGACGAGGTGCCCGCCGAGCCCGGCGTGCTCCTGCGCACCGAGGAGTTCGACCGGGCGGTCCCCGACGGCGCCCGGGCCTGGCGCATCCTCTACACCACCAGCGCGCTGGGCACGACACCCGCTCTCGCCAGCGGGATCCTCGTCGTCCCCGAGGACACCGGGGACGAGCCGCTGCCCGTGGTGACCTGGGCCCACGGCACCACCGGCGTCGCCGAGGGCTGCGCGCCCTCCCTGCTGGACGAACCCTTCGAGTCCGGCGCCCTGTTCACCCTCGACGAGGCGATCGACGAGGGCTACGCCGTCGTCGCCACCGACTACATCGGGCTCGGTACCGAGGGACCCCACGCCTACCTCGTCGGCGAGCCCGCCGGCCACGCGGTGCTCGACGCCGTCCGCGCCGCCCATGGCGTCGACGGCCTCGAGCTGGCCGACCGGTCGGTCGTCTGGGGACACTCGCAGGGCGGCCACGCCGCGCTGTGGGCCGGCGTCCTCGCCGAGGACTACGCGCCCGAGGCCGGGGTGGTCGGTGTCGCCGCCATGGCCCCGGCCGCCGACCTCACCTCGCTGGTCGCCACCACCGACGACGTCCCCGGCGGCAGCATCTTCGCCTCCTACGCCGTCGAGGGCTACGCCCGCACCTACGCCGACGTGGCGGTCGACGACTACGTCCGCGGGGCTGCGAAGGTCCAGACCGACGAGATGGCCACCCGCTGCCTGTCGGGCCCGGGGGCGCTGCTCAACATCGCCGAGTCCCTGGTCCAGGAGACCTCGATCTTCGACGTCGATCCCGACTCGGGTGCGCTCGCGAGCGGATGCGGGAGAACGTCCCGACGGCGCCGATCGCCGCGCCGGTGCTGCTCGCCCAGGGCGAGACCGACCCGCTCATCCTCCCCTCGGCCCAGGAGGAGTACGCCGAGCAGCGCTGCGCGTCCGGCGGCGGCCCCGTGGACTACCGCACCTACGCGGGCCGCGATCACGTCGGGCTCGTCGCGGACGACTCCCCGCTCGTCCCCGAGCTGCTGGAGTGGACGCGGGGCCGGTTCGCGGGCGAGCAGGCGCCTGACACCTGTCCCTGAGCCGTCCGGAGCTCCGAGGGGCGGGCTCGCCTCCCGCGGTTCGTCGCCCCCGTGGCTGACGGCGGCGGACGACGACTCTGATCCAGCGGTGACGTGCCCACACCTCGGGTCGGGCGGCGCCGTTCCTAGTCCTCGGGTCCGGTGATCCCGACGTCGGCCAGGTTCTGCGCCTCCTGCGAGCCGGCGTCGTAGGACTTGGCGGCCGTCATGATGACGCGCGCGTGCTCGGGCGTGACGACCTCGACATCGACCGTGTTCCACGGCGTGTGCCGAGGTCCGTCCGTGCAGCCGGGCCGGAGCCGCTCGCAGGCCGCGGCGATGCCGTCGATCTGGGACAGGACGGCCGAGAAGCTCACGGTCAGCGCCGGCGGCGCCACGGCCGTCTCGTCCGGCGCCGCGCGGAGCAGGACGTCCTGGAACGGCCAGCGGCGCAGGTGCGTGAGCTGCCCGGGAATGGTGAACAGGTCGAAGAAGCCGAGGCCGTTCGCCCAGAAGTCCACCGACGCCGCGAGGTCGCGCGTGGGGACGGTGAGGAACATGGGCATCCCGTAGATGCCGTGGAAGGGCTCGGGCGGGACGGCGTCGGGGCCCGGAGCCGGTACGGGGCTGTGCTCGAAGGCGTCGTAGGTGCTCATGGCCTCCACCCTCGGCCCGGGCGGGCCCAGATGGTCAAGGACAATCCGGGTGCGGGAGGCCTGATGGAGATGGGGAGCGTCGCCGCGTCCGGCGAGATCCTCAGCGAACACACACTCGACCCCACCCACAGCTACCAACGAAAAAACGGCTAAACCCCCGACACCGGGGGTTCAGCCGTTCACGATGTCCTGAGACATCACATGGTGGAGCTAGGGGGATTCGAACCCCCGACCTTCTCATTGCGAACGAGACGCGCTACCAACTGCGCCATAGCCCCATGCTCCCCGGACGGCCGGTGAGCGAGAAAAAGTCTAACACCGCGCCGACCGCCGACGACCGCCCCTGGCCGTGTCCTGCGTCATGGCCGAAGAAGTCATGCCCAGCGGTTCGCGGGCAGGTCAGGCGCCCTTCGCGCGGCGCCGGGCGAGCGCGGCGTCGAGGTCGAGCACCGGTGCGCGGCCCACCCCTGGCTCCGGCTTGTCGGCACCCGACCCGGCGACGACGCTCGTCCCCGTCATGCTCGGGCGGGTGGGGCGCAGCGGCACGCGGGCCGACGGCGACTCCGGCGCCTCGAAGGCGGGTGCGGTGCGCCGCTGCGCCGCGGGCTCGGTGTCCGACCAGCGCGAGGCCGGGACCGGCACGGGCGTCCATGCGTCCGGCGCCGGGTTGTGCAGCACGGGCCTGCGGGCCGGCGCCACGTCCTCGGCGGGAGTGTCCTGCTCGCCAGGGGTGAGCTGCTCGGCTGCGACCGTCGCCCACGTACGGGCCGCGACGTCGTCGGGCCGGCGATCAGGAGCGTCCGCACGCGTCTCGCCGGTCAGGTCCGTCTCGTCCGTCGCGCCGTTCGTGCGCTCCTCATCCTCGCGGCCCGCAGCCACGGGGGCCGACGCAGAGGCCGACCTTCCGGACGTCGCGGCGGGCAGCTCACGCGTGGCGCCCGCGCCCACCTGGTCGGTCACGGCCTCGCGCGGCCGGCGCGAGAGTCCCTTGAGCTCGCCGTCGATGCGGCGGATCTCGGCACGGTCGATCGAGTTGAGCGTCCGTCGCTCGCCGGCGGCACGGACCGAGAGGGCGACGACGGCGACCAGCAGTACGCTCGGCACGATCGCCACCGTCACGTGCCAACCGGCGTAGGAGACGAGCGCCCAGGCGGCGACCACGAGCAGACCGAGGACCACCTGGTACATCGTGCGCCGGTTCTTCGCGGCGTCCCGCCGGCTCATGCGGGCGGCGCGCTGCGAGCGAGCGTGTGCGAGGTCGCGCGCCCGCCTGGCCGGCTCGGAGAGGCGGGGCTTGATGGTGCTCATGGCTCGTGACTCCGGTCCGAGGGGCAGCAGAAGCGGTGCGGTGGTTCGGTCGGCCGCCTCGCGGGCGGACCGACCGGGATGGCCGGGTGAGGTCCGGCCGCGGCGGCCGCCGTCGCCGACGGTCGCCAGGACCCGCAGCCGGTCCGAGTGCCGGTCCTCCAGCCGCGCAGCGGCCATGAGCCGACGCCGGTCCGCCACCGCGGGCAGCGCGTAGACCAGGAGCATCACCACCGCCGCAGCGAGGACGTAGCCCTGAAGATCCACGCGTCCCACGCTAGGTCGGCCCGGGCGCCACGCCGGGGAGGCGCGCGGACGTGATGGGTACCGCAGTCCATACAGATCCGCCGATTGCACCGCTATCCGTCGCTACGCTGCACCTGGCCCGCACGGGCCGACGAGCGAGGCGCCCACCGCCCCTTGCCGACCCGAACGACGAACTGGAGCACCATCGCTATGCGCAGCTCGACCCGCAGGATGACCGCCACCGCTGCCCTGGCCGCGGCCGCCGCCCTCACGCTCGCCGCCTGCGGCGACGACGAGCCGGCCGAGACGACGCCGCCGGCCGTCGAGGACCCGACGACGGAAGAGGCCCCCGAGGAGGAGTCCACCGAGGAGGCACCGTCCGAGGACGAGGAGTCGAGCTCCGAGGAGACCGGGTCCGAGGACACGGCCGCGGACGACGAGGCGCCGAGCGACGGCGCCGGTGGCGAGGCCGGGGCCGGCTCCGCCGCTCCGTGGGCGAACGAGGTCACCGAGGACGGCGAGCTCCTCGGCACCATCGAGGCCGGCGACGTGACGGTCGACGTCTACCAGGTCGGCACCGGCCAGGCGACGCGCTCGAGCATCTGGGCCGACCCGGACACCGAGGAGCCGATCGTCAGCGAGGGCGACGAGGTCCTCATCCTCAACTACGTCGTCACCAACAACGGCGACCCGATCACGCTGACCTACGGTCTGGTCGAGGCCGGCTTCGGCTACGACACCTGGCCCTACATGCAGCAGCCGTCCGTCGCGGACAGCGACCTGCTCGAGGAGAACGGCGTCAACGACAACGGCGTCAACAGCGACTCGCTCGGCGAGGACGCCTACGTCCTCGGCTCCGGCGAGCAGTACTCGGTGGGCGAGGTCATGCTCTACCAGCCGGGCGAGGCCTTCACGATCGAGGTGTCCTACGAGCCCCGTGACGACGCCGGCGAGCGCCTCGGCGAGGAGTTCGAGGGCGAGCTGACCGGCACCGTCGAGTAACACCCGGCGCGCCGCACCACACGCTCCACGCCCCGGCCCCGTCCCGCACCCGCGGGACGGGGCCGGGGTCGTTCACGGGATCGCCGGGCGACCGTCCTGCGCGGCGATCTCGTCGAGGTGGCGCCGCGCCGCCCCCGGCCCCCGCCCGAGATCCCCGCGCAGGAGCGCGAAGGAGCGGTGGTCACGCCAGTCGCCGTCGACGAACATCAGTCCGCGGCGCCGCCCCTCCTCGACGAAGCCCAGCTTCGCCACGACCCGCAGGCTCGCGCCGTTCTCCGGGCGCACGTCGATCTCCACACGGTGGATCCCGATCTCGTCGAAGAGGTGGTCGACCAGGAGCGCGACCGCGCGGGGCGCGACGCCGCGGCCCGCCACGTGCTCGGAGACCCAGTACCCGACGGACGCCGCCCAGGCGGCACCCCGGGTGATCGGCTGCGCGACGACAGATCCCACGATCTCGCCCGCGAGCACGACGACGAACGAGAGCCCGGACCCCTCCCGCGCCGCGTGCCGCGCCGAGGCCAGCTGCTCGGCGAAGCTCATCGGCCGACCGGGCACGGGCGAGCCCGCCATCCAGGGGGCGAGCCACCGCTCGTTCGCCGCCAGCAGCGCCCGCCACCGGCGCCTGTCCCGTCGCCGGAGGGGGCGCAGGACGAGGTCGTCGTCCACGAGGTGGACCGGCCGGTCGGTGGCAGCGGGCACGCCGTCGAGCGTAGGCCCCTCGCCACACCCCCTGGTCGGATCCGCGCGCCGGGCGCCTGTCGACCGTCTCGTCAGCCGGTGGCGAAAACCGCGAGAACTCCCCACCCGGCCACCTCCCTGACGGGCGGATTGTTGGCATGATGGTGGGCATGCACCGGCGCATCCTTGACCTTCCGCGCGTGGATCGGCTCGACATCGACGACGCGAAGCACGCACTGCGCGCGGCGGTCCGCGAGCGTCGAGCCAAGCGGCAGCCCGCAGAGCTCGCCCGGGCCGGCATCGACCTGGCGCGGCGCGTCCTTCCCCTCCTCGACGGCGCGAGCACGGTCGCGCTCTACGTCTCCCGGCCGACCGAACCGCCGTCGCTGCCGACGATCGAGACGCTCCACGAGACGGGCGCCCGCATCCTCCTGCCCGCCCTCGGCCCGGGCCTCGTCCGCGCCTGGGCCGAGTTCCAGGGCACGGACGACCTGGCCGAGCGCGCGCCGGGCCGACCCGCCGAGCCGTCCGGCGAACCGCTCCCGTCGGAGGCGATCGCCCAGGCCGACGTCGTCATCGTCCCCGCGCTCCTCGTCGACGCCGCGGGCAACCGGCTCGGCCAGGGCGGCGGCTGGTACGACCGCGTCCTCAAGCTCATCCCGGACGACACGCCGGTGTGGGCGGTGCTGTTCGACGACGAGCTCGTCGAGGACCGGTCGCTGCCCCACGGCCCCCAGGACGTCGGCGTCTCCGGGGTCGTCCAGCCGTCGGGGACCACGAGCCTCACCGCGGCGCCGGACCCCTACGGGTCCTCCCGGCGCGACGAGACCGCGAGCGCGACCGGCTCCTGAGCCCGTCCGTCAGGGCGCGGCAGCCCGCACCCGCCCCGGCCGGGGCACGCCCACCCGGACCCGCCCGTCAGGGCGCGTCGGGCGTCAACAGCATCCGGTCCTCCTCGGCCGCCTCGACGGCCTCCCGCGTGAACGCCCAGGGGTAGGTCTCGCCCTCGACCCACGCCTGTGCCTGGTCCGTGTAGTGCCCGGAGGACGGGTGCCCGCTCGTGCCCGAGCTCGTCACCCACGTGGAGGCGTCCAGGTCGGCGAGGTCGACGACCATCCGCATCGAGGGCCCCGAGGTCACCCGGTAGCTCGGCCGGCCGTACTCGTCCCGCGCCGCGGCGTCGTAGCCGGTGGCGTTGACGATCGAGGACCCGCCGGAGACCCCGACGGGCTCCGGGTTGACGAACCACCGCACGAGGCCGGGCACGCCGTCGCCGCCGAGCACCGGGTGCTGCGGGGCGAACGTGTGCAGGTCCCCCCACCGCCAGGACGAGGGGTCCTTGCCGAGCCGCGCGGTGAGCTGGTGCCGTCCGTGGACGAGCGCCTGGGACAGGATCTCGTCGCGCGTCTCGACGACGTTGACGGTGGTCCGGTCGTCCCAGTGCCGGTGGCCGGGCTCAGCGAGGATCTCCTGCAGCACCTGCAACCACCGCGCCCCGCCGTCCGGCGTCTGTGCGGTCGGGAGCTCGTCGCCGAACGTCGTGGCGAGGATCGCGACCCACACGGCGTTGAAGTACGCGGCCCCGGCCGAGTCCACGTCGTTCGGGTAGCCCTCGGCGGCCCACTGCTCGAGGAGCTCGACCGCCTCGGTGACGAAGGGGTCCTCGACGTCGACCTCGAGGAGCGCGGGCACGATCACCTCGCCGAACGGGCTGGCGTCGTCGAGCATGATCTCGTGGGCGCCGTCGACCGTCAGGGGCTCCCCGGACGCGATCTGCTCCTCGAGGAGCGTGCGGATGCGTTGGGAGCGGTACCCCGGGTCGTAGTCGCCCGTGAGGAAGGGGTCCGTGCCGGCCGGCAGGACGGCCTGGTTGGCCGCGACGACGAAGCCCTCCTCGGGGTTGAGGGCGGCCGGCATGTCCGAGGCCTCGACGTCGCCCTGCCAGGCGTAGCGCTCGTCCCAGCCCGGCCGCGGCCACGAGCCGTCGGAGGGCAGCGGGCCGTCGACCTCGGCGCGGACCGGGATCCGGCCGGGCGCCTGATAACCGATGTCGCCGTCTGTCGTCGCGAACACGATGTTCTGGCTGGGGACCTCGAACAACGCGGCCGCCTCGGCGACGTCCTCGGCGGTGGCAGCCCGGTTGAGGGCGAACACCGCGTCGCCCGTGCGGCCGGGCTCCAGCGCCGTCCACTGCAGGGCGACGGAGTACCCCTCGAAGTGGGCCTCGGGCGAGTCCTCCGGGACGGGGACGCCCGCTGCTGCCCGCGTGTCGGTGAGGACCTCGGAGACGAGCGGGCCGGCCTCCGTGCCGAGCACCTCGAGCGTGACCGGGTCCGCGCCGTCGACGAGGATCGTCTCGGTCCGACGCTCCAGCGGCAGCCGCTCCTCGCCCCGCAGGTAGGTGCCGTCGGAGAAGACCCGCTCGAGCGTGAGGTCCATGACGTCCGCGCCGAGGTTGGTCAGCCCCCACGCGAGCTGGTCGTTGTGGCCGATGATCACGCCCGGCATGCCCGCGAACGAGAACCCGGTGACGTCGAAGGTGCAGTCGGCGGTGAGCTCGGTGCAGTGCAGGCCCACCTGGAACCAGAGGTTGGGCTGGTCGATCGCGAGGTGCGGGTCGTTCGCGAGGATCGGCTCGCCGGTGTCCGTGTGCTCGCCCGAGACCACGAACGAGTTCGACCCGATGCCGTCGCCGCGCCCGAGGAGCACCGGCACGGCGTCGAGCGCGGCCCCGGCCTGCACGACGGCGGCGCTCGCGTCGCGGGAGGTCGTGGCACCGTCGGTACCGGCGGTGGCTCCGTCGGTGCCGGTCGCGGCGCCGTCCGACGACGGTTCGGTCCCGTCCGACGGCGGCTCGTCACCGTCCGCGGGGGGTTCGGTCCCCGCGCCCGCGGTGGGCGACTCGGCGGGCGCGTCCGACGCGCTCTCGCCGCCGCCCGTGGAGCCCTCGGGCAGGATCGGCGCATGGTCCTCGACGGGGTAGTCGGGGAAGAGCCCCTCCACCACCTCGACGTCGCCGAACATCGGCCTCAACGCCGAGGCCCGGGCGACCTCGTCCCCGTAGTTGCCGCGCAGGTCCCAGGCCATCGCCTTGAGCCAGGCGAGGGAGTCGACGCCGGTCCACGGCTCGACCTGCTCGATGTCGGTGGACAGGGACAGCACCGTGTACTCGATGCCCAGCCGGGAGGCCTCCCGGTCCTCGAGGTAGGCGTTCACGCCGTCGGCGTAGGCCGTGTAGAGCTCGCGCGACTCGTCGGCGAGGAGGTCCCACTCCTGCTCGGCGACGTCACGCCAGCCCATCGTGCGCACCACCATGTCCGCCTCGATCGCCGCCGGGACGTCGCCGACCAGCTCCGCGACGCGCCCGGCCGTGACGTGCCGGCGGTAGTCCATCTCGAAGAAGCGGTCCTGCGAGTGCACGTAGCCGAGGCCCGCCATGAGGTCCTCGTCGGTCGAGGCGTAGATGTGCGGCACGCCGCGCTCGTCGCGGATGACCTCGACGGGCTCGGCGAGCCCGGGCAGGTGCTGCTCACCGCCGTGGTCCGGCAGGGGCCGGCGGACGAGGTAGGTCCCCACCCCGGCCGCGACGAGCGCGAGGAGGACCACCGTCGCGAGGGTCCCGGCCAGGACCTTTCGCCACACCGACGTCGAGGATCTGTCTGCCACCTCCCGAGCCTATTCCGCCGTCATGCCGCGGCGACGCAGGTCACTGCGCGCGTCCACCCGGCGTCGTACCATTGGCACTCGACGGGGCCGACTGCCAGCACTGCCCCACGAGACCGGAGGTCACCAGGTGCCGACGTACGCCTACCGCTGCACGATGTGCCGTCACGAGCTCGAGGCGAAGCAGTCCTTCACGGACGACGCACTGACGATCTGCCCCGAGTGCGGCGGTGCGCTTCGCAAGCTCTTCAGCACGGTCGGCGTCGTGTTCAAGGGCTCGGGCTTCTACGCGACCGACTCGCGGTCCTCGAGCTCGCGCTCGTCCGGCTCGGGCACGAGCTCCTCGTCCTCGGACGCGGGTTCGTCCGGGTCCGCCTCGTCGGGTTCCGGCTCGTCGGGCGGCAGCGACTCCGGCTCGAGCGCCCCGGCCGCATCCTCCGGCTCGTCGTCCTCGGGCACCTCGGCCAAGGCCGGCTCGTCGAAGGCCTCGGGCTCCGCCGCCTGACCCACCGGTCCCCACAGCCGTCCCGGCACGCACGCCCTCCACAGGCGGTCCCGGCCGGCGCCAGCGCGGGACGCCGCGCTCCGTAGCCTCGCCCGCATGAGTCGAGCCGCGTCCCCACCCTCGCGAAGTACCGGCACACGCCTGCGCCGCGCCGCCTGGCGGTGGCGGCACGCGATCGCCGCGGTCTGCCTCGCCGTCGCCGCGTCGCTCGCCGTCGACTCGCTGAGCCCGGCCCCGCCCGCGACCGCGGCGGCGCTCGTGGTCGGCGCGGACCTGCCCGCCGGACACGTCGTCGAGCCGGGGGACCTCGCCCTCGTCGACCTGCCCGCCGGGGCGGTACCGTCCGCCGCCCTCACCGACGAGGGCGAGGTGGTGGGCCACCCGCTGGCCGTCGGCCTGCCCGAGGGCACTGTGCTCAGCGGCGGCATGGTCGCCACGCCTACCGTCTCAGCGGCCGACGGCGAGGTCGTGGTGCCGGTCCGCATCTCCGACGACGGCAGCGCCGCGCTGGCCGGGCCCGGCCTGCGGGTCTCGCTGCTCGCACCACCGGCGGACGGCGGCGCGGCGGAGACGGTCGCGGAGGGGGTGCTCGTGCTCGGGGCCGTTCCTGAGCAGGACGGCGGACTTCTCGGCGCGGAGGAGAGTGACGTCACCCGCTTGTACGTCTCGGCAAGCCCTGAAACCGCTACCCTCCTCGTTGGCTCAAGTGCCTGGACCCCGCTGAGCGTCGCGCTCGGACCTACCTGAGCCGCGGGGGCCGGCGTGGGCCGGGGCATCCACCCAGTGCCTCGTCCACTCCCCCTGTCACGACCACTCATCCTCACGGAGGTCCACATGCTCAACGGGTTCAAGGAGTTCATCTCCCGCGGCAACGCCATCGACATGGCGGTCGGCATCATCATCGGCGGCGCATTCACGCCGATCGTCACCGCCATCACGGACAACGTGCTGCTGCCGTTGATCGCCGCGATCTTCGGTGAGCCGAACTTCGACACCATCGGGCAGTTCGTCGTCAACGGGGCCACCATCGCCCCGGGCACCATCGTCACCGCGCTCGTCAACTTCCTCCTCATCGCCGCCGCCCTGTACTTCGCGGTCGTCATGCCGATGAACAAGCTCGCCGAGCGTCGCAGGACGGACGAGGAGGAGCCCGAGGAGAAGGCGGACGACGTCCTCGTCCTCGAGGAGATCCGCGACCTCCTGGCCACGCGCAACGCCTGACCCACCGGCGGGTGCGTGCACCCGTCCCCCCGCATTCCCGGCGGCCCGTCACCTCGGTGGCGGGCCGCCGTGCTGCCCAGCCACCCCTCAGAGGCTGCCGCCACCGGTCAGAGCCAGTCGCGGCGCCAGCCGGAGGGGGGCGGCACCTGTCGGCACCCGCCAGGGCAGGTCGGCGCGGGTCGGCACCGGTCAGAGCCGGCCGAAGTGGGGCGGCACCTCGCGCAGGAGCCGTTCGTCCTCGGCCGACGTGCGCGCGGCGACACTCTCCCGGCCCCGGCGCCGACCGTCCTTCGTGGGCTGCGCGGCCGCGCCAGTTCCTTCCCCCGCGGGAAGCGCGCGGGTCGGTTCAGCGTCGTCGGCGCCGCCACGCGGTTCCGGCTCACCGAGCGCGTCCTCCGGGCGACCCAGCTCGCCCGACTCGAGCCGGGCCCGGTCCGCCCCGGACAGCGCGATCACCCGTCGGCTGCGCCGCGTCACGAGTCGGCCCCACCGCCCGGGTGACCACCGGTGTCACGCTCCGGGTCCCGCTCTGCCCCCTCGGCCGCCGCCGGCTCCTGGTCCTGCAGCTGGTCCACTCCCCCGGGCCCGCCCGCTGTCGCCCGACGCGCGGCGACCTCGTCGAGCACCACCCGACGCAGCCGGTCGGCCTCCGCCTGGGGGTCGAGGAAGACGGACACCGTGAAGGCGCGCTCGACCCGCCAGCCCGCGCGGGCCAGCACGAAGCCGCGGTCGAGGCGGCGGCGCAGGCTGTGTTCCCCGGCGTCCTCCCCGGCGTCCGTGAGCACTGCGACGAGCCGCTGGCCCGCCAGCTCCGGGTGACCGAGGGCGATCGGGACGTCGACGGCGCCCCGGAGGTTCTCCTCGACGACGAGCCCGAGCCCGCGCAGCCGGCGCACGAGGTCCCCGAGGATCGCCTCGGGCTCCTCGCCGACCGGCTCGTCGCCGGGCGACCCGGCGCCGGTCGGCTCGGTGCCGGTCGGCTCGGTGCCGGTCGGCTCGGTGCCGGCCGTCTCGGCCGCCGGTTCCTCGGCCACGCCCGCAGCCGGCTCCGGCGCCTCGACGCCGGGCGTTCCCATGCCGACCTCGCCGGTTCCGGGTGCATCGGTCGCGTTCCTGTCGGTACCGGGCCCGTCGGTACCGGGCTCCTCACCGGAAGCGGCCTCGCCCTGGGCGGCCTCGTCCGATGCGGCCTCGCCCGGGCGGGCCACGTCCTGGGCAGCCTCCTCAGGGCGGTCAGCCAGCTCGAGCAGCTCGGCGAGCATGAGCGCGCCCTCGTGGTTGACGCGCGTGCGGTCGATGGCACCCGGGGCGATCGTCGAGACCACCACGAGGCTCTCGCGCGGCGCGGCGAGCGCGGAGATCATCCGCGACCGGCCGACGGGCGAGGAGAGCTCGCCGAAGCGGTGGACGAACCGGCCGTGGGCGTTCGCCCCGAAGCCGACGGAGAGCACGACGACGTCGCGGCGCAGCCCGCCGGCGTCGGCGAGGTCGGCCACGACGAGCGGTTCGACGAGCCGCGGGTCCAGGGCCGCCTCGAGCGAGGGGTCCGACGACGCGGCCTGCGCGATCGCCTCGCGCACCCGCGCGGCGTGCCGCGGTGAGGGGGTGACGACGGCGATCGACGAGAGCGGTCCGGCGTGCACCTCGCGCCGCACCACGTCGACCACGTGCGCCACCTCGGCGTCGACGGACTCGACGACCTCCTGGCCGGGGGCGGGCGTCCCGTAGCCCTCGACCCGTTCGAGCCGCACGCCGCCGTCGGTGCGTACCGACGGCACCGGCGCGACGACGCCCCCGTACCCGTGGTCGGCCAGCAGCGCGGCGGCACCCGGCACGAGCGGCCCCCGGACGGCGGGCAGCCCGACGACGGGGAGCACCTCGGCGAACGCGTGGGCCGCACCGGCCGTGTGGCGGCGCCTGTCCCCCACCACGACGACCTGCCGGGCCCGGCCGACGACGGAGACGACCTGGGCGAGCGGAAGCAGCTCGGTGCCGTGCAGGACGACGAGGTCCACCGTCGGGCCCGGGGGCAGGATCTGCGACGCGAGGAGCGGCGCCGACGCCCGCACCGGCCGGATCGTGGGGGCGACCTCCGGGTGCTCCGCGAGCGCGCGGCCGAGCGTGGCCCCGCGGTCCTCGGCGAGCCGCTCCCAGAGCTGCTTCGCCTGCGAGCGGTGGGTACGCACGGCATGACGCAGGCGCGCCGCCGCGGCGGCACGCACCGCGGGCACCAGCGTGGCGCGCTGCTCGGCCTCGAGCCGCTCGAGGTCGGCGAGGTCGGCGGCGAGGGCGGCCGGGTCCCGTCCGGACAGTGCCGGCTCGTCGGCGAGGACCTGCTCGAGCACGGAGCTCCACCAGGCGAGGTCGAGCTCGTCGACGACGAGGTCGTCCGGCACCGCGCGCTCGACGAGGTCGTCGAGGAGCTCGCCGAGACCGTCCGCACGGAGCTCGTCGACGAGCCTGGTGCGCTCGGGCAGGGTGCGCAGCGCGGTCGTGTCCTCGGTCAGCGCGTCCATGCGGCGTCGGAGCCGGTCGAGCGGCAGGTCCTCGAGCGCGGTCTCCTCGATCGTGGGCAGGACCGCGTCGAGCGCGTGGACGTCCTCCGTGGTCTCCCGCTCGAGCTGCCGGATGTCGGCGAGCCCGTCGGGGAGCCGCGGCCAGCCGCCGCCCGTCGAGTGGCGCCGCCAGATCTCGCGCTGCTCCTGGACACGCACCAGCTCCGCGTGCAGGTCCGCCACCGAGCGACCCGGCCGGACCAGGTCCCGCGCCTGCCGCGCGAGTCGCCGGCGGGAGCCGGCCGCCATCTCGACCTCCTGGTGGCGGCGCTCCTGGCGCGGCGCCGTCGCGACCACCATGTCCGCCGCGGAGTGCTCGAAGATCTGGGGCAGGAAGACGTCGAGGGCGTCGGCGACGCCGTCGAGCATCGAGAGCTGCTCACGCCATTCACGCAGGGTGGAGGCCTGCTTGAGGCCGGTCTGCACCGCCGTGCTGCGCACCAGGTCGTCGACGGCGGGGAGCTCGACGCCGGCGAGCCGCTGGACCCGCTCGAGCGCGTCGCCGGCCTCCTGGACCGTGGTGAGACGGGCGCCGTACCAGGGCGTGTCGGACCTGCGCAGCGTGAACGCCCCGAGCGCCGCCGCTCTCGCCAGGCGCGCGGAGGCCCCCGAGCGGGCATCACCGCCGAGGCCCTGCAGGTTCTCCCCCGAGACCCGGGCGCCCGTGCGCGGCCCGGGGTTCTTCGCTGTGAGCCGGGCGAGCGCCTCGAGCGCGTCGAACACCGAGACGCCCCAGCCCTCGTGCCGGCGGTGGAGCGAGTCGAGCTGCTGCCGCACGCCGGCGCGCTGGGTGCGCAGCTCGTCGCGGGTGCGGGCGACGGCCGTCTCATCGACGACGACCGCCGGGGCCTCCATGCCGCGCCGGATCGACCGGGAGGCCTCCTCGCGCCACCCGCCGTCGGCGCGCAGGTCGAGCACCAGCTCCCCGAGACCCAGCTCGTGGAGATGGGCGACCGTGGAACGTCCGGTACGACGGTCGCCGGGGACGTAGGTGACGGTGCGGCCGTCCGCGGCGGCGCGGGCAAGGATCGCGGCGACCACGCCGACGTCGTCGGAGCCCGGGGGCGCGTCGACGACGAGCTGGTGGCCCTCCGAGACGAGCCGGACCGCGCGCTCGCCGGCCACCTCGACGTCCCCGACGGCCTGCTCGCCGTCGGGGTCGGGGTCGGTCCCGTCGTCCGGCGGGAGCCGTGTCTCGAGCGCCGCCCGGGCGGCGGCGTCCCCGGCGAGGGCGGAGACGACGTCGGACGACGCGAGGTAGGGGACCATCGCGCGGAGGTCCTCGACCGCGACCTGGCCGGGGTGGAGGAACGTGCCGACGACGACGCGGTCCTCGATCTCGAGGCCCGGCAGGTAGCGACCGACGAGCTCGGCGACGGCGAGGAGCGACTCGCGCTGGCTCGAGGCCGGGCCGAACGACGGCAGGTGGTCGGCCACCTCCCCCGGCAGGCCGGCCTCGGCCAGCGCGCGGGCGAGCACCGGGTTGATCTCCACGGTCCGCTCGAGAGTGAGCTCGACCTCGCCGTCCGCGGACACCGGTTCGAGCCGGACACCGCGCAGGAAGACCGGTGTGCGGATCGTCCGTACGAGCGGCGGCTCCACGCCCGCCGCGCCGCCGTCCCACCCGTCCGGCGCGGCGGCGGGGTCCACGCCCACGCCCGGCTCGCCGTCGGCGGTGACCCTGGGGGGCAGGGCGGACCAGGTGGCGACCCCGGTGGCGAGGTAGGTCGGGGCGACCCCGAAGCGCTGGGCGAGGTCCTCGGCCCGGGCACGCACCGCGCGGGCGTCGTGGTGGGCGGCCGCCGAGGCCTGGGACTCGCGGACCAGGTTGGACAGCCGGGTGGGCCGGCCGGCGTAGAGCTGGGCCGTGCCGCCGGGGTGGGCGTGCGTGAGGTCGAGGACGGCCTCGCCCAGGTCGTCGTCGTCCCCGAGCCCCTCGGCCCCGAGGGCGGTGAGGTCGGCGATCCACCGTTCGACGGCGCGGGCGACCGTGCCGGTCCGCGACGGGAGTGCGGAGGCGGGCGACGCGTCGCTCTCGCGCGAGGCCGGCGACGCAGCGGCGTCAGCGGCCGGCGTGGCGTCTCCTGCGGCGGGCGTGGCTCCGGCGTCAGCGGCGGGCGAGGTTCCGGCCGCCGCCCCGGGAGCCGTCCCTGCGTCCTGCCCGGGTGCGGCGGGGCCTGCGGGGGTGTCGCGGCCCGGCGTCCCGCCGCCCTCGCGCACCGCGCGTGAACGGTCGCTGTCCCGGCCGCGGCGGAAGGGCGGGATCGGCGGTGGCGTCATCCCACCAGGGTAGGCGGGCGGAGCGGTGCGGCGACGGAGCGTCGAGGTGATGTCGCGGGCGTCGGACGGCGTCGTCGGGGTCCGGACATGGAAACGGAGCGTGACGCGCAGGGGGGGCAGGCGTCACGCTCCGTCAGAAACCATGATGCCGACTCATCGAGGTGGGCGCAAGTCCCTGATGTGCGGCGAGCCGTAGATCACGTCGTGGCGCGGAGGCGACGGCGTGCGGTGCCCTCGGGCGGATTCGAACCGCCGACACCCGCTTTAGGAGAGCGGTGCTCTATCCCCTGAGCTACGAAGGCGGGATGGCCGATCAAGGATAGCGCCGCGGGCCCCGGACGGACCATGGCGCGGGTCCACGATGTGACCGGAACCCGGACAGCCCGCCCCCCGGGCGCACGGGATGTGGCAGGCTTCACGGACGGCGCAACGACGCGCCACGTATCACCGGGGGCAGACATGCGGGCAACCGTCACCACCACCGAGACCACGGTCGTGGTCGAGAGCGTCCTGGACGCGCCGCTCGGGGCCGTCTGGCGGGTGCTGTCCACACCTGCGCTCCACGTCGCGGCCGATGCGAGCGACATGCTGCGCGGCGCACGTTCCCCCCGACCGATCGAGGCCCTCGGCGACCAGTTCACGATGGACATGCAGCAGGGCCAGGAGGGCCCGCACTACGTCACCGTCAACACGGTGAGCGACTTCGTCCCCGGCCGCTCGATCGGCTGGGTGGTCAACACGCCCGGGCAGCGCCTTGGCTGGGGCTGGCGCTACGACCTCGCGGCGGCCGGGCCGGCCGACATGCGCACCCGCACGCGGCTCACGTACCACTGGGGCGACGCCGATCCCGAGGCGCTCGAGTCCCTCGGGCGCCCCATGCCCGTGATCCCGGCCGAGGTCCTCGTCCGCAGCCTCGAGCTGCTCGAGGTCGAGGCCGCGCTCACCCCCGCCCCGGACGAGGGGACGGTCGACCCGGCCGTGCCTGCCCCGGCCGGGACGACCGACGTCGGTGGCGCGGTGACGTGATGTCGCACGGCCACCTCGCGCGCAACTACCACCCGCTCGGCATCCGCATCGTGCAGGCCGAGGGCGCGCGGGTCGTCGCGGCCGACGGGGCCACCTACCTCGACTTCCTCGCCGGCTACTCGGCCCTGAACTTCGGGCACCGCCACCCCGGGCTCCTCGGCGCCGCCCGCCGTCAGCTCGAGCGCTCGACCCTCGTCTCGCGCGCCTTCGAGCACGACCTCCTCGAGCCGTTCGCACAGGCACTGTGCGAGCTCACCGGCACGGAGATGATGCTGCCGATGAACACCGGGGCGGAGGCCGTCGAGTCCGCGATCAAGGTGGCGCGCCGGTGGGGCCAGGAGGTCAGGGGCGTCGATCCCTCGCGCGCGAGCATCGTCGTCGCGCAGGACAACTTCCACGGCCGCACGACGACGATCGTCTCCTTCTCGTCCGACCCGCTCGCCCGTGACGGGTACGGCCCCTACACGCCGGGCTTCCGCTCCGTCCCCTTCGGCGACGCGGACGCCCTCGCCGCCGCGGTCGACGAGCACACGGTGGCCGTCCTGCTCGAGCCGGTCCAGGGCGAGGCCGGGGTCGTCGTCCCGCCCGACGGCTACCTGGCCGCGACCCGGGAGATCACCGACCGTGCCGGCGCCCTGCTCGTCCTCGACGAGATCCAGTCCGGGCTGGGACGGACCGGGCACACCCTCGCCCAGGAGCGCGAGGGCGTGCACGCCGACCTCACCACGCTCGGGAAGGCCCTCGGCGGCGGCATCGTGCCGGTGAGCGCCGTCGTCGGCCGCAGGGACGTCCTCGGCGTGCTCACCCCCGGGTCCCACGGCTCCACGTTCGGGGGCAACCCGCTGGCGTGCGCGATCGGCCTGGCCGTCGTCGACCTGCTCGCCCCGGGCGACGTGCAGGCTCGCGCGGGCGAGCTCGGCGAGGTGCTCGGTGAGCGGCTCGACGCCTGGGTGGGCGACGGACTGCTCACCGCCGCCCGCCGGGTCGGCCTGTGGGCGGGGCTCGACGTCGCGGAGGACCTCGGCGTCGACGGTCACGGCCTGTCCGAGGCGCTCGCCGCCCGCGGCGTGCTGACGAAGGACACCCACGGCAGGACGATCCGGCTCTCCCCGCCGCTGACCATCACGGACGACGAGCTCGCGGAGGGCCTCGACGCCGTCGGGGACACGCTCCGCGAGCTGCGCGGCTGACCACCCCCGGCGGACCGAGGGCGGTCGTCGGCTCCCGGGTCAGGCCCCCTGGCCGTCCGGGGCGAGGTCGACGACCTCCGCGCGCGACGGCGTGACGATGACGGGGCACGCGGCCTGCGAGAGCACCGCCTGCGAGGTCGAGCCGAGCACCAGCCCGGCGAAGCCTCCGCGCCCGCGGCTGCCGACCACCAGCGCGTCGACCTGGTGGGAGAGCTCGGAGAGCACGGCCGCCGGGTTGCCGTCGACCGCCTGCCGGTGGACGGTGATGTCCCGCCCGGCGATGATCGGCTCGACCACCTCGTCGATCGACGAGCGCACGTCCCGCAGGATCTCCTCGTGGTCCACCGTGGACGGGAGCCACGCCATCGCCGAGGCCCCGGAGGTCAGCGGGACCGCCGCCACGGCGTGGACCTCGGCGCCGAACGCCTCGGCGAGGGCGAGCGCGGTCGTCACGGCGTGCTTGGCCGCCGGCGACCCGTCCACCCCCACGGCGATCTTGCGCATCGGCACGAAGGGCCGCTCCCCCACGGCCGGGACCACGACGGCCGGGCTGAACGCGTGCGCCGGCACCGCGGACGGCACGGCGCCGAGCAGGCGGTCGGCGAACCCCCCGCCGCCACGGGTCCCGCACACGACCGCGCGGGCGGTCCTCGAGAGCTCGATGAGGATCCCCGACGGGTCCCCCGGGTCCACCGACGTGCGCACCGGGACGCCGTGGTGCGCGACGCGGGCGGCGGCGTCGTCGACGACGGCCTGCGCCCCCTCGCGCACGGTCGCCTCGTCGATCACCACCGTCCCGGCACGGCCGTTGGCGATGTAGCTGGGCAGGCGGTACGCGCAGACGATGTGCAGGCCGAGGCCCCGCACCTTGGCGACCGCCGCCGACCACTCCAGGGCACCGAGGCTGATCTCCGAGCCGTCGACGCCGACCACGAGTTCCTGAGTCATGACGCTCACCCTTCGTCGATGTGTGCGTCCTCCCATTGTGCCGCCTCGACGCCGGTCCGAGGGCGGACCAAGGTCACGAATGAGGATCTACGCGCACGCCGGCGGGAACGACGACGCCCCGCCCCGCTCGAGGCGGGACGGGGCGTCGTGGGTGGTGCGGGTCAGCCGACGCGGATGTACGTCGGCGCGCCGCCGGCCCAGGAGTTCGGGCCCACGGTGGTCCCCATGCCCGGGTTCCAGGCCGCGACGTTCTGGCCGTTGCCGAGGTAGATGGCGACGTGGCCGGGCCAGTACATGATGTCGCCCGGACGCGCCTGCGACGCAGGGACGCGGGTGCCGGCGGAGAGCACCGCGGACGGCGTGCTGCCGACCTCGTAACCGAGCTGGCGGTAGACGTAGCTGACGAAACCGATGCAGTCCCAGCCGGACGGGCTCGTGCCACCCCAGACGTAGGGCGCACCGGTGTAGGAGAGAGCGATCGAGACTGCCGCGTTGCCGGAACCGCTCGCGGCAGGAGCCGGGGCGCTCTCGGCGGCCGGGGCGGCCTGCTGCTCGGTCTGCGCCGGGGCGGCCTCGGCCGCGGGCTCCGGCGCGGCGACGCGCTCGTCGGTGCGGGAGGCCGCAGCCTCCTCGCGGACCTCGGGCTCGGGCTCGACCTCGGGGGCCGGCTCGACCTCGGGGGCCGGCTCGGGCTCCGGGGCGGGCTCGGGAGCCGCGGTGG
>JBQDDG010000002.1:67842-89181 GCA_052093225.1 Actinomycetaceae bacterium
GGCTCGACCTCGGGGGCCGGCTCGGGCTCCGGGGCGGGCTCGGGAGCCGCGGTGGCCTCGGCGGTGCCGAAGACCGACGCGGTCTCGACGTCGTAGCTCGCCTCGGGGCTGACCGTGAGCGGGGCGTTGGTCGGGGTGACCCGGTCCGTGACCGAGGTGGCGCGGTCCTGGGTCTTGTTCGTGTCGACGGCCGGGTCGGCCGCGGCGGAGGACGCGGCGACGGCGACGACCATCGAGGCGGAGATGGCGGCGACGGCGCTCCGGCGCGCAGCGGTGCTCGTGAACGTGGAGTTGGCCATGGGTCAGCCCGCCACGCGGATGTAGGTGGGGTTCGCGCGGTAGATCGGCGACTCGTGGGTCGGCGAACCCGGGTTGCGGGCCGCGATGTGGTTGCCGTTGCCGGTGTAGATACCGACGTGGCCGGGCCACCACACGAGGTCACCGGGGCGCGCCTCGGCGGCGGAGACCACGGTGCCCGCGCCGCGCTGGGCGGCCGACGAGCGCGGGATCGAGATGCCGGCCTGCGCGAAGACGTAGGAGGTGAAGCCGGAGCAGTCCCAGCCGCTCGGCGAGGTGCCGCCGTAGACGTAGGGGGCACCGACGTACTGGCGGGCGATCGCGACGATCGAGCTGCCGGCGGCGGACGCGGGAGCGGCCTGCGGGGCGGGCTCGGCGGCGGGGGCCTCCGCGACGGCCGGAGCGGCCTGCGGGGCGGGCTCGGCGGCCGGCGCCTCCTCGACGGGGGCGGACTCGGCGGGCGCCTGCTCGGCGGCCTCGGGCTCGGCGGCCGGGGCTGCCGGCTCCTCGACGACGACCGGCTCGGGCTCGGGGGCCGGGGCGGCGTCGGCGGTGCCGAACACGGAGGCCGTGTCGACGTCGTACGCCGCGTCGGCGGCGACCGTCAGGGCGGCGTTCGTGGGCAGGACGGCGTCGACGGCCGGGCTGACAGCGCCCTGGGTCTTGTCGGCGGCGACCTCGGGGGCGGGGGCCGCTGACGCCGACGAGGCGGCGACTGCGACAACGATCGATGCCGAGACGGCGGCGATCGTTCCGCGGCGGGTGGAGCTCTGCACGATGGGGGACCTCTCCGGTGACACCTACGGGGTGAGCTGTCGGGTTCGGACGCGGAGAGCATCCGGCGCTGCCGTGAGGCCGCGCTTCACCCCGAGGCCGGTTGCCCGGCCGTACCACTTGGTTCCCCCGCCCCTGTCGCGGTGGTTCGCACCTACCCGGGGCGGCGACAGGGCTCGATGTCCGTCCGGGTGCGCCTCTGGGAGAGGCACGAGTAGGACAGTAACCATCTTGAGACCAAATGTCACACCCGGGTAACGACACTGTGCGTAACGTCACGAGACGGACACGCGCGGCCGCCGGGTGCTTGTTCGCCGCAGGATTCCGCGGTAGTCGGGAGGCGCCGTCGTCGTCCACAGGGCCTGACGCACGTACTTGACGAACTCTTGACGTGCGCCCGAAGGTCACGGAACGACCGTCGCCGTGACCTCGGCGTAGCCGTCGACCCGGGCGCTCGCTCAGGCGTCGACCGCGAGGTGCCGGGCGTCGGCCGTCGACAGCTCGAGCACCTCGTCGCCGCCCGCCGAGAGCACGAGCGTGGCGCCTGTGCGGGTGACCGTGATCTGCGTGCCGGGCAGGAGCCCGAGCCGCTGCATGTCACCGAGGAGTGCCGTGTCCACCTGCAGGGGCTCGCCGATCCGCACGAGCCGCAGGCCGCGGCTCTCGTCGTCCTCGAGAGCCGCGACGGCCTCCGCCAGGGAGACGAGCGACTCGTCACGGACGGGTCCGTCCGAGCCGGGGATCGGGTTGCCGTAGGGGTCGGTCGTCGGGCGGTCCAGGAGGTCGGCGAGCCGCTCCTCGACGCGGTCCGACATCACGTGCTCCCACCGGCAGGCCTCCTCGTGGACATAGGCCCAGTCGAGACCGACGATGTCGACGAGGAGGCGCTCGGCGAGCCGGTGGCGACGCATCACGGCGGTCGCGGCCTCACGGCCGACCTCCGTCAGCTCGAGCTCACGGGAGGGGCTGAGGTGGAGGAGACCGTCGCGCTCCATCCGCCCGACGGTCTGGGAGACGGTGGGACCCGAGTGTCCGAGCCGCTCGGCGATCCGTGCCCGGAGCGGCGGGACGCCCTCCTCCTCCATCTCCACGATGGCCTTGAGGTACATCTCGGTGGTGTCGATGAGGTCGCTCACGGGGTCTCCACGGCGCGGGAAGGACGGGGCACGGCTCCGCGTGCCCGGGCGCGGGCACGGCCTCGAGCCTACCCGGTGCCCCTGACGCCCGGAGGCGGGAGATGAACACCTGTCAGGAAAATGTGGGCGCCTCCGGTGGGAAGATCTGGTGGTGACCGACGTGACGATCCCTCCCCACCTCCTGCCCGCCGACGGACGCTTCGGGGCGGGCCCCACCCGTGTGCGCGACGCCCAGGTTGCCGCGCTCGGCGCCGCCGGTCCAACGGTGCTCGGGACCTCCCACCGCCAACCGGCCGTCAAGGACCTGGTGGCTCGCGTGCGGGCGGGCGTCGCCGACCTGCTCGGCCTGCCCGACGGCTACGAGGTGGTCCTCGGCAACGGCGGGTCGACCGCGTTCTGGGACGCCGCCGCCTTCTGCCTCGTGCGCTCCCGCGCGCAGCACGCCGTCCACGGCGAGTTCTCCGGCAAGTTCGCCACCGTCACCGAGCGTGCCCCGTTCCTCGAGCCGTCCGTGCGGGTCGACGCGGCGGCCGGTTCGGTCGCCCGCCTCACCGCCGTCGACGGGGTCGACGCGCACGCCTACCCGCACAACGAGACGTCGACCGGTGCGCTGTCCCCGGTCGAACGGATCGGCGACGGGGACGGGGACGCCCTCACGCTCGTCGACGCGACGTCCGCGGCCGGCGCCGTCGAGGTCGACCTCACCGCGACCGACGCCTACTACTTCGCGCCCCAGAAGGCGTTCGGCGCCGACGGCGGCCTGTGGCTCGCCACCCTCTCCCCCGCCGCGATCGCGCGCATCGAGGAGCTGACCGCGGCCCGCTGGGTGCCGTCCTTCCTCGACCTGTCGGCGGCGCTGACGAACTCGCGCAAGGACCAGACGCTCAACACGCCCGCCGTCGCCACGCTCGTCATGCTCGCGGAGCAGCTCGACTGGCTGCTCGAGCGCGGCGGGCTCGCGTGGGCCGCCGGCCGGTCGGCCGAGAACGCGGCGCACGTGTACGACTGGGCGGCCCGGCGGCCGTGGGCGTCGCCCTTCGTGGAGGAGGCCTACCGCTCCCCCGTCGTCGCGACGATCGACCTCGACGGCGTCGACGGCTCCGCGGTCACCCGGGTGCTGCGGGACCACGGCGTGCTCGACGTCGAGCCCTACCGGGGGCTCGGTCGCAACCAGCTGCGGTTCGGCCTCTTCCCGTCGGTGCCGCTCGCCGACGTCGAGGCGCTCACCGCGTGCGTCGACCACGTCGTCGAGGCGCTCGCCTAGCTCCCGGCACGCCCCCCTCGGCGAGGACGTGCTGGACCTGTCGAGAACGTGCCGGCGAGGCACGTCCTCGACGCCCACGGCACGTTCTCGACGGATCGACACCGGATCGGACGGGTCGACACCGGCACCGCGGGCCCCACCCCCGCCCGACGCGTCCACGACGCACGGGAACTCCAGCTAGTTCGCGGCGCGCCCCTCCTCGGCGGCGCGGGCGGCCCGTTCGCGCGGTCCCTCGTAGGCGATGTGCCGCGGCGCCTCGCGGTCGTAGCTCACCCGCACGTCCCAGGCACGGCGCACCCACAGGGCGGCGATCCCCGCCACGAGGATCGACGGGATCGCCCCGACGAGGATCGACCAGCGCGCCCCGAACACCTCCGCGATCCAGCCCACGAGCGGCGCGCCGACCGGCCCCGTGCCGAGCAGCACCATCATGTACAGGCTCATCACGCGCCCGCGGTAGGCGGGGTCCGTCGAGGTCTGCACGGTGGCGTTGGCGGACGTGAGCATCGTCAGGACGGTGAAGCCGACCGGGACGAGGGAGACGGCGAACCACCAGAAGGACGGCGCGAGCGCCGAGAGCAGGGAGGAGAGGCCGAACGCGAAGGCCGCGAGGATCACCGTCCGCACGCGCGGGTGGCGGCGCCGGGTCGCCACGAGGGCGCCGAGCAGCGAACCGATCGCCATGATCGAGCCGAGGACGCCGTACTCCTCGGGTCCGCGCTCGAACACCTGGCGGGCCATGACGCCCTGGGTGACCGCCTGGTTCATCCCCAGGCTCGAGACGACACCGACGGTCACCATGACGATGACGAGGTCGGAGCGGTGGCGCACGTAGGCCAGGCCCTGCCGGAACTGTCCGCGCGCCCGCGGCATGACGTCGCGCGGGTTGAGCTCTCCCACGCGCATGAACGTCAGCGCGAGGATCGTCGCACCGAAGAACACGCCGTTGCCGACGAACACCCAGCCCGTCCCGACCCAGGCGATCGCGAGCCCGGCGAGGCCGGGACCGACCATGCGCGCGAGGTTGAACGACGTCGAGTTGAGGCCGACGGCGTTCGGCAGGTCGGCCGGCTGGACCATGTCGGAGACGAACGTCTGCCGCACGGGCCCGTCGAACGCGGAGGCGCAGCCGAGCGCGAACGCGAACCCGTAGACCATCCACAGCTCGACGGCCCCGGAGAGCACGAGGGCGCCGAGACCGAGCGCGAGCAGGCCCATGGAGCCCTGGGTCACCATGAGCATCCGGCGCCGGTCGACGCGGTCGGCCGTCACCCCGGCGAGCGGGCTGAGCAGCAGGGCCGGGAGGAACTGCAGGCCGGTGACGATGCCCATCGCGATGCCGGAGTCGTCGGTGAGCTCGGTGAGCACCAGCCAGCCCTGGGCCACCCGCTGGGCCCACGTCCCCGTGTTGGCGATCATCGAGCCGAAGAACCACAGGCGGTAGTTGAAGTACCGCAGGGAGTGGAACGTCGAGCCGAGGAAGCCTCGCGACGGGTCGGTGGGCCCGGTGGTCGTCATCGATCGATCAGATCCCCAGCGCGTCCTGGATCGGGCCGAGCGCGAAGTACACGAGGAACGCCAGCGAGACGCCCCACATCAGCGGGTGCACCTTCCGCACCTGGCCGGTGGCGGCCATGAGGACGGCGTAGGCGACCACGCCGACGCCGATCCCGACGGCGATCGAGTACGCGAACGGCATGAAGATGATGGTGAGGAACGCCGGGACCGCGACCGCGAGGTTCTTCCAGGGGATGTCGGTGACCTGCTGCATCATGAGGAACCCGACGACCACGAGCGCGGGCGTCGCCGCCTCGTAGGGCACGGCCTCGGCCAGCGGGGACAGGAACGTCGCCAGCAGGAAGCAGACGCCGGTGACGATCGTGGACAGGCCCGTGCGGGCACCGTCGGCGACGCCGGCGGCGGACTCGACGAACGACGTGTTGGACGAGACGCCGCCCGCACCACCGGCCGCGGCCGCGATCGAGTCGATGACGAGGATCCGGCGCGTGGCGGGCGGGTTGCCCTCCGCATCGAGCAGGTCACCCTCGGCGGCGACGGCGACCATCGTGCCCATCGTGTCGAAGAAGTCCGCGAGCATGACGGAGAAGATGAGGACGAGCACGGCGACGACGCCGATCTTCTCGAACGCGCCGAACAGGGAGAACTGCCCGAGGGTGGCGAAGTCCGGTACCTGCACGATGCTGCCCTCGATCGCCGGGACCGTGAGGCCCCAGCCGCCGGGGTTGGCGCCGTCCGGCGTCTGTGCACCGGGGCTCGCGACGGCCTCGACGATCGCGGCCAGCGCGGTCGCGACGACGATGCCGATGAGGATCGCGCCACGCACCTTGCGGACCATGAGGATGAGGATGAGGAAGAGCCCGACGATGAAGACCACGAGCGGCAGGGAGCCGATCGAGCCGCCGATGCCGAACTCGAGCGGCGTGCCGGCGCCCGGGCGGACGATCCCGGCGTTGACCACGCCGATGAGGGCGATGAACAGGCCGATGCCCACGGAGATCCCGGTCTTCAGGGCGGGCGGGACGGCGCGGAAGATGGCTTCGCGCAGCCCAGTGAGCACGAGGACGAGGATGACGAGGCCCTCGAGCACGATGAGACCCATGGCGTCACCCCAGGTCATGCCCTCCATGCCGACGATCGTGTAGGCGATGAGCGCGTTGATGCCGAGCCCGGCGGCGATCGCGAGGGGGAAGTTCGCGACAGAGCCCATGAGGATCGACATCACGCCGGCGACGAGCGCGGTGCCGGCCGCGATGGCGGCGAAGTTCGCGCCGTCGGTACCCCCGCCGAGGTAGTGCCCGGTGGAGTCGGGCGTCGACAGGATGATCGGGTTGAGCACGATGATGTAGCACATCGCGAAGAAGGTGACGAGGCCTCCGCGGACCTCTCGCCAGGGGGTCGAGCCGCGCTGCCGGATCTTGAACAGCCGCTCGAGCAGGGAGTCGTCGGTGGGCGCTGTGGTCGCTCCGCCGGAGGTGGGCTCCGGGCCGGACGCGTGGGGGTCGGGGTTCACAACCGCTCATTATGGACGTCGGACGCCGTTCCCCATAGCCCTGGGCCACAGTGGGGGCCGGATCGTGATGCCGCTGCGCCGGGAACCTGGAGGATGTCGACATGAAGCTGCTCGTCACCAACCGTTCGGACCTCGGCGTCGAGGCGCCCGACGGCGTCACCCTCGTCCCGCTGCGCGAGGGCCACGAGGTGCCGCCCGAGGACCGCGACGCGGAGGGCGTGGTCGCCTGGGGCACGCCGACGCTCATGGAGTCCCTCGTCCGGGACCTGCCCCGCCTGCGCTGGGTGCAGTCGCTCGCCGCGGGCACCGACCTGTTCGAGTCGGCCGGCCTGCCGGACGACGTCGTCCTCACCTCGGGCCGCGGCCTGCACGACGCGACGGTCACCGAGCACGCCGTCGCCCTCATCCTCACGGTGGTGCGCCGGATGCCGGCCCTGCTCGAGGCCCAGCGCGAGTCGCGGTGGGCGAACGAGCTCCGCCGGCCGCGCTCCGTGCAGCCGCCCGAGCGCGTGGCCTCGCTCATCGACGCCCGGGTGCTGGTGTGGGGCTTCGGCGCGATCGGCCGGCGGCTGGCGGGCGTCCTCACCGCGCTCGGCGCGAGCGTGCGCGGGGTCGCCCGGAGCGCCGGCGAGCGGGGCGGCTACGACGTCGTCGCCGAGGACGGGCTGGACGACGCCCTCTCGCAGACGGACATCCTCGTCATGGTCCTGCCGTCGACCCCGGACACCGAGCGGGCGCTGGACGCCCGGCGGCTCGCGCTCCTGCCCTCGCGGGCGATCGTCGTCAACGTCGGGCGCGGCTCGACCCTCGACGAGGACGCGCTGGTCGACGCCCTGACCGCCGGCCGGCTCTCGGGCGCCGCCCTCGACGTGAGCGCCCAGGAGCCCCTGCCGGAGGACTCGCCCCTGTGGACCGCGCCGAACCTCGTCTACACGCCGCACGTGGCCGGGTACCGCGCGCACGGGGGCAAGGAGCTCATCGAGCACAACCTCGCCGCCCTGCTCGAGAACGACGTGGCCCGCATGCGCAACGTCGTCCCCCGCGACTGACCCGGCAGGCCGGGGCCGGGACGGCGGGCGGGCTCAGTCCTCGAGCCGCACCGGCGTCGAACCGTCCGGGGCGAGACCGGCGGCCCGGCGGGTCGTCCGGTTGGCATGGACCGAGTACCTCGGCAGCCAGCGGCGCTGCGCGAGGACCGAGAGCCCTGCCACCGCGGAGGTCACCCACACCGCGAGCGCCAGCGAACCGAGCGCCGGCCCGGCCGCGAGCACGAGCGGGCTCGCGGCGGCGCCCACGTCACCCTGCAGGCGCCACGCGGCGAGGAACTGGGCCTGGCCGACCGTCGGCGCGGCGTCGGAGCCGATCGTCATGAGGATCCCCGAGGTCAGGCCGTTGCCGATGCCGAGCACCAGCCCGACCGCGCCGAGCTCGGTGGCCGTGCCGGTCAGCGGGACGAGCGCGAGCGCGCCCCCCATGATTACCATGCCGGGGATCCCCACCCAGAGCCTGCCGAACCGGTCCATCACCTGGCCCGAGGGGTAGAAGAGGACCATGTCCATGCCGGCGGCGACGCCGAACACGAGCGAGGTCGTCGCGCCGTCCAGCCCGATGTGCTCGGCCCAGATCGGCAGCACGGTCTGGCGGGCGCCCCGGACCGCGGCGATCGTCACGGCCACCGCGCCGAGCCGCACGAGGACGGCCCGGTGCCGGCGGAGCACGTCGCCCATCGACGACCGCTGCCGGGGGCCCGTCACCGCGACGGGCCGGTCGGCCTCGCTGCCGCCCGCGGCCAGCACGACGGCGACGGCGAGCGCAGAGGTGACGACGCCGATCGCAAACGCCCACCGGGTCGACGCGGCGAGCAGGACCGCGGCGCCGACGAAGGGTCCGACGAACAGGCCGACCCGGAAGACGCCGGCGATCGTCGACAGGACGCGCGCCCGGCGCTGCGGCGCGGTCGTCGAGGTGAGATAGGCGTGCCGGGCGATCGCGAACACCGACTGGGCCCCGCCGAGCACGAGCGCCGCCACCGAGAGCGCCACGACCGACCCGGCGAAGAGGCCGACGGCGAACCCGCCGACGGCGACCAGGCCGGCCGCGACCATCGCCCACCGGTCCCCCACCCTCGCGGTGAGGGCGCCGGCCGGGACGTCCGCGAGGATCTGCCCGACCGGAACGAGGGCGGCGACGAGACTGGCCACGCCGAGGCTCGCCCCGAGGTCCGTGGCGCGCGTGACGAGGATCGGCAGCGCGGCCCCCACGCCGACCTCGAGGAGGAAGGTGGGCACCATCGCGCCGAGGACGACGGAGCGGAACGGGAACATGGGACCGTGCCCGGCCGGTGGTGCGGGTGGCGCGCTCACCGCGCGATGTCGGCGACCATCACGGCGATGTCCTCTGGCGTGTAGAGCGCGTTGATCTGCGCGTCGTTGGCTCCGCCGTAGCCGTTGGACTCGAACAGCCCGGTCTGCCAGGGGCGCTCGATCTCACGGAAGTCCTGGGGGCGGTTGTGGACCTGCCGGACCCTGGTGCCGGTGCGCAGCGAGTGCCAGTGCAGCCAGATGTCGTCCGCCTTCGGGCACTTCTCGACGAAACCGAGGCCCGACTCCTTGAGGGCCTCGAGCATCCGCGGCGGGTGCAGCACGCCGGAGACGCCGGTGGCGAAGTGGCGGTGGGAGGCCTGGGTCGAGCGCACCGGGTGCCATGTGAGATACGGCGTGAGGATCTTGCCCTGGAGGCGGACCCGGTGGGCGCGCATGGCGATGATGTCCTCGGGGTGCTGCTCGTGGACACGCCAGATCTGCTCGAGCCACCGGTAGGGGTAGATGACGTCGTCGTCGGCGGTGACGAGCGGGAGGTCGTGCTCCTCGCGGCTCGCGACGTAGGGGTAGTACTTCTTGTGCGGCCCGTGGTCCTCGCACGGCAGGATCTCCACGCCGCGCTCCATGAGCCGGCGCAGCGTCTGGGGCGGGTCCGCGATCACGTCGGGCTCGTCGACCCAGAGGATGAGCCTGGAGGGGCGCACCGAACCGCGGGCGATCGACTCGAGGGCGAGGTAGGCGGTGCGGCGCAGCCGCTTGCCGTAGCTCGTCATGGAGACGACGGCGGGGACGGTGCCGACCGCGGGCTCGTCCCGGTCGACGAGGTTGCGGGCGCCGAGGCGGATCTCGTGGCCGGTGGCGGTCCAGCGGTGGCGGATGAATCCGCCCGCCCAGCCCAGGACGTTCTTCAGCGCGAGGCGCTGGCGCTCCTGCTCGGCCTCCTCCCAGGAGCCACCGTCGCTCACGTGGCGTCCGGCTCGCCGGCCTCGTCGTGGTCGTCCACGGCGGGCCGCGCCTCTGGTTCCGGCTCGGCGTCCGGAGCGGTCTCGACGTCGGGCGTGGACTCCGCCACGGACGCCGGCTCGGCGTCGGGTGCCGGCTCGGCGTCTGCTTCAGCGTCGGGCTCGGGTGCCGGCTCGGCCTCAGCAGCCTCGTCGGCGGCGGGCCCCGGCTCGGGCTCCGGGTTGAGCGGCGGCAGGACGATGAGGTCCATCTCGTCGTGCACGGGCGGGGCCGCGTCCCACAGCGGCGCGGGCTCCGGCTCGTGGGTCTCGGAGTGCGCGCCGCACCCGTGGTCGACGGAGACGACGCGGCCGTCGTCCGGGGACCACTCGTTGGCGCAGACGCCGAACAGGCGGCGGGCCGACCCCGCCATCGGGAGGAAGAACGCGCAGCTCACGCACGGACCGGCCGCGTTCTTGGCCGCCGGGGCGTTCGGGCCGGAGTCGCCGTCGTACCAGCGCTCCATCGCCTCCTCGCGCCCCTTGCGTGAGAGCACGCGCGCGCGGCCGAGGCCGAGGTCGTGGATCACGGCCTCGGCGGCGTCCTCCTCGTCACCGGTGAACTCCCAACCCTGCTCGAGGCGGGCGTCCTCCTTGACGAAGGGCAGCACGTCGCCGGCGCCGAGGTCGCCAGGACGCAGCCGCTCGGCCCACGGGACCCACTGCGGCGCGAGCAGCGCGCCGTCGCCGGGGACCAGCTCGACCTCGCTCACGCTCGCCCTGCGGCCGCGCGGGACGCGGGCCACGGTCACCGCCCAGCGCCACCCCTGGTAGCCGGGGACCGCCGAGGCGAAGAAGTGGGTGCCGACGCGGTCGGCGAGGAGCTCGAAGCCCTGGTGCTCGCCGACGTGCCCGCCGACGGCCACGTCCTCGGCGGCCGAACGGGCGGTCTCGACCGCGCCGGACAGGACCTGGTCCTTGGCGGGCGCGCGGGAGGTACGGGCGACAGACACGCCGACAGTCTAGGTGGGACCGCGCCCCGCGGCGGCCCCGGCCCGGGCCGGAAGGGCTCGCATCGGATGGGGTCCGTCACCCGCGAGGCCAGACCCGGCAGATCACCGCCGACGGGGAGGGGCCGGCCACGCGTCGATGAAGGAAGCCGGTCAGGCGTCGAACTGGTCAGCGACGGCGCGCAGCATGGCGGCGAGCTTGGCGCCGTTGTCCGGGTAGCGCCCGCGGTTGAGCGAGGCGGAGGCCCGGTCGAGCGTCTTGATGAGGTCCTCGACGATCGTCGCCATGTCCTCGGCCGGGCGCCGGTGCGCCTTCGCCACCGACGGCGGCGCCTCGAGCACGGTCACCGAGAGCGCCTGCGGGCCGCGGCGGCCGTCGGCCACGCCGTAGTCCACCCGAGCGCCCGCGCGCGGGCTCGCTCCGGCCGGCATCGCGGACGCGTGGAGGAAGACCTCGGTGCCGTCGTCGCCGGCGATGAACCCGAAACCCTTGTCGGGGTCGTAGAACTTGACCTTGCCGGTGGGCACCTCGAGTCCTCATTCGTCGCTGGGGGCCGACCTGGTCGGCGCGGGGGACGCCCGGGCGCGGCCCGGGCACAGTGATGATACCCGCGGCGGAGCGCTGCTGCCCGGCGTGCGGCCGCTCCGCCGGGCGGGCGCGCCGGGGGAGGCTCGTTGCGACGGGGACCACATCACGACAAGATCGACAGGTGAGTCCTGCCCCCCGACGCCCCCGCTCCCTCGCTGCGCCGTTCGGCGTCCCGGCCCTCGCGATCGGCACCGTGCTGCTGACCGGCCGAGCGACGGCCACGGAACCCTCGAACCTGCCCGACGGCGTCGTCGACGAGGCGGACGTGCTCACCGACGCCGAGGAGGCCGAGATCGAGGCCACCTTCGACCAGGTCACCGGCGAGCAGGGGGTGCAGCCGTTCATCGTCTTCGTCCCCGACTTCGGGGGGACGAACGCCCAGCAGTGGGCCCAGCAGGCGGGCGAGATGTCGAACCTGTTCGACGACGAGGTCCTCCTCGCCGTCTCGGTGGACGACGGCGCCTACGGCGTCTGGATGGGCGAGAACGCCCCGGTCTCCGAGGACGAGGTCCGCGAGGTCCTCGACGACGAGGTCGCAGGCCACTTCCGCGACGAGGAGTGGGCTCAGGTCGGGACCGCCTGGGGCGAGGGGCTCGGCGAGCAGGCCTCCTCCGGCGGGTTCGGCGTCGGCGGGCTGCTCGTCGGCGTCGTCGCCGTGGGTGCCGTCGGCGCGGTCGGCTACTCCGCGTGGCGCCGGAAGACCGGTCGAAGCGGGCCCAAGGCCAAGGACCCGCTCGAGGGCCTGCCCGAGAACCACCCCGCGCGGCTCCCGCTGCCCGAGCTGCGCAAGGAGGCGGGCTCCGCGCTGGTCGGCGCCGACGACGCCGTACGGTCCTCCTCGGCCGAGCTCGAGTTCGCCAGGGCCCAGTTCGGCCTGCGCCGCACGGACGAGTTCACCGAGGCGCTCGCGCAGGCCCAGAAGGCGGTCGACGAAGCGTTCGAGGCCCGCCGCACCCTCGACGACGACGACCCGGAGACCGAGGACGAGGAGCGCCGTCTCCTCCTGCGCGTCCTCGACCGCGCAGAGGTCGTCGACACCACCCTCAGCGCCCAGCAGCAGGAGTTCGCGCGGCTGCGTGACATCGAGTCCCGGGTCGACGAGGTGCTCGAGGAGACGAAGGTGCGGGCCGAGGAGGTCCGGGCCGAGGTCGAGAACTCCCGCATCCAGCTCCGCGCGCTCACGGGCCGCTTCCCCGCGTCGGCGCTCGCCTCCGTGGTCGACGACCCGGACCAGGCCGACCAGCTGCTCGACTCGGCGCTCGCGAGCGCGGACGAGGGCCTGGCCGCCGCCACGCGCAACCGGCGCGCCGCGGTCACGCACGCCCGGGTCGCCGAGGAGGCCGTCCAGCAGGCCGCCCAGCTCGTCGAGCGCGTCGAGGGCGCCGGACGGCAGCTCGAGAACGCCTCCGCCAACCTCGCCCGGGCCCTGTCGTCGATCTCCTCCGACGTGGAGGACGCCGACCGCCTCGCACCGGACAACGCCGGGGTCCTTGCCGCCCGCGAGGAGGCCGTCGCCGCCATCGGGCAGGGCGAGGAGGCGCGCCGGGGCGGCGACCCGCTCGCCGCGCTCGACCGCCTGGCGTCGGCGGAGAGCGCCATCGACGACGTGCTCGAGCCCCTGCGCCAGCGCGAGGAGGTCACGAAGCGCCAGCGCGCGCTCGCCGACGACCGGCTCGCGACCGCGACCGAGAGGTACCGCTCGGTCGACCAGCTCATCAGCACCCGGCGCGGCGCCGTCGGGCCCGACGCCCGCAACGACCTGCACCGGGCCGAGCGCGAGCTCGCCGACGCCAGGTCCCTGCTCGAGACGCGCCCGGCCGAGGCCGGCCGCGCCGCCCAGCGCGCGATCGAGCTCCTCCGCAGCGCGCAGCAGGACGTCGAGCGGGACGTCGCCGCCATGCAGATCGGCAGCGGGTACGGCGGCCGCAACCCCTACGGCCGTGGCTACCACCCGCGCCGGGGTGGCATGGACGTCGGTTCGCTCGTCATCGGCGGCATTATCGGCGGCCTGCTCAGCGGCGGCAACGACCACCACGGCGGTTGGGGCGGCGGGGGCGGCTTCGGCGGGGGTGGTGGCGGCTTCGGCGGCGGGTTCGGCGGCGGGGGCGGGGGCGGATTCGGCGGACGATTCTGACCGGGGGCGCCGGGCCTCGAGGACGGCCAGGCCTGCTCCGACGCACGAACCGACGACCGCCCGCCACCCGGGCCGGGCATACGGACAGCGCCGCGCACGCGGCGCGGTAGGACGACAACCGCTAGACCGACAGGGAGACCAGATGGCTGAGAAGCAGAGCATCCTCGGGCGCATCGCCCAGCTCACCCGCGCGAACGTCAACGCGCTGCTGGACCGCGCCGAGGACCCGCAGAAGATGTTGGACCAGATGGTCCGCGACTACACGAACTCCATCAAGGAGGCCGAGGACGCCGTCGCGGTGACCATCGGCAACCTGCGCCTCGCCGAGCGCGACTACGAGGAGGACGTCCGCGACGCCCGCGACTGGGGCCAGAAGGCCCTCGCGGCCTCGTCGAAGGCCGAGGAGCTGCGCGGCAGCGGCGACGAGGCGAAGGCGGCGAAGTTCGACAACCTCGCGAAGATCGCCATCAACAAGCAGATCACCGCCGAGGGCGAGGCGTCCTCCGCCAAGCCGATGATCGACTCGCAGAACGAGGTCGTCGAGAAGCTGAAGTCCGGCCTTGTCCAGATGCGCGGCAAGCTCGACGAGCTCAAGGGCAAGCGCGACCAGCTCGTCGCCCGTCAGAAGTCGGCATCGGCGCAGAAGCAGGTCCAGGGCGCGATCTCCTCGATCAACGTGCTCGACCCGACCAGCGAGATCTCCCGCTTCGAGGAGCAGGTCCGCCGCGAGGAGGCCTACGTGGCCGGACAGGCGGAGATCAACGCCGGCTCGATCGAGGACCAGTTCGCCGAGCTCGCGGACCACAGCAAGGACATGGAGGTCGAGGCCCGGCTCGCCGCCCTCAAGGCCGGCCGCTCGCCGCAGGCGATCACCGCCGACGCGGGCAGCGACCAGGGCGAGTACGTCCCCGGTGACGCCGGGACCGACGCGCGCCCCCAGGCCCAGGGCGAGGACCGCACCAGCTACTGAGCACGAGCCACGGCCTCTCCAGGCGCCCGGGACCGGCACGGTCCCGGGCGCCTCGGCGTCCGGGGCGACCGCAGCCAGCCGGACGCCTGTGGCGACCAGGGCATCCGTGGTGACCAGGGCATCCGTGATGACCGGCGCGGTCGGGGCGGCCCCCTCAGCGCCTGCCCCGACCGCCGTCGTAACGGTTGTCGATCGTCCTGATCCTTGTGACAATCAGGACGAACGTGACGAGGGAGATGCGGGGCCGCACGGCGTGGACGCCGGGCACCGCACGATCTCGCCCGTCGCCGCCCGGTCACGGAACGAGGAGATCACCCCACGATGACACCCCACCCGAAGCGGGGAACGATGTTCCTCGCCAGCGCCGCCGTCGCGGCACTCGTGCTCACCGCCTGCTCGGCCGGAGGCGACGACGACGCGGGAGGGGACCCGATCCGGGTCGGTGCCGTCAGCTCGATCACCGGCCCCGCGCCCTTCCCCGAGGTGCCGGCCGCGGCCGAGGCCGTGTTCGAGCGGGTCAACGACGAGGGCGGCATCGACGGGCGCATGATCGAGCTCGTCTCCGAGGACGACGGGGGCGATCCTGCGCAGGCGGGCCAGGCGGCCAGGCGCCTCGTCGACGAGAGCGAGGTCGTCGCCCTCGCGGGCTCCGCGAGCCTCGTCGAGTGCAGCGCGAACGCCGCGCTCTACGCGCAGCGGGACGTCGTCGCCCTGTCCGGGACCGGCGTCGAGCCGGCGTGCTTCGAGTCGGCCAACATCGCACCGGTGAACAACGGCACGATCCTCGGGTACGAGTCGCTCCTGCACTTCGCGTCCGAAGAGCTCGGCCACGACCGGGTCTGCCCGGTGATCCAGAACAGCGCGGGCCTCACCGAGCCCTACCTCGAGCTCATCGACCGGTGGGAGCAGGAGACCGGGTCCGAGGCCCCCCACGTCGACACCTCCGTGGTGCTCGGCGACGACCCGACCCCGGCGATCCTCGCCGTGCGCGACGCCGGGTGCGAGGCCGTCGTGTTCAACGCCAACGAGCCCGTCGCGGTCGCGTTCATGAACACCGTGGACCAGCAGGGGCTGCTCGAGGAGATGGACTGGCTGACGCTGACGTCGGCCTACAGCGAGAGCGCCCACGACGCCCTGGCGGAGCAGGGCACGCTCGGCCTGTACGCGAACTCCGAGTTCCTCCCGTTCACCGGCGACGACCCGGGCCTGGAGGGCTGGCGCACCACGCTCACGGACGCGGACGTGCCGCTCACCTCGTTGTCCATGGGCGGGTACGTGGCCGCCGAGATCCTCGTCGAGGTGCTCGAGGGGATCGACGGCGAGATCACCCGGGAGTCGGTGACCACCGCCTTCCGCGAGCTCGACGAGGTGGAGCACCCGCTGATGGGGATGCCCTTCACGTTCGGCGACGCGACGGAGCACAACCCGAACCGCGCGAGCATGATGGTCCAGGCCACGGAGAACGGCTGGGAGACCGTCAGCGACTGGGTGCGCGTCCCGTGACGAGGCGCGCCCGGGAGGCCGCGCGGGTCCGTAGCTGATGCTCGACGGCGTCGTCTCCGGGCTCGTCTCGGGCTCGGCCTACGCGATCCTCGCCGTGTGCGTGGTCGTGCTGCACCGCCTGGTCGGGGTGCTGAACTTCGGCCAGGCCGCGCTCGGCGCCGTCGGTGCCTACCTCTGCTACGGGCTGCTCGGCCGGGGCGTGCCGCTCGCGCTCGCGGCGGTCGTCGGCCTCGTGGTCGCGGGCGTGGTGGCTGGGTTCTCCGGGTGGGTGATGGCCCGGTGGTTCGGCGAGCCGTCGGTGACCGTGCGGTCCGTCGTCACGGTCGTCCTCCTCGTCGTGCTGCTCACCGCCGGGTTCCGGATGTTCGGCGACTCGCCCCGCGTGATGCCGAGCCTCGTCCCGGACGTCTCGTTCGACCTCGCGGGCGTGCGCATCTCGCTGACCACCGTGGTCGCCCTGCTGCTCACCGTCCTCGTCGCCGGGGCGCTCTCGCTTCTGCTGCGCCACTCGCGCACGGGCCTCCGCCTCGAGGCGATGTCCGAGCGCCCCGTGACCGTCCAGCTGCTCGGGGTGAACTCGCGCCGCCTGGCCGTCGTCGTGTGGTCCGCCACCGGCGTGCTCTCGACGCTGGCGCTGCTGCTCGTCGCGCCCACCCGCAACCCCACGTTCGAGTCGATGTCGTTCCTCGTCGTACCGGCGCTGGCCGCCGCCCTGCTCGGCGCGTTCAGCCACGTGTGGGTCGCCGTCGTCGGCGGGCTCGCCGTCGGGGCGGTCGAGGGCGCCGGTTCCCGGATCGACGCCGTGGCCCAGTACCGGGGCGCGCTCCCGTTCCTCATCATCGCCGTCGCCCTCGTCTGGCTGCGCCGCAAGGAGGTCTGGGATGCGCCTCGCTGACCCGCGGAACCTCGGACGGGTGCTGCTCGGGCTCGTCCTCGTCGTGCTCGGGCTCGTCCTCCCCGTCTACTGGGTCTACCTGCTCAGCACCGTGGCGATCACCGCGCTGATCGCCCGCAGCATCGGCATCCTCACGAACCAGGCCGGCCTCATCACGCTGTGCCAGATGTCGTTCGCGGCCATCGGCGGCTGGGTGACGTCGTGGCTCGCGCTCGCCTCCCCCGGCCTCCCGTTCCCGCTGATCGTGCTCGCCGGCGGCCTCGTCACCGCGCCCGTCGGCCTGCTCATGGGGCTTGCCACCGCGCGGATCCGGGGCGTCGAGCTCGCGGTCGTCACGCTCGGTTTCGCCACGGCGCTCGACCTCGTGCTGCGGCAGGGGAGCTTCCCCGGCGTCGGTTCGGGGACCCCGGTCCTCCCGACGGACCCCTTCGGCGACCCGCGCTGGTTCTTCGCCCTGTCCTGGGTGCTGCTCGTCGTGGCGCAGCTCGTCGTCGCGGCGATCGGGCGCACGCGGCACGGGCTCGGCTGGTCGGCCGTGCGCGAGAGCGAGCGCGCGGCGGCGGCGCTCGGGGTGCGGGTCGGCGGCGCGAAGGCGAGCGCCTTCCTGTGGGCCGCGCTGCTCGCCGGGCTCGCCGGCGGACTCCTCGCCGGCCAGTACGGCCTGCTGACGCCCGCCGTCTTCTCCCCGTTGACGTCGATGGTCCACCTCGTCACCGCGGTGCTCTGCGGCGCGGCGCTCTTCGGTGGCGCGGTGCTGGCCGGCGTGTTCTCGGTGTTCGTCCCCGAGGTCCTGCGCCGCCTCGGCCTCCCGCTCGACGCCGGCAACGCCCTGCTCGCCCTCGGCGCCTTCGAGGTCCTCAGGCAGGGCAGCGGCGGCCTGATGGAGCAGGTCGACGGCCGGCTCGAGGCCCGCGCGGTCCGGGGCACGCGGCTCACCTGCGACCTCTCGCCGCCCGACGACGCCGTACGGGTCACCCCGGTGGAAACGGCTGAGCCAGCGTCGGCGGTGCCGGTCCCGGCGGGCAGCGACCCCACGGTCCCCGACCCGCACACCCCCGCCCCTAGCGCCGGCACCGGCACCAGCACCGGCACTGGCACCGGCACCGAAGGTGCCGCCACCACCCGAGCCCGGCTCGACGTCGTCGGCCTCACCGTGACGTTCGGGACCACCCGCGTCCTCGACGGCGTCGACCTCACGGTCGAGGGCACCGGGGTGCACGCCCTCATCGGCTCGAACGGCGCGGGGAAGTCCACGCTCGTCGACGCCGTCACCGGCTTCCTGGCGACCTACCGTGGTGAGGTCCACCTCGACGGGCGACCGGTCGACGCCGCGTCTGCCACCGCGCGTGCGCGTCTCGGCATCCGGCGCACGTTCCAGCACGGGCACGCCGTCGAGGGGCTCACCGTGGGCCAGTACCTGCGGCTCGCCGCCGGTGGGGCGCCGGCCGGCCGCACCGCCGAGGTCGCCCGCTTCCTCGGGCTGCCGGACCCCACCGTGCCGATCCGTCTGATGGACGTCGGGTCGCGCCGCATCCTCGAGATCGCCGGCGCCCTCGCCTCCGGGCCGCGGGTGCTGCTGCTCGACGAGCCCGCGGCGGGGCTCGCCGACGCCGAGAGCCTGGAGCTCGCCGAGCGGGTGCGACGCATCCCCGCCGAGCTCGGCTGCGCCACGCTGCTCATCGAGCACGACATGGAGTTCGTCCGCGCCGCCGCCACCCGCGCCACCGCGCTCGACGACGGGCGGCTCATCGCGGAGGGACCCGTGGCCGACGTGCTCGACGACCCGCGCGTCGTAGCCGCCTACCTCGGCACGGGGGCGACCACATGAGCGGCGCGCTGACGATCGAGGCACTCACCGTGCCGCGCGGTGAGCTGACGATCTGCCGGGACGTCGACCTGGAGGTCCCCGAGGGCGAGATCACCGTGCTGCTCGGCCCCAACGGCGCCGGCAAGACCACCCTGCTCGACGGGATCGCGGGGGTGCTGCCGGCGGAGTCCGGCTCGGTCACGCTCGCGGGCAGGCGCCTCGACCGGCTCCCGGTCCACCGGCGCGCGTCCGCCGGGCTCGCCTACGCCGAGCAGGGGCGCAGCGTGTTCTCCCGGCTGACGGTGGCGCAGAACCTCGCCGTCGTCGATCGCTCCCGGGCCGCCCTCACACGGGCCTTCGACCTCTTCCCGAGGCTCGCCGAACGACGCGATGTGCGCGCCGGCCTGCTCTCGGGCGGCGAGCAGCAGATGCTCATCCTCGCGCGCGCGCTCGCCACCCGGCCGCGGATCCTCATGGTCGACGAGCTCTCCCTCGGCCTCGCCCCGCAGGCCGTGCGCACGCTCGTCGACGCCCTCACGGGGCTCGCCCGCTCCGGCATGGGCATCCTCCTCGTCGAGCAGTTCGTCGAGGTCGCACTCGGGGTCGGGACGACGGCCCACGTGATGCACCGGGGCCGGATCGTCCGTTCCGAGCGCTGCTCCGTGCTGCGCGAGGAACGCGCCTCGCTCCTGTCCCCCTACTACCTCGGCGGTCGGGGCGACGGGCCGGCCGACGCGCCATAGGCCCGCCATGTCCACGATGTGCCCCCGGCCCCGCGATGGTTCTCAGACCGCCGGATGTGTGCTTCCATTGAACCGTCAACTTTCTCGTCCGCATCGCGGACACAGCCTGGGAGCACCGTTGCGCAACGACTGGCACCTCACGACGCGTCTCGACGTCGACCTCGGTCGACGCTCGACGATGTCGTGTCGGTGCGAGTCCGCCGAGCCGGCCGCCTGACCCGCTCGAGCTCCTTCCGCACCGCCCACCGGTGCGCACCGCGCCGCTGAGGCGCCCGAGGCCCGGCCTGGTCGCCGCGCCACCCCTCCCGCCCCGACGGGCCGACACGTGCCGCGCCGTCGCGCACGCCCGTCACCCAACGAAAGGCACACCTGTGTCCACCACGACCACCACCGCTCCGCGACGCCGCCTCCGGCTGCCGTCGTTCAGCACGCAGATCATTCTCGGCCTCGTCGCAGGGGTCCTGCTCGGCTGGCTCGCGCTCGAGCTCGGGACGGGCGCCGACGAGGAGCCCAACGCACTGACGACGACGCTCGACACGATCGGGTCGATCTTCATCGGGCTGCTGCGGGCGATCGTCCCGCCGCTGGTCTTCCTCGCGATCGTCTCGTCGATCGCCAACCTGCGGGGCATCGCCAACGCCGCCCGGCTCGCGGCCCAGACGCTCATCTGGTTCGCCGTCACCGCCCTGGTCTCCGTGCTCATCGCCATCGGCCTCGGCCTCGCGATCCAGCCCGGCAGCAGCGCCGGCGTCGACGCCTCGCAGGCGGAGGCCCCCGGTCGCCAGGGCAGCTGGCTCGGCTTCCTCGAGGGCATCGTGCCCGCGAACTTCCTCGGCCTCGAGATCAACGCCGGCCTGCAGATCGCCGACGGCGCCGTCGAGGGCGTGAGCGCCTCCCCGGGCTTCAACGTCCTGCAGATCATCGTCGTCGCCCTCGTCGTCGGGATCGCGGCGCTCAAGGTCGGCGAGAAGGCGGACCCGTTCCTGTCGGTGTCCGCGTCCGTCCTCGCCGTCGTCCAGAAGGTGCTGTGGTGGGTCATCCGCCTCGCCCCGATCGGCACGGTGGGCCTCATCGGCAACGCGATCGCCTCGTACGGCTGGAGCTCGATCGCCTCGCTCGGCGGGTTCGTGCTCGCCATCTACCTCGGGCTCGCGATCGTCCTGTTCGCCGTCTACCCGATCGTGCTCAAGCTGCACGGGCTCTCGGTCTCGCGCTACTTCCGCGGGGCGTGGCCGGCGATCCAGCTCGCCTTCGTGTCCCGCTCCTCGATCGGCACGCTGCCGCTCACCCAGCGCGTGACCGAGCGCAACCTCGGGGTCCCGCGCGGCTACTCGTCGTTCGCCGTGCCGCTCGGCGCGACGACGAAGATGGACGGCTGCGCCGCGATCTACCCGGCGATCTCGGCGATCTTCGTCGCCCAGTTCTTCGGGCTCTCGCTCGGCATCACCGACTACCTGCTCATCGTCTTCGTCTCGGTCGTCGGCTCCGCCGCCACCGCCGGGATGACGGGCGCGACCGTCATGCTCACGCTCACCCTGTCCACGCTCGGGCTGCCGCTCGAGGGCGTCGGGCTGCTGCTCGCCGTCGACCCGATCCTCGACATGGGGCGCACGGCGGTCAACGTCGCCGGGCAGGCGCTCGTGCCGACCGTCGTCGCGCACCGCGAGGGCATCCTCGACCGTGCGCGGTACGACTCGGCCGACGCCGAGAACCTCTTCACCGACGACGAGGACGCGACCGCGACCGGTGCGGGGTCGGACACCGACGCGGGCTCCCAGGACCGGGCCGGCGGCTCCGATGTCGCGGAGTCGCAGCACAGGCCGGACGACGGCGCGCAGGGCCGTTCCGACGACGCGGAGTCCCAGGAGGACCGGGACGCGGAGCCCGCGCTGCGCCGCTGACCGGACCACCCGTCCCCCGGGCC
>JBQDDG010000002.1:89281-106144 GCA_052093225.1 Actinomycetaceae bacterium
ACCGGGACGCGGAGCCCGCGCTGCGCCGCTGACCGGACCACCCGTCCCCCGGGCCCCCCGCCCCCCGCCGAGGACGTGCTGAGGGTGCCGAGGACGTGCTTCGCAGGCACGTCCTCGACACCTACGGCACGTCCTCGGCGCATGGGGGCGCACCGGGGCGCACGCCCGCACACGCCCGGGGCTCGGGGCCGCCCGGGGATGCTCGGGGCCGCCCCGACGTCGCCGACCCGTAGCCTGTCCCCATGAGCGACACCCCCACCACGTACCTCGTCATCGACGGCGAGAACATCGACGCCACGCTCGGGGTGAGCATCCTCGGTCACCGTCCGAACCCCGACGAGCGGCCGCGCTGGGACCGGGTGCTCACCTACGCGTCCGACGTGTGGGGCGGTGACGCCAAGGGCCTGTTCTTCCTCAACGCGACGTCCGGCAACCTGCCGACCTCGTTCGTCCAGGCACTGCTCGCCATGGACTACCGCCCCATCCCGCTGTCCGGCTCGACCACCGAGAAGGTCGTCGACATCGGTGTCCAGCGCATGCTCGAGGCCATCCTCGCCCAGGGGCACGGTGACGTGCTCCTCGTCTCCCACGACGGCGACTTCCTGCCCCAGATGGAGGACCTCCTCGAGGCCGGCCACCGCGTGGGCGTCCTCGCGTTCCGCGAGTTCCTCAACCACGAGCTGACGGCGCTGACCGCCCAGGGCCTCGTCGTCCACGACCTCGAGGACGACGTCCGGGCGTTCACCGCCGCGCTGCCCCGCGTGCGGATCATCCCGCTCACCTCGTTCGACGCCGCCCAGTTCCTCTGAGCCCTCCCGCCCGCACAGCAGGCACCTACAGCTCCGGCACCACTGGCTCCGGCACCACCGCCGTCACCGCCACGACCGCCGCCACCACCAGCTCGCGCTCCCAGGAAACGTCCAGGAACAGGGTGGAGGATGCTCGCATGTCGATCGCCTCCACCCCCGGTGCCCGAGCCACCGAGGCGCACCTCCTGGTGGTCGACGACGAGCCGAACATCCTCGAGCTGCTCACCGCGTCGCTGCGCTTCGCCGGCTTCGAGGTGACCCCCGCGGCGGACGGGAACGAAGCGTTGCGGCTGGCCTCGGACAACCGCCCGGACCTCGTCGTCCTCGACGTCATGCTCCCCGACATGGACGGGTTCACCGTGCTGCGCCGGCTCCGCGCGCACGACGAGTCGTTGCCCGTCCTCTTCCTCACCGCGCGCGACGACCTCTCCGACAAGGTGCACGGCCTCACCGTCGGCGGCGACGACTACATCACCAAGCCGTTCAGCCTCGAGGAGGTCGTCGCCCGGATCCGCACCGTCCTGCGGCGCGTGGGCGTGACGGGACAGGTCGAGGACCCGGTGCTGCGCTACGCGGACCTGGAGATCGACCAGGACGCGTACGAGGTCCGTCGCGCCGGTGTCCTCGTCAACCTCGCCCCCACCGAGTTCAAGCTCCTGCGCTACCTGCTCGTCAACGCCGAGCGTGTCGTCTCCAAGGCGCAGATCCTCGACCACGTGTGGGAGTACGACTGGAACGGCGAGGCGACGATCGTCGAGTCCTACATCTCCTACCTGCGGCGCAAGATCGACTCCCCGGAGTTCCTCGGGCTCACGGGTGACGCGGCGGACGACCTCGCCCCGCTCATCCACACCCGGCGCAACTTCGGCTACGTCCTGCGCCGGCCGACGACCTGATGCGCGCGTCCGGACGGTCGCGGCACGGGCACGCGACCTCGGAGGGGTGGTCGCTGTCGGCACGGCTCGTCGTCACCACCGTCGTGCTGCTGGCCCTCGGCCTCGGGCTCTCCGGGGTCACCGTCATCACGGTCCTGCGCGGCCAGCTCGTCGACCAGGTCGACGAGAACCTGCACGACACGGTCGAGACGATCGCGCAGGAGGACCTCGAGGAGATCCGGGCCGGGGACGACCAGGTCGTGCCCACCCGCTACGTCGTCAGCATCACGCTCCAGGGCGAGAGCACGCAGACCGTCGCCCACCCGCGCACCTCCGCCTCCGTCGGTCTCCCCGTGCTGCCCGAGCAGTCCGCCTCGCGGCCGACCACGCTCGAGGGCACGCAGGACGGCATCAGCTGGCGGGCGCTCGCGCTGCCGCTCGTCAACTCCTCCGGTGACCAGGTCGGCGTGCTCACCCTCTCGACGCCGATGGACGAGATCTCGGCGACCCTTCAGGAGACGGGCAAGTACGTCGTCCTCATCTCGTTCTCCCTGCTCGTCCTCGGCGCGACGTTCGGCTACCTGCTCATCCGGCACGAGCTGCGCGACCTGAGGTCGATCGAGCGGACGGCAGGGGCGATCGCGGCGGGCGACCTCACCAAGCGCATCCCGCCCGGCCCGCGCGGGACGGAGATCGGCTCCCTGTCCGAGTCCCTCAACACGATGCTCTCCCAGATCGAGCGGGCCTTCTCCGCCCGGTCGGCCTCCGAGCGGCGGATGCGCCGGTTCGTCGCCGACGCCTCCCACGAGCTGCGCACCCCGCTCGCGACCGTGCGCGGGTACGCGGAGCTGCACCGGATGGGCGGGGTGCCCGACTCGGAGGTGCCCGCCGCGATGGGGCGCATCGAGGCCGAGGCCACGCGGATGGGCACGCTGGTCGAGGACCTCCTCGCCCTCGCCCGCATCGACGAGGCACGCCGCCTCGAGCTCACCGAGGTCGACCTCGCCGAGGTGGCCGAGGACGCCGTCCGCGACCTCCGCGCGCTCGACCCGACCCGCAGGGCCCGGCTCGTACCGCTGCCGGACCATCCCGGGCCGACCGTCGTCCGGGCGGACGCCAACCAGGTGCGGCAGGTGTTCGCCAACCTCGTCGGCAACACCGTGCGGCACACGCCCGCCGGCACGGACGTCGAGATCCTCGTCGGTTTCCGCGCGGCAACGCCCCCGCAGGCTGCTCCCGCCGGTGACGGCGCCTCGCGCGGCCCCGCGGGATGGGCGGCGGTCGGCCGGCTCGACGACGGCGCGGCGAACTCGCCCGGCACGGGTGCGGCCGCCACCGGTGGCGGGGCCCCCTCCCCGACCGGCGGCCCGACGCCGTCCGGTGACCCCGCGCTCTCAGGTGACCGAACGCCGTCGGGCGACCGGACGCCGTCGGCCGGCCGCGCGTCGTCGGGTGACCGTCCGCCGTCGGGCACCACCGACGCCGGCACCGGGCGACCGTGCCCCCCGGCGTGGTCCGAGGGCTCGGCGGACGACGCCGAGACCGGGCGCACGGTTCCGCGCGCCGCGGTGGCCGCCGGGCCGACCGGGCGGCGTGCGGTGCCGGATCGGCGGATCCTCGGCCTGCTGGGCGGACGCGGCGCGAACGCTCCGGTGGCGACCGCTCCCCTGGCGCCCGGACCGGTCCCGCAGGACCAGGTGGTGCTCCGCGTGCAGGACCACGGCCCCGGCATCCCGGCGGAGGAGGCGCGCCGCGTCTTCACGCGCTTCTACCGGCTCGACCGCTCCCGCGCCCGCTCGACGGGTGGCGGCTCGGGCCTGGGCCTCGCGATCGTCGCGTCGGTGGCGCGGGCGCACGGCGGCGAGGCGCGCGTGCTCGCGACGCCCGGCGGCGGCACGACCGTCGAGATCACGCTGCCCGTCGAGGGCCCGCCGGCCGGCATGGAGACCTCCGACGAGATCCCGCCGACGGCGGTCTGAGCCGCGGCAGCTGGATCGGCGGCCCCGACGGCGTCCTCGTCGGCCCTATCTCACCACTCGCGGTGCGTGGGCAGCAGCGTGCCGGGGTTGAGCCGGCGTCCCGGGTCGGCGGACCTCAACAGACCCACCATGAGGTCGACGCCCGCCTCGGAGACGTCCTGCTCCATCCACGGGGCGTGGTCCGTGCCGACGCCGTGGTGGTGCGAGAGCGTCCCGCCGCCGTCGATGAAGGCCTGCTGGACGGCCGACTTCACCTGCCAGTACTGCTCGAGCGGCGGCAGCGCGCCGTCGCCCGTACGGGCCGGGAACGCGAACGTGAAGTACAGGCACGCCCCCGAGTGGTAGCTGTGCGAGAGGTGGCACATGATGAAGCCACGCACCCCGAGCGCGTCGAAGTTCGCCCGGGCTGCCTCGACGACGCCCTCCCAGATCCCCTGCAGCCTCGACCACGGGGCCGCCGTCTCAGACACGTCCGCGAGTGCGCCCTTGTCGAGCAGGAAGTCGCGGATGTAGGGGGTGTCGAACTTCTTCTGGTCGTACAGGGCACCGGGTCCCGTGCCGAGCGGGACGCCGCCGTGGCGGGAGACGATCTTCCCCACGGCCTTGCGCTGGTAGGCGACGTGCCGGGGCGAGCCCTCGTAGCCGACGTAGCTGAGGCAGACCTCGTCGAGGTCCCAGCCACGGGCGGCGAGGAGGTCGAACACGCCCTTGGACAGCTTGCCCTTGAGGCCCGTCTGCACCTTCTGCGTGGACAGGGAGAAGGCGGTCTCGGCCGCGTCGGAGACCCGGGTGACCGACGGGTGGACGTCGGAGGCGGAGATCCCCCGCATGGCCTCGAGGGCGGAGCCGAAGTTCTGGTACAGGTAGGCGACGACGAGGCGCTTCTCGGGCAGCGGGTGGACGTGGATCCAGGCCTCGGTGACGACGCCGAGGCGTCCCTCCGAGCCGATGATCATCTCGCGCACCGACGGGCCCGTCGACGTCGACGGCAGCGGCCGCAGGTCGACGACCTTGCCCGGCAGCACGCTGCGCAGGCCGCGGGTGATGTCCGCGATGTCGCCGTACCGGTCCGACTGCATGCCGGAGGAGCGCGTGGCGATCCAGCCGCCCAGGGTGGAGTGGCGGAAGGAGTCCGGCTGGTGGCCCGACGTCCAGCCCCGCGCGCCGAGCTGCTCCTCGAGGTCCGGGCCGAGCACGCCGGCCTGCACGCGCGCGAGCCCCGCCTCCTCGTCGATCTCGAGGACCTTGTTCATCCGGCCCATGTCGAGCGAGACGATCGTGCGGGTCTCCGTGGGCTGCGGGGTGAGCGAGCCGGAGATGTTCGAGCCGCCGCCGAAGGGGATGATCACGGCGTCGGCCGCGTCCGCGAGGTCGACGACGGCGCGCACCTCGTCCTCGTCACCCGGGTAGACGACGACGTCGGGCACCCGGGGCAGGTCGCCGGCGCGCACACGCACGAGGTCGGCGATGCCCTTGCCGTAGGTGTGGACGACGCGGTCCATGGCCTCGGTGACCACGTGGGCCTCCCCGAGTGCGGCCCGCAGCTCGCCCGCGAGGCCGTCCGGCAGGCGGGTCGCGGGGACGTCGAGGTCCTCGAACGCGGGCGGCGGGGTGCCGCCGAGCGCGAGGTCGAGCCCGACCCGGTCCAGCACGAAGGGGGCGAAGTTCGGCTTGTTGTCGTGGGTGAACGCGACACCCTCGACGCCCCACCCCCACCACTTCATGTGCTGGACGTCCGTCACGATGCCTCCTCCTGGCCGCCGTTGCGACCGTGTGTGCCGGTGCCGGGCCGCGCGACGACGACGTCCGGGGTCCGGGCCGCGTACATCGCGGCGACCTGCGCCTGGATCCGCTCGTTGAACTCCCGGATCCGCTCGCCCGGCCTGGGCCGCAGCGGGCGGCCGACGACCACCTTGAGCCGCGGGCGCCCGGTGGCCGGGAACGACGCCCCGACGGGCATCGCCTCGTGGAAGCCGATGAGGGCGACCGGGATGCACGGGATCCGCCGGGTGACGCACAGCGCCGCCACCCCGGGCTTGAACCGGCCCATCCGGCCGTCCCTGGAGCGGGTGCCCTCGGGGAAGATGAGCAGCGGGACGCCGGCGTCCACGAGCCGCGCGGAGAGGCCCGCCCGGCGCCTGTTGCCGGACCGGTCGACCGGGTAGGTGTTGAAGAACAGGGACGTGAGCACGCGCGTGAGGCGCTTCGTGTAGAAGGTGTCCCCCGCGGCCGCGGTGGCGACCTTGCCGGCGTGCTGCCACGGCATGATCGCGTGGATCACCGCGGCGTCGAGGTGCGAGCTGTGGTTGGGCGCGACGACGAAGGGGCCGCGCACCTTGCGCAGGTTGTCCTTGCCGACGACGTCGATCCGGGTGGCCGCGTGGAGCAGCGCGTTGAGCGGGCCCTTCTGTGCGACCACGCGACCGGAGCGCCACAGGCCGGAGGTGTACTGGAGGAGGCTGTCCCCGGCGGCGTCCACGAGCCGGCCCGCGGCCTCGCGCGCGGCGCGGGCGGCCTGGTGGGCGTGCTGCCGGTTCGTCGGCGGGGCGCCACGTCCGGTCTCGACCGGCGGCTGGCTCGGTGCGGCGCTCATCGTCTGCCTCCCTGGATGACGCGGGACACTGCCCGCACGGCGGCCCTGGGTCCGCGCTCGGCTGCGAACGCGATGATCTTGTACCGCCACGAGGGTACGACGCGGTGGTCGCCCCGTTCGGCGGCGTCGAGCGACTCGACCACCACCTGGTCCGTGTCGAGCCACATGAAGTCGGGGATCTTGCCCGTGGACATGCCGGCGCGCTCGTGGAACTCGGTGCGCACCCAGCCGGGCATCACGCAGGTGACGGTCACCCCGGTGCCGTCGAGCTCGACGCCGAGCGACTCCGCCCAGGTGTTCGTCCACGCCTTGATCGCCGCGTAGTGGCCGGTGGGGATCATCCCGGAGATGGAGCCGATGGGGATGATGACGCCGTGGCCGCGGGCGGTCATCGCCCGGGCGGCCGCCGCACCGGTGTCGAGCACGGCACGGACCATGAGGTCGATCGCCGAGTGGTGGGCCGACATGTCCGCGTCGTAGAGCGAGGCGTACAGGCCGTGGCCGGCGTTGTCGACGTAGACCTCGACGGGCCGCTCGGTGTCCTCGAGGCGGGCCACGACGGCGTCGGTCCCCGCGCGCGTGGCCAGGTCGGCGCGCAGGATCTCCACGTCGACACCGAGCGCCTCCAGCTCGGCCGCCGTGGCCTCGAGCCGCTCGACGTTGCGGGCGACGAGCACGACGTCGAGCCCGCGCAGCGCGAGCTGGCGGGCGAAGCCGAGGCCGATGCCCGAGGTGCCGCCGGTGACGAGCGCCCGGCCGTGCAGGCGTGGCATCGTCATGACCGCGCTCCTCGCACCGCGCGCCACAGCGGCGCGAGCCGGGACTCGGCGGTGCCCGTCCAGCTGACGACCGGCCAGCGCCTCGCGCGGGCGAACGCGTAGAGGGCGGAGTCCGGGTTGACGGCGGTGGGGTGGCCGACGACCTCGAGCCACGGCCGGTCCGCGTAGGCGTCGCCGTACGCGAAGGAGCCGTCGAGGTCCCAGCCGTTCTCCCGCGCCGTCCGCACCAGCCACGCGGCGCGCGCCTCGCCCACCAGCGGCGAGACGGCGAGGTGCCCGGTCCACCGGCCGTCGTCGTCGACCTCCATGCGTCCGGAGACGATGTGGTCGAACAGGTCGCGCAGCGGCTCGACGAACACGTCGATCTCGCCGGTGACGAGGACGGTGCGGTGACCGGCCGCCCGGTGCTCCGCGATGCGGGCGAGGGCCTCGGAGTGGAGGTTGGCGCGCAGCGAGGGCGCGAGCTTCTCGTCGATGAGGTCCCGCATCCGCGAGTCCGGGACGCCCGCGTAGCGGCGCATGACCGTACGGATGAACTCGCCGCGGTCACGCCGGTCGGCGGTGAGGTACCCGGGCGCCTGGCCGACGACCTCGAGGACCGAGCGCGGCCACGACCCGGGCTTCTTCGCGGTGAGCTCGGCCCACAGGAGATGTTCGACCGGGGTCGAGCGGGCGATGGTGCGCTGGAGGTCGAACACGGCGACGACGTCCTCGCGGCGGGCGAGGGCCGAGCCGGCGACGGGCCGCACGCCGGTGGAGGCCGAGCGTCGCTCGCGCATGAGCCCGGGGACGCCCGGGATGTGCACCTCCTGGAGGTACACCTGCCAGTCGATCTCCGTGACGTCGAACCCGTGCTCGACCTTGCGGTCCTCGGGCAGCGACGCGTGCAGCGCGCGCGTGCGCCGGTCGTCGAAGACGACCTCGGTCTGCGTGTAGGGCTGGTAGAGCTCGGTGAACTTGCGCAGGGTGCGCAGGTCGCGGCCGGCCTTGTACAGGGTGGAGGACCACTTCCGCGAGCGGTCCGAACCGGGCAGCACAGATACGGCGCGGTCGGCGAGCTCGACCAGCCGCTCCCGCCTGCCGAGCCCGCGCTCGACGGCCGGCCCGTGGGGGAAGGACCACGCCGGGACGGTCACGGTGGAGCCCTCGGCGTCGGAGAGGGGGTTCTCCTGGAAGTACTCCCGCACGAGCGTGTAGAGGCGCCCGAAGGGCAGCGGGTTCGTCAGGCCGGAACCCACCTGGTAGTAGGCGGGGGCGCCGCGCTCGGGCGGGGCCGCCGCGGCCGCGAGGACGGCGTTGACGACGAAGTCCACCGGGATGACGTCGAGGACCGTGTCCGCGAGCGCCGGGAACTCCGGCAGGAGGCCGCGGCCGTAGGCGGCGATGAGGGGGTCGGCGACCTTGAAGCCGTCGATCCACCCGGGGTAGGGGTGCCGGAACGCGGACTCGATGATCGTGGGGCGCACGACGGAGAGGCGGTGCTCCTCCCCCCACGTGGTCTCGGCGACGCGCTCGCCGAGCGCCTTGGTGAACGTGTAGACGTCGGGCCAGCCGAGCGTGCGCGCGCGGTTGCGGCCGGCGGCGACGAGCTCGTCGCGCACGGACTGCTCGCGCGCCTCCTCGGCGGCCGACGAGACGGCCTGCGCGCCCGCGCGGCCGTGCTCCTTCGTCGCGCGCTGGAGGAGCTCGGCGAGCCGGTCGGCGTCGCGGGAGGCGTGGTCGGCACGCGTGCGCGCCACGGCGGAGGCCTCGAGCTCCGCGCGCCAGTCCACCTCGTGCTCCAGCGAGCTCTCCTCGGAGACGCCCTTGCGCATCCCGGCCACGTAGGAGGTCGAGACGTGCACGACGTGCGGGTCCGCACCGGAGGCGAGGATCGCCTCGTACAGGGAGACCGGGCCGCCCACGTTCGAGGCGAAGGCCTCGTCGATCGGGAGGTCGAAGGAGACGGTCGACGCCGAGTGGACGACGACGTCGAGGTCGTCCGGCAGCGACGGGACCGCCGCAAGGTCACCCTCGATGACGGTCACACGCTCGTCGAGCGCCTGGTCCACGCCGTCCGCGCCGACCGAGTCGCGCCAGGCGGTGAAGACCGGCTTGCGCGTGATCCGGCGGATGCGGTCGGCACCGGAGATCTCGCCGCGCGGCCGCACCAGCAGCGTGACGCGCGTGGTGGGGTACGCGGAGAGCAGCTTCTCGAGGACGGCCTGACCGACGAAGCCGGTCGCGCCGGTGATGAGGACGTGCGCCCCGGACAACGGTTGAGTCACCCTGGCACTGTACTGGCCGAGGCGCGGCCAGGACGGGTGGGGCCGGTCGTGAAGGTCACGTCGACGCCCGCCCCACGGGGGCGCCCCCGGCACGGACGGGACTAGCATCGTCCGCGCGGACCCGTCCGGCCCGCGTACCGCCACCGACCGGAAGAGGCTTGCCCCTATGGGCGTCACCGACGCTCCGCAATGGCTGCCGGCCGCGTTCGCCCGCAGTGCCGCCGCCGTCGGCGCCAGCGCACCCCGCGAGGAGCTCGAGGCGCACGCGCGCGAGCTGCTCCACAGATGGTCCGACGCCGGGCGGCACCACCACGGTGTGCGGCACCTGACGTCCGTGCTGATGAAGGTGGACGAGCTCGCCGAGGAGACGCACCACCCGGACCTCGTCCGGCTGGCGGTCTGGTACCACGGCATCGTCTTCTCCGTGGCCGAGCAGCAGGCCTACCGGCGCGCCGCCGGCGAGGACGAGGTGGCCTCCGCCGAGGTCGCCCGCACCGAGCTGGCGCGCCTCGGTCTCGACCCGGACGTGGCGGACCGGGTCGCAGAGCTCGTGCTCCACCTGCGGGGGCACGACGTCGACAAGGCCGACATCGACCAGCTCGCGCTCGCGGACGCGCACCTGGCGATCCTCGCGAAGCGGCCGCAGGAGTACCGGGCCTACCGGGAGACGGTGCGCCGCGAGTACGACCACCTCCCGACCCGGCACTACGTGCAGGCGCGCATCGCCATCGCCGAGCGGCTCCTGGGGCGTCGCGCCATCTTCTCCAGCCCGATGGCCTCCGCGTGGGAGCGGCCGGCGCGGGAGAACCTCACCTCCGAGCTGGCGCTCCTGCGCGCCGAGCTCGCCGAGCTCGGCGACTGCGGCCCCGAGGGGGACCTCCAGGCCGCCGAGGCGAGCCTCGTGGGTGGAGCCGACGGGGCGCCGAGAGCCTCCGTGGGGACGGATGCGGCCCCGGGCGCGACCGGCAGCCCGGCTGTGACCGGCACCTCGGGTCCGGACGTCGCTGCGGGGTCGGGGGACGGCGGACGGCCGGCCGGTACGGGTGCGGGCGTCGCTCCTGGGCCGGGTGACGGCACGAGACCGGCCGGTACGGGTACGGCGCAGTACCGCCACGGGGGCTTCCTGCCGGCGGCGGTGCAGCCGGCTGCTGCCGATGCCCCGCCTCCCGCGGTGGTGCGGACCCCGATCGCCGAACGGGGCGACACCTCGGAGGGGTCCACGGGCCATGTGCCGGGCATCAGCACGTCCACGCTCGAGATGGGACCCGACGAGATCCTCGCCCGCCCCAGGCCGGCCCGTCCCGGGCACGCGCCGGACGGCGCGGACAGGCCCTCCGCTCCTCCGGCGCGGGACCACGGCGCACCCGACGGCGACGCGCCCGACGGCGCCCGGCCCGCCACGCCCGCAGGCCCCACCGGCGCCCGGCCCGCCACGCCCGCAGGCCCCACCGCGCAGGGCGACCCGACCGCGCAGGGCAGCCCGACCACGCAAGGCAGCCCGACCACGCAAGGCAGCCCTGCCGCACAGGGCGGACCCGGCACACAGGGCGGCCCCGCCGCGCCCACCGGTGCCGCCGAGCAGGGCGGACCGAGCACGCAGGACGTACCTTCCGCACAGGGCGGACCGGGCACGCAGGGCGGCCCGCCGAAACCGCACCGCCGCGACCCCCGTCGACGCTCCCTGCGCCGCGGCGCCCCGACCGAGCCCGTTTCCCCGCTCACGGAACGCTCCGGCATGGAGCGCGGCCCCGACGACCAGCCGCGGCGCCGTCGGCGCTGACGTCTCCACAGGTCGGCCCACGGCACGCCGTCCACAGCCGGACACCACCAGCAGCGGGCCGGGCCGCCGTACCCCCTAGCGTCGCTCGCGTGGTCCCGCAGCGGGCGGGACCGGGACAGGGGTGGACATGGCACGTTTCCAGGTGGACAGCGGCGAGGTCGCGACGGCGGCGGCTCAGGTGCGGGTGACGGCGGACTCGGTCCGCAGCGAGGTCGGCGCAATGATGGCGCACCTCGTGGCGCTCCAGAGCACCTGGACCGGCGGCGCGTCCGCCGCGTTCGGCTCCTGCTCCGAGCAGTGGCGCACGCTCCAGTCACAGGTGGAGGCGAACCTCGACCAGATCTCGCTCGCCCTCGACTCCGCGGCTCGCGGGTACGACGAGGCGGAGTCCGCGGCCCACGGCATGTTCGCGGTGTGACCGGGCCGCTCGGTCGGCGGCACAGGGCGACGAGGGCACGGGGCGGACGCGGGCACCGGTCGGTCGACCCGTGTCGTCGTCGGCGCGCCCGCACGGCGCCACCGACTCCCGCCGACTCCCGCCGACGCCTGCCGACGCCTGCCGACGCCTGCCCCCTAGCATCACGGCATGGCGATCCTCGTCGACGACCCGCTGTGGCCGGCCCACGGCACCGTGTGGTCGCACCTCGTGTCCGACCACTCGCTCGAGGAGCTCCACGCCTTCGCCGCGGCACACGAGCTGCCGGCGCGATCGTTCGACCTCGACCACTACGACGTGCCGGCCGCGGCCCTCCCCCGGCTCGAGGCCGGCGGGGCGCAGAGGGTCGACCGCCGCGAGCTGCTCGCGCGCCTCACGGTTGCGGGCCTTCGCGTACCCCAGGCGCGGCGGGCCGACGAGCGCGAGACCCGTCGAGCGCTCGGGCTGCGCGGACGCTGGGCGGACCTCGGTGCGCGCCTCGTGCACGGGACGGACCCGGCACCGGGATGGCGCTCGGCATGGGCGAGCGTCGGCGACGACCTCCTCGCGCGTTGGCAGGAACCCCACCGCAGCTACCACGACCTCCGGCACCTCGAGGGCATCCTCCTCGACCTCGACACCCTGGCGGAGGACGGGGCGCAGGTGACGGACGCCGTCGAGTTGGCCGCGTGGTGGCACGACGCCGTCCACGACGGCCGCACGCCCGAGGACGAGCGCGCGTCCGCGGAGCTCGCCACCACCGCGCTCTCGGCACCCGAGGTCGCCGCCCACCTGCCAGCGGGGATCCCGGACGAGGTTGCCCGCCTGGTCCTCACGACGGCCGACCACCGCGCCACCGACCCGGCGGCGGCAGCGCTGTGCGACGCGGACCTCGCGATCCTCGCCGCTCCGTCCGTGCGCTACGCCGCGTACGCGAAGGACGTGCGGGCGGAGTACCCGGCGGTCACCGAGGCCGACTTCGCCGTCGGCCGGGCCCGGGTGCTGCGGTCGATCGCCGGTGCGGGACAGATCTTCGCTACGCCGCAGGGCCGCGCCCGCTGGGAGGGCCGCGCCCGGGAGAACATCGCCGCCGAGATCGCAGGGCTCGAGGACCGGGGGACGTCGCCCGTCGAGCAGGGATAGTCGCCGCTCGAGCAGGGGCGTCAGCTCATGGAGCGGCAGAGGGGTGGCTGCTCGTCGGGATCGCACCGCCCCGCACCTGGCCGGTGGGGGCGGCGGTGCTCATGCGCCCTCGGCGGTGCCTCTCGCCCGACCAATCGGCCGGTCGGAGCCGGCCCGCAGGCCCACGAGGAAGAACACCAGCGCCATGGCCACGGCGAGCAGGCACGGGGCGAGCCAGCCGCCGGTCCGGCCGAACAACCACCCGAACGCCATCGGGCACAGCGCGGCGATCGCGTACCCCGCGGACTGCACCATCGACGAGACGTCCCGGCCGTGGGACACGTCGACCGGCCGGCCCGCGATGAGCGTCATCGCCGTGCCGATCCCCATGCCCTGGCCGATACCGGCGATGCTCGCCCACAACGGCCATGCACCCGGCGCGAGGACGAGGCCGAGGTAGGTGACCGCCCACAGCGCGCCGGACACGGGCGCCGTCCTCCGGTACCCGCCGAGCCGTCGGGAGATCAGCGGGGTGATGAGCGAGCCGACGATCCCGACGGCGAAGAAGAGGGTGAGCGCGTAGCCCCCCTCCGTCCGGTCGGTCGCGGCGCGGGCGGTGACCACCGAGGGCAGCCATGCGGCGGTCGCGTAGAAGAGGCCGGACTGGAGGGCGAAGTAGGCGGCGAGCCACCAGGCGTCTCCGTCGGTCCACGGCGTGCGCCACCGGGCACCGGGAACCCGCGCGGGTGCGGGTGGCCGTGTCGCGGCGTCCTCCCCCTCCGCCGGATGCCGCCTGGCGGGTGCTCGATCGTGTCGTACCCGAGGCAGCCAGATGACGAGCGCCACCAGGGCCGGCACCGCCACGAGCGCGAGCGTGGCCCGCCAGCCCAGCCACCGTTCGGCGTCGACGGCGACCAACGACGACAGGGCGGCACCAGCAGTGAGGGCCGCCGTCGAGAGCGGCATGAGCAGGCCGATCCGGTGGGGCGGGGCGTCCCTCCGGACGACCACGGGCTGGAGGACGTTGGCGATCGTGATCGCCGCGCCCACCACCACGGTGCCGGCGAACAGGACGCCTGCCCCGGACCAGGGCCGCAGCGCGGACCCGAGGACGAGCAGGACGATGCCTGCGACCATCAGGCGGTCGACCCCTAGGCGCCGCTCGACCGCGGGCACGAGCAGCCCGAGGACGGCGAAGCACGCCAGCGGGACCGAGGTGAGCGCCCCGGTGAGCGCGGGACCGATCCCGACCTCGGCGGCGATGGTGTCCTGGATCGGCGGGATGATCGTGATCGCGGGGCGCTGGTTCAGGCCGAGGGCGAGGACCGCGAGGACGAGCAGCCCGAACCCTCCCGCGGCGGAGGCACGCCTCCGGGGCATCGACGACCTCCTTGATCGGCACGGACCGTGCGGTGGCGGGGTGGTGTCCCCGTGATCTCGCGGACGGGTCAGTCGGTGGGCACGCCCTTGACGGCAAGGACAGGGACCTCGGAGCGCATGAGGATCTGCTGGGCGTTCGACCCGAGCAGCAGCTTGCCGACCTGGCTGCGGCGGCGCAGGCCGATGACGATCATGCTCGCACCCTCGGTGGCGGCCACCTCGACCAGGTCGTCCGCCGGGTCCTTGCCCCGCACGAGGGTGCGCACCTCGTGGTCGACCCCCTCGCCCTCGAGCTGCCCGCGCACCCGCGCGAGGTCGTCCTCGAACCTCACCGACTCCTCGGGGTCCCACGACCGTCCGCCGTGCTGGGAGTTGACGACGACGAGCCGCGTGCGCCGCAGGGTCGCCTCGGCGGCGGCGCGGCGCAGCGCCGCGCGTCCCTCGGGGGTCGGGACGTAGCCCACGACGATCGTCATCCACAGGTCCTCTCGTCCGCGACCGCGCCCGACCGCACCGCCGATCCGTCCGTCATCCTACGGAGGTGCCGGCGCCGCCCGCCCGTCCCCCGGTCGCCGCGGACGGGTCCTTGCTCGCCGCCGCCCGCTCATTCCCGGACGACGCGGTCCGCGTCGGCGTCGACGTGCCGCACGCCATCGAGCGCGGCGAGCTCGGCGACGACGTCCTCGGCCGGGAGGCGGCCCCGCAGCCGGAGCCGGACCTCGGCGACCCGCGCCGCGCCCTCGCCGTCGACGGACGAGGACTCCATCGAGACCGCGTAACCCGCCTCGGCCAGCGCCGAGAGGACGGCCCGCAGCACCCCGGCACCGTCGCGGTAGCGCACGAGCACGGTCCGGCGGTGCTCGGCGACGGGGATGCGGCGACCGAGCGCGCCCAGCAGCGGGACCAGCACGACGTAGGCGAGCGTCACGGCGATCGCCGGGACGGGCAGCTCGGCGCCGCACGCCACGCCGAGCGCCGCGACGAGCCAGATCGTCGCCGCCGTGGTCAGCCCGTGCACCGTTGAGCGCCGCGTGAAGACGACGCCGGCGCCGATGAAGCCGATGCCCGTGACGACCTGGGCGGCGATGCGGGCTGGGTCGGACGGCGGCTCGCCCTGCACGCCCGCGAACCCGTACCCCGACACGACGGTGAACAGCGCGGCACCGACCCCGACGAGCACGTGGGTGCGCAGGCCCGCGTCCTTGAGGTGGTACTCCCGCTCGAGGCCGACCACGGCGCTGAGGACGAAGGCCAGAGCGAGCATGGCCAGCTGCGTCGCGGCCGCTCCCAGGTCCCACATGGCGTCCTCCTGCCGAAGGACCGGCAGTCTACGCCCGCGCACGACGGCGGGCCGCCTCCACCAGGGAGACGGCCCGCCGTCGTTCGTGATGACCGATCGGTCACCGGTGCCCGGTCAGCGACCGGGCGGGGTGGCTCAGAAGCCGCCCATGCCGCCCATGTCGTCGCCGCCGGCCGGGGCCGGGGCGTTCTTCTCGGGCTTGTCGGCGACGATGGCCTCGGTCGTGAGGAACAGGCCGGCGATCGACGCGGCGTTCTGCAGCGCCGAGCGGGTGACCTTGACCGGGTCGTTGACGCCGGCGGCGAGGAGGTCCTCGTACTCGCCGGTGGCCGCGTTGAGGCCGTGGCCCGCGGGGAGCCCGCGCACCTTCTCCGCCACGACGCCGCCCTCGAGGCCGGCGTTGATCGCGATCTGCTTGAGCGGCGCGTCGACGGCGGTGCGGACGATGTTCACACCGGTCGCCTCGTCGCCCTCGAGGGCGAGGTCGGCGAGCGTGGTCGCAGCCTGGATGAGGGCGACGCCACCACCGGCGACGATGCCCTCCTCGACGGCGGCCTTCGCGTTGCGGACCGCGTCCTCGATGCGGTGCTTGCGCTCCTTGAGCTCGACCTCGGTGGCCGCGCCCGCACGGATGACGGCGACGCCGCCGGCGAGCTTGGCGAGGCGCTCCTGGAGCTTCTCGCGGTCGTAGTCCGAGTCCGAGTTGTCGATCTCGCCACGGATCTGCGCGACGCGACCCTCGATGAGGTCGGCCTCGCCGGCGCCCTCGACGATCGTCGTCTCGTCCTTGGTCATGACGACCTTGCGCGCACGGCCGAGGACGTCGAGGTCGGCGTTCTCGAGCGTGAGGCCCACGGTCTCGGAGATGACCTGGCCGCCCGTGAGGATGGCCATGTCCTGCAGCATCGCCTTGCGGCGGTCGCCGAAGCCCGGGGCCTTGACGGCGGCGGACTTGAACGTGCCGCGGATCTTGTTGAGGACGAGCGTGGTGAGAGCCTCGCCCTCGACGTCCTCGGCGATGATCGCCAGCGGCTTGCCGGACTGGATGACCTTCTCCAGCAGCGGGAGCAGGTCCTTGACGTTGGAGACCTTCGACTCGACGAGGAGCACGTAGGCGTCCTCGAGGACGACCTCCTGGCGGTCCACGTCCGTGACGAAGTACGGCGAGAGGAAGCCCTTGTCGAAGCGCATGCCCTCGGTGAGCTCGAGCTCGAGCCCGAAGGTGTTCGACTCCTCGACGGTGACGACACCCTCCTTGCCGACCTTGTCGAGCGCCTCGGCGATGAGCTCGCCGATCGCGTCGTCGCCGGCGGAGATCGCGGCGGTCGCGGCGATCTGCTCCTTGGTCTCGATCTCGTGGGCGTCCTCGAGCAGGCGCGCGACGACGGTCTCGACGGCCTTCTCGATGCCGCGACGCAGCGCGATCGGGTTGGCGCCGGCGGCGACGTTGCGCAGGCCCTCGCGCACGAGCGCCTGGGCGAGCACGGTGGCGGTGGTGGTGCCGTCACCCGCGACGTCGTCGGTCTTCTTGGCGACCTCCTTGACGAGCTCGGCGCCGATCTTC
>JBQDDG010000003.1:0-84759 GCA_052093225.1 Actinomycetaceae bacterium
ACAGCAGCACCTCCTGCTGCTGGACGTCGCGGAAGTACTCCGCCATCGTCAGCGCGGACAGCGCGACGCGCAGGCGCGTGCCCGGGGGCTCGTCCATCTGGCCGAAGACGAGCGCCGTCTTGTCGAAGACGCCGGCCTCGTCCATCTCCTCGATGAGGTCGCCGCCCTCACGGGTGCGCTCGCCGACGCCGGCGAACACCGACACACCGCCGTGGTCCTGCGCGACGCGCTGGATCATCTCCTGGATGAGGACGGTCTTGCCGACGCCCGCACCACCGAACAGGCCGATCTTGCCGCCCTGGACGTACGGGGTGAGCAGGTCGATGACCTTGATGCCCGTCTCGAACATCGTCGTCGAGCCCTCGAGCTCGTCGAAGCGCGGGGGCTTGCGGTGGATGGGCCAGCGCTCGGTGACGTCGAGGGTCTCGCCCTCCTTGAGGTTGAGCGGCTCGCCGGTGACGTCGAAGACGTGGCCCTTGGTGACGTCGCCGACGGGCACCGAGATCGGCGCGCCGGTGTCGCGGACCTCGGCGCCGCGGACGAGTCCGTCCGTGGGCTTGAGCGCGATCGCGCGCACGAGGTTGTCGCCGAGGTGCTGGGCGGTCTCGAGCGTGAGCTCGTAGCCCTGCTCCTGCCCCGGCAGGTGGAGGGTCGTCTTCAGCGCGTTGTAGACCTCGGGGAGCTGGTCGGCCGGGAACTCGACGTCGACGACCGCACCGATCACTCGGGCGATGCGGCCGACGCCGGCGGTCTGCGCCTGCGGCGTGTCGGACTGTGTGGCGGTCATGAGTGTTGTCCTCGGTCTCGTCAGTGCTCGGAAGTGTGGGTTCGGGTCAGCTGGCGCTCAGCGCGTCGACGCCCGAGACGATCTCGGAGATCTCCTGGGTGATCTCGCCCTGGCGCGCCTGGTTCGCGAGGCGCGTGTAGTCGCGGATGATGTCCTCCGCGTTGTCGGTGGCGGTGTGCATGGCCCGCTGGCGCGACGCCAGCTCGGACGCGGCCGCCATGAGCAGCTGCGCCCGGATCCTGTTCGCCACGTACATGGGCAGGAGCTGGTCGAGGACGTCCTCGGGGCTCGGCTCGAACTCGTACAGCGGGAGCGCTCCCGTGCTCGGCTCGGCCACACCCTCGACGACCTCCAGCGGGAGGACCCGACGACGCTGCACGACCTGCGTGACCATCGACTGGAACCTCGTGTACACGACGTGCAGCTCGCTGACGCCGCCCTCACCCGCCTCGGCCCGGTAGGCGCCCAGGAGCGCCTCGGCGATCTCGAGCGAGACCTCGACCGACGGGCTGTCGGACTCGCCGGTCCAGACCCGCTCGATCGCGCGACCCCGGAACTTGAAGTAGCTCTCGCCACGGCGCCCGAAGACGTAGACCCTCGGGGTCTTGCCCTCGGCCTCGAGGTCCTCGATGAGGCGCTCGGCCTCCCGCAGCACGCTCGCCGAGTAAGCACCCGCCATCCCTCGGTCCGAGGTGACCACGAGCACCGCGACGTCCGCGGTGTCGTCGCGCCCCGTGATGAGCGGGTGGTCCAGGTCGGCGTGCGAGGCGACGGCGGAGACCGCCCGGATCAGCGCCTGCGTGTACGGGTCGGACCCGAGGGCGGTGTCGCGCGCCTTCCCGATGCGGGAGGCCGCGATGAGCTCCATCGCGCGGAAGACCTTCTTCAGGGTCTGCGTGGCCCTGATCTTCTGCCTGTATACGCGCTGCTGTCCCGCCATCGATCAGCCCTTGGCCTTGACGATCTGCTCCTGCGCGACCTCGGCCTCGGACTCTTCCTCACCCTCGACCTCCTCGAGGAGCTTGCCCTCGCCGGTGGTGAAGCCGGAGCGGAAGTCCTCGATGCCGGCGCGCATGGCCTCCAGCGTGTCGTCCTCGAGCTTGCCGCTCTCGGCGATGGCGCCGAGGACGTTCGTGGACGAGCGGATGTGGTCGAGCATCTCCCGCTCGAAGCGGGAGACGTCGGAGACCTCGACGTCGTCGAGGTAGCCGTTGGTGCCGGCCCAGACGGAGACCACCTGGTCCTCGACGGGGAACGGGCTCGACTGCTGCTGCTTGAGCAGCTCCATGAGCCGCTCGCCGCGGGTGAGCTGCTGGCGGGTCGTCGGGTCCAGGTCCGAGGCGAACATCGCGAAGGAGGCCATCGCCCGGTACTGGGCGAGCGTGATCTTCAGCGTGCCGGCGACCTTCTTCATCGCCTTGATCTGGGCGTCACCACCGACCCGGGACACCGAGATGCCGACGTCGACGGCGGGGCGCTGGTTGGCGTTGAAGAGGTCCGACTGGAGGAAGATCTGGCCGTCGGTGATCGAGATGACGTTCGTCGGGATGTAGGCCGAGACGTCGTTGCCCTTGGTCTCGATGATCGGCAGGCCGGTCATCGAGCCGGAGCCCAGCTCGTCGTTCAGCTTGGCGCAGCGCTCGAGAAGACGGGAGTGCAGGTAGAAGACGTCGCCCGGGTAGGCCTCACGGCCCGGCGGCCGGCGCAGCAGGAGGGAGACCGCGCGGTAGGCCTCGGCCTGCTTCGAGAGGTCGTCGAACACGATGAGCACGTGCTTGCCGTCGTACATCCAGTGCTGACCGATGGCCGAGCCGGTGTACGGGGCGATGTACTTGAAGCCGGCCGGGTCCGATGCCGGGGACGCGACGATCGTCGTGTACTCGAGCGCCCCGGCGTCCTCCAGCGTCTTGCGGACGGCCGCGATCGTCGAGCCCTTCTGACCGATGGCCACGTAGACGCAGCGCACCTGCTTGCTGGGGTCGCCCGACTCCCAGTTCGCCTTCTGGTTGAGGATCGTGTCGAGCGCGATCGCCGTCTTGCCGGTCTTGCGGTCACCGATGATGAGCTGACGCTGGCCGCGGCCGACGGGGATCATCGCGTCGATCGCCTTGAGCCCGGTCTGCATCGGCTCGTGGACCGACTTGCGCGTCATGACGCCGGGGGCCTGCAGCTCGAGCGCGCGGCGCCCCTCGATGTCGGTGATCTCACCGAGGCCGTCGATCGGCATGCCGAGCGGGTCGACCACGCGGCCGAGGTAGCCGTCACCGACCGGCACCGAGAGGACGTCACCGGTGCGGTGGACCTCCTGGCCCTCCTCGATGCCGGTGTACTCGCCGAGGACGACGACGCCGATGTGGCGCTCCTCGAGGTTCATCGCGAGGCCGAGGGTGCCGTCCTCGAAGCGCAGCAGCTCGTTCGCCATCGCTCCCGGGAGGCCCTCGACGGTCGCGATGCCGTCGGCGGCGGAGACCACGTGCCCGATCTCGTCCGTGCTCGCGGCCCCCGGCTCGTAGGAGCTCACGAAGCTGTCCAGCGCCGCCCGGATCTCGTCGGGGCGGATCGTCAGCTCTGCCATCAGTGTTTCCTCACCTCGTCCGGTTCCGGTTGCGGTTCCGGTAGTTCGTGCGAATGGGGGTCGATCAGCCGGCGATGCGCCGGTGTGCCTCGTCGAGGCGCGTGCGGATCGTGCCGTCGATGACCGTGTCGCCGACCTCGACGCGCAGCCCCCCGAGCACCTCGGGATCGACGTCGACGTGCAGCGCGATGTCGGTGCCGTGCTCCGCCGACAGGGCGGCCGCGAGGCGGTCGCGCTGCTGGCCGGTGAGCGGGACGGCGGCCGTCACGCGGGCGACCCTCCGGTCCCGCCGTGCGGCCGCGCGCTCCGCGGCGCTCGCGAGGGCGCCGGACACCGTGCGCTCGTGCAGCGAGCCGACGCCGCGCCGGGCCACGAGCAGCGCCGCGGGCGAGACCCGGGTGCCGATGACGTGACCGAGCAGCTCGCGCCGCTCGTCCTTCCCGCGCGAGTGGTCGCCGAGCATGACCTCGAGCTCCGGGGAGGAGCCGATCACCCCGCGGACGTCGAGCAGCTCGGCGCCGAGCTCGTCGAGCCGCCCCTCCCGCTCGGTGCCGGCGAGGACGGTGTCCTGGCCGAGCACCTCGAGGGCCTCGACGAGGTCCTCGTCGCTGGACCACCTCTCGCGCGCCAGCCCCGCGACGAGGTCGCTCACGCGGCCGTCGACGTTCTCGCCGAGCACCCGGGTCGCCAGCGCGGCGCGGTCCTCACCGGTGCGCGACGGGTCGGTCACCGAACGGCGGACCGCCGTGTGGTTCGCGAACAGGTCGGCGACGGCGAAGATCGTGCCCGCGAGGTCGAAGGCGTCGCCCGCCTCGCGGGCGACCGGGTCCCAGCGGCCCTGGGCCTCGCCCAGGGCGACGGAGCTGGAGGCGCGCATGTGGTTCAGCCCTCCCGGGTCGTGGTCGTGCCCGCGGAGCTGCTGCCCGCGGTGGACGCGCCGCGCCCCTCGAGCTCGTCGAGGAAGCGGTCGACGATGCGCGACTGCGCGGCGGAGTCCGCGAGGGACTCCCCCACGATCCGCGACGCCAGCTCGACGGCCAGCGAACCGACGTCGGTGCGCAGCGACTGCGCGGCCTGACGGCGCTCGGCCTCGATCTGCCGCTCGGCGGCGGCGGTGGTGCGCTCAGCCTCGTCCTGCGCCTTGGCGCGGGCCCCGTCGACGAGCTCCTTGCCCTGGGCGTTCGCACGCTCACGGATGCCGGCCGCCTCACGGCGCGCCTCGGCGAGCTCGGCCTGCGAGGTCTCCTCGGCGTTGGCCAGGACGGCCTCCGCGTGCTCGGCCTTCTCGAGACCCTCGGCGATCTTCTCGGAACGCTCGTCGAGGATGCCGGTGATCCGCGGGACGCCCCAGCGGACGACCGCGAAGGCGATGACTGCGACGACCACCAGCGACCAGATGATGTCGTACCAGGCGGGGATGAGGAGGTCGAGTCCCCCCCGCACCCCGGCGACGACGTTGCCGCTGGCGGGCATCAGAAGATGAGGCCTGCGATGAGGCCGAGCAGACCGAGCGCCTCGGCGAAGGCGGCACCGATGAACATGTTGGTCATCAGGCGGCCGGCCACCTCGGGCTGACGGGCGGTGGCCTCCTGCGTCTTGCCGACGAGGTAACCGATACCGATACCGGGGCCGATGGTGCCGAGGCCGTAACCGATGGCGGAGAGCGAGCCGTCCATGTGGAGGGTTCCTAACTGTGTGGGGTGGATCGGTCTGGTGGTGGTCTGTGCGCCGGCCGGGGCCGACCACGGGGGCCGGTCTAGTGGTCGGCCACCGAGAGCTGGATGTACACCGCCGCGAGCAGCGTGAAGATGTACGCCTGCAGCGCGCCGATGAAGATCTCGAACAGGGTGAACGCGAGCCCGGCCACCAGGGTGACTCCGCCGAGGCCGGCCATGACGGCGCTGGCCTCGAAGAAGAAGTAGTGCGTGGCCGAGAAGCACAGGACGAGCAGGATGTGCCCGGACATCATGTTGGCCAGCAGACGCACGGTGAGCGTGACCGGCCGCAGCAGGAACGTCGAGATGAACTCGATCGGCGTGAGGATGATGTAGATCGGCTTCGGGACGCCGGCCGGGAAGAGCTGGCCGCCGAAGAACTTGCCGGCGCCGCGCTCCTTGACGCCCGCGTACATGAAGGCGACCCAGGCGATGATCGCGAACGTCAGCGGCAGCCCGACCACGGACGTGCCCGCGATGTTGAGGAACGGGATGACGCCGGTCATGTTGAAGAACAGGACGCCGACGAAGATCACCGTGAGGACCGGCGTGTACTTGCGGCCGAGCCGTTCGCCGAGCGAGTCGAAGGCGATGTTGCGGCGGACGAACTCCTGCACGAGCTCCATGAGCGACTGGCCGCGGCCGGGCACCAGCTTGAGCCTGCGCGTGCCGAACCAGATGATGAGGACGACGGCGATCGCCGCGACGAAGCGGACCAGCATGATCCGGTTGATCGCGAAGGGGGTGCCCTCGAACAGGAACGCGTCCGGGAAGAACTCCGCCAGACCGGGCGCGTGCCAGCCTTCGCCCCCCTCGGCGGTGACGATGCGGACGTGCGCGGCAGTGGCGGCGTTCGTCAACGCATTCAGCACAGGTCGTCTCCCTGGGATCACGGTGGGCGGCGGGTCTGGCCCTCCCCGAGCGCTTCCTCGGGGCCTGCCGACGCCAGCCAGACTAACTCATTCGTCCCGGTGTCCACCGCCCTCATGGGCGGCCCCGGGAGCGACTCCGGTCACGTTCCGGTCAACGTTCCTGGTCGGGTCCCGCCCCGGGGCGCGTGTAGGGGATCCGTGCGGTCATCACCGCGTGGGAGTCGATGAGCACCGAGCCGAGGACGGCGATCGCCGCGGAGCCGAAGAGCACGCCCCGGTGGAAGAAGTCGGCGTCGCGCACGGCGAGCAGCACGAGGATGACGAGCACCGTCTTCAGCAGCCACGAGCCCATGACGGCGATGACCATGAGGTCGAGCGGCCGCCTGGCCGCGGCGCGCACGGCGATCACCGTGGTCACGGCGAAGATCGCCGCGAGCCCGGTGCCGAGGATGCCGCCCCACATCCCGCGCGTGCCCCCGACGAGGACGCCGATCCCGATCGAGCCGACCGCGACGACGAGCAGGAAGACCGCGAGCCGGCGCAGGATGCCGGTGAACAGCTCGGGCGGCAGCGCCGGGTCGTTGGGGTCGGCGGCCCTCCGGGGGGCCGCGTCGTCGGCGTCGTCGGTGGTCGGTTCGGGGCGGTCGGTCATGAGGAGCTCCGGGAGGGCTTGCGCTGCGTCGGCAGCAGTCGGGCGGTGAGCACGAGGGAGACCAGGACGGCGAGGCCGGCGCCGATCGCCACCTCGTGCAGCGGGAAGAAGGCGAGGGAGACCGCGGTCAGCGAGAGCACGGCGGTCCACAGGTGGAGGATCGCGACGGCGGCGCGGTGGCTGTGCCCGAGGCGCAGCAGCCGGTGGTGCAGGTGCGAGGAGTCGGCGTGGAACGGCGAGCGCCCCGCCCCGACGCGGCGGACGACGGACGTGACGATCTCGACGAGCGGCACCGCGAGCACGGCGACCGGGATGAGGATCGGCACGAACGCCGGGAACGCGCGTCCCGCCGATAGTGCGGCGGGGTCGATCTGCCCGGTGACGATGATCGCCGCACCGGCGAGGACGAGCCCGAGGAACATGGCCCCCGAGTCGCCCATGAAGATGCGGGCCGGGTGGAGGTTGTGCGGGAGGAACCCGAGGCAGACGCCCGCGAGCGCCGCGAGCACGGCGGAGGCGACGTTCGCGTAGTTCCCGGGCGAGGCGTCCCGCGCGAGCAGGTAGGTGAAGAGGAAGAACGACGACCCGCCGATGAGGATCATCCCGGCCGCCAGCCCGTCGAGTCCGTCGACGAAGTTCACCGCGTTGACCACCACCACGACGATGACGACCGTGACGAGCAGGGAGAAGCCCGACGAGCCGATGGTCAGCCCGAAGACCGGGAAGGTGATGAGCTGGACGCCCTGCCAGGCCATGAGGCCCGCCGCGAGGAACTGCCCGGAGAGCTTGGTCAGCCAGTCGAGGTCCCACACGTCGTCGGCGGCACCGATGAGGCAGATGACCGTGGCGCCGAGCAGCACGCCCCACGCCTGCGAGGACTGGGCGAAGACGGCCTCGAGGAACGGGATCCGCGAGGCGAGGAGCATCGACGCGGCGAACCCGGCGAGCATCGCGAGCCCGCCGAGGCGCGGCGTGGGCACGGCGTGCACGTCCCGGTCCCGGACCGCGGTCATCGCACCGATCCGCACGGCGATCCGGCGCACCACGGGCGTCAGCAGGTAGGTGACGGCGGCGGCGAGGAGCGCGACGAGCAGGTAGGTCCTCATGCGTCGGCGGGCGGCGGGGCCGCGTCCTCCTCCCGCTCCTCCCGGCGCTCCGGCGCGAGCTCGGGGACGATCTCGGCGAGGTCGGACATCGTGAGGGCGCCCGCGCGCAGGACGCGCACGCGCTCCCCGGTGACGTCGAGGATCGTCGACGGGGCGCCCGCCCCGACCCGGCCGGCGTCGAGATAGACGGCGACGGACCCGCCGAGCTGGTCGCGCGCGTCCTCGCACGTGCTGGGCGCCGGGCGGCCGGTGCGGTTGGCCGAGGAGACGGCGGTGGGGCCGGCGCGGCGCAGGAGCTCGCGCGCAAGCTCGTCGTCGGGCATCCGTACGGCGACCGTCCCCCGCGTGTCCCCGAGGTCCCAGCTCAGCGCGGGCTGCGCGCGGCAGACGAGGGTGAGCGGGCCGGGCCAGAACCGGCTAGCGAGCTCGTGGGCGATGCCGGGGAGGTCCGCGGTGAGCGCCGGGAGGACCGCGACGTCCCCGACGAGGACGGGCGGCGGCTTGTCGCGCCCGCGTCCCTTGGCGGCCTGGAGGACCTCGACGGCGGCGGGGTCGAACGCGTTGGCGCCCACCCCGTAGACGGTGTCGGTGGGCAGGACCACGAGCTCGCCGCGTCCGAGCGCGGACACGGCGGCGTCCAGGCCGACCGCTCGCTCGCGCGCGGAGGTCGTGTCGAAGACGGTCACGGGCCCGAGTGTTCCACGGCCCCGGCCGGGCCCCGGGGTGCGACCGCGGTGAGGAACCGCTCGCGTCCGGTGAGGTCGCGGTGGGTGGCCGCGGCGGTGAGCCCCACGGCCCACGCGTGCTCCGCCAGCGCGGCGCCCTGCTCCTCGGAGTGCTCCATGACGGCGAGGCCGCCGGGGCGCAGGAGCAGCGCGGCACGGGCGAGCACGGCGCGCGGCACGTCGAGCCCGTCGTCGCCCCCGCCGTACAGTGCGCGGTCGGGATCGTGCTCGCGCACCTCCACGTCTCGCGGGACGGCGGCGTCGGGGACGTACGGGGGGTTGCTGACGACGACGTCGACCCGGCCCTCGAGCCCGGCGGGCTCGGAGCGCGCGTCCCCCTGGACGAGGACCACGCGCTCGGCGTGCCGGGCGATGTTCGCCCGAGCGACCACCACTGCCTCGGGCGAGAGCTCGACGGCGTGGACCTCGGCCGTGGGCACCTCGGTGGCGATGGCCAGCGCGATCGCCCCCGACCCGGTGCACAGGTCGACGACGACCGGGGCCCGGCCCTGGCGGGCGACCGCGCGGGCGGCGTCGATCGCGGCGCCCGCGACGAGCTCGGTCTCCGGCCGCACGACGAACGCCCCCGGCCCCGCGACGAGGTCGAGGTGCCGGAAGTGCATGAGGCCGGTGATGTGCTGGAGCGGCTCGCGGCCGGCCCGGCGTTCGACGGCGTGGGCGAAGGCGCCGAGCTGGTCCGCGTCCGGGTCCGGCGCCATCAGCAGCGGCGCGCGGCCGGCGACGTGCTCGGCGAGGAGACGGGCATCGACGTCCGGGGACGGGACACCGGCGTCCGTGAGGATCCGGGCCGCGCCGGCCACCGCGGTGCGCCAGGTGGGCGCGTTCACGACCCGCCGGCGTCGGCGAGCCGGGCCGCCTCGTCCGCCTCGACGGCGGAGGCGATGACGGGACCGAGCTCACCGTCGAGGACCTGGTCGAGGTTGTAGGCCTTGAACCCGGTGCGGTGGTCGGCGATCCGGTTCTCGGGGAAGTTGTAGGTGCGGATCCGCTCGGAGCGGTCGACGGTGCGCACCTGGGAGCGGCGCGCGTCGGCCGCCTCGGCCTCGAGCTGGGCGTTGCGCTCGGCGAGGAGGCGGGCGCGCAGGACCCGCATGGCGGCCTCGCGGTTCTGCAGCTGGGACTTCTCGTCCTGCATGGAGACCACGATCCCGGTGGGCTCGTGCGTGATGCGCACGGCGGAGTCCGTGGTGTTGACCGACTGGCCGCCGGGGCCGGACGAGCGGTAGACGTCGATCCGCAGGTCGTTGGTGTCGATCTCGATCTCGCCGGGGTCGTCGACCTCGGGCAGCGCGAGCACGCCGGCCGCGGAGGTGTGGATGCGGCCGGCCGACTCCGTGACCGGGACGCGCTGGACGCGGTGGACGCCGCCCTCGTACTTCAGGCTCGCCCACGCGCCGTCCTCCGGGGCCACGTCGCCGCGGGTGCGCACGGACAGCGCCGCGTCCTTGACGCCGCCCAGCCCGGTCTCGGTGAGCGAGAGCACCTGGGTGGCCCAGCCGCGCCGCTCCGCGTACCGCGTGTACATCCGCAGCAGGTCGCCGGCGAAGAGCGCCGATTCGTCGCCCCCCTCCCCCGCCTTGATCTCGAGGATGACGTCGCGCGAGTCGTCGGGGTCGCGCGGGAGCAGGACGTCGTGGAGCCGCTCGACGGCGGCCTCGTGCGCCGACTCGAGGTCCGGCAGCTCGGCGCGCAGGGTGTCCGCCTCGGCGTCGTCGGACATCTCGATGAGCTCGACGGCGGCGTCGAGGTCCTCGCGTGCGGCGGACTCCGCGGAGGCCGCGGCGGCCACGCGGCCGAGCTCTGCGTACCGGCGGGCGAGCGAGCGGGCGCGGCCCGTGTCCGCGTGCACGCCGGGATCGGCGAGCTGGACCTCGAGCTCCGCGTGCTCCGCGAGCAACGGCTCCAGCGCGTCGGCGAACTCGGAGCTGCTCACGGGCGTCCTTCCGGCTGTCGGGGGCGGCCGGCAGCGGCCGACCCGTCTGGAACCACGATGCGCCGGTGGCGACGCCGCACGGAGCGGCGCCACCACCGGCGCATCAAAGAGGTCAGTTGGCGGTCTTCTTCTTGCCGTAGCGAGCCTCGAAGCGGGCGACGCGACCACCGGTGTCGAGGATCTTCTGCTTGCCCGTGTAGAACGGGTGGCACGCGGAGCACACCTCGACGTTGATCGCGCCGGACGTCGCGGTCGAGCGCGTCTCGAAGGTGTTGCCGCACGTGCACGTCACGGTCGTGGTGACGTACTCGGGGTGGATGCCCTGCTTCATTCGAATCTCCAAGGGGTCGAAGGGCGGACCGGGTCGCCGCGCTGGTGCGGGGCGTGAACCGGAGGCCGACGGGATATTCTGCCAGGCCGTGTGCCCTGATGACAGGGGGTGCACGGGTGACGTGCGTCGCCCGCACCGGCCAAGGACCGGCGCGGGGGCGCGGAGGGCTACTGGATCGCGTAGTCCGGGTCGGGGTTGTTCGGCGTCGTCGGCGTGTTCTTCTGCACCGTCATGAGGAACTCGGCGTTCGAGTGCGTCTCGCGCAGCTTGCCGAGCAGCAGGTCGGAGGCCTGCTGGAGGTCGAGCGCACCCATCACGCGGCGCAGCTTCCACATGATCTTCAGCTCCTCGGAGCTCATGAGGAGCTCCTCGCGACGCGTGCCGGAGGCGTTGACGTCGACGGCCGGGAAGATGCGCTTGTCGGCGAGCTGGCGGGACAGGCGCAGCTCCATGTTGCCGGTGCCCTTGAACTCCTCGAAGATCACCTCGTCCATCTTCGAGCCGGTCTCCACGAGCGCCGAGGCGAGGATGGTCAGCGAGCCGCCGTTCTCGATGTTGCGCGCGGCACCGAAGAACTTCTTCGGCGGGTAGAGCGCCGAGGCGTCGACACCACCGGAGAGGATGCGGCCCGACGCCGGGGCGGCCAGGTTGTAGGCGCGCGAGAGACGGGTGAGCGAGTCGAGGAGGACCACCACGTCTTGGCCGAGCTCGACGAGACGCTTGGCGCGCTCGATCGCGAGCTCCGCGACGACGGTGTGGTCCGACGCCGGCCGGTCGAAGGTCGAGGCGATGACCTCGCCCTTGACCAGGCGCTGCATGTCGGTGACCTCCTCCGGGCGCTCGTCCACGAGGACGACCATGAGGTGCACGTCCGGGTTGTTCACCGCGATCGCGTTGGCGATCTGCTGCATGATGATCGTCTTTCCGGCCTTGGGCGGGGAGACGATGAGTCCGCGCTGGCCCTTGCCGACCGGCGAGACGAGGTCGATGACGCGGGGCGTGATGGCCTTCGGCGTCGTCTCGAGGCGTAGCTGGTCCTGCGGGTAGAGCGGCGTGAGCTTGCCGAACTCGGGGCGCTGGCGCGCACGCTCCACCGTCATGCCGTTGACGGTGTCGAGCCGCACGAGCGGGTTGAACTTCTGCCGCTGGTTGTTCTGGCGGCCGCGTCCGCCGCCACCACCGTGGTTCTGGACGCTCTGCTGGTTGTCGTCGCCCTGCCGGACGGCGCCGGTGACGGCGTCGCCGCGACGCAGGCCGAACTTCCGCACCTGGTTGAGCGTGACGTAGACGTCGCTCGAGCCGGGCAGGTAGCCGGAGGTCCGCACGAACGCGTACTGGTCGAGGATGTCGACGATGCCGGCGACGGGCAGCAGCACGTCGTCGTCGGAGACCTCGATCTCCTCGACGTTCACGTCCGGGTCCTGGTTGCCGCGGCCACGACGACGACGGTCGCGGTTGCGGTCCCGGTTTCGCCGACGGCGGCCGCCGGGGCCCTCGTCGTCGTCGTACCGGTTGTCCTGGCCCCGATTCTGGTTCGAGCCCTCGCGACGGCGCGAGGCGGCCTCGCCGAGGTCGTCGAGCGTGAAGTCCGCCGCGGAGCTGTCCCCGCCGCGGCGGCGGCCGCCCTGGTTGTTCTGGCCGTTCTGGCCGCCCTGGTTGTTCTGGCCGTTCTGGTTGCCCTGGCCGCTCTGCCTGTTCTGGCCGGACTGGTCCTGGCGGCCCTGCTGCGCGCCCTGGCGGCCGTTGCCGCCGCGCTGGCGGCCGTCCGAGGAGTCCTCGTCCTGTGCCTGGACACCGCGGTCGTCGCCGCGCGACTGGTGGTTCGTGCCGGAGCCGCCGGCGGACCGGTCGCGTCCACCGCCGTCACGCCCGGCGTCGCCGCGTCGGTCCCCCTCGGGGGCCGACTGCTCGGCGGAGCGGTCCGGGAGCGCGATCCCGAGGTCGGGCAGGTCGCCCGCCGTCGACGGGGCCGCGGTCGGCGAGACGGCGCGGCGCGAGCGGCGCTGGCGCGGTGCGGCTGCGGGCTCGGAGGCCTGCTCGGCGCCGGAACCGTCGGTCGACGAGGTGTTGTTCGACGAGCCGTCATTCGAGGTGCGGTCGTTCGAGGCGCCACCGGTCGAGGAGGATCCGGCAGAGGAGCCGTCGTCGAACGGGGCGTCGGACGCCGCCGAGGCGGACGCGTCCGACGGGGCGGCGTCGCGCGCAGGGGCAGCGGTCGCAGCGCCGGTGGAGCCACCGGTGGCCAGGCCTCCGGCGCTCGCACCTCCGGTCGTCGTGCCGCCGTCGGCCGAGCCGTCGGTCCCGGCGGCGGAAGTCGTGGGGGCGGCAGGCGCCGCGGTGGTGCCGGAGGCGTTCGACGAACCGGATCGTCCGGCTCGGATCGCCTCGATGAGGTCACCCTTGCGCATCCGGGTCGTGCCCTTGAGTCCCATCTGGGACGCGATGGCCTGCAGCTCTGCGAGCTTGAGGGTGGTGAGCGCGCCCTGTCGGGCGGCGTCGATGGTATCTGTCACGAGGTGCCTTTCCTCGGTCGGCGCCCGGCTCTGCCGGGACGCTGCAAACCCGGCTCTCTGCCGGGGAGGTGACTGAGCTCCGGTGCCATGTCACGCACGGGTGCGTACGGAATCTCGGAGTCTGGCCGGATCGCGTGTGACCAGGGGTTCGCAGCGAGGCGAGCGGCCTGTCCAGCGGGGAACCGGTAGGACCATGTTAGCAGTCCGCGCGGCGCGGTGCGCGCAGGGCGCCGCGGACCCACCGGGGAGAGGTCCCCACCCAGGTCAGGGAGTCGGCGCGCGTCAGGCGTCGAGCGCGCGGACCGTCGCCCCGTCGAGCGCCACCCCGGGGGCGAGGACGCGCCACCCCGGCGACCCGGCGAGCGCGGACCCCGAAGGGTCGACGGGAGCGAGCACGAGCACCGACGGCCCCGCCCCGGAGACGACCGCGGGCAGCCCGTCCTCGCGCAGCGCGTCGACGAGCGCGAGAGTCGCGGGCATGGCCGCCCGGCGCTGCTCCTGGTGGAGGGTGTCGACGGTGGCGGCGAGCAGGAGCTGCGGCGCACCGGCGAGCGCGTGGACGAGCAGCGCCGCGCGGCCGGCGGCGAACGCGGCGTCGGTGTGCGGGACGGCCGCGGGCAGCACCCCGCGCGCCTTCGAGGTGGCGAGCCGCTCGACCGGGACGATCACCGTCGGCTCGATCGCGGGGTCGAGCGCGAGGCGGACCGCGGTGGGCCCCTCCTCCTCGTCGACCCAGGCGACGGTCGCACCGCCGAGCAGCGCCGGCGCCGCGTTGTCCGGGTGCCCCTCGAGCTCCGTCGCGAGGGCGAGCAGCGCGGCGTCGTCCAGCGGTCCCCCGACCTCCGCGGCCGAGGGATGCAGGAGCCCGCGGGCGGCCATGAGGCCGGCGACGACGGCGGCCGCCGAGGAGCCGAGCCCACGCCCGTGCGGGATCCGGTTGGTGCACCGCAGCTCCAGCCCGACCTGCGGGGCGTCGGCGGCCTCGAGGGCCATGCGGACGGCGCGGACGACGAGGTGGTCCTCCCCCGACGGCAGCGCGCCCTCCCCCTCACCGACGACCTCGACGCTGGTGGCGCCGGTGACCGCGCGGACCTCGACGTCGTCGTGCAGGCCGAGCGCGAGCCCGAGCGCGTCGAAGCCGGGTCCGAGGTTCGCCGACGTGGCGGGGACCCGGACGACGGCGGCGTCGGCGACGACGCGCGTCACGAGCTGAGGCCGAGTGCCTCGGCCGCGGCGTCCAGCGTCCCGGGCACCTCGGTGAGCCGGAGCCCCGAGTGGCCGAGCGCGGTCTCCGTGTCCTTGAGCCCGTTGCCGGTCACGGTGCAGACGATCGTGGCACCGGCGGGCACCTCGCCCCGCTCTGCGGCGGCGAGCAGCCCGGCGACCGACGCGGCCGAGGCGGGCTCGCAGAACACGCCGACCTCGGCGGCGAGCAGCGCCTGCGCGTCGAGGATCTGTGCGTCGGTGACGGACTCGATCCGGCCGCCGGAGTCGTCCCGGGCGGCCACCGCGAGGTCCCAGGAGGCCGGGTTGCCGATGCGGATCGCCGTCGCGACGGTCTCCGGGTGCTCGACGACGGCGCCCTTGACGAACGGCGCGGCGCCGTCGGCCTGCATCCCCCACATGCGGGGCACGCGGGTGGCGACCGGGGTCAGGCGCGTCGCGCTCTCGTCCATCGACGCCGCGGTGGTGCGACCGGCGTACTCGTTGTAGCCCATCCAGTACGCGGAGATGTTGCCGGCGTTGCCGACCGGCAGGACGTGGATGTCCGGGGCGTCGCCGAGGGCGTCGACCACCTCGAAGGCCGCCGTCTTCTGGCCCTGGAGCCGGTAGGGGTTGACCGAGTTGACGAGGGCGACCGGGTACTTCTCGGCCATCTCCCGCACGATGCGCAGGCAGTCGTCGAACGAGCCGTCGACGGCCAGCAGCGTGGCACCGTGCACCGCGGCCTGCGCGAGCTTGCCCGCGGCGATCTTCCCGGCCGGGAGCACGACGGCGCAGGTCAGGCCCGCCCGCACGGCGTACGCGGCGGCCGAGGCGGAGGTGTTGCCGGTGGACGCGCAGACGACGGCCTCGGCGCCGGAGGACGCCACCTTCGTCATCGCCGTCGTCATGCCGCGGTCCTTGAAGGAGCCCGTGGGGTTCGCGCCCTCGACCTTGACCCAGACCTGCGCACCGATGCGCTCCGAGAGCGCAGGTGCCTCGACGAGCGGCGTCCCGCCCTCGCCGAGGGAGACGATCCGGTCCTCCCCCATGGGGAGCCGGTCGGCGTACTCGGTGATGATGCCGCGCCATGGCTGGGCCACGTCAGACTCCTTCGACTCGGCGCACCGGCAGGACGGCGCGGACGCCGTCGACCCGGGCGAGCTCCTCGAGGCAGCCCGCGAGGGTGGCCTCGTCGGTGCGGTGGGTGGTGATCGAGAGCGTCGCGCTCTCCCTGCCGGCGAGCCGCTCGGCGTGGTCCACCGAGCTGCCGTCGTAGGCGTCGTCGAACACGTCGTACAGGCCCTCGCCGTACGCCGTCGGCTCCTCGTGCCCGGCCTGGCGGACGGCCTCGATCGAGATGCCGTGCCGGCCCAGCACCTCGGCGACCACGGAGAGCATGCCCGGGCGGTCCTCGATGTCGAGCGTGAAGCGCGCGGTGACGTGCTGCTGCGCCTGGGGGAGGAAGGGGAGCTTGGCGTAGGCCGACTCCCGCGGGGCACGTCCGCCGAGGACGATGTGGGAGGCGGCGGCGACGAGGTCGGAGAGGACCGCCGACGCGGTCGGTGCGCCGCCGGCGCCCTGGCCGTAGAACATCAGCCGACCCGCGGCCTCCGACTCGACGACGACGGCGTTGAACGCGCCGCGCACCGAGGCCAGCGGGTGGTCGGCCGGCACGAGCGTCGGGCCGACGCGGATCGAGATGCCCTCCGGCTCCGAGGAGCGGCGGGCGACGGCGAGGAGCTTGAGCGCGTAGCCCTCGTCGCGGGCCGCAGCCATGTCCTCGATCGTGATGTCGCGGATGCCCTCGACGGGGACGGCGTCCAGCGGGACGCGCGTGTGGAAGGCGAGCGAGGCGAGCAGGGCGGCCTTCGCCGCGGAGTCGTGCCCGTCGACGTCGGCGCTCGGGTCGGCCTCGGCGAACCCGAGCTCCTGGGCCTGGGCGACGGCGTCGTCGAACCCGATGCCGTTGGTCGTCATCTCGTCGAGCACGTAGTTCGTCGTGCCGTTGACGATGCCGAGCACCTCGGTGACCGTGTCCCCCGCGAGCGACTCCCGCAGCGCGTAGACGATGGGGATGGCGCCGGCGACGGCCGCCTCGTAGTAGAGGTCGACGTCGGCCGCGGCTGCCGCGTCGTGCAGCTCCGGACCGTGCGCGGCGATGAGCGCCTTGTTGCCGGTGACCACCGTGGCGCCGGCGTCGAGGGCCGTGCGCACGAGCCGGTGGGGCGGGTCGATGCCGCCGATGAGCTCGACGACGATGTCCGCGTCCTTGATGAGCCCCTCGGCGTCGGTCGTCAGCAGCTCACGCGGGATCCAGGGGTCGCGCTCGCGGGAGGTGTCGCTCACGGCGATGCCGACGAGCCGCAGCGGCGCGCCGGCGCGGGCCTCGAGGTCGTCCGCGCGCTCGCCGAGCAGCCGGACGACCTGGGAGCCGACGGTCCCCGCGCCGAGCAGGGCGACGCGGACTTCGGCGGGAGCGGTGGTCACTGGCACGTCCTCGGCGGTCGGGGTCGGGGAAGCCGGCCTGGTCGACCGGCGGCGCGGACCGGGGCCCGGTCCGCCGGTCAGCATACGGGCGTGGGCGCCCGCACCCGCGGTCCGTCCGGGTGCAGGGACGGCTTCAGTCGAGGTCGAGCGCGAGCAGGTCGTCGATCGTCTCCCGGCGCACCATCACCCGTGCGTGCCCGTCCTCGACGCCGATCACCGGGGGGCGCGGCACGAGGTTGTACTGGCTCGACATCGAGCGGCCGTACGCCCCGGTCGCCGGCACGGCGAGGAGGTCCCCCCGCGCGGTGTCGGCGGGCAGGGCGACGTCGCGGACGACGACGTCCCCGGACTCGCAGTGCTTCCCGACGACGCGGCTCGGGACCGTGGGTCCCTCACCGGGCCGGCCGGCGAGCGCCGCCGTGTACTCGGCGTCGTAGAGGGCGGTGCGGATGTGGTCGGACATGCCGCCGTCGACGGAGACGTAGGTGCGTACGCCGCCCCCGTCCAGCTCGACGTCCTTCATGGTGCCCACCCGGTACAGGGTCAGGCCCGCGGGGCCGACGACCGAGCGGCCGGGCTCGACGGACACGCGAGGCACGGGCGACCCGAGGCGCGCGCACTCCTCGGCGACGACGCGTGCGAGGGCGGCCGCCACGTCGTCGGGCGTGGGCGGGACGGCGTCGGCGCCCGTGTAGCGGATCCCGTAGCCCCCGCCGAGGTCGACCTCGGGCAGGACGGTCCCGGTCCCGAGGCGGACCTCCTCGCGCAGGGCGAGGACGGCGCGGGCCGCGGCCTCGAACCCGGCGAGGTCGAAGACCTGGCTGCCGATGTGGCTGTGCAGCCCGACGAGCTCGAGGGCGGGGCGGCCGAGGATCTCGTCGACCGCCTTCCGCGCGGCGCCGGAGGCGAGCGAGAGGCCGAACTTCTGGTCCTCGTGGGCGGTGGCGATGAACTCGTGCCCGCCGGCGTGGACGCCGGTGGTCACCCGCACCATCACCGGCACCGAGGTCCCGCGCTCGGCGGCGATCATCTCGACCCGGTCGATCTCGGCGAGCGAGTCGACGACGATGCGGCCGACGCCGGCGTCGATCGCGGCGGCGATCTCGGCGTCGGACTTGTTGTTCCCGTGCAGCCCGATCGCGTGGCCCGGCACGCCGGCGCGCAGGGCGGTGGCGAGCTCGCCGCCGGTCGAGGTGTCGACGCGCAGCCCGGCCTCGTGGACGAGTCGTGCGACGCCGACGGTGAGCAGGGCCTTGCCCGCGTAGTAGACGTCGGCGCCCGCGAGGCCCCTGGCGGGGTCGAAGTGCGTGGCGAAGGCCCGGGCGTAGGCGGTCGCGCGTCCGCGCAGGTCCGCGAGGTCGAGGACGTAGGCGGGCGTGCCGTGCTCGGCCGCGAGGTCGGTGAGCGCCACTCCCCCGACGGTCAGCACGCCGTCGTCGGCGCGGCGAGCCGTGCGGGGCCAGGGGCCGGCGTGCGAGCCGTCGGGCTCCGGGGCGGGAATCCACGCGAGGGCGGCCTCCGCCGTCGGGCCGGCGTCGCTCTTCGCCGGTCCGCCCTGTGCCGGTACGCCCTGCCCGGGCACGACCTGCGCCGGCCCGCCCTGCTCCCCGGCGGTCACATGCGCTCCGGGGCGGACACGCCGAGCAGTCCGAGCCCGGACGCGATGACCTGGGCGGTCGCGTCGTTGAGCCAGAGGCGCGTGTGGTGGGCGTCCTCGACCGCCGTCTCGCCGCGCGGGGTCACGCGGACCTTGCCGTACCACTGGTGGTAGCCGGTGGCGAGGTCCTCGAGGTAGCGGGCCACCCGGTGCGGCTCGCGCAGCGAGGCGGCCATCTCGACCACCTGCGGGAACGAGGCGAGCAGGCCGAGCAGCGCGGCGTCGGCCGGGTCGTCGAGCAGCTCGGGGACGAACGCGGTCTCCCGGCTCACGCCGTGCTCGGCCGCGTTGCGGGCGACCGCGCGGGTCCGTGCGTGCGCGTACTGGACGTAGTAGACGGGGTTGTCGTTCGACCGGGCGGTGAGCAGGTCGAGGTCCAGGTCGATCGAGGAGTCGGTCGACGAGCGGGCGAGCGAGTAGCGCGCCGCGTCCACCCCGACCGCGTCCACGAGGTCCTCGAGCGTGACGACCGTGCCGGCGCGCTTGGACATGCGCAGCGGCTTGCCCTCCTTGAGCACGTAGACCATCTGGCCGATGAGGATCTGGAGGTTGACGCCGGGCTCGTCGCCGAACGCGGCGCACACGGCCATCATCCGGCCGACGTAGCCGTGGTGGTCGGCGCCGAGCATGAGGACGGCCTCGTCGAAGCCGCGCTCGCGCTTGTCGAGGTAGTAGGCGATGTCGCCGGCGATGTAGGCGGTCTCGCCGTCGGACTTGACGACCACCCGGTCCTTGTCGTCACCGAAGGTGGTGGTGCGCAGCCAGGTGGCGCCGTCGGCCTCGAAGATGTGGCCGGCGTCGCGCAGGCGCTGGATCGCGCGCTCGACCGCACCGGACTCGTGGAGCGAGTCCTCGTGGAAGTAGACGTCGAAGTCGACCCCGAAGTCGTGCAGCGCCGTCCTGATCTCGTCGAACATCCGCGCCACCCCCCGCGACCGGAAGGCCTCCTGCGCCTCGGCGTCGGGAAGGGTGACGGGGTCCGGCTCGCCCGCGGCCAGGGCGTCGGCGGTGACGGCGGAGGCGATGTCCGAGATGTACTGGCCGCCGTAGCCGTCCTCGGGCGCCTCGTCGCCGCGCGCGCGGGCGAGCAGGGAGCGCGCGAACCGGTCGATCTGGGCGCCGTGGTCGTTGAAGTAGTACTCGCGGGTGACCTCGGCACCGGTCGCCTCGAGGATGCGCGCGAGGGAGTCCCCGACGGCCGCCCAGCGGACGCCGCCGATGTGGATCGGTCCCGTGGGGTTCGCGGAGACGAACTCGAGGTTGACGCGGCGTCCGGCGTGGGTGTCGGTGCGGCCGTACCCGCCGCCCGCGTCGACGATCGTGCGGGCGAGCTCGCCGGCGGCGCCGGCCTCGAGCCGGATGTTGAGGAAGCCGGGGCCCGCGACCTCGGCCGACGCCACCCCGTCCTGGGCGCCGAGGCGGTCCGCGAGCAGCGTGGCGAGCTCGCGCGGGTTCGTCCCCGCCTTCTTCGCGAGCTGCATCGCCACGTTGGTCGCCCAGTCGCCGTGCTCGCGCTGACGGGGTCGCTCGACCTTGACGGTGGTGGGGACGGCGTCGGCGGGAAGCGCGATCGATCCGTCGGCGGCGAGCGCCGCCAGCTGGGCGGCGATGAGGTCGGCGAGAGCTTCGGGGGTCACCCCAGCAGCGTAGTTGCGCGGCGCGCCGGGGGCCTCCGTGGCCGCGTGACGGTGGCCGCACCGGGCGGGGAGAGCTAGAGCGTGTGGCCCATGTACATCTGGTAGACGGGCCACTCCTCGCCCGCGAGCGTGAACACGAGGCCCCGCCCGTTGTCCCACAGGTACTGGACCGGTGCGTCCGGGTCGGCCGTGTCGAGGATGCGGAGCGTCCCCGTCCCGTCGGTGTTGGTCACGGACTCCTCGCGCACGGTGGCGCCCGCGGCGACGAGCTCGTCGCTGAGCGACCGCGTGAAGGCGTCGACCGACTCCTGCGACGGGAAGCGCGCGGCGCCGTAGGAGACCGTGTGCGTGCCGTCGTTGAACGAGCCCTGCCAGCCCTCGATGCCGTCGGCGGACAGCGCCCCGTCCCAGGTGTTCCAGTCGCCGCCGAGGGAGAAGGTGGTGGCCGTGCCGTCCTCGTCCGTGTGGACGATGCTCGTCTCCAGGCGGGGGCCGAGGTCGCGGTCGTCGATCGCCGGCGACCGCGCGCCGTCGAGCAGGAGCGTGCCCCCGACGATCACGGCGAGCAGCACGAGCGTCGAGACGACGATCGTGACGATGAGCCGCGTGTCCGACCGTCCCCCCGTTCGCGACGCCATCCGTGCACCTCTCGACTCGCCCCACGCGGCGCCCGCCGCACCGACCCGTCGGGCCGCCGCGAGACAGGGTACGTGGTCGGGAGCACTCTCACCCGCACCTGAGCAGGCCGGCAGGCGGGATAGGATGTCCGGGCGCCTGCGGGTGCACGCCCCCGTAGCTCAGTGGATAGAGCGTCTGCCTCCGGAGCAGAAGGTCGCTGGTTCGAATCCAGTCGGGGGTACTTTCGACCCCTCGCGAGGGCCACCGGGACGGCGCGCGCGGGTCAGTGCCAGGGCCCGCGGCGACCGAGCACATCGACCAGCACCGTCGGGCGGTCGGTGATGATCCCGTCGACGCCGAGGTCCAGCAGGCGCTCCATGTCCGCACGGTCGTTCACCGTCCACACGTGCACCTGGAGGCCGCGACGGTGGGCGGCGGCCACGAACGACGTCGTGACGACCGGGACACCCCGGAAGCTCTCCGGCACCTGTACGGCGACGACGCCGTCCTCCGGGCCGGGGACGCCGGCCACCAATGCCCGGCCCACGAGGGGCAGGAAGGCGCCGGCGACGAGCCGGGCGACGCCGAGCCGGCCGAGCGACGTGGCCGCCGGCAGCGTGTCGCGGATCCGGGCGAGCCGGTCGTCGGAGAACGAGGCGAGGCACACGCGCCCAGGGGCACCGGCGTCACTGAGCACGCCGACGAGCGGCCCGACGACCTCGTCGGTCTTGGCGTCGATGTTGAGCCGCAGGTCCGGGTGGTCGGCGAGCACGTCGACGAGCCGGGCCGGGGGGCCACCGCCCGCCACGCTCAGGGCCGACACTGCCTGCCAGGTCAGCGACTCGACCGGCCCGGTGGCCGAGGTCGTGCGCGCGAGGTCGTCGTCGTGGAAGAGGACGACCTCGCCGTCGGCGGTCAGCCGCACGTCGGTCTCGAGGACGACGCCCAGGCGGGCGGCGTGGGCGGCCGCGGCCGCGGTGTTCTCGGGGACCTCGTCCGACCCGCCGCGGTGGGCGATCGCCACCGGACCGACGCCGTCGAACACGTGGGCCCCCACGGTCAGCAGGCCTGGGACGGGTCGACGGCGCCGACGGACTCCAGGAACTCGATGGGGGCGACGGTCTCTCCGCCGACGTGGACCTCGAGGTGGAGGTGCGGGCCGGTCGAGTTGCCCCACGAGCCGACGTCGGCGAAGTGCTGACCGGCGGTGACGGTGTCCCCGACCTCGACGTGCACGCCCGAGGGGGACATGTGGGTGGACCAGGTCTCGAACGTCTGCCCGTCCACCTCGTGCTCGATGACGACGAGCGTGCCCGAGCGGCCCTCGATGCCGGGACCGGCGTGCGTGACGACGCCGTCGGCGACGGCGTGGATGGGAGTGCCGTACGGGGCGGCGAAGTCGTCGCCGGTGTGGAAGGTCGACGTGCCGGAGATCGGGTGGACGCGCCAGCCGAACCGCGAGGAGACCCGGTAGGAGTCCGCGGACATCGGCATCACGGTGCTCGAGGTCTCCGCGAGCGCGGCACGTGTTCCGGAGGCGGCGAGCTCCGGGGAGCAGCGCAGGTCGTCGCGCGTCTCGCTGCGGCTCGCGGCCGCGTACGTCGCCCGTGCGTCGGCGCCGCCGGAGGCGAGCAGCTCGTCGGCGACGGTGGTCGACGGCGTCTCCGGGTCGTTGAGGACGGAGAAGGTCGGCGCGGTGAGCGCCGAGACCTGGGCGGGAAGGACGTGGGCGTCGGCGACCGGTGCGTACTGGTGCGAGACCGGCACGACGACGCCGAGCGTGCCGACGGCCGCCACTGCCGCGACGAGCGACGTGCGGACGACGCGACGGCGGTGCCGGGTGCCGGCCGCGTCCGCCGCGTGCTCGGTGGCGACGGCCCAGGGTGCGACGCTGCGCTGCGCGGTGCGCAGCTCACGCCGGGACGGGAACCGCTCGGAGGCGGGCACCGGGACCTTCACGACGGGCGCGTGGTCGGGCTGGACGTCGTCGACACCCGCCTCATCGACACGTGCCTCGTCGTGCCGCGCCTCATCGACCCGCACGGCCTCTACCTGTGCCTTCTCCGCCTGCGCGCGCAGGTCGCGACGGCGCACGCGCGTGGCCGTCGGTGACTGAGCGTGGACCGCCGGGGCAACCGTCGAGGCGTCGTCCCGGGAGGCGGCGTCGTGGGCGGGCTCCTGCGGACGTGCTGTCGCGTCGGACGGGCTCGCGGCGGCGGGCTGCTCCACGGGATCCGTGGCATCCGCGGCACGCCGACCGGTGAGACGCAGCTGGCGACGCGTGGGGGTGGACCGCGTCGTGGCGGTGGACCGCGTGCTGGGGATGGACCGCGGTTCGGGGCCGGACGGAGACGCAGAGGTGGTCCGCGGCGCAGAGGTGGCCTGCGGCGTCGCGGCGCCGTTCGCTGCCGTCGTGGCCCGGTGCTCGACCGTGCGGAGGTCCCGTCGTCGGAGCCGGGGACTCTCCTCGACGGCATCAGACATGGCTTGGCGAACCTCTCGGGCGACTGCGGGTGGGGGCGGCCGAGCGTCGCGGCTCCGGCCACGATCACTCCTGCACGATCACGAAACGGTAACAGCCACGACGTCGAGGGACCAGGGAGCGCTCCCGCCAGTGACCAAGCGCACGTCCGGCCGCAGGTCAGGGTACGTGCGTCGCCGACTCCTCCGTGACGGTCGTCCACACCCCGAACAGCGCCGCCCTGCGTCGGGGACACCGGTCCGCCGGCCACGCACACCTCGCCGCGCGCACTCCTCGGCGTGGTGGGCGATCCCGACCATCGCCCGGCCGACGGGAGGGTGGGTCTTGACCGCTGCTTGGCAAGGACCGCCGGGCATCACCCGACACGGCCCGAACCGCGCCCGAAACCGCGCTTCGGCTGGGGGTCGGGCGACCGGTCGGCCTACGCTTGGTGGCGGCCCTTAGCGCTCCCCCAACAATCCGGAACAAGGCGGTCTCCCACAGTGTCCACCCAGGAACACGACAACTTCGGTCCGAACGCATGGCTCATCGAGGAGCTGTACGAGAAGTACCGGCAGGACCCCACGTCGGTCGACGAGTCGTGGCAGACGTTCTTCGCCGAGCGCGCCGGCGGTGAGGCCGGCGCGGGTGCAGGCACATCGACGGCGTCGAGCGCACCCGCCGCATCGAGCGCCTCCCCCGCGCCGAGCAGCCCGCAGCGCTCCGGCGGCGCGGACACCTCGGCGTCGGACACCTCGGCCTCGGGCACCTCCGGCGTCCCGGCGTCGGGCACCCCGGTCGCCGCGGCCGGCGGCGCCGACACGGCGGTCGCCTCCCCCTCCAGGACCGAGAGTCACGGCGGCGTCACGTCCGCACCGACCCCCGAGACCCGGCCCGCGGACAAGTACCCGCGCACCGCGAGCGACGACGACCCCGCCGTCCAGGTCATCCGCGGCGACCTGCCCCCGGCCCCGCCGGTCGAGTCGCAGGCCGCGACCGCCACCTACCGCGACTCCTCCAAGCCCATCGCCCGGTACAACCCGGACAACCGCACGGAGGACGAGGTGGTCAAGCTGCGCGGCGCGAGCCAGCGCACGGCCAAGAACATGGAGACCTCGCTCGAGATCCCGGTCGCCACCTCGGTGCGCGCGGTCCCGGCGAAGGTCCTCGTCGACAACCGTCTCGTCATCAACTCCCACCTCGCCCGCTCCCGCGGCGGCAAGGTCTCGTTCACGCACCTCATCGGGTTCGCGATGGTCGAGGCCCTCGCCGAGGTGCCGGACCTCAACAACGCCTACGGACAGACCGAGGACGGCAAGCCCGCCCTGATCCGGCCCGCCCACATCAACTTCGGCCTCGCCGTCGACCTGCCGAAGTCCGACGGCACCCGCACGCTCGTCGTCCCCAGCGTGAAGAAGGCCGAGACCCTGGACTTCGCCGGTTTCGTCGCCGGCTACGAGGAGCTCGTCGCCAAGGCGCGCACGAACGAGCTGACGGTCGAGGACTTCCAGGGCACGACCGCCACGCTCACCAACCCCGGCGGCATCGGCACGGTGCACTCGATCCCGCGCCTGATGAACGGGCAGGGCGTCATCGTCGGCGTCGGCGCGATGGACTACCCCGCGGAGTACCAGGGGGCCTCCGAGCAGACGATCGCGCGGCTCGGCGTCTCCAAGATCCTCACGCTGACCTCCACCTACGACCACCGCATCATCCAGGGCGCGGCGTCGGGCGAGTTCCTGCGGGCGATCGCCACGAAGCTCCTCGGCGAGGACGGCTTCTACGACCGCGTGTTCGTCGCCCTCCAGGTCCCCTACGAGCCGGTGCGCTGGAAGAAGGACACCGAGTTCGACGCGGAGACCGAGATGGGCAAGCCGGCCCGCATCGCCGAGCTCATCCACGCCTACCGCTCGCGCGGGCACCTCATGGCGAACACGGACCCGGTCTCCTACCGCCAGCGCAGCCACGACGACCTCGACATCACGAGCTACGGGCTCAGCCTGTGGGACCTCGAGCGCAAGTACCCGACCGGCGGGTTCGGCGGCACCAACCGCGCCACGCTGCGCGAGATCCTCAACAACCTGCGCGACGCCTACTGCCGCACCGTCGGCGTGGAGTACATGCACCTGGCCGACCGCCGCCAGCGCACCTGGTTCCAGGAGCGGCTCGAGCGTCCCTACTCCAAGCCGTCCTCCGAGCAGCAGCTGCGGATCCTGTCCACGCTCAACAAGGCCGAGGCGTTCGAGACGTTCCTGCAGACGAAGTTCGTCGGGCAGAAGCGGTTCTCGCTCGAGGGCGGCGAGTCGCTCATCCCGCTGCTCGACACGATCCTCACGAGCGCCGCCGAGCAGGGGCTCGACGAGGTGGCGATCGGGATGCCGCACCGCGGGCGCCTCAACGTGCTCGCGAACGTCGCCGGCAAGTCCTACAGCCAGATCTTCGGGGAGTTCGAGGGCAACTTCGACCTCGCCGGCTCGGGCGACGTCAAGTACCACCTCGGCACGGAGGGCAAGCACGAGACGCCGGACGGCGCCGTCACCGGTGTCTACCTCGCCGCCAACCCGTCGCACCTCGAGGCGGTGGACGGCGTCCTCGCTGGTGTCGTGCGCGCCAAGCAGGACCGCATCGACCTCGGCGAGAAGGGCTACTCGGTGCTGCCCGTCGCGATCCACGGCGACGCCTCGTTCGCCGGCCAGGGGGTCGTCACGGAGACGCTCAACCTCTCCCAGCTGCCGGGCTACCGCGTGGGCGGCACGGTCCACGTCATCGTCAACAACCAGATCGGCTTCACCACGTCGCCGGCGTCGTCGCGCTCGTCCTACTACGCGTCGGACATCGTCAAGGGCCTGCAGATCCCGGTCCTGCACGTCAACGGCGACGACCCGGAGGCGGTCGCCCGGGTGGCCGAGCTCGCGTTCGCGTTCCGCGAGGAGTTCCACAAGGACATCGTCATCGACCTCGTCTGCTACCGCCGCCGCGGGCACAACGAGGGCGACGACCCCTCGATGACGCAGCCCGTGATGTACCGCCTCATCGACGAGAAGAAGACGGTGCGGACCCAGTACCAGGAGTCGCTCATCGGGCGTGGCGACATCACCGAGGAGCAGAGCGAGGCCGCGATCGCCGAGTTCCAGCGCACCCTCGACGAGGGCTTCGCCACGTCGAAGTCCCAGGACGGCGGCGACGACTCCGACCAGGTCTCCGGCCTGGAGAAGCCGTCCGCCCAGCAGGAGGACGCCGGCCTCATGGTCGGATGGTCGACGGCGGTCGCTCCCGCCGTCGTCGAGCGGATCGGTGAGGCGCACGTCCGCGTGCCCGAGGGCTTCACCCTGCACCCGAAGCTCAAGCAGCTCACCGAGCGGCGCTCGACGATGACGAAGGAGGGGGGCATCGACTGGGGCATGGGCGAGCTCCTCGCCATCGGCTCGCTCCTCATGGAGGGCACCCCGGTGCGCATCGCGGGCCAGGACTCGCGGCGCGGCACGTTCGTCCAGCGGCACGCGGTCTTCCACGACCACCACGACGGCTCGGAGTGGACGCCGCTGCGCTTCCTCACCCCGGACCAGGCGAAGCTCTGGATCTACGACTCCTCGCTCAGCGAGTTCGCCGTCATGGGGTTCGAGTACGGCTACTCGATCGAGCGCCCGGACGCGCTGGTGATCTGGGAGGCGCAGTTCGGCGACTTCGCCAACGGCGCCCAGACGATCATCGACGAGTTCGTCGCGTCGGCCGAGCAGAAGTGGGGGCAGTCGTCCTCGCTCGTCCTGCTCCTCCCCCACGGGTACGAGGGGCAGGGGCCGGACCACTCGTCCGCGCGCATCGAGCGGTTCCTCTCGCTCGCCGCGCAGGACAACATGCTGCTCGTCCAGCCCTCGACGCCGGGCAACTACTTCCACTTCCTGCGCCAGCAGGCCTACGCGCAGCCTCGCAGGCCCATGGTCGTGTTCTCGCCCAAGCAGCTCCTGCGCCTCAAGGCCGCCTCCGCGTCCGTGGAGGACTTCACGCAGGGGCAGCTGCAGAAGGTCATCGGCGAGGTCGATCCGGAGATCGTCGCTCGTGGCGAGCAGGTGGACCGCGTCCTGCTGTGCTCGGGCCGCGTGTACTACGACCTGGCGGCGGCCCGGAAGAAGGCCGGCGACACGAGCACGGCGATCATCCGCGTCGAGCAGCTCTACCCGGTCCCCACCGACGAGGTGGCCGAGGCGCTCGAGCCGTTCGGTGAGGCCGACCTGGTCTGGGTCCAGGACGAGCCGGCCAACCAGGGTGCGTGGCCGTTCTTCGCCGGGAACCTGCACATCTTCGACCGCCCGATGCGGCTTGTCTCCCGTCCCGCCGCGGCCTCCCCGGCTGCCGGGTCGGCGCAGAAGCACGCGCGCGAGAACAAGCTGCTCATGCAGGAGGCGTTCCGGCGCTGACCCGCCGACGACGACGCGGCCCGCGGGTGCGGGCCGCGTCGTCGTGCATCCGCGATCGGCGGACGTGCGGCAGGATGGGTAGCTGTGGACGGCCCGCGAACGGCGGGCGGACGGACGAGGAGGGGTATGAGCGACGGCGTGCGGATCTGCGTGCTCGGCGACGAGCTGGTGGCCGGGCAGGGAGATGCCCGCGCGCTCGGCTGGGTCGGCCGGGTGCTCGCCCGTACGAGGCATGCCACGGACCCGTTCGTGGCCGCGCTCCCGGTGCCCGGTGAGACCTCGAGCGGGATGTCGGCCCGCTGGGAGTCGGAGACCGCGTCCCGGTTCGCCTCACGCGCCGACAACCGCCTCGTGCTCGGTCTGACGGCGTCCGACGTGACGTCGGGGGTCTCGACCGCGCGCTCGCGGCTCAACCTCGCCAACATCCTCGACGAGGCCTCGGCGTCGGACGTCAAGTGCTTCGTCGTGGGCCCGCCGCCGCGTCTGCGCATCGACGAGCGCGGGCTCGCCACCGTCTCCGACGCGTTCGCCGACGTCTGCCGCCGCCGGCACGTCCCCTACGTGGAGACCTTCGAGCCGCTGCGCGCGCACGAGCAGTGGCTCGCGGACATGTACGCGGGCGACGGCGTCGTGCCCGGTCAGGCCGGCTACGGCCTCCTCGCGTGGCTCGTCCTGCACGAGGGCTGGCACCAGTGGCTCGGGGCCGAGGACAGCGCGGCCTGACCGATCAGGTCATGGCCGGCCAGGTCATGACCGGCCAGTGGCTCGGCGCCGAGGCCAGCGCGGTCTGACCGACGAGGTCACGGCCGGCCGGGTGAGCCCTGTCCCTCAGCGCGACGGGTCGACGACGAGCTTGCCCGCCAGGTCACCGCGCTCCATGCGGGGGAGGCCCTCGTGCACGGCGTCGAGGCCGCCGATCTCCTCGACGCGCGGCCGGAGGCCCGAGACGACGAGCGCGCGCTGGAGCGCCTCGAGCTCGTCGCGCGTGCCCATCGTGGAGCCGAGGACACGCAGCGACCTGAAGAACACCCGGTTCAGCTCGGCGGGCGGTGCGTCTCCGGAGGTCGCGCCGCAGACGACGATCGCCCCACCCGGACGTAGCGCGCGCAGGGAGTGCGCCCAGGTGGCCTGTCCGACCGACTCGACGACGACATCCGCCTTGCTCGTGAGGCGCCCGCCCGGCTCGAGCACCTCGTGCGCGCCGAGCTCGCCGGCGAGCGCCCGACCGGCCTCGCTGCGGGACGTCGCGACGACGCGCGCCCCCATGAGGCGCGCGAGCGAGATGGCCGCGCCCGCGACCCCTCCGCTGGCCCCCTGGACGAGCACGGTGTCCCCCGGCCGGACCTCGCCCACCGTGGTGAGCATCCGGTAGGCGGTGAGCCACGCCGTCGGGAGGACGGAGGCCTCGGCGAAGGTCAGCTCCGGCGCCTTGTCGACGAGGTTGGCGGCCGGCACCCACACGTGCTCGGCCAGCGTGCCGGGGTGGAGCTCGGACAGCAGCGTGCGCGCGGGGTCGAGGGTCTCGTCACCGCACCACGAAGGGTCTCCGACGACCGCATGCACGATGACCTCGCGGCCGTCGTCGGTCACTCCGGCGGCGTCGCAGCCGAGAACCATCGGGAGCCGGTCGGCGGGCAGCCCGACGCCGCGCAGGGACCAGAGGTCGTGGTGGTTGAGCGCGGCGGCCCGCACGGTGACGCGCACCCAGCCCTCGGGCGGCGTGAGGTCGAGGTCGCCGACCCTCAGGCCGGAGAGCGGGTCGTCGGCGGACTGGTGGGCGACATGGGCTGCGCGCATCGGACCAGCGTAGGAGCACGAACCCGGTCCGCGCCCGAACGATCGCACCGCGCCCGCGCCCTGAACGAACGATGGCGGCACGGCGCTCGGCCACACGGAGGAGCAGAGGGCGCGCAGATCTGATCCTCGCCCGGGAACGGCGAAGGCCCCCGGCGTATGCCGGGGGCCTTCGGTGGGCTCAGGAGTTGGGCCGCTTGCCGTGGTTGGCAGCGCCGCTCTTCCGCGCCTTGCGCTTGCGTCCGCGCTTGGACATATCTGCTCCTCGTTGCTCGGAGGTCTCCCGCCGGGCGGGAGGACTGGACGGGCCATCTTCCCACATGCCGGCGGCCTGTGTTGCTGGCCGCGCGCTGTGTTGCTGGCCTCGCGCTGTGTTGCCGACCGGGTGCTGCGCTGTCGGTCAGGTGCTGCACCGCTGGTCGGTCGACGCGCTGCGCCGTGAACCGACACAGCCTGTCGTCACTCAGCCGGCGCGGCCGTCCGTCCGGCGCTCCTCGACGACGACGCCGACGACCGAGAGCTGGGAGACGATGCGGGCGCGCAGCGAGGCGGGCGCCTGCTCGGAGCACGAGCGGCGCAGGATCGACTTCACGTGTGACGCCGCGTCGACCTCCCCGCGGCAGCTCTCGCACGTGAGCACGTGCCGGCGCAGCCGTTCGCGGTGCGCATCGCCGAGCTCTGCGTCGAGGAACTCGTAGACCTGGTCGGTCAGCTCCTCGCAGGAGCACGGCTCCGTCGCTCCGTCGGCCTCGACCGCGCGGGTGATGCGGTCCGCGAGCGCGTCGTCGTATGGCGTGGTCACTTGCTCACCTCCGTGCGGATCCCGAGCTCGCGGGCGTGGTCGGCGAGGAGCTCGCGCAGCTGGCGGCGTCCCCTGTGCAGGCGCGACATCACGGTGCCGATCGGCGTCCCCATGATCTCGGCGATCTCCTTGTAGGCGAATCCCTCGACGTCGGCGAGGTAGACGGCCAGTCGGAAGTCCTCCTGGAGCTCGGCGAGCGCGTCCTTGACCTCGGAGTCGGGCAGCGACTCCAGGGCCTCGGTCTCGGCGGAGCGCAGACCCTTCGAGGTGTGCGACGCCGCGGCGTGCATCTGCCAGTCCTCGACGGCGTCGGCGTCGGTCTGCTTCGGCTCGCGCTGCTTCTTGCGGTACGTGTTGATGTAGGTGTTCGTGAGGATCCGGTACAGCCAGGCCTTGAGGTTGGTGCCGGGGCGGTACTGGTGGAAGGCCGCGAACGCCTTGGTGAACGACTCCTGGACGAGGTCCTCGGCGTCGGTCGGGTTGCGCGTCATGCGCATCGCCGCGCCGTAGAGCTGGTCGAGGTAGGGCAGCGCCTCGCGCTCGAACCGCTCCGCGCGGTCGTCGTCGGCCTCCCCGACGGGTGCGCGGTCAGGGTCGTCCCCGACGTCGGGGGGGCTGACGGCGTCGGGCGCCGGCGTTCGGTCGGTGGTCATCGCGCCCCACACTAGACCGGGCCCGGCCGGGGGCCGCGTCAGAGTAGCCATGGTCATACCGCACACAACGACGTGTGGTGGCCCGGGTATTCCGTCGGCGTGCCTCTCGGCCGCGAGTGTGGGAAGAATAGTGACATGAGCCTCCACTCGATCGTCGCCCGTCCACTGCTCGCCGCACCGTTCGTCGCCGACGGGATCGGTGCCATCACCAAGCCGCACCTGCACGCCGAGAAGGTGGAGCGGATCCGGCCGACGCTGGACAGGCTCGGGGTCCCCGAGCAGGTCACGGCGGCTCCCGAACTCCTCACGCGTGCCCTCGGCGTCGTCACCACGCTCTCGGCCCTCGCGCTCGCCACCGGCAAGAAGCCCCGCACCGCGGCCCTGACCCTCGCGCTCGTCACCACGCCCGTCGCGCTCGCGCGCAACCCCGTCTGGGCGGCCGAGAGCGCCGAGGAACGCAAGGAGATGACCGGCGGTCTCCTCACCACCGCCGGTCTCATCGGTGGCCTGTTCACCGCCGCGGCCGACCGTGACGGCGAGCCGTCGCTCCGCTGGCGCCTGAGCAACAACCTCGAGCAGCGCCGCGACCTCCACGCCGCCAAGGCCGAGGTCAAGGAGAAGTTCAAGGACAAGTACACGGACTGACGTCCGTTCCTCACCGACCGACGACGGCACCCGTCCCGACAGGGAGGGGTGCCGTTCTCGCGCCGGGCTCTGGCTCTACCCTGGGGTGCGTGACCACCTCCGACATCTGGCCCGCCCCGCGCTCCCGTGAGCCCATCGACGCCACCGCCGACGTCCCGGGCTCGAAGTCGCAGACGAACCGGCATCTCGTGCTCGCCGCGATCGCCGCCGGTCCGACCCTGCTGAGAGGTCCGCTGCGCTCCCGCGACACGCTGCTCATGGCCGACGCGCTGCGGGCGCTCGGTGCGCGTATCGAGGACGAGGGCGCCGACTGGCGGGTGACGCCCGGCCCGGTCGTCGGTGGCACGTCGGTCGACTGCGGGCTTGCCGGGACCGTCATGCGCTTCGTCCCGCCGCTCGCCGCGCTCGCGCCCGGCGCCACCCGGTTCGACGGCGATCCCTCCGCCCGCCTGCGCCCCATGGCTCCGCTCGTCGCGGCGCTGCGGAGCCTCGGCCTCGAGGTGGACGCCTCCGGACCCGTCGGTGCCGAGGTGCTCCCCCTCACGGTCCGCGGGACCGGACGCGTCGAGGGCGGCGAGGCGGTCGTCGACGCCTCCACGTCCTCGCAGTTCGTCTCCGCGCTGCTGCTCGTCGCCCCCGCGTTCGCCCGCGGCATCGACCTGCGCCACGAGGGGCCCGCGATGCCGTCGCTCCCCCACGTCGAGATGACGGTGGAGACGCTGCGCTCGCTCGGCGTCGAGGTGGAGGTGCACCCCGGCCCGGACGGGACGCCGGTGCGCTGGGTCGTCTCCCCCGGCCCGGTCGCGGGCGGGGACCTCACGATCGAGCCCGACCTGTCCAACGCCGGCCCGTTCCTCGCGGCCGCGGCCGTTACCGGCGGCACCGTGCGGGTGCCGGCCTGGCCCACGAGCACGACCCAGGCCGGCGACGCCATGCCGGGTCTCCTCGCCCGGATGGGCGCCGAGGTCGACTGGCCCGCGGAGGACGTCCTCTCGGTGACCGGTCCCGGGCACGAGGGGCTGATGGGGATCGACGTCGACCTGCACGACGTCGGCGAGCTCACCCCCACCGTGGCCGCGGTCGCCGCTCTCGCGCACTCCCCCAGCAGGCTGCGCGGCGTCGCCCACCTCCGCGGTCACGAGACCGACCGGCTGGCGGCGATCGTCACCGAGCTGCGCCGGCTCGGCGGGAACGCGCACGAGACGGACGACGGACTCCTCATCGAGCCCGCCTTCCTCCACGGCGGGACGGTCGAGACCTACGGCGACCACCGCATGGCGACCTTCGCCGCGATCCTCGGCCTGCGCGTCGACGGCGTGGGCATCCGCGACGTCGGGACCACCGCGAAGACCATTCCCGACTTCGTCACGCGATGGAACGCTCTGCTCGGGTGAGGCCGGCGTCGTGGGCAGGGTGACCAGGGCCGGCGTCGAGGCCGGGGCCGGTGGCATGACCACGGCGACCGGGACCGACGTCGAGGCCGGGGCCGGTGGCATGACCACGGCGACCGGGACCGACGTCGAGGCCGGGGCCGGTGGCATGACCACGGCGACCAGGGCCGGCGTCGTGGTCGGGGGGACGTGGTGAGCCGGCGCGACGTCGGCACCGACGACGAACGGGTCCGGGTCCGGCCCGGCCGCGGGTCGCGGCCCCGCACGAAGATGCGCCCCTCCTACGACGACGCCACTCCCGGCCGCGTCCTCGCCGTCGACCGGGGCCGGTACCGGGTCGTCACGAAGGACGGCACCCGCGTCAACGCCGTCAAGGCGCGCGAGCTCAACCGGACGCGCACGGCGATCGTCGTCGGGGACGACGTCTCGCTCGTCGGGGACGTGAGCGGCGAGGCGGACACCCTCGCCCGGATGGTGGCGGTCGGCGAGCGCCGCACGGTGCTGCGCCGCAGCGCGGAGGACGGCGAGACGGCGGGCGTCGAACGACCGATCGTCGCCAACGCCGACCAGCTGGCCGTCGTCACGGCGCTCAGTGACCCGCCCCCGCGCCCACGCATGATCGACCGCATCCTCGTGGCCGCCTACGACGCCGGCATGGAGCCCCTGCTCGTGCTGACGAAGTCCGACCTCACCGACCCGGCCGAGCTCCTCTCCCGGTACGCCGCTCTCGAGGTGCGCTCCGTCGTCGTCGGGGGGATGGGCGACGACGCCGGAACGGCCGCCGGTGACGGGATCGGCGACCTGGTCGAGCGGCTCGGCGGGCGGACCACCGTGCTCGTGGGGCACTCCGGGGTGGGCAAGTCCACCCTGGTCAACGCGCTCGTGCCCGACGCCGCGAGGGCGACCAGCCACGTCAACGTCGTCACCGGCCGCGGGCGGCACACCTCCAGCTCGGCCGTCGCGCTGCCGCTGCCGGGCGGCGGATGGGTGGTCGACACGCCGGGGGTGCGCTCGTTCGGGCTCGCCCACGTCTCCGCGGACTCCCTCCTCGAGGCGTTCGGTGACCTCGCGCGGGCGGCCGAGGAGTGCCCGCGCGGGTGCAGCCACTCCGCGACCGCGCCGGACTGTGCGCTCGACGAGTGGGCGGAGCAGGCCGGGCCCGCGGGCGCGGCGCGGCTCGAGTCCTTCCGGCGTCTCGCGTCGGAGCTGCACGGCGGGCCGGGTACCGTCGGCCCATGAGCACCGGCCCCAACAGGCGAATCGACGACGACCTCCGACTCGCCCACGTCATCGCCGACCAGGTCGACGCCCAGACGATGGTGCGATTCGGCGCCGTCGACCTGCAGGTGACGACCAAGCCGGACCTCACCCCCGTCACCGACGCCGACCGCGGCGCCGAGGAGCTCATCCGCGCCCAGCTCGCGCGCACCAGGCCGCGCGACTCGGTCCTCGGCGAGGAGATGGGAGCGACGGGCACGTCGCCGCGGCGGTGGATCGTCGACCCGATCGACGGGACCAAGAACTTCGTGCGCGGCGTGCCGGTGTGGGCCACCCTCATCGGGCTCGTCGAGGACGGCGAGGTGGTGCTCGGCGTCGTCTCCGCTCCCGCGCTGCAGCGCCGGTGGTGGGCGGGCAGGGGAACCGGTGCGTGGACGGGGCGGTCGCTGGCCTCCGCGCGCCAGATCCACGTGTCGGCGGTGAGCGAGCTGGCGGACGCGTCACTGTCCTACTCCTCGCTCGACGGATGGGCGGAGCGCGGGCGGTTGCGGGCGTTCCTGTCGCTCGCCCAGGACTGCTGGCGCACGCGCGCCTACGGGGACTTCTGGAGCTACATGCTGCTCGCCGAGGGGGCCGTGGACCTGGCGACCGAGCCGGAGCTGGCGCTGCACGACATGGCCGCCCTGGTACCGATCGTCACCGAGGCGGGGGGCCGGTTCACCTCCCTCGACGGCGAGGACGGGCCCTGGGGGCCCGACGCCATCGCGACGAACGGGCGGCTGCACGAGATCGCGCTCGAGATTCTGGCCGGCCAGGAGGACTGAGGAGGGCGCTGGGGAGGGCAGGGCGTCGGAAGGTTCGTCGCACCTCTTCCCCCTAGCGCCCGAGGACACCGGTCTCCGACTGCCTGTTGCCGCTCGCCAGGCGGCCATCACCCATCACTCCTCACCTTTCACCTCTCATCCGTCATCCGTCATCCGTCATCCGTCGCCGGTCACCAGTCACCGGTCACCAGTCACCGGTCACCGGTCGCCAGTCACCAGTCACCAGTCACCAGTCACCAGTCGCCGGTCGCCGGTCGCCGGTCGCCGGTCGCCAAAGTCTCCACAGGTCGCGTCGCCGCACACCCCTCCACAACCGCGGGGTTCCGCGCCTCCGATGTCAGTGCCGGGTCGTAGGGTGGACCTTGTTCGAACGAATGTTCGATGCAGTGACGGTCCTGATCAGGCTGACGGGGGTGGACGAGATGGCCGTAGCAGACCTTGGCGCAGCTCGCACGGCGCGCGACGCCGCCCGCGGCCGGCCGGGCACGGCTGTCGCCGACCTCCACGAGTGCGTCGAGACGATCGCCGAGCTCGTGCGCGACTCGGAGTCGGACGCGATCGACCAGATCACCGCGCTCGAGGAGATCAAGGCGTCCGCAGCTGCCGCCCAGGCACGCGCCACCGCCGACCTGTCGCGGATGCGGATCGCCCGCGAGACTGCGCTCGAGGTTCCCCGCGAAGAGCGCGGAGCAGGCCTGGCTGCCGAGGTCGCGCTGGCACGGAAGGAGTCGCCGTCGAAGGGCTCCCGGCACCTGGGGCTGGCGAAGGTCCTGGTCACGGAGCTGCCGCAGACCCTCGAGCTCATGGAGCGGGGTCTCGTCTCCGAGTGGCGGGCGACGATCCTCGCGCAGGCGACCGCCTGCCTCACCGTGGAGGACCGGCGCCGCGTCGATGCCGCCCTCGCCCCGGACCTGCCCACGTGGGGCGACACCCAGGTCCGCAACCACGCCCGCAAGCTCACGCAGGAGCTCGACCCGGACTCCGCCCTGGCGAGCCACCGGCGGGACACCGCGACGCGTCACGTGTCCGTGCGTCCGGCCCACGGCGCGATGGGTTACCTCACCGCGCTGCTGCCTATGACGCAGGCCGTGCGCGTCTACGCCTCCCTCACCCGGCAGTCCGCCTCGATCGTCTCCGCCGGGGATCCGGACGGACGCACCAAGGGTCAGATCGCCGCCGACCTGCTTGTCGAGCACGTGACCGGGACCGGCTCGACCACTCCGCAGGACGTCGACCTCACGATCGTCATGCCCGCCGAGACGCTTGCCGGCGGCGACGAACCTGCGTGGCTGCCCGGCCATGGACCGGTGCCGGCCGAGGTCGCGCGGGAACAGGTGAGCGAAGCGGGATCCGTCTGGTTCCGGCGGCTCTGGACCGATCCCGCTCACGGCGGCGTGACATCCACCGAATCACGTGGTCGAACCTTCAGCGGGCAGCTCCGCAAGCTGATCCTCGTGCGCGACGACGTGTGCAGCACGCCCTTGTGCGGCGCGCCGATCCAGGTGATCGACCACAGCACGCCGCATGCCGGCGGCGGCGCCACGAGCTTCTCCAACGGTTCCGGGCTGTGCGCCTCGTGCAACTACGCCAAGGAGAACCCCGGCTGGCGGCACGACGGTGACGATGAGGGCGGCATCGACGTCTACACCCCAACGGGGCACCGCTACCGGGTCCCACGGTCCCCCTTCCCCTACCGGCCCCGCCCCTTGCCGCCTCCCATGACGGACCAGCGGTACGAGATGCTCAAGGAGCGGGTGGGCAGGCGCGTGCAGCACAACCGCCGGTCCGAGCGAGCCGACGACGCCGACGACGCCGATCCGTAGGACCACGATTACGATCAGTAGGTACGCCGTGACGATCCACGGGGCACGATCACGATGAGCAGGCACACCGTGACGTCCGTCGAGCCACGCACACGATGAGCAGGCACACCGTGATGATCCGTCGAGCCACGGTGGCGTCCGCCGTGCCACCGTCCATCTACCGGCGACGGCATCGCGCGCCCCGTGACACCTCGCGACCACACACGGCGCCTTGCCCTGCGATGCCACAGCTGTGCCGGTCTTGTCCACAGGGTGCGATCGGTGTGGGTGGCTGCACCTACCGTGAGCAGCATGCGGATCCTGCACACCTCGGACTGGCACCTGGGCCGGACCCTGCACGGGGTGGACCTCACCGATGCCCACGCCGACTACCTCGACCACCTCGTCGAGGTGGTCCGGTCCGAGAAGGTCGACGCCGTCGTCGTCGCCGGGGACGTCTACGACCGGGCGATCCCTCCGACGCAGTCGGTCACCCTCCTCGGCGACGCACTCACGCGGCTCACCGAGATCGCGCGCGTCGTACTCACGCCGGGCAACCACGACTCCGCGGTCCGCCTGGGGTTCTCTGCCGGGCTCATGCGCGACCGGCTCTCGATCCGCGCCACCGTCGCCGACGTCGGCGTGCCGACCCTGCTGCCGGACGCCGAGGGCAACCTCGGCGCCTACGTGTACGCCCTCCCCTACCTCGACCCCGACATGGCGCGCGCGGACCTCACCGAGCCGGCGGACGACGGCAGCAGTCACGACGGCGAAGGCAACGACGGCGACCGTGACGCGATCGTCCCGCCCCGCAGCCACGAGGGCGTCGTCGGCGCCGCGATGCGTCGCGTGCACGCCGACCTCGCACGGCGCAGGGCCACGGACGGTGCGCGCGTACCGGCGGTCCTCATGGCGCACGCCTTCGTCGCCGGAGGCGCCGCGAGCGAGTCCGAGCGGGACATCCGCGTGGGCGGCGTCGACGTCGTGCCGTCGGGAGTCTTCACCACCGACGACGAGACCGCCTCCCTCGACTACGCGGCCCTCGGCCACCTCCACGGCGCACAGCAGGTACGGGGCGCCGTCACCGCGCGCTACTCGGGCTCGCCCGTGGCGTTCTCGTTCTCGGAGGAGAGCCACACGAAGTCCAGCGTGCTCGTCGACCTCGAGCCCGGCGGCGAGGTACGCACCGAGCTCGTCGAGGCCCCGGTCCGACGCCGGCTCGCCACCCTCCGCGGCACGATCGACGAGCTGACCTCCGGGGCGTTCGACGACCACGCCGAGGACTACGTCCGCGTGACCGTCACCGACGCGACCCGCCCCCGGCACATGCGGGCGCGTCTCGTCGAGCACCTGCCCCACCTGCTCGTCCTCGCGCACGAGCCCGTCGGCGCGACCGCGCTCGGCGGTCCGCTCAAGGTGACGGCGGCAGAGGACCCGGTCGAGGTCGCGGCCCAGTTCGTCGCCGACGCGGGCGGCGCGGAGGCCACCGCGGCCGAGCGTGCCGTCCTACGGGAAGCAGTCGAGACCGCCCACGCAGGTCAGGGAGCCGCCTGATGAGACTTCACCGGCTCACGCTCCAGGCCGTCGGCCCGTTCTCCGGCCGGCACACCATCGAAATCGACGCCCTCGGCGCCTCGGGGCTCTTCCTCCTGGAGGGCCCCACCGGTTCGGGCAAGACCACACTCATCGATTCGATCGTGTTCGCCCTGTACGGCGACGTCGCGGACAGCGACGGCTCGCACAAGTCGCGGATGCACTCCCAGCACGCCGAGCCCGGCGTCGAACCCGTCGTCGACCTCGTGTTCTCGACCGCCCGGGGCGTCTACCGGGTCCGCCGCACGCCGTCGTTCGAGCGCCCGAAACAGCGCGGCACCGGCACGACCACGGTCAACCCGACCGCGAAGCTGTGGCGGCTCTCCGCACAGGCGCTCGACGGGCTCGCTCCGGACGACGAGCCCCCCGGCGAGCAGGTCTCCGCGCACGTCCAGGAGGTCGGCACCGAGCTCGGCGCGATCCTCGGCCTCACCCGCACCCAGTTCACACAGACCGTCGTCCTGCCGCAGGGCCAGTTCGCCACGTTCCTGCGCGCACGGGTCGACGAACGGCAGGCGGTGCTCCGCGAGATCTTCGGGACGAAGCTCTACGACGACGTCCAGCAGGTCCTCGCCGACGGCGCCCGGTCGGCCCGGCAGGCGGCCGAACGCGCGGCCACGGAGTCCGGGCGGGCGGCGACGGCGGTCGCGGAGCACGCCCGGCTGGATCCCGAGCGGGCGGCAGCACTCACCGAGGCCGCCGAGGCGAACGACGCCGATGCCGTCGAGGAGGTCCTCACGCCCGTCCTCGACTCGCTCGAGGAGTCCCGCCGGTCGGCGGCCACCGCCCACGAGAAGGCGCGCACCGACGATCGCGCGGCGCAGGAACAGCTCGACGCCCAGCGTGCGCTCGCACGGGCGATCGAGCGGCGCACCGCGCTGATCGCCGAGAGGTCCGCGTTGGCCGAGGCGGCGGACCAGGTCGCCGCCGACAAGGACGCCCTCGAGCAGGACACGCGCGCACGGCCCGTCGTCGTCGCGCTGGACACCGCCGACCGCCGGCGCACCGACGCCACCGAGTCGCGGGCACGGCTGGCCGGACTCGTCGAGACCGGCGGCCGGCGCTCGGACCAGGACGAGGAGTCCGCGGGCGGCGACGAACGCGTCCCCGACGACCAGGGGGGCCCCAGCGACGGGTCCGCACTCACCGACGACCCGGTCCTGTCCGACGAGGCGGCCCTCACCGACGACTCGGTCCTGTCCGACGAGGCGGCGCTCACCGACGACTCGGTCCTGCCCGACGAGGCGGCGCTCACCGGACGCGCGGAGCAGCTCGACGAGGAGCGGTCCGCGGCGATCACCGAGCACGGGACGCTCACCGGCCTGCTCGCCGTCGAGGAGGGGATCCCGGGCCGACGTACGGTGCTCGACGGGCAGGAGAAGGAGCTCGCTGCTCTCGTCGAGCGGATCCGCGAACGGGCCACCGAGATCGAGGCGCTGCCGGCCGCGCGGGCCGAGCTTCAGCGGCTCCGCTCGGCAGCCCAGGAAGAGGCCGCCGACCTGTCCGGCGCGCGTGCTCGGGCGGAGTCGGCGGTATCGAGGCTGGAGGCGTCACGACTTGCGGACGCCCGGGTCACCGAGCTGGAGAAGGCGAGCATCCGGGTCGAGCGGGCCCGCAAGGACGCGGAGAAGGCCGGCACACACGAGTCGGACCTGCGTGGACGCTGGCGCTCCGAGGTCGCCGGCCACCTCGCCACCGAGCTCGACGCCGACACGCCGTGCCCGGTCTGCGGTTCCACCGAGCACCCGGACAAGGCCCCCCTCGGCGGCGAGCCGGTCAGCGACGACGACCTCACTGCCACCGAGACCGCACGCCAGGCCGCGGACGCGGCCCTCGCGGAGGCCTCGGGCGCGCGCACCCGCGCCGAGGAGCAGCTCGCCGCGGCACGCGAGGCTGCGGGCGGCCTGTCCCTCACGGATGCCGGCAAGGCCGTGGAGACCGCGCGCGCAGCCGTCGTCGCGGCCGAGGCCCAGGTCGCAGAGGCGGCGCGCCTCGAGGCGGCGATCACCAGGCACGACGCCGGAGCGAAGGAGGCCACCGAGGCCCAGTCGGCCGACGAATCAAGGCGCGCATCGCTCGCGGCGACGCTCGACTCGGCGCGGACGGCACTCGAGTCCGACGAACAGAAGGTCCAGGCTGCTCGGGCCGGCCACGCGAGCGTCGCGGACCGGGCCGGGGCCCTGACCGCGCGGGCGGAACGCGCACGGATCCTCGCCCACGCGGTGCGCGACCTCCTCGACCGGACCCGCACCGCGCGGGAGGCGGCCTCCGAGGCGGAGCAGGTCCTTGCCGCCTCCAGCCTGTCGGACGCCGCCGCTGCCCGGGCCGCCAGGCTCCCTGACGCCGAACGCACGGCCACCGAGCGACGGGTCCAGGAGCACGCCTCTTCGACCGCGCGGGTGACCGCGGGCCTCGCCGAGGATGAGATCGCCGCGCTCACGGGGACCGAGGTGTCCGACCTCGACGGTGCCCGTACGCGGAGGGAGGCTGCTGCGGCCGCTCTTGAGGCCGCGAGTGCCGCACACTCCGGGGCCGGACGCACGCTCGAGGACACGACCTCGGCCATCGAGCGGCTGCGCGACCAGCTGCGCAAGTACGCCGCCCGTGCGGCGGCCGACGCGCCGCGGATCCGCCTCGCGGACCTCGCCTCGGGCCGGGAGTCCCGGACGAGCATCACGCTCGCCACCTACGTCCTCGTCCGACGGTTCGAGGAGGTCCTCGCGGCCGCGAACGAGCGCCTCACCGCGATGTCGACGGGCCGGTACGCGCTCGAACGCACCGACGAGAAGGAGGCCGGGCAGCGCGCCCGCGCTGTCGGCCTCGGCCTGCGCGTGCTCGACACACACACCGATGCGCCCCGCGACCCCCGCACGCTCTCGGGCGGGGAGACGTTCTACGTCTCGCTGTCGCTCGCGCTCGGGCTCGCCGACGTCGTCAGCGCGGAGTCCGGCGGGATCGAGCTCGGCACGCTGTTCGTCGACGAGGGCTTCGGCACGCTCGACCCCGAGACGCTCGACGCCGTGATGAACGAGCTCGGCGCGCTACGCGACTCGGGCCGGACCGTCGGGCTCATCAGCCACGTCGGCGAGATGAAGCAGCGCATCCCGGACCAGGTCAACGTCCGGCACTGCCGAGACGGCCGCGGCTCGACGCTCTCGGTGCGCGCGGAGAGCTCACCCGTGTGACAGCAGTCAGAGGCGGCGCACGACGCACGGCGCCGAGTGTGGTGGCCTGTCAGCCGAGCCGGTCGGCGAGGTCGGCGCGCTCGCCGGGGCCGAACCACAGCAGGTCGAGCTCGGCGACGCGTTCGAAGGCGTCGTCGTCGCCACCGGCTGCTCGCCTCACCTCCTCCTCCGCCGACTCCTCGTCGACGTGGATGGCCGCCACCTCGTCCCACTCCACCGGCGCGTCGAGCCGGACGAAGCTCGGGAGGTCCCCGTCCTCCGGCGTGACCGTCCCGCCCGGGACATCGGCGGCAAGGACGACGCGAAGTGCCCGTCCGACGTCGGCCCCTCGATCCGCGTGGAGACGGACCGAGTCGTCGGCGGCGGCGAGGAAGGCGATGACCTCGAGCCCCTCCTCGTCCTCGTCCGGAACGGCCGCCATGAGGTCGGACGTCACGGCGTGGGCGTGGGTAGCGGCGGGGGCCGAGGCGAGCTCGTCGGGCGTGGCCGGGAGGTAGATGCGCACGCCTCGATCATCCTCGTCCACGACGGATCATGCTCGTGCGCCGCGCCGCCACCAGCGCCGCCGCGCGGTCCCGGCCTCCGGCAGGTCGAGCAGCCGGTGGGCAAGGTCCTGCACCGCCCGACGCGCACCTGAGCCCTGCGCGCTCTCGCGCCAGGTGGTGCCACCGAGAAGTGCAGCGTCCGCGGTCGCGGCGTCGTGGGGGACGAGGACGGCGTCCTCGGTGCCCGCGTACCTGAAGAGCGCCTCGCGCACGGCGAGCGCCGGGTCCGGTCCCGCCGCGGCCCGTCGGACCCGGTTGACGACGACGGTCCGGCCCGCCTGCTCGGCCAGGCCCCGTTCGCGCGCCTCGGTGAGGGTGAGGACGAGGCGCCGCATCCCGACCGGGTCCGCCGCGCCGACGACCACGACCTCGTCGGCCGCAGCCAGGGCGGAGAGCGTGGCCTGGTGGCGGGCAGGACCGAAGTCGCCGCCGTCGTTCTCCTCGGCGCCCGCGCCGACGTCGACCACCACCACCCGCGCGACCTCCCGCAGCACCTCCCACACCGATTCCAGGGACACGTCCTCGAGCTCGCGCCAGCGGTCGGGGCGCGTGAGGCCCGTGACGGCGCTGAGGTCGTCCGCGACCGGGGCAAGCGCGGACCGGGCGGCGGCCGCGTCGAGCCGGCCATGCATGGCCATGCGCGTGACGGCGGCGATCGAGGAGATGTCGTCCGTCAGGCCGAGCACCTGGGCGAGGGACGGCGCCTCCGTGTCGGCGTCGACCAGCACCGTGGACATGCCGCCGGCGGCGGCCTCGGCGGCCAGGTTGACGGCGATCGTCGTCCGGCCGGGCGCTCCCCGGGTCCCCCACACGACGACGACCCGCCCGGGCTCCTCGCTCTCGACCGGTACTTCTGATGGCACGAAGGGCGAATCGACCAACTCCTCCGGCGTGCTCGTCGTCGCGTCCTGAAGTACGTCCGCGCCCGCACCCGCGCCTGAGGAGAGCCACCAGGGCACCTCCGAGATGACGGCTTCCGTACCGGCCCCGTCACTGTCCCTCTCCGTGGAAGTCGGCTGGCTGCTGCCCGTCGGCGTCGCCTGGTCGCAGCCCTCCGGCGCCCCCTGGTCGGCGCCCTCCGGCGTCACCTTGCCGCTGTCCTCCGCGCTGCGACGGTGGATGTCTCTGCGGGTGCGCGGCCGGGACGGTCCTCCGTCGCCAGCCTTGCCACCGTCGCCAGCCGTGCCACCGTCGCCAGCCACACCGCCGGCGCCCGCCGCACCGTGACCGGACGATGAGCCGTGACCGGACCACGGACCTGCCGCCGGGTCCGGAGCACCAGGCAGCGAACGACCTGCGCCCCCGGCGTCGTCCGGCCCCGACAGCGCGCTGATCCACGCCACGGGGACGACGTCGGGCACCACGGGTTCACCAGGCGCGCCCATCTTGCTGGCGTCGGCGTCGAGATCGGCGTTGGCTTTGGCGTTGGCACTGGCGATCGAGTTCGCGACGGCGCCGTCGGCGAACGTCCCCGCACCATCCGAACCGCCCGCATCATCCGAACCGCCCGCACCACCAGCAGATCGCCCGGTCGACCGCCCGGCAGATCGCCCGGGCTCCCGGCCGGTCAGCCCCGACCCGGGCTCGTCCTCGGCGGACCGGTCCCCGGCGGACCCGTCGGCCGCCGCTCGGGCCGACGAGCTCGCCCCGACCCGTTCACCGCGCGCAAGCGCGATGGCCATCGCGGCCACCGTCTCCGGCGTGTCGGACTCGGTCGCCGTCCCGTGCGCACCGAGACGGTCCAGCCTCGCTGCGTCGGCGGTCGGCCCGACGAGCAGCACCTTGGCGCCCGCCGCGACCAGACGCCCCACCGACGCCCGGTCCACCCCGAGCATCTGGCTGCTGAGCACGGCCACGCTGCCGATCCCTGCGGCGACCCCGCCCAGCAGCTCGGTGAGGTCGGCGCACCGGCGCACCACCCGCGCCCCGGACCCGGGCGCGTCGACGACCCGGACGACCTCGGCCTCGTCGTCCGTGAGAGCGAGCAAGATCCCGTGGCTCACTGCTCCCCCACCGGCACGGAATGGTGCGGCACGACGGTGAGCTCCTCGCCCGCGGCCACGGCACCGAGGACGTCCTCGACGAGCTCCGCCGGCACGAGCAGCTCGACGCTCGCCCCACCCGAGGCGGCGAACACGCCGTCGTCGGTACCGATCTGCGCGACCAGGACCTCCGGCGCGAGGACGACCGGCGGGGGCACGTCCTCGGACCGGTCCCCGACGGCCGTGCGCGGGGCGCGCCACAGGTCGACCGTCGACCCGGCACCGAGCCCGGACGGAAGCGCGGCGTCGACCGGGACGACGACGGGCCGCACGTCCTGCTCCGTCGCCACACCGGTCGCCGCCACGGGCACGAGCTCACCGGCACCGACGAGACGCGTGGCCACGAGGTCCGCAGGAAGGTCGTCGTCCGCGAGCAGGTAGTGGTCCCCCGCCGCACCGACGTTGACCTCGAGGACCTCCAGCCCGGCGTCGGCGAGCCGCTCGCCGGGCGTGACAACTTCGGTCGCCGACCACACCTCGGTGGTGCCTGAGGCCTGGTCGACCGCCCACGCGCCCACCCCGACCGAGGCCGCGACCAGCAGGACCCCCACGCCCAGGCGTGGGTCGCGCCAGCCCGGGCGACGCATCCGTCGCGCCGTCGCCGCGTTCTCCGTCATACAAGCTCCCCCTTGCTCGTCGACCGTTCAGGTCATCGTCCTCGTCCGCCGCGCACCGCGTGGCACGCCTCCACAGGTCGGCCGCCACGGCACCCGCGCGGCCCCCTCGTCCACAACGTCCACGCCTTACGCCCGCCGTGCGGCGATAATGGGGACGTGCCCCGCTTCTTCACCATCGCCGACGTCGCCGAGCAGCTGAACCTCTCGGTCTCGCAGGTCCGCGCCCTGCTCAAGAGCAAGGAGCTCGTGGGGGTCCAGATCGGCGGCAAGGGGCTGTGGCGCATCGAGGACGTCCAGCTCGAGGCGTACATCGCCCGCCTGTACGAGCAGGCCGCCGAGGCGCCGGCGGAGAGCTCTGCCGAGGAGTCCACCGAGCTCGGTCGCTGACGCCGGCCCCAGGGGCTCGCCCCGCGCGTCGCCGTCATGCCGTCCGCACCACGCGGACGGCCGCGAGCGCGACAGCGACCACCTGGTTCCCGGGGTCGACGCGGAGATCCAGATGGTCGGCGCCGATCCGCAGGAGCCGCCCCGTGCGCCCACCGGCGGCGTCATCGATCCTCACGGGACCGCCGGCGCGGGCGATGCGGCGCAGCGCCGCGGCGAAGGAGTGCCGGGCGACCACCGGTGACGGGTCTCCGGCCGTCCGCCCGAGGCCGCGCACGAGGACGACGGCATGGGCGGGAACGAGCGAGCGACGCCGGCCGTCCGCGAGAAGCAACCAGTGCGCGTTGGCGTCGAGGAGCTGTCCTGCGACGTCGTCGCCGCCGGCCACGGTGAGGGCGACGTCGCCACCGACGAGCGCGCGCCAGCGGTCGACGAGAGTGCGGGTCGCTGCCTCGGCCTCGACGAGCTCGCTCGCCTCAAAGAGCTGTTCGGCGCGCTGCGCCGCCTCGAACTCACCGCTGAGATCGGCGAGAAGCAGTTCCTCCCAGGCCACCGGATCACGGTAGGCCGAACCTGTGGCGCGCGCGGCCGTTCCGGCCTCCGATCTCACCGCCGCGCCGACGACACGCCGAGACGGTTGCGCACTTCCTCACACCTGTGCCAACGTAACCGCATCACTCATTACAAACCAGCACGAACCAGCACGCACGGTTCGCTGGGCGCGGCCACGGGGGCAGGCATGACGACGACGAACAGCACCACCGGCACGAGGTCGCCGAGCGCGCCGAGACCGGCGGCAGGGGGCGTCGGGGGCGGTCGACGCGGCGCCGGCGCAGTCCTGCTCCTCCTCACCCTCGCGGTCGGGGCCGTCCTCGCCCGGAACCTCGGCCTCTCCGCCTGGCACACCGCGGCGGATCTGGCCGGGCGGCCGCTCGTCGGGCCGGACCAACTGCCGGAGATCGTCGCCGTCCCACTGCTGGGGCTCGGAGCGCTCGCCGCGGCCTGGTACGCGCTCACGGCGCTCGCGGGACTGGCGCTCGCACTCACGCCTCGGCTCAGCTCCCTGCACGCTCCTCGCGCCCGACTGACCGACGCCGTCGCAAGGCACGGCGCTCCCGTCATCCGACGCGTGGCCACGGCGGGAATCGCCGCCGGCATCTCCGTCGGGATCGTCGCAGGCCCCGCCTCCGCAACCCTCCCGCAGGTACCCGACGACCCTGGCCCGCCGCCCGTCTCCGGCGAGCTGCTGCCCGTGCGCGGGACGGACCTCCCGGTCGTGCCGGGGATCGGTCCGGTGCTGGAACCGGCCTCGGTCCGCGCCGTGCCCGACGACGGCGGTACTCCCGCCGCGTCCGAACCCACCTCAACGGCCGGTCGGCCCGGCACGCAGACGCCGGGGGCCGCCACGCCGCCTCCACCGGACACCCCGGGCGAGCACGAGCCGGCACTGCCCGAGGTCCCGGTGATCCCCGGTGCAGGGGCGGCAGACACCGAGGGGTCGGGGGCGCAGGGACAGGACGACCGCAGCGCTCCCGACGCCACGGGAGGTGCGGCCGATACCGCCGATCCCGCCGACGCGGCCGATACCGCCGATGCCGCCGACGCCGCCGACGCCGCCGACGCCGCCGATGCCGCCGACGCGGCCGAGACACCTACCGACGACGGCAGCACCACGTCCGGCGCAGAGTCCGACGCCGAACCCGCCACCGGTGCCGCTGGACCAGCCGACCCGGCTGACCCGACAGACCCGATAGGCCCGACAGACCACCAGTCCGGCCCACAGGGCGACCAGCCGTCGGACGGCTCGAGCACTTCGGCTCCCGCCGGCCACGTCGCAGTTCCGGGCGACTCCCTGTGGTCGATCGCCGCTGCCCACCTCGGCGAGGGAGCGAGCGCCGCCGACATCGCCGCGGAATGGCCGCGCTGGTACGAGGCGAACTCAGACGTGATCGGCACGGACCCCGACCTGGTCCGGATCGGCGCCGAGCTCACCGCCCCCGCCGACACCGACAGCGCCGGCACCGGCGTCGACGTCGACGTCGACGTCGACGTCGACGTCGACGCGAGCGTGCCGAGCGAGACGACGAACGACACCACCACCGACACGAACACCGACACGAGAACCAACATGACGACCGAGGAGAACCGATGAGCGCCCAGACCACCCACGACGTCGTGCCGGTCCCGCTCCCGAACCGGCCACGGCTGCGGAAGCTGCCCGACCTGCCGGGCACCGTCAACCGGATCACGCCACGGACGGCACCCGCCGTCGGCCCGGCGATACCCCGCACCTCCGACGAGCGCCCCTGGGACCGTGTCCGGTTCACTGCGGAGTCGCGCGCGGGCGCCGAGGTCTTCGACGAGGACGCTCCGCCCCGGCCCGCGACAGAGGGCTCCGGCCCCGAGGCGGACAGGATCGCGGCCGGGATCGCCCAGCACGCCGTCGAGTCCCTGATGGGCACGCGCTCCCACGCACAGCTCGCCCGGTGGTTGGCGCCGGCACTGTACGAGGCACTTGCCCGTCGCGTCGGCCTCGCCGCCCGGCTCCAGGGGCGTCCGCAGCGGGCGCTCCACGTGTCGGTCCGCGCGGTCAGCGGCTGCGCGCCCGTGCCGCACGCCCGGGAGGTGAGCGTCGTCGTCCACGACGGCACCAAGGTCCGCGCTGCCGCAATCCGGCTCGAGACGTTCCGCGGGCGCTGGCGCGCCGTCGCCCTCGAGATCGGCTGAACGCCGTCGGCGGAGCGGGGCGACGCCCGGCGTGCGCCCCTGCTCAGGCCCCCATCGAGCGGAGCATCGAGGAGAAGTCGGGGACGTCGTCGAACTCGTCGCCCGCCCGTTTCGGCGGGTTCCCCGCCACCGCGGCGGCCAGCTCGCCACCGGCCCGCCTGATACGCCCCGGGAGCGACCTCCCGCCGGCGTGACCGTGTCCGTCGGCTCCCCGACCGCCGGGCGCTCCGGCGTCGGACCCGTCTGCGGCCCAGTCGTCCGTGGCCGCGTACACCCCGGTCGCCACGTCCCGGCCGCGCAGGTAGGAGATCAGCGGCCGCAGCGCGTAGTCGATCGCGAGCGAGTGCCGCGGGGTCCCGCCGGTCGCACCGAGCAGGACGGGTGTGCCGTCGATCGCACCCTGGTCGAGGATGTCGAGGAACATCTTCAGCAGCCCGGTGTATGAGCCCGAGTAGACCGGGGACGTCACGACGATCCCGTCCGCGGCCGAGACCGCGGACATCGCGTCCTCCAGGGCGCTCGTCCGCACGCCGGTGAGCATCGCGTTGAGGATGTCGTGGGCGTGGTCGCGCAGGTCGATGGTCGTCAGCTCCGCCTGGACGTCCTGCTCCAGCAGAGCGCCCACGGCGGCCTGGCCGAGCCGGTCGGCCAGCATCTGGGTCGACGACGGCTGCGAGGTGCCGGCCGAGACCGACACGATCTTCCGGGCAGGACCGCCGGGGACGCCGGGGCCGGCGAGCCCGTCGCCCGCCCAGGCACCGCCGGGGACGCCGGGACCGGCAAGCCCGTCGCCCGTCCAGTCGCCGTCCGGCAGGTCGAGGTCAGAAAACTCCACGGTCAGACCTCCACGTCCTCGGCGCGGCGGCCGGTGACGTCGTCGACCCCGGCACCGACGTGCGCGGCAACGGCCGTGCCCTCAGCGCGTGCGGCGGCGACGCGCTCGGCATGGGTCGGGGCGGCGGCCGGCACGTGCGCGGGGCGGATCGCCTCGGCCTCCTTGCGCAGGACCGGGACGACCTCCGTCGCGAGCAGGTCGATCTGCTCGAGCACGGTCTTCAGTGGCAGGCCGGCGTGGTCCATGAGGAAGAGCTGGCGCTGGTAGTGGCCGACGTCCTCCCACATCTTCCCGTAGCGGTCGATGACCTCCTGCGGCGAGCCGACGGTCAGCGGGGTCTCGGCGGTGAACTCCTCCATCGTCGGGCCGTGGCCGTAGACGGGGGCGTTGTCGAAGTAGGGGCGGAACTCCTTCTTCGCGTCCTGGCTGTTCGCGCGCATGAAGACCTGGCCGCCGAGGCCGACGATCGCCTGGTCCGCCTGGCCGTGGCCGTAGTGCTCGTAGCGCTCGCGGTAGTACTGCACCATCCGCTTGGTGTGCCGCATCGGCCAGAAGATGTTGTTGTGGAAGAAGCCGTCCCCGTAGTACGCGGCCTGCTCGGCGATCTCCGGGCTACGGATCGAGCCGTGCCAGACGAAGGGGGCGACGCCGTCGAGCGGGCGCGGCGTGGCGGTGAAGCCCTGCAGCGGGGTGCGGAACTTCCCCGACCAGTCGACGACGTCCTCCGTCCACAGGCGGCGCAGCAGCGCGTAGTTCTCGACCGCCAGGTTGATGCCCTGACGGATGTCCTTGCCGAACCACGGGTAGACGGGGCCGGTGTTGCCGCGGCCCATCATGAGGTCCATGCGGCCGTCCGAGATGACCTGGAGCATCGCGTAGTCCTCGGCGATCTTCACCGGGTCGTTCGTCGTGATGAGCGTCGTGGAGGTCGAGAGCGTGATGTTCTTCGTGCGCGCGGCGAGGTAGCCGAGCATCGTCGTGGGCGAGCTGGCGACGAACGGCGGGTTGTGGTGCTCCCCCGTGGCGAACACGTCCAGGCCCGCGGCGTCGGCGTGCTCGGCGATGGTGAGCATCGCACGGACGCGCTCGGTGTCCGACGGCGCCCGTCCCGTCGTCGGGTCAACGGTGACGTCGCTGACGCTGAAGATTCCGAACTGCATGTCGACCGTCCTCCTGCTCGATGCTTCGATGCGTTTGCATCGACAGTAGCGGCAACGGTGCGCGCCGGCCATTCATTCCCGGCCGATCGCGGTGCGCGTCACAGCCGAAGGTCCGGCCTGCGCGAGCGCGCCACAACGCGACGAGGACGACCAGCCACAGCTGGTCGTCCTCGTCAGGGCCGGCCGGAGCGCCGGCGGCCGCGTCAGGTCAGTCGTCGCCGTGCGTCAGCCGCGCTTCTTCGCCTTCTTCGCCTGGGCCCGGCGCTGGGCGCGGTTGAGCCCGTCGGCCCCTGCGCCGTCGGCTCCCTGGCCGGCGTCGCTCCCTGCCACCTGCGACCCACCGCGGGCCGGACGCCGGGTCGGCAGGTCCGCGGTCGCGTCCGCCCCCGACGTCGCCGAGGTCGTCCCCGAGTACGTCAGTCCCGTGGGCCGGCGGGGCTCGTCGATGCCGAGCAGCTCCTCGTCGGAGAGGCCCTCCCGCGCGTCGTCCCCGGCATCGGTGTCGATGTCGGTGTCGGCTTCCTCGGACCCGTCGATCGCTCCGGCGTCCGAGGCGGGCGCCGCGCCCTCGTCGGTCGTCGTGGCAGCGTCGTCGGCCACCACGTCGGCGTTGGTCGCCGCACCGGTGTCGCCGTCAGCAACGGCACCGACGCCGTCACCGGCCGCCGCGGAACCGGCACCCGCAGAACCCTCGTCCTCAGCCGCGGCGTCACCGCGTGCGGCGCTACCGGCCGCCGCACCCTTGCCGGCGGTGGGCAGCGTGGGCGTTCCCCCACCGAGCGCGGATGCGGCGAAGGCCGAGCCGGCAGCAGCGGCCTTCTTCGTCGCCTCGGCCCCGCCCCCCGCACGGGGACGGGCCACACCGCCGACGGCCGCACCTGCCGCGAGCCCGGCGGCCGAGGTGGCCGTCGCGGCGGCGGAGGCGGCGTCGACGGGAGCCTGACCGGCGGGCGTGACCTCGAGGTTGAACACGTAGCGGACCGTGTCCTCGCGGATGGCCTCGTTCATCGCCTGGAAGAAGGTGAAGCCCTCGCGCTGGTACTCGACCAGCGGGTCGCGCTGGCCGGCGGCGCGCAGCGAGATGCCCTGGCGCAGGTAGTCCATCTCGTAGAGGTTCTCGCGCCAGTGCCGGTCGAGGACCGACAGGACGACGCGCCGCTCGAGGCGGCGCATGAGGTCCTCGCCGACCTCCTCCTCGCGGGCGTCGTAGGCCACGTCGATGTCGGAGCGCAGCTCGCGGCGCAGCAGGTCGGCGGTCACGCGCGTGCGGTGACCGGCCTGCTCGACGAGGTCGTCCTCGGTGACCGAGACCGGGTAGAAGGCGCCGAGCTCGCCGAGGATCGCCGCGATGTCCCACTCCTCCGGCGTGCCCTCGGCGGTGTGCTGGTCGACGACCGCGTCCACGACGTCGGCAGCGAACCCGCGGACCTGCTCCTCGAGGTCCTCGCCGTGCAGCACCCGGCGACGCTGCTCGTAGATGACGGTGCGCTGCTTGTTCATCACGTCGTCGTACTTGAGGACGTTCTTGCGCTGCTCGAAGTTGCGGGCCTCGATGGCCTCCTGCGCGCGGCGGATGCCGGAGGAGACCCACTTGTGCTCGAGGGCCATGTCGTCCGGGTAGGACGAGTTGTCCATGAGACGGGCGGTCGGACCGGAGCCGAACAGCCGCATGAGGTCGTCCTCGAGCGAGAGGTAGAACCGCGACTCGCCGGGGTCACCCTGACGCCCGGCGCGGCCGCGGAGCTGGTTGTCGATACGCCGGGACTCGTGCCGCTCGGTGCCGAGCACGTACAGGCCGCCGGCCTCGAGGACCTCCTCGTGCTCGTCCTTCACCTGCTCCTGCGCGGCCGCCAGCGTGTCGGCCCACGCCGCCTCGTACTCCTCGGCGTTCTCCACCGGGTCCAGCCCACGGTCCCGCAGCTCGTTCTGGGCGATGTGCTCGGGGTTGCCGCCGAGCATGATGTCCGTACCGCGGCCGGCCATGTTCGTCGCGACGGTGACGGCGCCCTTGCGCCCCGCCTCGGAGACGATCGCCGCCTCGCGCTCGTGCTGCTTGGCGTTGAGGACGTCGTGCTCGACGCCGGCCTCGGACAGCAGCTCGGAGAGCCGCTCGGACTTTTCGACCGAGGTGGTGCCGAGGAGGACCGGCTGCCCGGTCTCGTGGCGCTCCTTCACGTCGGCGACGATCGCGCGGTACTTCTGCTCGATGTTCTTGTAGACGAGGTCGCCCTCGTCCTTGCGGACCATGTCCTTGTTCGTCGGGATCGGGACCACGCCGATCTTGTACGTGGAGGAGAACTCCGCGGCCTCGGTCTCGGCCGTACCGGTCATGCCGGAGAGCGTGTCGTAGAGGCGGAAGTAGTTCTGGAGCGTGACGGTGGCGAGCGTCTGGTTCTCCGCCTTGATCTTCACGCCCTCCTTGGCCTCGATGGCCTGGTGCATGCCCTCGTTGTAGCGGCGTCCGCGCAGCCGACGACCGGTGTGCTCGTCGACGATCGTCACCTCGCCGTCCTCGACGATGTAGTCCTTGTCCCGCTGGTAGAGCTCCTTCGCGCGCAGGCAGTTGTTGAGGAAGGAGATCAGCGGGGTGTTGAGCGACTCGTAGAGGTTGTCGATCCCGAGCAGGTCCTCGACCTTCTCGATGCCGGGCTCGAGGATGCCGATCGTGCGCTTCTTCTCGTCGACGTCGTAGTCCACGTCCCGCTCGAGCTTCGGCGCGATCTTCGCGAACGACGCGTACCAGGGGTTGACGTCACCCTCGGCCGGCCCCGAGATGATGAGCGGGGTGCGCGCCTCGTCGATGAGGATCGAGTCCACCTCGTCGACGATGACGAAGTTGTGACCCCGCTGGACGAGGTCCTCGGTCTTCAGCGCCATGTTGTCGCGCAGGTAGTCGAAGCCGAACTCGTTGTTCGTGCCGTAGGTGATGTCCGCGGCGTACTGCTCACGACGCTCGGCGGGGGTCTGCCCGGAGATGATGCAGCCCGTGGTCAGCCCGAGGAAGCGGTGCACGCGGCCCATGAGCTCGGACTGGTAGGAGGCGAGGTAGTCGTTGACGGTGACGACGTGGACGCCCTTGCCGGTCAGCGCGTTGAGGTAGCTCGGCAGGGTCGCGACGAGCGTCTTGCCCTCACCGGTCTTCATCTCGGCGATGTTGCCCTGGTGCAGGGCGGCGCCGCCCATCACCTGCACGCGGTAGTGGCGCTGGCCCAGCACGCGGCGGGCGGCCTCGCGGACCACCGCGAACGCCTCGGGCATCAGCTCGTCGAGGGGCTCCCCCTCCTCGAGGCGCTCCTTGAACTCGGCCGTCTGCTCGCCCAGCTCCTCGTCCGACATGTCGAGGAACGTCTCCTCGAGAGCGTCGACCTGGTCCGCGATCGTGTTGAGCCGCTTGACGACGCGGCCCTCGCCCATCCGCAGGATCTTGTCGAGGATCGTTGCCACAGCGGCACTCCGTGAGGTCGTTCGTCACCCGTGAGGGCGGGCGCGCCGAGCTGCCGCGCCACCCGCCATGGTAAGCGGGACGGGCGACCCCGTGTGCGGCGCCCGCTACGGGACCGCACCCGGTCAGGCGTCGGTGCTCCCGGTCAGGCGTCGGTGCGCCCGATCTCACCGCGTAGCCGCGCGGCGAGATTCCCGACGGCGTCGCCCGCCTCGATCCTGTCGGCACCGAGCCAGCGCGCGACCTCTGTCAGCTCCGCGGCCAGCTCGCCGGCGATCTCGCCTGCGGACGGCCAGGCGCCGGGGCCCGTGGTGGGCAGGTCCGGCACCTGGTCCGGGTCCTCGGCGTGAACCTCCCGGACGCGCAGCACCCGCGCCGCGCGGTCCGCCTTGAGGTCGACGCGGGCCACGAGGTGCTCGCCGAGAAGGAACGGGAGCACGTAGTAGCCGTGCGTCCGCTGCGCCGCCGGGGTGTAGATGCCGATCCGGTAGTGCATCCCCCACAGCGCGAGCAACCGGTCGCGCTCGAAGACGAGCGGGTCGAACGGCGCGAGGAGCGCACGCGCCCCGACCGGACGCGGGGCCGGCGCGCCGGCGAGCCGGTAGTGGGGCGCTCGTACTCCCCGCACCGCGACGGCCTCGAGGAGACCGTCGTCGACAAGTCCCGCCACCGCCGTCGTCGTCTCCCTGACGGGGAGCCGGTGGTAGTCGGCGAGCGCGTTCGCGGAGGCTGTGCCGTGCGCCCGCGCCGCGACGAGGGTGAGCTCCCGGACCGCCTCGGGCCAGGACGGCGCCGGCTCGAGCGCAGCCGCCGGGAGGACGCGTCCGGGCAGGTCGAGCACCTGCTCGAACGCAGCGTTCCTGCCGGCGACCGCGAGCCTGCCGGTGCGCCACAACCGCTGGACCGCGACCTTGAGCGGCGACCAGTTCCACCCCCACTGCGTCTTCTCGGCCCTCTCGTGCGCGAGGTGCTCGTGCAGATCGGTCGCCGTCACCGGACCGATCTCCTCGACGGCGGCCAGGACCTCCACCATCACGGCGGCGTCGCCGAACCGCTTCTTCTCGAACCGGGCGTCCGCGGCCTCCCGGCGCGCGGCCTGGAGCGCGTAGGTGCGCGGCGGGACGAAGGAGGCCTCGTGGCACCACGTCTCGACCAGCAGCCGCGGGGGCCGGCCGGTCACCCGGTCGAGGATCGCCGTGTCGTAGGGGCCCACCCGCGCGAGGACCGGGAGCTGGTGGGCGCGGGCGAGGACGTTGACCGAGTCGATCTGCAGCAGGGCCGTGTCGGCGACGGCCCGCGCGACGTGGCGCCTCGCGGGGACCTGCGGTCGCCGGCGCGCGAGTCCCTGGGCCGCGACCGCGGCCCGGCGCACCTGACGGACGGAGATCTCGGGCAGCGGCATCCCCGCATCGTCGCAGGTGCCCCCGACACCGGCCGCCGGGGCACCTCGGTCAGCGATCCGTCACCGGTCAGCAGGCCGAACCGCCGGCGGTCCGTGAGCCGGCCCGGCCTCCGACACCGGGCCGGCCCACCTCCGGTCAGCAGGTGGCGTCGAGCCGGATGACTCCGTAGGACCAGCCCTTGCGCCGGTAGACCACGCAGGGCTGGCGGGTCTCCGAGTCGACGAACAGGTAGAACGGGTGCCCGACCATCTCCATCTCGTACAGCGCCTGGTCGACCGTCATCGGTTCGGCCTGGTGCAGCTTGTCGCGGACGATGACCGGCGAGTCGCCGAGCTGGGTCTCGACCGCCTCACCGGGACTCGTCGACGGCGTGGGGTGCTCGGCGATGGGCGCGTCGGTCTCGAGACCGTCCGGGATCGTCTCCTCCGTCTCGCGCGGGAGCTCGGCCGGCAGCGCGCGGTTCGCCTTGAGGTGCTTGTCCTTGCGCCGGTCGTGGTGCCGCCGAAGCCTCTCGAGCAGCTTGCCCGTGGCGAGGTCGAGCGCCGCGTACCGGTCCGCCGCGCTGGCCTCCGCGCGGATCACCGGCCCCTTGTCCCGCAACGTGATCTCGATGCGCTCCGCCTGGTCGGCGAGCCTCGGGTTCTTTTCGAGAGTGAGCTCGACGTCGACGCGCTGCGTGCGCGGAGCGAGCTGCGTGACCTTGGCGAGCTTGTCCTCCACGTGGGAACGGAAGCGGTCGGCGACATCCGTGCCGCGACCCTTGACGACGATCTCCATGGTGACCTCCATCGGTCGGTGCGGGGCGGGTGGTACCCGCCGGCTGGTCGAGCGGGGCGCGGCCGGCGCCCGTCAGTGGGTGACGCACCTCCTCCCGCCTCGGGGACGACACAGCCACCCGGCGCGTGTCCGCGACCCGAGTGGCTCCATGCATCAACGTTACCCGTTCCGACGCGTCCCGGACACCGGACGGACACCCGCCATCACCTGGTCGGACGCCCCGCGGCGCCCGGCGATCACCGGAAGGGACGATCCGCCCGACGGCGTCGTGGCGCCCGGGGTGCGGGCGCTCGCGACGACGAACGCCCCCACCACCTCGACCCCCTCCGCGCGCAGCGCGGCTGCGCAGGCGGCAAGTGTGGCGCCGGTGGTGACGACGTCGTCCACCAGGAGGGCGACCGAACCGGCGGGGACCCGGGCACGGAGCTCGGGCGGCGCCGAACGGTTGCGCGCGCGCTCCCGCGCCGAGGAGCCCCGCTGACGGCGCGGTCCCCCGGACCGCGCAAGGAGGTCGACGGACGCGACCGATCGCGCTCCCTGCGCGGTGGCGTCCGGTTCGGTGTCTCCCGGTTCGGTGTCTCCCGGCCCGCTCTCCCCTCGCCCACTGACGCCTGCTCCGCTTGCGCCCCGCCTGCTTGGTCCCGGTCCACTTGCGTTCGGCCAGCTTGCTCGCCGGGCAGCCGCAGCGAGACCGGCGGCCACGCCGTCGGCGAGCTCGGCCGCCACCAGCAGGCCGCTGCGCCTGCGCGCCGGGCCGGACGGGGCCGGCACCACGAGAAGGGCCCGGGCACCGGTGGCGGCCGAGACCTCCGGCCACAGGCGCTCGCCGGCACGCCGCCCGGACTCGCGCAGCACTGCGCGCAGGTGGCCGCGGCGTCCGGTCTTCCAGTCGATGACGATCCTGCGCAGCTCGCCTCGGTACTCCCCGAGCGACCACGCGCGCAGCACGTCCCCCTCCGCGGCGGTGAGCAGCGGCGCCGCCTCCGTGCAGTCCTCCGGCCGCGCCGCCAGCAGAGCCGCGCAGCGCCCACACAGCACCGTGCCCCACCCGCCGCAGCCCGAACACTCGGCGGGCACGACGAGCTCGAGCGCCGCCGCCGCGGCGTCCCTCAGTCCCATGCCGCCAGGCTGACGCACTCCCCCGGTCGGGGCCGTCCGGGGGGACAGGGTCTGTGGAAGGCGATGTACGGACCGGGCCTGTGGAGGGCGACGCGCGGACCGCGGGTGTGGAGCGGCCGGCGAGAACCGTACGGCGGTCAGCCCGGGTAGGCCGGGTCGGAGACGCCGTCGAGGAACTTCGTCCACGAGGCGCCGGTCAGCTCGTAGAGGCCGAGGTCCGCCGTCTGCACGACGATGCCGCTCTGCCCACGCCCGGCGGTGAGGGCGACCGCTCCCTGCAGCGGCGGCAGCGGCTCGGTCCGGCCGCCGATGCTCACCAGGTAGGGACGCAGCGCGGGGTCGGTCGTCGTCCGGCCGAGCACGACCAGGGTCGTCGAGTCGATCCACGCCAGGTCCGTCGCATCGACGAGCGGCACGCCCACCCGCGCCTGCGTCGTGCCGATCGACCGCGGCTCGTCGTCGGGCCCGCGCTGCACGCCCGCCACCTCGATGAGCACCGAGCCGCCGCCCTCCCGGATGACGGCCACCCGCGACCCCTCGCGCGAGACGCGCATCGACCGCACCACCGAGCCGTCGAGCCAGGGGGCGTCGATCTCGGTCATCCCCCCGCTCGGCACGGCCGCCCGCAGCGCACCCGCATTGGCGCGCTCGCCGGTCCACGCCCAGCCGTACCGGTCCATCGTCGGCTCGATGAGGTCGGAGCCCGAGGCGACCAGCCGCGCGCCCCGCCCCTGGGTCGGCGCCGCCATCATCCGGGTCGGCCCGTCCAGGTAGACCTGCCCGTCCGGCGGGTCCGCGGGCGAGCCCGCCGGCGAGGAGGGCGAGCCGGTCCGCGGCGCAGCGGCACCGGAGACCCGCACGGCGAGCCCGCCCTCCAGCTCGACGAGCTCCTCCTCCGTGACGCCGAGCAGCGGCTGCGGCGTGTAGGGGTAGGACGGGAGCTGCGGGACCGACCCGATCGTCAGCGGGTTGCCGCCGACGGTGACGGTGATGTCGGAGACGCTCGGGACCCCGGTGAGCGTGCGCTGCAGTTGGGCGACGAGGAGCTCACGCTCGCGGGCGCTCGCGTCGAGCACGTCGTCGGTGAGGTCGACGGTGGCGGTGCCGTCGTCGATGTCCACCGAGCTGAGCAGCAGCCTGGTCGAGACCGGCGCCGGGGTCTGCACGGCGGGCTCCAGCCAGGCGGACGGGCCCGCGAGCACCCCCTGGACCAGTGAGGAGGCAAGGCTCTGGCGCGGGTAGTGCCGCAGGTCCGCGACGAGGGTCTCGCCGTCGGCCGAGGGGAAGTACAGGGGCGCCGCAGTGAACTGGGTGGAGAACGACTCCGCGGAGAGCAGGAGGCCGTCCTCGAGGGAGATGATCCGCCACTCGCCGTCGTCGTTGCGGGCGAGCGTGAACGCGGTGTCGATCTCGTGGTCCGGCGCCGCCTCCGTGTAGTGCCCCGAGCTGTCGACGACGGCGGACAGGCGGGTCGAGACGGTGACGCCACCGTCCTCGCTGGTCGCCAGGTCGGTGACCTCGGAGTCCGGGTAGACGCGCACCTGGGACAGGGGCTGCCAGGCGGCCGCCGCCGATTCCCCGAGGAACTGGCGGGCGACGCTGAAGTCGTCGGCGAAGCCCGTGGCGCTCGCCAGGAGGAAGCCCTCGACGACCTGGTCAGGGCTGGCGCCCTCCCGCGGGCCCTGCGCGACGAGGCCGGGCGGCTGCTCGGCGCTCACCGTCGGGTCGGCGGCCACCACCGGGCCGGAGCCCGGCAGGTTCGCGCACCCCGCGAGGAGCGCGAGGGAGAGGAGCATCGCGAGGAGGGCGCCCGCGCGGCGGCGGGGCCCGGACGCCGGGCGCGGCGTGGACGACGGGCGGGTCCGCGACCACGCCGGGGCCCACGTCCGGAACCGCGAGCGCGACGTGGACGACGGGCGGGTCCGCGACCAGGCCGGGGTCCACGTCCGGAACCGTGAGCGCGGCGTGGACGCCGCACGCGACCGGGCGTGGTCCGGCGTCGGCGCGGGGCTCACGGCGTGTTCCCCGACTCGGTGCTGCCGGTGGACCGGCCGTGGAGCTCGACGAGCGGCATGGCGACGGCGGGCTCGATCTCGTCGTCGGGCCACAGCTTGATCGGGGACGGACCGACCGGCTCGCCCTCCTCGCGCGGGATCGTCAGCAGGAAGGCCGCGCCCTCGCCGCTGCGGCCGGCGGCGGAGAGCGTGCCGCCGTGCAGGCCGACGTCCTCCTGCGCGATCGACAGGCCGAGCCCGGTGCCGCCGGTGGTCCGCGTCCGGGCGGTGTCGCCCCGCCAGAAGCGGTCGAACACCCGCTCGGCGTGCTCCTCGGACATGCCGACGCCGTGGTCACGCACGAGCACGGCCACGGTGCGGTCGTCGGACGCGACCGAGAGGTCGACGGGCCTGCCCTCGGAGTGCTCGATCGCGTTGACGAGGAGGTTGCGGACCACACGCTCGATCCGCCGGGCGTCGACCTCCGCCGTGCAGCTCGGCGTCAGGCGGTGCACCGTCACGCGGGCCCCCTTCCGCTCGGCGAGCAGCTCGTGCCCGTCGGCGACGCCCTGGACGAGCTCGGCGATGTCGGTGGGCCCGACCTCCAGGATGGCCGCCCCGGCGTCGAACCGCGAGATCTCCAGCAGGTCGGCGAGCATGTGGTCGAACCGCTCGATCTGGGCCACGAGCAGCTCGGCCGAGCGCGCGACCGGCGGCGCGAAGTCCTCGCGCTGGTCGTGGATGAGGTCCGCCGCCATGCGGATCGTCGTCAGCGGCGTGCGCAGCTCGTGGCTGACGTCGGAGACGAACCGCTGCTGGAGCCGGGAGAGCTCCGACATGTCGCTGATCTGCTGCTGCAGCGACTCCGCCATCTCGTTGAACGACTCCGCGAGCAGCGCCACCTCGTCGGTCCCGCGCACGTCCATGCGTTCGTCGAGCAGCCCCGCCGCCAGGCGTTCGGCCGTACGGGAAGCCTGCCGCACGGGCCGGAGCACCCAGCGCAGGACGAGGGCGGCCATCGCGGCGACCAGCACCACGAGGGCGAGCGCCGCGAAGGCGAGCACGGAGGTGACGAGCGAGATCACCTGCTGCTCGGGGCCGAGCGTGTACACGTTGTAGAGCTCGTACTCACCGGCCACGGGCAGCAGGACGGGGGCGCCGACCACGACGGCAGGCGTCTCCTCGCCCTCGATCTCGATCGTCACCGACTGCCAGTGCAGCGACGCGCCGGGCTCGACGGCCGCGTGCATCTCCTCGCTGATGAGGTCGAGCAGCGTGGCCGAGCTCGTGGGCGTGACGATGGTCGGTCCGCTCGCGTGCTCCTCGTCGCGCGTGATGGCGGTCCCGACGACGCCGGCCGAGACACCCTGGCTGAGATCGACGATGTCCGTGGCGTCCGTCTGGACCTGGCTCGGGGTGGTGGCCACGGAGTCGTCGAGGTCCGACTGCGCCTGCGCCGCACGGTCCGCGGCATCGGCGACGATCTGCTCGACCCGCGTCTCGAACAGCCGGTCACGGATCTCCGCCGTGACGAAGGCGCCGATGATCCCGAGCCCGATGAGGCCGCCGGCCACCGTCACAGTGACGACGCGCACGGCCAGCGAGCCGCGCCATCTGCGCGCGGCGCTCAGCGACTTGCGCCGGATCCGCGCGCGCCAGGACCGCCGCGGCGGCGACGGCGATGTCGGCTCTGGCTCTCCTGCGGCCCGAACCCCCGACTCGTCCGACGACGCGGCGACCGCCGGCGCGTCGGCGGTGCTCACGCCTGGGCGGGTCCGGCCCGGTAGCCGACACCGCGGACGGTGACGACGACCTGCGGGTTCTCCGGGTCGATCTCGACCTTGGCGCGCAGGCGCTGGACGTGGACGTTGACGAGCCTGGTGTCGGCGGAGTGCCTGTAGCCCCACACGGACTCCAGCAGCTGCTCGCGCGTGAACACCTGGCGGGGCTTGCGGGCGAGCGCCACCACGAGGTCGAACTCCAGCGGGGTGAGCGGGATGAGCTCCTCCCCGCGGCGTACCTCGTGGGCGGCGACGTCGATGTCGAGGTCGCTGATGCGCAGCCGTTCGGGATCGACGTCGTCCTGCCGGCGCAGGCGCGCGCGGATCCGGGCGACGAGCTCCTTCGGCTTGAAGGGCTTCTGGACGTAGTCGTCGGCGCCGGCCTCGAGCCCGGCGACCACGTCGAGCGTGTCGGAGCGGGCCGTGAGCATGATGATCGGGACGTCGGACTCCGCCCGGATGATCCGGCAGATCTGGATCCCGTCGAGCCCCGGCAGCATGAGGTCGAGCAGCACGATGTCCGGGTGCGTCTGGCGGAAGGTCTCCGGCGCCGCGGCCCCGTCGGCGACGTGCACGACGTCGAACCCCTCCGACTGCAGCACGATGCCGATCATCTCGGCGAGGGCGACGTCGTCGTCGACGACCAGTAGACGCGCGTTCATGCCCACAGTGTCCTACACGGACCGGGTAGTTCTGCGGGCGGGCGCGCCGTGGATGCGTGGCACGATGTCGCGCAGGCACAGGTGGACGGAGGCGAGATGGGACAGGGCACGCACGGCGACGGCCGGTACGGGCAGTACGGACAGTTCGGCGACGACCCCACGGCGCCCGTCCCGCAGGACCCTCAGCACAGGCAGTACGGACAGTTCGGCGACGACCCCACGGCGCCCGTCCCGCAGACGGACGGCACGGACCGCTACGGGGCCTACGGCGCGACGATGCCGGACGCCTCCGGCGCGGGCGGCCGGACGCCGTCGACGCCGCCTCCGACCGGCTGGGGCACCGCGGCATCCCCCGGCGGGTGGGGCGCACCGGCCCCCGGCAGCGGGTGGGGCGCACTGGCGCCCGGCACCGGCTGGGGCGCGCCGGCGCCCGCCGCGGGCAGCCCGGGCGGCTACGGCCAGTTCGGCATGGCCGACGCCCCGGGCACCGGTTCGTGGGCCGCGGACAGCATGGCCGGCGGACGCCCGGGCATCATCCCGCTGCGTCCTCTCCGTCTCGGCGACATCCTCGAGGGCGCGTTCGCGGCCGTGCGGCACAACCCCGCGGTGATGTTCTTCTACGCGGGCGTCGTCGGCGTCGTCGGCGCGATCCTGGCCGTCGTGCCCAACTGGGCGGCCTCCAACGCGACCACCTCGCTGACGATCGAGGAGGCTTCGGGCGTCCAGGCGCTCGGTTCCCTCGTGCTCGCCGCCGTCATCGGTCTCACGTCGCTCGCGGCCACCGGTGCACTGGTCATCTCCGTCAGCCGGTCGGCGATCGGTCAGCGCGTCTCGATCGGTCAGGTGTGGTCCGCCGTCAAGGGGCGGATCCTCGCCCTCCTCGGGCTCAGCCTGCTGATCATGCTCATCGTGTGGGGGCTCGCCCTCCTCACGGGGATCATCCTCGGCATCGGCATGGTCGCCGTCGTCGCCGGACTCATCGCCGCCGCGCCCGAGTCGGCGGGCGGGGTCGTGGCGGTCATCGCCCTCATCGTCGTCGCCGTGCTCGCGTCCGCGATCCCGATGTTCATCGTGCTCGCCCGGCTCTCCCTCGCCTATCCCGCCGTCGTGCTGGAGAAGGCGGGCCCGGGGACAGCGCTGTCGAGGTCCTGGTCGCTGACGAAGGGGTCCACCTGGCGCGTGGTCGGCATCTACGTCCTCGCCTTCCTCATCGCGGGGGTCATCGTCGCCGTCGTCGGGGTACCGGTCGCCCTCGTCGGTCAGCTCCTGGGCCTGTCCCCCGCCCTCATGGTCATCGCCGTGACCCTGCTCGACGTCCTCGTCAGCCTGGTCACCACGCCCTTCACCGCGGGGGTCATCTCGCTCGTCTACATCGACCAGCGCATGCGGCGCGAAGGCCTCGACGTCCAGCTCGCCCGGGCCGCCGCGAACCGTGGTTGAGCCGGCCGGAGCGGTGCGTCTCGAGGTCCCGGTCGCCCCGGACGCACCCGAGGCCCACGAGTGGGCGGTCGACGAGCTCGCCCGCCGGATGTACGACGACTCCCCGGGCCTGCTCTCCCGCATCCGTGACTGGCTCGGCGACCTCCTCGACCGCCTCAGCGGCGCCGGGGCCGCGGTCCCGGTCGAGCTCCTGCCGCTCCTCGTCGTCGGCATCGTCCTGGTCGCCGTCGTCGTCGCCCTCGTCGTCGCCGGCCCCGTCCGACGCCGCCTGCGCCCCGCCAACGAGCCCGAGGTGGGCGCCCTGTTCGAGGACGACCGCGACTCGCGAGACCTGCGCGCCTCCGCCGACGCGGCCGCCCGCGCAGGCAACTGGTCCCGGGCCGTGCTCGAGCGCTTCCGTGCCATCGTCCGTTCCCTCGACGAGCGCGCGTTCATCGAGGACCGTCCCGGTCTCACCGCGCGCGAGGCCGCCGGCCTGGGCCGCGCGGCGCTCCCTGCGCTCGGGGACGAGCTCCGCTGGGGCGCCGCCCTCTTCGACGGCGTCCGCTACGGCGACGACGACGCCGGGCAGACCGACGACGACCGGCTCCGCGCGCTCGACGACGCCGTGCGGCGCTCCCGTCGGCCCGACGGCGGGCAGCCGCGGGACCACCGCGCGGCCGAGCTCCCGCCCTCCCTCGACGGGGTGCTGACGTGAGCGTCGTCAGGGACACGGGCAACCGCGGGGACGACGTCGACCTCGTCCCCGAGCTCGGGAAGCTGGCCCCGGCGCGGCCGTCGACGCGGCGCCGGCGCGTGCTCCTGGCCGTGATCGCCGTGCTCCTGGTCCTCGCCCTCGCCCTCCTCGGCTGGGCCCAGGGATCGGGCCGGGACTCGAACCCGCTCTCGGCGCAGAACCCACGGCCCGGGGGCGCGCAGGCCACGGCCGAGATCCTGCGCGACCGCGGGGTGGACGTGCAGGTCGTCGACAGTCTCGGCGCCGTCCTCGACCTCGCCGGCCCGGACGTCACCGTCGCCGTCACGGACGCCCGACAGCTCTCCCCCGAGGCGGCGGCCCAGCTGGCCGGCACGGGTGCGGACCAGGTGTGGGTCGGCCCGACGTCGCCCGTGCTCCGCGCCGTCGACGCACCCCTGGCCACGGCCGGGGGCGGCAGCACCGCGGTCGTCCAGCCCGGCTGTGCGGACCCCGACGCCCGGGCCGCGACCCGCATCGGCGAGTTCCGGGGCGGCCTGGAGGCCGACGGCACCGGTGCCGAGCTGTGCTTCACCGCCGACGGCGACGCCTCGGCCTACGCGGTCTGGGACCAGGGCTCATGGACCATGCGGGTGCTCGCCGACGGCAGCCTGATGTCCAACGAGCGGCTCGACGAGGACGGTCACGCGGCGCTCGCCCTGCGGGCGCTCGGCCACCACGACACGCTCGTCTGGTTCACGCCGCTCGGCGCCGTCGAGGCGGTCGACCTGGAGGTCACGCCGCCGCCCGCCTCGCTCTCGCCGCGCTGGTTCACCATGATCGGCTGGGCCGCGGCCTTCGCGATCGGGGTCCTGGCGCTCGCCCGCGGCCGGCACCTGGGTGCCGTGATCCCCGAGCCCCTGCCCGTCGTCGTCCGGTCCGCCGAGACGGTCCGCGGCCGTGGCGCCCTCTACCGCCGGGGCGGCGCCACCGCGCACGCCTCGGCCGGGCTGCGCGCGGGGTCCGCCTCGCGTCTCGCCCGTCGCCTGGGCCTGCCCCGGGCGACGCACCGCACCGACCTCGTCTCCGCCGTCGCCGCGGCGAGCGGACGTGACGAGGCCTGGGTCCGCGACCTGCTCTACGGCGCCCCGCCGTCGGGCGCCGAGGGACTCAGCCAGCTTGCCGACGACCTGGACACCCTGGAGAGCGAGGTTCACCGAACGTGACCCACCACCCCGAGCACGACCGGTTCGCGCCGCGTGAGGAGCCCGCGCAGGCCTCGCAGCGGTCCGAGCAGCAGCACCAGGCGCCTCAGCAGGGCGCGCCGGGCCAGACGCCTCCGCAGGGCCGGTCGGTCCCCCATGGGCAGGGCCAGGTGCCACCGCAGGGCGCGCCGGGCCAGACGCCACCCCCGGGCGCTCAGGGTCAGACGCCTCCGCCGGGCCAGGGCGCGCCGGGCCAGGTCGGTCGCCCACAGCAGCAGGCCGCTCCCGGGCACGCGGGCCCGGCCACTCCTCCCGGGCACGCAGGCCCGGCCACTCCTCCCGGGCACGCAGGCCCGGCCACTCCCCCCGGACAGCCGGGTGCCGCCCCCGACGCCGCGACCCGGCGCCCCGCCCGCGGGCGGGCCGAGTCCGACGAGGCACGGGCGGCGCGTGAACGGCTCGGTGCGCTGCGCGCCGAGGTCGGCAAGGCGGTCGTCGGGCAGGAGGGCGCGGTCACCGGGCTGCTCATCGCGCTCGTCGCCGGCGGGCACGTCCTGCTCGAGGGCGTACCCGGCGTCGCGAAGACCCTCCTCGTCCGCACCCTGTCCACCGCCCTCGACCTGGGCACCAAGCGGGTCCAGTTCACGCCCGACCTCATGCCCGGGGACATCACCGGCTCCCTCATCTACGACGCCCACGCGGCCGAGTTCGAGTTCCGGCCCGGCCCGGTGTTCACCAACCTCATGCTCGCCGACGAGATCAACCGGACGCCGCCGAAGACCCAGTCCGCGCTGCTCGAGGCCATGGAGGAGCGGCAGGTCACCACCGACGGTGAGGCCCGCCCGCTGCCCGACCCGTTCATGGTCATCGCCACGCAGAACCCCGTCGAGCACGAGGGCACCTACCCGCTGCCGGAGGCCCAGCTCGACAGGTTCCTCCTCAAGCTCGTGCTCGACCTGCCCGCCCGCGACGAGGAGATCGAGGTCCTCCGCCGGCACGCCGGTGCGTTCGACCCGCGGAACCTGGCCGGGGCGGGCGTCCGCCCCGTCGCCGGGCCGGCGGACCTCGCCGTCGCCCGCCGCGAGGTCGCCCACGTCGAGGTCGCGCCCGAGGTGCTCGGCTACGTCGTCGACCTCGTGCGCGCGACCCGCACCTCGCCGTCGCTCTCGCTGGGGGTCTCCCCCCGCGGCGCCACGGCGCTGCTCGCGACCGCGCGCGGCTGGGCCTGGCTCACGGGCCGCACGTTCGTCACGCCCGACGACGTCAAGGCGCTCGCCGTCCCCACCCTGCGCCACCGCGTCTCGCTGCACGCCGAGGCGGAGCTCGAGGGCGTCACCACCGTCGGCGTGCTCCAGGGCCTGCTCTCCACGGTCCAGGTCCCGCGCTGATGCTCCCCACCCCGCCTGCCGCGGCGTTCGCCGCGCTCGGGGTGGTGGCCGTGGCGCTCCACCCCACCTGGACGACCCTCGGGATCTGGGTCGTGGTCGTCGTGCTCGTCGTCGTGGGCGACGCCCTCCTGGCCACGGACCCACGACGGCTGACGATCACCCGCGACGTCGCCCGCGCGGTCCGGCTTGGGTCCACGACGACGTGCACCGTCACCGTCTCGAACGAGGGCGGGCGGCGCGCCCGCGGGGTCCTGCGGGACGCGTGGCCGCCGTCGGCCGGGTTCGGCGACGAGGCGGGCCCGGCGCGCTCCGGGGCCGACCGCCACCGGCTCGACGTGCCCGCGGGCGAGCGCCGGCGGATGCGCACCACGCTCGTCCCCGTCCGCCGCGGCGAGCGGGTCGCCGGCGCCGTCACCGTGCGCACGCGCGGTCCGCTCGGGCTCGGCGCGCGGCAGCGGTCCGTCGACGTCCCCGCGACCCTGCGCGTCCTGCCCGCGTTCCACTCGCGCCGGCACCTGCCCTCCCGGCTCGCGCGCCTGCGGGAGATGGACGGCCGGACGAGCGTCCTCGTGCGCGGCCAGGGCACCGAGTTCGACTCCCTGCGCGAGTACGTCCTCGGCGACGACGTGCGTTCCATCGACTGGCGCGCCACCGCCCGGCGCGGCGACGTCCACGTGCGCACCTGGCGCCCCGAGCGCGACCGGCGCGTGCTCGTCGTCGTCGACACCGGCCGGCTCTCCGCCGCCCGGCTCGGTGACGCGCCGCGACTCGACGCCTCGATCGACGCCGTCCTGCTGCTCGCGGCCCTCGCCTCCCACGCCGGCGACCGGGTCGACGTCCTCGCGGCGGACTCCGGCGTGCGCGCCCGGGTCACCGGCGTGGCCGGCCCGAAGCTCATGAGCAGCCTCGCCGACGGCCTCGCCGTGGTCGAGCCCGCCCTGCTGGAGACCGACTGGACGACGGTCGCGCAGGCCGTGAGCGAGACCCTGTCCCAGCGGGCGCTCGTCGTGCTGCTCACCGCCATCGACCCGTCGACGATGAGCTCCGGTCTCCTGCCCGTCGTGCGCCGGATGGCCCGCGACCACACGGTCGTCGTCGCCTCGACCGAGGACCCCAGCGTCGAGGAGCTGCGGACCGACCGGGCCGACTCCTCCGCCGTGTACGACGCGGCCGCCGCCGAGCGCGTCGGCATCGAGCGCGACGCCGTGGCGACGCGCGTGCGGCAGGCGGGGGCCGACGTCGTGCAGGGGTTGCCCGACCAGATCGCGCCGCGGCTCGCGGACGCCTACCTCGCGCTCAAGGCCGCCGGCAGGCTCTGAGCGTTCCGGGGGACCTGCCGGCCGTCCTGCCTCGCCGAGTTGGACCGTGCACCGCCGAGCTCGACCACGCAGAGGCCCAGCTCGGCAGGTTGCCCCCCCCGGCGCGGTCAGCCGGCCTCGGCCACCCGGTAGCCGGCGGCGTCGTCGGCGAGGTCGGCGCTCAGGCCGTCGGCGTGCGCGCGGGCCCCGCACCACATCGTCCACACCCAGAACGCGATCCAGACGGCCGCGCCGATGAGGATCTTCACCCACCAGGCCAGCGCGGTGGAGCCGGTGACGAAGCCCTCGACGAGGCCGGAGACGAGCAGGGTGACGACCAGTGCGCCGGCCACGGTGATCGTCGTGCGGCCCTCGACGGCGAGCGCCGTCATGCGCCGGCGGTCCCCCGGCACGAGCATCGTCCAGAACAGGCGCAGGCCCGCCGCGCCGGCGACGAAGATCGCGGTCAGCTCGAGCAGTCCGTGCGGGGCGAGGAGCGAGAAGAACACGCCGAGGTCCCCGTACTCGGCCATCACCGCGCCCGACTGCCCGAGCCCGATCGCGTTGACGCCGAGCACGTAGACCGGGAACACGCCGGTGATGCCGAGCCCGACGGCCTGCGCGGCGATCCAGGCGTTGTTCGTCCACACCTGCGCGGCAAAGTCGTGGCTCGGGTAGTTGGAGTAGTAGGCGGCGAACTGCTCGTCGGCGTAGCTCTGGAGCTCGCTGGGGGTACCCATCTCGGCGAGCGCACCCGGGGTGGTGGCGTAGTGGTAGCCGGTGGCGAAGGCGAGGACGAGGAACAGCACCGTCACCGCGTGCGTCCACCGGCGCACCCGCCACAGGGCGAGCGGCATCGTCACGACGAAGAGGTCCCGGATCGCGCGCCAGCTGATCTCGTGGGTGCCGGAGATCCGGCCCCGCGCGCGGGCGAGGAGGTCGGAGAGTCGTCCGGTGACGTAGGCGTCCGCGGCGCGGGTCCGCACGCGGGACAGGTCCGCCGACGTCGACTGGTACAGCCGCACGAGCTCGTCGGCCTCCGCACCGGTCAGCGAGCGCCGCCGGGAGAGCTCGTCGAGCCGTTCCCAGCGGTCACCCCGCACCGCACCGAGAGCCTCCGCGTCCACGCGAAGTACCCTGCCACACGTGTCCGCCCCACCCGCCCAGCGCCCGCTCCCCCGCGACCAGGCTGGCACGCTGACCGGCGCCGGGCTGTCCGGCGACATGGTCGTCACGTCGGAGGCGGTGGCCCTCGAGCTCGCGCCGACGGGCTTCGCCACCCGGGTGCTCTCCGGGCTCGTCGACGCGTTCGCCTACGCCCTCGGCATCGCCACGAGCCTGCTCCTCGTGGTTTCCCTCAGCGGCGACGGGCTGAACGACGCGCAGATCGCCACGATGACCATCTCGCTGCTCGCCCTGTGGCTCGTCATCGCCCCGATGACGGTGGAGACCCTCACGCGCGGGCGATCGCTCGGGCGGGTCGCCACCGGGACCCGGGTGGTGCGCGACGACGGCGGACCCACGCGGCTGCGCCACTCGGCGGTCCGGGCGCTCGTCGGGGTCGGCGAGCTGTGGTTCACGCTCGGCGGCGGGGCGGTCATCGCCTCGCTCGCGTCCACGCGCGGGCAGCGGCTCGGCGACCGGCTCGCGGGCACGATCGTCGTCTCGGTGCGCGCGTCGGAGGCCCTCCGGCTGCCGCTGGTCATGCCGCCCGAGCTCGGGGCGTGGGCCGACGCCGTAACGGTCCGGCCGCTCCCGGCCGGGCTGGCCGCCGCGGCACGCGACCTGCTCGGCCGCACCGCGCTGATGACCCCGCAGACCCGCACGTCGGTGGCCCGGCAGATCGCCGCCCAGGTCGAGCCCTACGTGTCGCTGCCGGCCCCGCCCGGGGTCAACCCCGAACGGTTCCTCGCGGCCGTGCTCGTCGCGCGCCGCGACCGGGAGTGCGAGCGGCTGTTCACCGAGCAGGAGAAGGAGGAGGGCGCCGCGCGGCTCATGCTGCGGCTGCCCCACGACGTGGAGGACTTCGCCTGAGCCGACGCGGTGGGCCGGGTGCCGCCCGGCTCAGTGGCCGGAGCCGCCCTGCGGCCCCTCGGGCTCGGGGGCCGGGTCGACCTCCCAGGTCTCGCGCCCGCGGTCCTCGGCGTGCGCCGCGCGGTCGAACGGCTCCGCCTCGATGTAGAGCTGCAGCTTGAGCGGCACGGAGCTGCGGGCACGCTCCTCGGCGGCGTTGACCGCTCGGGCCACCTCGGCGGCGGAATCGGTGCCGGGAACGGCGACCTTGGCCCCGACGAGCACCTCGTCCGGCCCGATGTGCAGCGTGCGCATGTGGATGATCCGCTCGATGTCCTCGCCGTCGACGAGGGCCGCCTCGATGGCGTCGTGGTGCTCGGGCAGGGCGGACTCGCCGATGAGCATCGAGATCATCTCTCGTGCGAGGAACACGGCGATGACGACCAGCAGGATCCCGATCGCGCCCGAGCCGATGGCGTCCCAGCGGCCGTCGCCGGTGCCGAGGGTCATCCCGACGCCGAAGAGACCGAAGACGAGGCCGAGCAGCGCACCGGAGTCCTCGAGGATGATCGTGGGGATCTCTGGCGAGCGGGAGTCCTTGAGGTACCGGAACCACGACCGGTTCCCCTTGGCCGCGGCGCCCTCCTTGAGGGCCGTGCGCAGGGCGAAGCCCTCCATCACCATCGCGGCTACGAGCACGACGACGGGCACCCACCGCCAGTCGGTGATCGGGTGCGGGTCGCTGAACTTGTGCCAGGCCTCGTACATCGCGAAGAGGCCACCGAGCGTGAAGAGGATGATCGAGACGACGAACGCCGCCACGTAGCGCACGCGGCCATAGCCGAACTGGTGGACCTCGGAGGCCTTCTTGGTGGCCCGCTTGCCGGCGATGAGCAGCAGCAGCTGGTTCGACGAGTCCGCCACCGAGTGCACGGCCTCGGCGAGCATCGAGCTCGATCCCGTGAGCAGCCAGCCGAGGAACTTCGCGACGGCGATCCCGATGTTCGCGAACAGGGCAGTGAGGACGGACTTCATTCCGGATCCGGAGGCCATGGTTGTCCTTTACGGGTCTGTGGCAGCCGCGGCGGGACGCTCGGGCTGGACGAGTCTAGGACCGGCGTCGCCGATCCGTCAGGGGTGCGGTGGGTCAGAAGCGCGGTCCGTCGGAGAAGTGGGGGCAGAAGCGCGACCCGTGCGGGGTGAGATCCGTCGGAGTCACGATCCGACGGACGCGCGGCCCGTCAGAGGTCGCGGGCCTCGTCGCGCAGGAGGACGGGGACGCCGTCGCGCACGGGGTAGGCGAGACCGGCGGCGACCGAGCGGAGCTCCGGGGTGCCGTCGGGGGCCGTGTCGTCGGTCAGCTCGTCGCCGCTGACGGGGCAGCGCAGGAGGGCCCGCACCCAGGGCTCGAGCTCCCCGGAGCCCACCGTCGCCCCGCCGGCGCGCGCGGGCTGGTCGGGCGCGGGCCGGTCGGGGCCGTTCTGGTCGAGCGTGGCCTGGTCGGGCGCAGCCTGGTCGAAACTGCCGGCCGGTGCGTCGTTCGTCGGGTCCTGGTGATCCGTCATGTCGGCTCGCTCTCGTCGGTCTGGTCCTCGCCACCGCGCAGGAGGCGCAGGTGACCGCGCCTGGCGATCTCCCGCTCGGCGGGCGGCGGTCCGGTCACCGGGGCGGGTCCGCCCCTGCGCGCGGCGACGGCGCGTTCGGCGGGCCGGTGCTCGCGCGGACCGCGGGCGGCAGCGGCCCGGACGGCGTCGGCGAGCGCCTCGATGTCGTCCGACGACGGCGGTGCCGCCTCGAACGAGGCGCTCAGCCGGACCACGTCCCACCCGCGCGGGACGGACAGCCTGGAGGCGTGCACGTCGCACAGGTCGTAGGCGTGGGGCTCCGGGGAGGCCGAGAGCGGGCCGAGCACCGCGGTGGAGTCCGCGTAGACGTACGTGAGGGTCGCCGCGGCCGAACGGGTGCACGACGGCTTGGTGCACTGGCGGACGGCTCTCACACCGACCGACGCTACCTGGTCGCCCGCCCGTCCGAGGGTCCGACGCCGAGTTCCGTCGGCCACTCCCCGGCGTCCCTGCCCGTCGGCAGGTCATGGCCTCCCCTGCGCGAGCACTTACCATCGCGCCATGCCCTCGTCCGCCCCTCGTCCTCGGCCCCAGCAGCCGGACGGCCCCTCCCTGCCCGCGCTGCCCGCGCGTCGCGAGGCCCGTCGCCGGGACCGCCACGGCCGGGGTCCGCGCGGCCCGCTGCTGCCGTGGCAGCTGCCCGGCTGGCGCACACGGGCCGACCGGTTCGACGACCTCCTCCTCGACGCGGTCGAGCGGCTCGAGCACGGCTGGGCCGACGAGCTGGCGGGGGTCGAGATCGCCGTCGAGGACGTGCCGCCGTCGGACCCGGCACCGTGGGAGCACCGCGCCGTGGCGCTCGGGCGGTACTACGCGGGTGACCGGGCGGCGGGCCTGCCGCGCCGGATCGTCGTCTACCGGCGGCCGGTCGAGTCGCGGGCGACCGACCCGGCCGACCTCGCCGACCTCGTAACGGCGGCCCTCGTCGAGCAGGTGGCCGCGATGCTAGGCCGGTCCCCCGACGAGATCGATCCCGAGTACCCGCCGGGCTGATCAGCGCAGCAGCACGTCGACGTCGCCGGCGAGGCGCGCGTCCGGGGCCGGTGCGAGGACGCCGACGAGGCGCCCGCTGCTCACCTCGGCGTCGAGGAGCACGAGCGAGACCACGCCCTGGTCGGCGGCCGCCCCCGCGTCCTCCGAGCCCCGAGCGTCCGCCGGCGCGTCGGGAGCGGCCCCGGCACCGTCCGTCGAGGACTCGGTACCGCTCGGGCTCTCCGTGCCGCTCGGGCTCCCGGAACCGCTCGGGCTCTCCGTGCCGCTCGGGCTCCCGGAACCGCTCGGGCTCTCCGTGCCGCTCGGGCTCCCGGCCCCGCCCGACGGCGTCCCGGCGCCCTCCGACGGCGTCCCGGCGCCGCCCGTGGTCCCGTCCCCCTCGTCGATGAGGCCGGTCTCGACGCGGACGGCGAGCGTCCCTGCCGGCACCTCGAGGAGCTCGGTGGCTCCGGCAGCGACGGTCACGCTCTGGCCCTCCCGCCCCGTGGCGACGTCGGAGAGGGTGACGACCTGCGCCGAGTCACCGGGGTTGGTCACGGCGACCCGGGAGCGGATACCGAGGTCCTCGGCGGGCAGCACGTGCACGGCCGAGGTCGAGGGCGCGGTGGTCGGCGCCCACGAGCGGTCGACGGGCAGATCGCCGGACGGGGCCGGCGCCTCCGCCTCCTGGGCGGTGCCCGCGGAGGCCACGACGGCGTCGTCGGAGCGGACCCGGACGCCGTGCACGCCGGGCGCGACCCCGGTCAGCGGCACGTCGAGGACCACGCCCGGGTCGAGGACGACGTCCTCGGCGCCGCCGAGCGGGCTCCAGCCCTCCGCGGAGGTGAGGTCGATCGATGCGCGCACCTCGCCCTCTCCCGGGTTGACGAGGCGCACGAACGAGGCGTCGCCCGAGACGACCTCCACCCCGCCGATGAGGTGCTCGGTGGCCGGCGCGGCACTGCCGGTGACGAGCGCGAGCCCGTCGGAGGCCAGCCCCTGGGTGCGCAGGTCCTGCAGGGAGGCCACAACCTCGCCGCCCCCGGCGTCGACCCGCAGCGCGAGGGTGGGGTCCTCGACCGAGGCCTCGACCGCGGCGTCGATGCTCGAGCGTGGCGGCACGACGAGGTCGGTGAGCGCCGGGGCGTCGACGACGCCGAGGGAGCCGTGCACGGTGACGTCGACGCTCACCGGCACCGGCCCGGGGTTGGTCAGCGTGAGCAGTGCGGTCGACCCCAGCTCGGTGGACCCGCCGACGAGCCACGTCGAGGCGGCGGGCGCCTGGCAGGTCGCCGAGGCGATGCCCCGCAGGTCGCCGGCGTCGGTGCGCGCGACGACGGCGCCGCCTCCTGTCCCGACGACCTCGTCCGGTCCGCCGGTGCCCGGCGCCGACCCCGACCCGGTGGCGTCCCCGGGACCGGACGTGACCTCGACGGGGGCGACCGTCAGCAGACCGGGTTCCTCCGCCACCGTCGTCGTCAGCGTCCGGATCGACGACGCGCCCGCGGCGACCCGGTCCAGCGGGACCTCCCCCGGTTCCTCGGAGCCCACCGCCCAGGTGGCCTCGGCGGCGGGGGCCTCCGGTGTGGGCCAGGTGAGCAGCGACGTCGCGGCGCGCACCGTGCGGTCGCCGAGGTCCTGCTCGGGGTCCGCCGGGCCGGTGTCCTCGGTGGTCGGCACGGGGACGGGGGCGCAGACCGCCTGGGCGTCCGTGGCCGGGAGCCGGACCGTGCGCGCCTCGACCGGTCCGGTCTCCGGGACGGGCCAGGCGCTCCCGGCCCACAGGGCGCCGCCCGTGAGGCCGAGCACGACGACGGCGCCGACGCCCGCGCCGACGGTCCGGGCCACGATCCGCTCGCTCACCACTCCTCCTCCCGGCGCACGCGCAGCGGCAGGGCGAGGAGCGCGACGACGCCCAGCACCACCGCCTGCACGGCGCCCATCCATCCGGACCACGGCTCACGGTGCGCGACCTCGAGCTCGCCCGACGCGCCCGCGGGGACCGCGAACGCCTGCTGCCAGCCGACCTCCTGCGCCTCAAGCGGCGTCCCGTCCAGGCTCGCCTCCCAGCCGTCGTGGGCGGTCTCGGCGAGCACGAGCACCCGGTCCGCGCCGGCCGCCTCGAGGTCGGTCTCGACGCCGATCGCCCCGGCGGGCACGTCGGTCGCCTCGAGCCCCGCGGCCCCTGCGCTGGTCGCGTCCTCGGCGTCGACCAGGCGCGCGCGGGCGACGGACGAGGCCGCCCCCTCGACCTCGGGCTCCCGGGACAGCCGCAGGACGGTGCCGTTCTCGTCGTCGCTGACCTGCTCGAGCCCGGGGACCGTGGCGAGCCGGGCGACGAGACCGTCGCGGTCCGCGCCCGTGGCGCCGTCAAGCGGCTCCGGGTCGAGGACCACCACGCCGACGGCGTGCTGCGCGAGCCGCTCGACCGCCGTCGGGGCGCCGCCCGAGGTGAGCAGGGCGACCGCGCCGGCGAGGTCGTCGCGCGCGGCGACGTCCGCGTCGCCGCGCCGGATCGCGGCGGAGGCGTCCGCCGCGCGGCGGCCGTCCCCGCGCCACAGCTCGGCCCCGACCTCGCCGGTCCCGGCCTGCAGGTGGAGCACCCGCGAGCGCTGCGGGGAGGCCTGCTGCTCGAGGGACAGTGCCGGCACCGCGCTCGTCCCGCGCGGCTCGAGGAGGTTCCAGCCGCCGGCCTGGGCCGCCCAGGACCCGGCGGCGGCGAGCGGGACGACGGCGAGCGCGACCGCGCCGAGCGAGGCGAGCCCCTGGCGCCAGCCGACGGCGGAGGACCGGAGCGACTCCGGGATCGCGTCGGCGCCCGTGGTGACGGCGACGAGCAGCCCGAGGAGCACGACGGACACCCCGGGGCCGGCCCACCCGGTGACCTCGACGCCGTCGCCGGTCCCGCCCGGGACCCGGGTGGTGACGACGGCCGTGGCCACGCCGACGGCGACGAGGAGCCACCCCGCGCGCACCGCACGGGCACGGCCGAGCCTGAACAGCGCGAGGAGGGCGAGGACGACGAGGAGCACCCCGGGCAGCAGTGCGAGCAGCTCGCGCCAGGGCAGGTCGAGGACGTCGAGCGGCGACGTCGGCGCCCCGCCGGCGAGGTCGCGGGGCAGCCCGAGCAGGGTGAGCCACGCGGGCCCCGGGTCGGAGGCGAGGCCGTGGCCGGGGTCGGCGACGGCGAGCGAGAGCGGCCCGCGGGCGAGCGCCGTCGCGATCGAGGGGGCGAGCAGGGCGATCGCCGGCACGGGGACGAGGAGGAGCAGGCCGCGGCGGCGCGGGACGAGCGGGGCGAGGAGCACGAGCGCGACGACGGCCGCGGGCAGGAGGATCGGTGCGCCGGCCGCGGCGAGGGCCAGCGCGAGGCCCGCGCCGGCCGCGCCGGTGATGGCGCCGGCACGGGTCGTGCGCCTCGGGCGACCCACGACCTGGTCGACGTCGTCCTCGGTGAGCGGTCCGCCGTCCTGCCCCGTGCGCCGCGCGCCGACCAGGCCCGAGCGGATGACGTCGCGCCGTCGGGAGCCGCCGAGCCAGGCGATGCCGAGGGCCACGAGCGGGAGCGCCGCGTGGGCGAGCACCGCGCCGAGGCGCCCCTGCCCCAGCGACATCCACAGGGCGGGCGAGAGCGCCCAGGCGAGCGCGGCGACGGCGCGCAGGAGGAGCGTGCGGGTGGCGGCGCCGGACGCGGCCCAGGCCGTGAGCGCGGACGCGGGCACGGCGAGCAGGACGGCGAGGGTCGCCACCCAGCCGGGCGAGAGCCCGACGAGGCCGAGCAGCCAGGAGGCGGCGGCGGTGAGCGTGAGCAGCGGGTCGGCGGGGCCGGGGTGGCCCACGCCGGCGTCGGTCCAGGTGGAGCGGGCCGTCGTCCACAGCTCCTCGGCGGACCTGCCGAGGTGCGCGAGGGCGCCGCCCACGGGCTGTCCCCCGCCGACGAGCGGGAGGACGAACGGCAGCGCGATCGTGAAGGCCACGAGCACGACGAGACCGAGGGTGAGCCGGCGCCGGCGCGCGAGGTCGGCCCGCTCGGCGAGCTCGAGCTCGGAGGGGGCCTCGGCGAGCCTGCGCGAGGTCGCGATCTGCCGGCGGATGGTGGAGCGGGCGGCGCGGACGTCGGCGGGGCCGGACTCCAGCTCCCGCAGGGCGGCGCGGGGCGCGCGGCCGACGGAGGAGACCCGGCGCCTGGCCCGGCCGACCGCGCCGAGGCGTGGCACGAGTCGGCCGACGGCGACGAGCTCGCCGACCGCGAGCGGCGTGTCCTTGCCGAGCATCCGCCAGATCGCGCGCAGTGGGCCGAGCAGCACGTACCCGAGGGCGAGGAGCGGCCACGCGCGGGCCGCGACCAGCGCGTTGTAGAGCTGGGCGCTGCGGCGGGCGGCGAAGGAGCGGGCGGGGTTGCCGCCGTGGGTCGGGCGCGGCCCGCCCAGCGGGTCCAGGGCCTCGCCGTCGGGCGCCTCGGTGTCCGGGGCCGCTGCGCCTTCGGCACGCGCGTCCCGTGCGCCGGCGTCCGGGCCGGCCGCGTCCAGGGCGGCCTCGTCCAGGGCGGCCTGGTCCTCGGGGTGGACGACGCGCACGCCCCCGTCCCCGGCGTCGCGCAGGCCGAGGTAGGAGGCCCGACGGTGGAGGACGTGGGCGGTGGGCTCGACGACGACCCGGTACCCGGCCGCCCGCACGCGGCGGCTGAGCTCGAGGCCGTCCCCGAAGGGGCCGAGCACCGGGTCGGTGCCGCCGAGCTCGTCCCACACCGTGGCGCCGACGAGCATCCCGGCCGTGCCGACGGCGAGGACGTCCTGGCGGTGGTCGTGCTGGCCCTGGTCGATCTCACGGGGCTCGATGTCCGGGACGCGCCGGGCGCGGCGGGTCGCGAGGACGCCGACCTCGAGGAGACGGTCGGGCTCGTCCCAGTCGACCTGCTTGGCGCCGACGACGGCCAGCGAGCGCCCCGCCTCGGCGGCGCGCAGCTGGCGGTCGAGGGCGTGCGGCCCGGGAGCGGAGTCGTCGTGGAGCAGCCAGAGCCAGTCGGGGTACGAGGCCGCGCCGGCATCGAGCACGCCGTCGGTGACCGCGCGCATCTCCCCGGTGGTCACGGGCGACATCTCGCCGGTGGCGAGCCGGAAGCTCGAGCGGCCGGTCGCCGACCCCGTCGTGACGGGGCCGCCGAGGCTCGCCTCCCGGCGTACGGCGCGGCGCGCGGCGCGCTCGACGAGCTGCCCGTAGGCCTCGAGGCCGGCGCTCACCGCGGCGCCGAAGGTCGCGGCCTCCGGGGTGGTGACGAGGCGGACGTGCGTGACGTCCTCGAGGCCGGAGCGCTGGACCGCCTCGAGCAAAGGCTCACCGGTGCCGATGTCCCGCCCGGGAGCCGCGACGTCGACGAGCAGCACCACGCCGGGGTGATGGCTCTGCGCGGCGACGGCCGCGAGCGTGCGCCCGAGGTAGGGGGTCACCCCGCAGGTGACGACCACCGCGAGCGTGGTGGCCCGGGCAGGGGCCGCGATGGTTCGGTCGACCACCTGCTAGACGGCGAGGCGCTTGACGCGGCGGCGTTCCCGCTCGGACAGGCCGCCCCAGATGCCGAACCGCTCGTCGTTCTCGAGCGCGTACTCGAGGCACTCGGCGCGCACGTCGCAGGAGGTGCACACCCGCTTCGCCTCACGGGTCGAGCCGCCCTTCTCGGGGAAGAACGCCTCGGGGTCCGTCTGGGCGCACAGCGCGCGGTCCTGCCAGGACAGCGGGCCGTCCGCCCCGTTGTCGAGATGGTCGAGCTCGGAGAGGTCCGTGTCCTCCCACGAGGTCGTCAAGGGTCCGTCGCCCAGGATGTTCCACATGTCGCTGTTGCCTCTCGTCGCCGCCGTTGCCGTGAATTACACCCGTGTCATACGCGCGCAGTCAAGGCGAGCGACGGGAATCACGGCGAGTCGCCCGGCGTGTCGCCCTGGGACGTAGCCTGGTCGAGTGCACGATGCCCTGCTGATCATGGACCACCTCGCGACCCTCGGGGCCGCCCCCGCGGTCACCGCCTACGCGCCAGACGGGCGCCTGGAGATCTCCGGCCGCGTGGCCCGCCAGTGGGCGAGCAAGATCGGCGGGCTCCTGCGCGACGAGCTGGACGCCGAACCGGGCGACGTGCTCGCCGTCGACCTCCCACCGTCCTGGCGGGCTCCAGTATGGACGCTCGGGGCCCTGGTCGTGGGGCTCGCCCCCCGCCTGCCCGAGGAGCCGGGGACCCGCCCCGACGGAACAGGGGCACTCCCCGACGGGCCGGGAGCCGCCGTCGGGGCCCCGCTCGCCACCGTCACGCACGAGCCCTCCGCAGCCGGCGTGGACGCCGGCAGCGTGCTCGCGCTCGCCGAGGCCTCGATGTCGATGCGCTGGACCGGCGACCTCCCGCAGGGCGCGCTCGACGCCTCCTCCGAGACGCTCGCCCAGCCCGACGAGCTGATCCTCGCCCCGGAGCCCGCCGAGGACGACCCGGTCCTCCGTGCCGCCTCCGCCGCCCGGCAGGAGCTCGCGGCCGGCGCACGGACCGCGTTCGTGCCCACCGGCACCGCCGACGCCGTCACGTGGGTGCTGGCGTCCTGGCTCACCGGCGGGTCCGCGGTGCTGCTCCCCACCGGGACCTCCGAGGTGGAGGCGGCACGACTCGCCGATGCCGAACGGGCAGGCGTGCGCGCGGCACACTAGGGCGATGCGCGGAATCATCCTGGCCGGCGGCGCCGGCACACGCCTGCACCCCATCACCATCGGCGTCAGCAAGCAGATGGTGCCGGTCTACGACAAGCCGATGATCTACTACCCGCTGACCACGCTCATGCTGGCGGGGATCCAGGACATCCTCGTCGTCACGACCCCGCACGACCAGGCCCAGTTCCAGCGCCTGCTCGGGGACGGCTCGCAGTTCGGGATCAACCTCGACTACGTGGTGCAGGCGGAGCCGAACGGGCTCGCGCAGGCCTTCGTGCTCGGCGCCGACCACGTGGGCGCCGACCACGCGGCCCTGGTCCTCGGCGACAACATCTTCTACGGCCCCGGGATGGGCACGCGGCTCAGGCGCAACACCGAGGTCGACGGCGGGGCGGTGTTCGCGTACCACGTGGCCGACCCGACGGCGTACGGCGTCGTCGAGTTCGACGACGACCTGAGGGCGGTCTCCATCGAGGAGAAGCCGGCCGCGCCGCGCAGCTCGTACGCCGTGCCGGGCCTGTACTTCTACGACAACGACGTCGTCGAGATCGCGAAGAACCTCGAGCCGTCCGCGCGCGGCGAGTACGAGATCACCGACGTCAACCGGGCCTACCTCGAGGCCGGCCGCCTCTCGGTCGAGGTGCTGCCCCGCGGCACCGCGTGGCTGGACACCGGCACGTTCGACTCCCTCGCCGACGCGACCGCCTTCGTGCGCACCGTCGAGGCACGTCAGGGGCTCAAGGTCGGCTGCCCCGAAGAGGTCGCCTGGCGCATGGGCTTCCTCACCGACGACGAGCTGCGCGAGCGCGCGGAGCCGTTGCGCAAGTCGGGCTACGGCGAGTACCTGCTCGGCATCCTCGCCCGCGGCCGCTGAGCCGGACCGGACCCCACGGGGCCCGAGGCCGTGAGCGTGCCCGGGTGCCGGGATCCGGCGCCCGGCGCGACGCCGCCGCGAGCGCCCCGCCCGGCTCCGTCCCGGGCGCGACACGCAGAAGTCTCTCTCGCCCTTGTCATCTCCTTCTCATGACGAGGTGATGGACTGTCGTTCATGACGAGGACACCCGCTGGTCGCTTCGAGGCCACGCCCGGGCGGGCGGACGCCACGGTCTCCGTGGCCGGCGTCGGCGGTGCCCTCGTCGATGCGGGCACGGCCGGGGGGCCGGGCCCGACGGCGGGCACCGCGTCGTCGCCCGCCCCTTCCCCTGCCGATCGTCCCCGGGCTGCCGACCCGGCACCGTGGTCCGCCGCCACGCCGGCGGCGCCGGCTGCCCCAGCTGCCCACCCGGGCGACGCCGCGAACGCTGATCGCGCTGCGCTGACGGCGCTGCCGTGGCGGCGGGTCCTCCTCGTGACGACCCTGATCTCGGTGCTCGTCAGCGCCGCGAGCTACCTCCCCACGAAGTGGACCGGCGGCGGCCTCTTCGCGGGCGGCGGCGAGTGGCACCACATCTTCGACGTCGGGTCGGAGCAGTCCGTCCCCACGGCGTGGTCGACCATGCTCATGGCCGGCACGGCCGTCCTGTGCGGGCTCTGCGCGTGGCTCTCCTGGCGCCAGCGCGTCCCGGGGTGGCCCTGGACCCTGCTGGCCGTCGGCCTCGGCGCCTTCGCGATCGACGAGGCGGCGACCCTGCACGAACGCCTGCCGCTCGTCGTCGAGCGCCTCGGCCTCGAGCCGTCCCTCGGCTACGCCTGGCTGCTCATCGGCATCCCGCTCGCGCTGGCGGTCATCGGCGTCGTCGCGCTGTGCGCCGTGCGGCTGCCCCGCACCGCGCGGTGGCTCGTCGTCGCGGGCGTCCTCACGTTCTTCCTCGGGGCGATCGTCGTCGAGGGCGTCACCGGAGAGATCCAGTCCGGGTCGCCGGACACCTATGCCGTCTGGTTCTCCGAGCTCATCCACGCCGAGGAGCTGCTCGAGCTGATCGGCATCGGCATCGCCGCCTGCGCACCGCTCAGTGCGCTGCGTGTCTCGCCACGCGACACGTCCGCGGCGACCGACCTGCACCTCGCCGTCGCGACGCGCTGAACACGGCGCACCGAGGACCGCGGGCTGACGACCACGCGCACTCGGCGCGCGTCACTCGTCGCGCGTCGTCAGCCTCACGTCCAGCCGGCCCGGATAGTCCTCGTACCAGCTCGCCGCGTCGACGCTGCACCGCAGCCGCACGGTGGACCCCTTGACCTCGAGCTCCGCCGGGTGACGCGGGTGGGCGCCGCACGGCGGGACCGCACGCCCCCACATCGCGCCCTCGTCCAGACCGTTCTGGATACCGTCGAACAGGTTCCTCGCGCCGTGGGCGACGTCGTCGCCCATCATGACGTACCCGCCGGCCTCCTCCTCGACGCCGTCCGACGTCGTCATCCGCAACGACACCCGCATGGAATGCTCATCCCTCAGTCGTGCCAGGTCCGTCGAAGGGGCCTGGGCGACTCGGACGCGCACGCCGACCGACCGGAAGACCCAGGACAGGCAGTCCTCGAGCAAGGCCTGCGCCTCTGGCATCAGCACCGGCGCTGCCGAAGACACCGCCTACGCCCCGAGCACCTCGGGCGCGGCCGCCCGCCAGCGCTCGGCCCAGTCGCCGATGGGCTCGACGCCGGCCGCCCGCACCGACCCGTGCCCGAGGACGGAGTACGCAGGGCGCGGCGCCTTCGCGGGGAACGCGTCCGCCGTCGTCTCCCCCACCATCGCCGGGTCCTTGCCGAGCGTCTCGACGATGAGGCGGGTGAAGCCGTGCCAGCTCGTCGACCCCGAGCTCGTGCCGTGGTACGTCCCGGGCGCGGCGTCGGCCTCGACGAGCCGGACCAGGAGGTCGGCGAGGTCCCGGGTCCAGGTGGGCTGACCGACCTGGTCGGTGACGACGGCGAGGGAGTCCCGCTCGCGGGCGAGCCGCGCCATCGTCCGCGGGAAGCACCTGCCCCGCGCGCCGTAGAGCCACGCGGTGCGCACGATCAGCGCCCGGGGGTCCTCCGCGCGCACCGCCCACTCGCCGGCGGCCTTCGTGCGGCCGTAGGCGGAGGCCGGTGCGACCGGGGCGTCCGCGGGGTAGGGCTCGCTCGCGACGCCGTCGAACACGTAGTCGGTGGAGACGTGCACGGTGCGGGCGCCGGCCGCGGCCGCGGCGCGGGCCACGAGCTGGGGGCCCACCGCGTTGAGCCGGAACGCCGCGGGCTCCTCGTCCTCGGCGTCGTCGACGGCGGTCCAGGCGGCGCAGTTGACGACGACGTCGACCCCCGTGACCAGCCGGGCCACCTCGCCGACGTCGGTGACGTCCAGGTCGGCGCGCCCCATCGCCACCACGTCCTCGCCCTTGCCGTGCAGGAGCTCGACGAGGTCCTGGCCGAGCATCCCGCCGGCCCCGGTGACCATCCAGCGCACGTGTGCCTCCTCGGGCCCGCCCGGCACCTCCGGGCCTCGCCCGGGGTCAAGGCTAGTAGGGGCGCCGCCGCTAGGCTGACCCCGGGCCGGCCGGCAGCAGGCGGGCACGGTCCACGACGGCCGGCGGGCACACCGCCGCGGCCCTCGCGCGCACCCCACGACGACGCGCACCCCACGACGAAAGGACGACGCGATGGAGATCCGCGAGCTGACGATCGGCGGCGCGTTCGAGATCACGCCCAAGCAGTTCACCGACCCCCGCGGCGTCTTCTTCGAGGCCTACCGGGGCGACGCGTTCGAGGAGGCCGTCGGGCACCGTCTCGAGCTCAACCAGACGAACAGCTCGGTCTCCGCCGCGGGCGTCCTGCGCGGGATCCACTTCGCCCAGCTCCCGCCCTCGCAGGCCAAGTACGTGTGGTGCCCGCGCGGGGCGCTGCTGGACGTCGTCGTCGACCTCCGGGTCGGTTCGCCCACGTACGGGCAGTGGGACTCGGTGCTGCTCGACGACGTCGACCGGCGCGCGATCTACGTGGGCGAGGGCCTCGGCCACGCCTTCTGCTCGCTCGAGGACGGCTCGACGGCGGTCTACATGTGCTCCACCCAGTACGCGCCGGGGCGCGAGCACGGCATCCACCCGTTCGACCCGGAGATCGGGATCGACTGGCCCACGACCGACCGCGCGGGCCGCCCGCTCGAGCTCCTCCTCTCGGACAAGGACTCGGCGGCGCCGAGCCTCGCCGAGGTCGCCGAGCAGGGGCTGCTCCCGACGGCGCAGGAGGCCGCCGACTTCTACGCGAGCCTGAGGTGAACCGGCGGGCAGGCGCCCGGCCCGGCAGGCACGCGGCGGAGGGAGCCGGCACCGTCGTCGGCGCCGTCGTCGTCACCTACTCCCCCGACCTCGAGCGGCTCGACCCCCTGCTGGGCGCGCTCGCGGCGCAGTGCGCGGGGGTCGTCGTCGTCGACAACGGCCCGGGCGGGCCGGAGCTCGAGGCGGCCTGCGAGCGCGCGGGGGCCGAGCTCGTCGCCCTCGGGGAGAACACCGGCATCGCCCACGCGCAGAACGTCGGGATCGAGCGGGCCGTCGCCGCCGGCGCGACCCACGTGCTGCTCAGCGACCAGGACTCCCTGCCCGCGCCGGACATGGTGGCCGAGCTGCTGAGCGGCCTCGAGCGCGGGCGGGAGCAGGGCCTCGGACCGGTCGGCGCGGTCGGACCGGTGGCCGGTGACGTGCGGTCGGAGTCCGAGGAGCTCGTCTACGTGGCGCGCCGCTGGGGTCCGCGGCGCGCGCTGCCGGCCGACGTCGACGCCGACGGCCTGGTCGACGCCGCCTTCCTCATCGCGTCCGGCTGCCTCGTCCCGGCCGACGTCCTTTCGCGGGTCGGGACGATGAACGCGGAGTGGTTCATCGACCACGTCGACCTCGAGTGGGGCCTGCGCGCGCGGCGGGCGGGCTACCGGCTCCTCGCCGTCACCTCCGCGCGGCTCGACCACTCCCTCGGCGACAGCCTCGTCAAGCTGCCGGGGCGTGCCCAGGAGGTGCACGTCCACTCGGCGTTCCGCACGTACTTCCTCGCCCGCAACACGGTGCTCCTGCTGCGCTCGGGGCTCCTGCCGCCGGCGTGGGCGGTCGGCTACGTCGTGTGGCTCGGCAAGTACGTCGCCTTCAATTCACTTCTTGTTCCTGGCCGGATCGACCGCGCCCGGAGGATGATGCTCGGAGTGGTCGACGGCATCGTCGGTCGCACCGGTCCCGCTCGCTGAGGAGCCCTCGATGTCCTTCCCCCGTCCGCGCCTCGCCACCCTCTGGCTGGCGCTCGCCACCGCCGTCGGCGCCCTGGTCGCGCCGGCCGCCGCCGCGGCCCCGCTCGCGCCGGTCGGCACCGACTCCCCCGACGGCGTCGGCTCACCCGACGGACCGGCGGCGCCCGACGGCGTCGGCTCGCCTGACGGGATCGAAGAACCGGACGCGGGCGCCCTGCCCGACGCGTCGATCGACGCCACGACGACCGCGGTCGAGGCCTACCCGCGGCCCGCCGACGGCGTCTGGGAGATCGAGGGGCACGGCTGGGGCCACGGCATCGGGATGTCCCAGTGGGGCGCGCAGGGCGCCGCCCTCCAGGGGGTCTCCAGCTCCTCGATCCTCGTCTTCTACTACCCGGGCACGCGGCAGGCGGACATCGGGAACCCGATGGTGCGGATCCGGCTCGTCGCCCTGTCCGGCCGGACCTCGGTCACCGCGTGGGCACCGGCCGGCCAGACGCTGCGCGCCACCGCGAACGGCACCAGCCTGGGCGCGCCGGCGGGCGGACGGCTCACGGTCACCCGCACCTCGGCAGGCTTCCGGCTCGAGCACCGCACCACGCCTGGCGGCGCCGTCGGCTGGTCCACGACCACCACCGCGCCGGTCACCCTCGCGACGAACGACGGCGTCGTCGTCGGCACCTCGGTCACGGGCGGCGGCACCTGGTACCGCGGCGAGGCCGCCGTGCAGCCCACCTCGGGCACGCTCGACGTCGTCAACCACGTGCGCATGGAGGACTACCTGCGCTCGGTGGTGCCCAGGGAGTCGCCGGCGTCGTGGCACTACGCGGCCCTCGAGGCGCAGTCCGTGGCCGCGCGCACGTACGGCCGCCACGAGATGCGCACCGGCGGCACCTACGACCTGTGCGACACCACCTCCTGCCAGGTCTACGCGGGCCGCGCCGCCGTCTCGGCCTCGGGCGGGATCAGCGGCTACGAGCACCCGCGCACGGACACGGCGATCTCCTCGACGAACGGCCGGATCCTCGAGGGCCGGGCGGCCGACGGCACCTGGTCCCCGGCGTTCACCCAGTTCTCCTCGTCGAACGGGGGCTGGTCCGTCGCGGGCTCGCGCCCCTACCTCGTGGCGCAGGCCGACCCGTGGTCCGGCACCGCGCCGGGCGACCCGGTGACCAGCTGGTCGACAGATCGGAAGAGCACACGTCTGAACTCCAGTCA
>JBQDDG010000003.1:84769-104004 GCA_052093225.1 Actinomycetaceae bacterium
GCTGCCCGGCCGGCGGCCAGGTGGAGAACCTGCTCGTCACCTCCCGAGACGGGCGCGGGGACCTCGGCGGCCGCATCACCGGCCTGCAGCTGGACTGCACCACCGGCACCGTGGACGTCAGCACGGAGTTCTCCCGCCGCCTCGGCATGCGGTCGAGCTGGTGGCGCCCCCTGCCGCCGGAGTACTCCTCGGTGTTCTTCCTCAACGACTCCTGGACCGCGTGGGCGAACCACGAGGTGCCGCTCGGCGGGGAGACGTCCGAGCCGCTGGCGGGCGACTGGGACGGGAACGGGACCGACACCGCCGGCGTGCGCGACGGCAACCGGCTCACCCTCGCGCAGGACCACACCGGCACGCGTACCACGCAGCTCGACTACGGCCGGGCCGGCGACGTCCTGCTCGTGGGCGACTGGGACGGCGACGGCTCGGACAGCTTCGGCGTGCGACGGGGCTTCACGTTCCTCCTGCGCGACGCCCTGTCCACCGGCGTCGCGGACACCGTCCTCGACTACGGGCGCGCCGGCGACGAGGTGTTCGTCGGCGACTGGGACGGCGACGGCGTCGACACCCTCACGGTGCGCCGCGGCAACACGTTCTACGTGGCGAACTCGCTCACGTCGGGCTGGGCGGATGCGGAGATCACCTACGGGCGCGCCGGCGACATCGTGCTGGTGGGCGACTGGGACGGCGACGGCGTCGACACGCTCGCGGTCCGCCGCGGGAACACCTACCTGGTGCGCAACGAGCTGACCTCGGGCGACGCCGACATCGAGCTCGACTACGGGCGGGCGACCGACGCCGTGGTCGTGGGCGACTGGGACGGCGACGCGGAGGACACGCTCGGCGTCCACCGCGTCGAGGTCCGGTAGTTCCACCGCGTGCAGGTCCGGTAGCCGGCCTCCCTCGCCGGTAGACGCGCTCTGCGCCCCGCGGTCATATCGAGATCGTGCTGTACCTGTCGAGGACGTGCTTCGCAGGCACGTCCTCGACAGCTACGGCACGTTCTCGGCAGCGTGGGCGGCTCAGTGCCGGCGCGGACCTGACTCGGGGTCCCGCACCTGCCCTGGCTCGGGGTCCGGCAACTGGCCCGACTCGGGGTCCGGGACCGGACCGGCCTCGTCGACCGGGGTCTCCGGCGCGCCGTCGGGTGCCTGGCGCTTGATGAGCATGCCGGTGCCGAGGCCGAGCAGGAGGTCGACCGCCGTGAGCAGCACGCGCGACATGAGGACGACGACGAGCACGGCGCCGGAGTCGAGCAGCCCGGCGAGCATGATGCCGAGGATCCCCTCGCGCACGCCCACGCCGGCGGGGAAGATGATCGCGAGGAAGCCCACCACCCAGGCGAGCGCGTAGCCGCTGACGGCACGCGCGAACGTCTCGAGCGTGGGGTCGAGGCCGACGGCCGTGGCGAGGAGCCAGACCTGGGTGCCCGCGAGCAGCCAGCCGACCACCGCCCACGCCGCGGCCCTGAGGATGCCGCCGGCGGAGAGCGGGTGCTCGAGCGGCGGGCGCTTGATGAGGCGGAGCGCCACCGAGAGGATCCAGTTGAGCACCGGCGGCAGGAGCACGACGACGAACAGCGGCAGCGTGAGCAGCACCCACCCGATCTGGGAGCGGATCTGCGGGTCGAGCGCGATCGCGCCCACGGCGAGCGCCAGCCCGGTGACGATCGAGACGAGCAGCGACACGACCATGCCGGAGACCGACCGGCGCCGCGGGATGTCGATGTCCTTGCCCATCTCGGCGGCGGCGACGATGTTCCACACCCCGCCCGGGAGGTACTTGCCCACCTGGGAGACGAAGAAGAGCCGCGCCGCGGGCGGGATCGGGAGCCGGGAGCCGAGGTCGATGAGGACCTCGCGCCACGAGAGCATCGTGGCGATGACGTAGAGCACGGAGATCACGAGTGCGAGCCCGACGATCCACCACGGCATGTCCGCGAGCGCCGAGCGGACGATGTCCCACTGGTTGACGACGGCGAGCACGGCCGCACCGATCGCGGCCACGAGGAAGGCGCCGCGCACCCACGGCGAGCGCAGCGCGGCGAGGACCTTCTTCATGCGCGTCCCGCCCGGTCCCGGCGCGCCGGCGCGAGCCGGTCCCAGAGCGGCCCAGTGACGGCGGCAGGCGTGAAGTCGCGGGCGCGCCGGTCCGCCCGCGCGCGCAGGTCGGCGACGGCGGCCGGGTCCGCGAGCAGGCCCTCGAGGGCGTCCGTCAGGGCCGCCGCGTCCCCGGGCGGGACGAGCAGCGCGTCGCCGTCGAGGGCGCGGCGCTGCGGGGGCGTGTCGGAGGTGACGACGGCGCACCCCGCGGCGAGCGACTGGTAGACCTTGTTGGGCACCACCTTCAGCGCCTTGTCCGTGTCGCCGAAGATGCCGAGCCCGACGTCGTGGGCGGCCACGAGGTCCGGCAGCTCGCCCGGTGCGACCCAGTCCAGCCACGTGATGCCGTCGACGCCGTCGAGGATCCGACGCACCTCGTCGTGGTCCTGGCCGGTGCCGACGAGGGTGACGTCGAGCGGCACCCCGCGCGCGTGGAGCTCGGCGAGCGCGCGGGCGAGGGTGACCGTGCCCTGGAGCGGGGTGAAGAGCCCGTAGAAGATCGCGCTCGGGGTGCGGGCGGAGGCCCCGGCGTCCGCGCGGCGCCCGGCGCTGCCGTCCGAGCTCGCGCCCGCGTCGGCGTCCGCGCGGCGCCGGCCGGCGTCGGACCAGGCCTCCGGCGCTCCGACGGGCACGACGACGGTGCGCTCGCGCACGGCGGGGGCTGCGAGGGCCGCGTGCTCCTCGGTGTCGACGACGACGACGTCCGCCGCGCCGGTGGCCAGGCGGTCGAGGGTGCGCAGGGCGGTGCCGCGCACGCGGTCGTCGACGCCGCGGTCGGCCGCCGTCGTGGCGGCGAAGATCAGGTGGTCGAGCACGATCGTCGACGACGGGAAGAGCGCCCGGGCGAGCAGCACGTCGAAGTGGCCGAGGTAGCCGACGACGACGACGTCGGGGCGGCGGTCACCGGCGAAGTCGAACGAGCCGTCGACGAGCCCGGCCCAGCGGGCGGCGAGCCGGGCGGCGAGGCGGGGCAGCAGCCAGGGACGCTGGAGCATGGCCACCCGGTCGGCCGTGGTCAGCCCGAGCGGGCGGTCGAGCTCCCGCACGGTCGCACCGCGCTCGGCGAGCCCCCGGAGCAGGACGCCCGCGCGGGGATGGACCGACGTGTCGTACGTGCCGAAGCCGAGGACCCTCACCGGCCGGGTCGACCCTGACGGAGCTCCTCGGGAGCCGTGATCGCGGTGTGGTCGTCGGCCCCGACGCCGTCGAGGTCGCGCGGGACGCCACCGCGGCGCTGGCCCTCGGGCCCGGCGTGGGCGGCGGACCCGGCGGGCGCCGCGTGGTCGGCGGGCTCGCCGTAGGCCGTGGGCGCCACGTGGTCGACGGGCTCCGGGACGCCGTTCGCGGCGGGCGGGTCGACCGGGGCTGCGTCCGCGCCATTCACCTCGACTGCGCCGTGCACCTCGTGCGTGGCGTGGGCGTGCCCGGCGCCCTCGACCGAGAGCGCGGCCTCCCCGTACTGCAGGGACTTCACGCGTTCGAGGCTCTCCTCGACGAGCACGCGGTTCGTGCGCAGCAGGTCGGCGATCACGGTGAGCGCGATGCTCAGCAGCGCGCCCACGAGGGCCGCGGTACCGAAGATCAGCGACTGGACGTGCCCGCCGGCCTCCCCCATGAGGAACAGGACGAGGAACCGCACGAACGGGACGAGCCCCGCGACAAGCAGGATCGCCCCCACCGTCAGCAGGATCGTGTGCGGCTTGAACATGAGGTACGAGCGCGTGATCGCCGCGCCCGACTTGAACATGTGGTGCCAGATGTTCTTGAACAGCCGCGACTCTCGGGTCTTGGGGTTCGTGCGGATCGGCAGCGAGGAGATGCGCAGGCGCTTGTTGCCCGCCTGGATGATCGTCTCCATGCAGTAGGAGAACTGGGTGACCACGTTGAGCCGGAGCAGCGCGCCCTTGGAGTAGGCGCGGAACCCCGAGGCGGCGTCGGGCAGCTTCGTGTTCGCCGCGAGGTTGACGACGTCGGAGCCGACCTTCTGCATCGCCTTCTTGAACGGCGAGAAGTGCTCGATGGTGGCGGTCTGGCGGTCCGCGATGACGATGTCCGACTCGCCACGGACGATCGGCTGCACGAGGTCGCCGATGACCTCCTGCGGGTACTGGTTGTCGCCGTCGGTGTTGACGACGATGTCCGCACCGTGCGCGAGGGCGTAGTCGATGCCGTCGCGGAACGACCGGGCGAGCCCCTGGTTGCGGGCGTGGCGGACGAAGTGCGTCACACCGAGGTTCTTCGCGACCTCCACCGTCCGGTCCGTCGAGCCGTCGTCGACGACGAGGATGTGCACCTCGTCGATCCCCGGGATCTCGCGCGGGATCGTGGCGAGGACGAGAGGAAGCGTCTCCTCCTCGTTGAGGCACGGGATCTGGACGAACAGCTTCATGTATACCTCGGGAGTCGGTCGAGTCACGTCCGCGGCGGTCCCGCCGCGGCAGCGGTGGGGCCGACCCGGAACGCGGCCAGGGTACCGTAGGGCCCGCGCGGGACCCCGGATGTCCCCAGTCGTGAAGGGGAGATCACAGGTGCAGGACAGCGCGAGCGACGGTGGTGCTCAGGCGCCCGACGCCGTGGCCGCGCGACCCGCCAGCACCCCCTCCCGCTGGGCCCGGCTGAGGCCCGAGCTCCCCTGGGCCGGTGGCCTCGCGCTGCTCACCGTCCTCATGACGATGACGGCGATCCTCGTCGGCACCTCGCTCTCCGCCCTCGACGAGCAGACCCACCTCGACTACGCGTGGCAGGTCGCCCACGGCGAGCTGCCCGCCGACGGGGACCAGCTCTCCCCCTACGTGCTCGAGCAGTGGTCGTGCCGCGGCCAGACCAACCTCCCGGACCTGCCGGCGTGCGAGGGCGCTCGCGGGGGCGACCCGGTGGCGACGGACTACCCGGCGCTCGGCCAGAACTACAACGCCTTCCACCCGCCCGTCTACTACCTCACCCCCGCCGTCACCGGCCTCGCCGCGCAGGCCGTGGGACTCGACTTCACCACCGGCGCCCGGCTCGCCAACGCGGCCTGGCTGACAGTCGGCATGGTCGCCGTCTACGCGGCGATGCGGACCTGGCGCCTGCCGCGGCCGTGGGCGTTCTCGGCGGGCGCGGCACTGCTCGCGTTCAAGCCGGTGATCATCTCGGGCTGGCAGGTGACCAACGACGCCCCCGCGATGCTCGTCGGCGCCGGCGCCCTGTGGGTGCTCGGCCGCTGGGCGCTGCACGGGCGAATCGGCTGGGTGTGGCCCACGGCGATCGCGCTGCTCGCGGCGAGCACCAAGGTGATGAGCTCGGTCGCGATCCTCGCCGTCGTCGGGACGATCGCCCTCCTGGCCGTGGCCGACGTGCGGCGACGCGACTGGCGCACCCTCGGCCGCCGCGCCGCCACGGTGCTCGCGCCGGTCGCCGTCGTCGCCGCGTGCCTGACGGCGTGGGACCGGTTCCAGGCCGGACGCGGCAGCTCAAGCTGGGACAACCCGCTGTACGGGATCAGCACGCGCCCGGTCGAGGGCAGCCCCTGGGACGAGGTGATGCCCACGCTCCTCGACGCGTTCGGGCTCATCAAGAACTCCCAGCTGCCCGGCGAGCTCGGCGGGTGGCAGATCGACGTCGTCACCGCGGTGTGGTGGGTCCTGCTCACCGCCGCACCGTTCATGGTCCTCGTCGCGTACGGCGCCGGCCGGTCCGAGCGCCTGCTCGGGCTCACGGCGATCGCCGGGACCATAGGCGCGGGCATCATCGTCCAGACGCAGGAGATCCTCAGCAACGACCACGCCTTCCGGCTGATCTCGGGCCGCTACGCGATCACGCTCCTGCCGATCACCGTGGCAGCCTTCATGCTGCCGATGTACCGGCGCGGGTTCGGCATCGCCGTCCACGTCCTCGTCGGCCTGTCCGTGTCCGTCACCTGGCTCAGCCTGGGAGGGGTCCTGTGAGCGCCGAGCGCCGCCGTCCGCGCGAGGTCTTCCGCCTCGCGGTCGTCGCGCTCACCCTCCTCGTCGCCGGGATCGGTGCCCTGTGGGCCGTCCTCACCCCCGGCTTCCGGGCGCCCGACGAGCCGCAGCACGTCGACACGGTCCTCCACGTCGTCGCGGGCGACGGGTGGGCGCCGCCCGGCGAGCAGGTCTTCCTCCAGGGCGTCCACGTCGCCGCCGACGAGGCCGGGTGGGTCGAGTCCGGGCTCGAGCTCGTCCAGCAGAACTCGCACGCCCACCCCGGCGCGTGGTGGGGCACAGGTCCCACGCCGTTCGTCCTGCTCAGCCCCGAGCCCGCCGACCCGGCTGACCGGACCGTCATCCTCGACGTCGACCACCGCGTCACCCTGTTCCAGCAGGTCGACCAGATGACGCAGCACCCGCCCGCCTACTACGGGCTGGCCGCCGGCTACCTCAAGGTCCTCGGCGCCGACGGCTGGGCGTGGGACACCCAGCTGCTCGCGCTGCGTCTCCTCGACGTCGTGCTCATCTCCGGCGTCGTCCCGCTCACCGTCATCGCGATCCGGAACCTCGGCGGGTCGCGGTCCGCCGCGCTCGTCGGCGCGTTCGGGATCACCGCACCGGCCCAGCTCCTCTACGTCAACTCCGCCGTGACGAACGACGCCCTGCTCAACCTCTGCGGCGCCGGCGTGCTCGCCCTGTCCGCCGTCGTGCTGCGCGGGAGGTGGGACTGGCGACACGTCGTCGGCACGGGGCTCGTCCTCGGGGCCGGCCTCATGACCAAGGGGTTCATGCTCGCGTTCATCCCCGTCGTCGCGCTCGCGTTCCTCCTCTCGACGGCGTCCGGCCGGCCGCTCAGGGCCCGTGCGCTCGGCGCGTTCTGGTCGCTCGGGGTGGCGTTCGTCGTCGGCGGCTGGTGGTGGCTGAAGAACCTGTTCGTCCACGGCACGTTCCAGCCCGACGGCTACCCCGGCCGCGAGCCGCTCGACGACGTCTCCCACCTCGGGCTCAGCACGCCGCAGTTCCTCCTCGGTGCCGAGCGCAACATCGTCTCCAGCACCTGGGGCAACTTCGGCTGGCTCGAGACGCCGATGCCGGAGTGGTACCAGCACGTGCTCACCTACGTCACCCTCGCGATCGTGGTCGCCGGGATCGTGCTCGCGGGCCGGCACCGCAAGGCGCTCCTCGTGCTCGTCGCGGCGTGGGTGGGGGTGCTCGGCGTCGTCGTCTACGGCGCCTACCAGGAGTATTGGTCCACCGGTCTGCTGGCCGGCCTGCAGGGGCGCTACCTGTTCGTCGCCGTCGTGGGGCTGCTCGCGGCGTTCGCGATCGCCGTCGACGCCGCGGCGCGCAGGGGCTCGGCCATGGTGGCGACGGCCGTGCGGGTCGGCGTCGCGCTCATCTGCCTGGTCCTCGCCGTCCACGGCCTCTGGTACGGGTTCACCGCCTTCTACGCGGAGAGCTACGAGGGCCTGTCCGCCGGCCTCAACCGCTGGAACATCTGGAGCTCGTTCGGGATCCCCAAGCTCTTCGCGCTCCTCGGTGCGACGGCGGCGCTCGCCGTGGCGAGCCTCGTCCTGCTCGGGGTGCAGTCGTGGCGCGACTCGCGGTTGCCCGCCGGGGCCTCAGCGGCCGAGCCGGGTGCGGACCTTGGCGACGGCGCGCCGGACGACCTCGCGCGTCCCGGCGTCCCGGCGGACCCGGCGCGCGGCACCGAGCAGACGGACCGCCCGGCTGCCGGCGAGCGCGGCCGGGACGCGTAGGGCCGTCCGCGGCAGGACGTAGGGCTCGACGTGGGCCTGGGCGGCGTCGAACGGCTCGTCGTCCGTCACCGGCTCCCAGCCGACCGACTCCCGCGGCCCCTCGGCGCGCACCCGCGCCGCCGCGTCGGTGAGCAGGTCGAGGTAGGTCTGCCCCTGCAGGTGGGGTGACCACGTGAGCAGCGCCTCGCGCCGGGCGCGCGCGCCGATGCGGCGCCGGAGCGCCGGGTCCGAGACGAGGGCGTCCAGGGCCTGCGTCCAGCCCTCGCGGCTCTCCGGCAGGAAGCCCGTCACGCCGTCCTCGACCGACTCCCGGAACGGCTGGGTGGGAGAGGCGACCACCGGGGTCTCCACCAGGGCCGACTCGAGCCACTTGATGGCCGACTTCGCCTCGTTGAAGATCGAGCCCGGGGTCAGGGGCGCGAGGCTGACGTCGACGTCGCGCAGGAGCCCCGGCAGGTCGTACCAGGGCACGAACGGCAGGCGGCGGACCCGGTCCGCGAAGGGCTCGAGCGCTCCCGTGGGCCGCAGGTGCCCGCCCAGCCACAGCTCGACGTCCGGGTGCCGCTCAAGGACCTCGATGACGCTCGGCTCGATGTAGGCCCAGTCGGCGTCGTGCGTGGTCGTCCCCGAGAAGTACCCGATGCGGACGGGTCCTGCGGCGCGCTCGCGGCGCAGCGCGCGGTCGGAACGGCGGGCGAGCAGCGACCCGACCCCGTTGGGGAACCGGTAGGACGGCATCGTCGTCACGGCGCTCGCGTGCTCGCACAGCGTCCGCGTCGAACCCACGTAGGCGTCGGCCAGCTCCATCGAGGTGCGGTAGCGGCGCACGCCGCGCCACCACAGGGCGAGCTCGTCGTCGGGCATGCCGGCGAGGCCGTCGACCTGCCCCTCGAGGCCGGGGTCGAAGATGAGGTCGTCGATGTCGAACAGGACCGGGACCGCTCGCTCGCGCGCACGCACCGAGGCCACGAGGTCGACGATCTGGTCGGTGGCCGGCACCCGGTAGAGCACGAGCGCGTCGCAGCGCAGCGCCTCCTCGACCAGCCGCGGGTCCCGGTAGTGGCGCACGCGCGCAGAGACCCCGTGCAGGCCGAGGCCCTCGGCGGCAAGCTGGGTGCGGTAGCGCTGCGGCGCCCCCTGGATGCCGCTGACGAACAGAACACGGCGCATGAGGGCGCGCTCGGCCCCGCGCGCCCCGGCCCCCGGCAGGTCCTCCCCCTCATCCGTCGAGACTGCGGTTCGTCGCCGTCGAGATTGCGGTTCGTCGTCGTCGAGGTTGCGGTTCGTCGTCGGGACGACGGCGGGCTCCTGCCCACTCATCACCGCGTACCGCTCGATGAGCCCGTCCACCTGGTCCGGCAGGGAGCGGACCGGGCTCGCCGACCCCTGGCCGGTGCGGGCGCGGGCGGCGGCCGGGTCCGCGACGAGGTCCCGCAGCCGGGCGAGCAGGGTGTCCTCGTCGCCGGCGGGCACGAGCCAGCCGTTGACGCCCTCCTCGACGGCCTCCTCCGGCCCGAGCGTGTCGGTGGCGAGGACCGCGAGCCCGGCCCGCAGCGCCTCGCGCGTGAGGATGGAGTGGGACTCGCGCATGATCGAGGCGAGCACGAGCACGTCGGCGCCCGCGAGGACGTCCGCGCGGTCCTCGGGGGCGAACGGTTCGCGGAGCCGCACCTGCGGCGGGACGGGCCGGTCGTCGTCGGCGCGGGTGCCGTACATGTCGAGGACCCACTCCCGGCCCGGGTCCTCCTCGGCGAGCCGGCGGGCGGCCCGGAGCAGCAGCGGCCCGCCCTTGACGGCGTCGTTCCCGCCCGCGAAGAGCAGGCGCAGCGGCCCGTCCCCCGTGTGGGCGGCGGGCAGCGGGTCGTCGGCCCCGACGCCGGGTAGGCCGTTCTCGTCGACCTCGAGCAGGTCGGCGGGCACGCCGTTGGCCAGGAACGTGCGGGCCGCGGAGGCCGAGGGGGCAAGGACGACGTCGGCGTGGGCGAGCTCGGGGGCCAGCTCGGCGAGACGCTCGTCGGCGGCGGGGCGGCCGCGCTCGCACTCGCACACGCCGCAGCCGACCACAAGCGAGCAGGGCCGCATGTCCTGGTCCACGAGGAACTGGCGCGTGCACTGCCACCACCAGTCGTGGGCGGTGACGAGGACGGCCGCACCGGACTCCTTGGCCGCCCGCACGAGCGAACCGCCGAGCGTCTGCAGGGAGTGCAGGTGGACGACGTCGGGCCGCTCGGCCGCGAGCCACTCGCGGAAGTCGGCCTCGACGGCGGGGTTGGACCAGTTCTTCCGGTCCGCCCACGAGGTGTAGGGGTGGGTCTCGATCCAGCGCACGCGCACGGTGCCGTGCTCGCCGACGTCGGTGTCCTCCCACGTGGACAGCGCGGGGCGCGAGTCGTCGAGGTGCCCCGCGTAGACGAGGGCCTCGTGACCGGCGGCGGCGAGCGCCCGGGCGATGCGGCGGGGGACGAGGGTGCCGCCCGAGATGAAGTTCGGCGGGTAGTGGGCCGAGACCTGGGCGACGCGCATGGTGACGATCCTAGGCAGGGCGCGACGACCGCTCGTTCCCGACTACTTTGGCGCCATGGCCGAGACACCCACCTCCTGGCTCGACGAGCTCGCGTCGACCGACGCGCACCTGCACGCCACGCTCGAGGGGCGACGCGAGCAGCTCTCCCGCGAGGCGTGGTCGAGGCGGGTGGTCGAGGCGGAGGCCGCGCTCGCGCAGGCGCGGTCGACGATCGCGCTCCAGGACCGGCTCCTGCGCGACCTCACCCACCGGCACGTGGAGCTCGAGGCGGAGCTCCAGGCGGCCCAGGGCGCCGGGGACGAGGCGGGAGCCGCGGGCGACGCCGCCACGCAGGCGGACTCCGACGTGCCCGTCGGCGCGGGGGCTCCCACGAGCCGGCTACGGGTCGCGGTCACCGATCCGGTACGGGCGCTGCGCGCCGTGCGCCGCCGGCTGCCCGGGGGGTCGCAGTGAGCGCAGGTAGGCCCGTGGACGGTACGACGGCGGCCGGTCCGACGCCGGCCGACACGGCGGAGGGCGTGACGACGGAGCCCCCGCGCGTGACCCTGCTCGTGCTGCCCGGCGGCGAAGAGGCGGTCGGGCGCACGCTGGCCTCCGTCGAGGCCCAGGGCGACGGCCCGTGGGAGGTCGTCGAGGTCGGCGAGACCGTCGAAGTCGCCGGGCCCGGGTGGGCCGCCGGCGAGGCAGTCGAGGCCGGCGGGCCCGGGAGGGACGCTGACGTCGGCGGTGAGACCAGGGCGGACGCGGTCGATGCCACGCCTGCTGCACCGACCGGGCAGCGGGCACCGGACCTGGCCTCCGCGGCCGCGCACGCCCGCGGCACCTGGGTGGGCGTCCTCGGCGCCGGGGACACCCTCGAGCCCGGCGTCCTGCCCACGATGCTCGACGCGCTCGACGCCGCCCCGAGTGTCCGCGTCGTCCACGCGGACGAGCGCCTCCCGGACGGCCGCGTGCACGCCAAGCCGTCGTGGATGCCGCGGGCGCTCGACCACCTCGACGTCCTCGGCCGGCTCACGCTTGTGCGCGCGGACCTGCTCGCCGAGGTCGGCGGGCTCACCGACGACCCGGCCGCGGAGTGGGACCTCCACCTGCGGCTCGCCGAGCACCTGGGGGCGGGCGACCCGGCCTCCCCCAGCCCCGACGTCCTCCACCTGCCGCTCGTCTCCGTCGCCCGCGCCGGTGATCCGGCCGAGCTCCTCGACGACGGCGCCCCCGCCGTCGCCCGTTCGCTCGCACGCCGCGGGTCGGACGCACGGGTGGTGGCGTCCGGGGCCGCGGCACCCGACCATCTCACCCTCGACCGGGACCTGCCGCATGCTCCCCGGGTCACCGTCGTCGTCCCCACGGGCGGCGGCCGGCGCCCGACCGCCGCCGGCGAGGTCCGCTCCGTCGACGTCGCCCTGCGCACCCTGCTCGAGGTGACGGACTACCCCGACTACGACGTCGTCGTCGTCACCTCGGAGGGGGCCGACCCGGCGCTCACGGCGGACCTGGCCGCGCTCGACCCACGCGTCTCGGTCGTCGCCGCGCCCGGCGCGTTCAGCTTCTCGCGCTCGGTCAACGTCGGCGTCGAGGCGGCAGGCGGCGAGCTCGTGCTGCTCCTCAACGACGACACGGAGATCATCGACCCGACCTGGCTCCGGGACCTCGTCGCGATCGCCCTCGAGGACGGCATCGGCGCCGTCGGGGCATGCCTGCTGTACGGGGACGGCAGCGTGCAGCACGCGGGCATCGTCATGAGCGCCGACCGCACGCCGTCCCACCTCCTCGCGCACGAGCGCGACGGCGCGCCCCGGTTCGGGGTGGGCACGGCGGACCTGGAGTTCCTCGCCGTCACGGCGGCCTGCCTGCTCACGCCCCGGGCGGCGTTCGAGCGCGTCGGGGGCCTGAGCGAGGCGCTGCCGCTCAGTTACAACGACGTCGACTACTGCCTCAAGCTCCGGGCCGTCGGGCTGCGCACGGTGTGCGCGTCCAGCGTGCGGGTGATCCACCACGAGTCCGTCACCCGGGATGCGCGGGTCACCGACCGCGAGCACGCCGCGGTCACGTGGTGGTCCGGCGCCACGGCGCTCGACCCCTGGTACTGGGGGGTCTGAACCGGCCCGGCGCCGGCACGAGCACCGGCACCACCACCGGCACCAGGACCGGGGCCGGGGCCGGGACCGGGACCAGCACGAGCACCCGCCCCGGTCAGGAGAACAGCGCGATCCCGTAGACGGCGAAGAGCACGAGGTGGATGGCGCCGTGCATCGCCGTCACGCGGGGCGCGGAGAAGGTCGCCACCGACAGCAGCAGGGTGACCCCGAGCAGGAGGAGGTCCGCCGGGGACGCCGCGAGGACCACGTCCTGCCCGGTGAGGGCGCCGATGACGAGCACCGCCGGGATCGTCAGGCCCACCGTGGACACGAGCGCCCCGTGGCAGAGGTTGCTCACCCGCTGCACCTCGCCGGCGAGCGCCGCCCGCACCGAGGTGATCGACTCCGGCAGGAACACGATCATCGCGATGAGCACGCCGGACAGCGCCACGGGTGCCCCGAGCCGGCCCAGACCGTCATCGAGCAGGGTGGCCATGTCGTGCGAGAGCAGCACGATGGGGAGCACGGTGGCGACGAGCAGGCCGGCCCGCAGCAGGAGCTCGGTGCGGTGCTCCGCGACGACGGCGCCCAGCCCCGATCCGCCGCCCACCCGGCCGTCGCGGACCTCCGTACCGGCCTCCGTGGCCGCGCCGCGCCCGGTGCCGGGACCGGCGGCCTCGGCCACCGGTCGCACGCGCGGGTCGACCTCGCGGAAGTCCTCCGCCTGTGCGCCGATCTGTCGGTAGAGGAAGAAGGCGTACAGCACGGCGGTGAGGACGACGACGGGGACGGCCTGCGCCGTCGTGAACGTGCCGCCCTCGGCGATGACGGCGGGCAGGGCGAACGCCGTCGCGGCGAGCACGACCGTCATGGCGAGGTAGGCCGAGGTGCCCGTCCGGTTGTGCGCGAGCTCGCCGTGCCGGAGCCCGCCGACCAGCAGGGAGAGCCCGATGACGAGGTTGAGGATGATCATCGCCACGGCGATCACCGAGTCGCGGGCGATGGTCGCGTGGTCCCCCGGGCCGAGCATCACCGCGGCGATGAGGACGACCTCGATGACAACGATCGACAGGGTGAGCACGAGCGACCCGTAGGGGTCCCCGAGCCGCCGGGCGAGGTGCTCGGCCTCGCCCACCACGCCGAACGCGCAGACGAGGATGACTCCGACGATCGCCGCGAGCGCCCCGACCAGCAGCGGCGCGGGCACCGGTGGCTCGAGCAGGGGTCCGGTCAGGGCGACGGCGACGACGGCGAGCCAGCCGAGGCCGAGGCGCGTGAGCGCGGAGGGGGTGAGGACGGTACGCACGGTGGTGGACATCAACTGATCCGGCCTGTTCCACGGGGCCGTCCCCGTGCCGTACGAACCGGACGGGCCGTCCCGTCCGTGGCGGTGGCTGCACGCGCCGGGAAAAGGTTACGACACCGGTCCGGCGGAGTCGGTGGGGCCGCTCACCGGGTGAGCAACCTGACCAGGGACGTCGGCGCCGTCGGCTACCGCCCGAGGCGGCGGCGCACCTTCCGTGCCACTCCCCGGGGCCCGTCGGCGCGCAGCGTGCGCAGGGCGCCGGCGGCGTCCGCCCGCAGGCGCGTGGCGCGCGAGACCTGACCCGGCTCGAGGCCGGCCTCCCGCTCGGCGGCGAGCCGTCCGGCGTCGGCGGAACGATGGGGGTCCCGGCAGAACTCGACGAGCGGGGCGAGCGCCTCGGTCCAGGTGTGCGTCGCGGCCACCCGGGCGACGGCGTCGCGCGCCTGCGTCATGCGCACCTCATCGGTGAGCAGGACGGTCAGGGCGTCCGCGAGCGCGCCCACGTCCTCGGCCGGGACCGCCTCGCCGAGGCCCTCGCCGGTGACGAGGGCACCGAAGTGGTCGCCGTCCGTGCAGACGATCGGCAGCCCGGCCCACAGGTAGTCGAGGATGCGGGTGCGGAAGCTGAACGCGGTCTCGACGTGGTCGAAGTGGGCGGAGACCCCGATGTCGGCGTCGAGCAGGTAGTCGGCGCGGCGCTCGTAGGGCACCCAGTCCTCGTTGAAGAACACGTGGGTGCCGGTGAGGCCGAGCTCGTCGGAGAGCTCGCGGGTGCGCACCGCCATCGCCATCTCGGGCACGTCCGGGTTGGGGTGCTTCATCCCGAGGAAGTACAGGCGCAGGTCCGGCACCGCCGCGCGGGCCCGGTCGACGGCGCGGATCACGGTGAGCGGGTCGAACCAGTTGTAGACGCCGCCGCCCCACAGGACCACCGGGTCGTCGGCGCCGATGCCCTCGACGACGCCCTTGATGCCGTGCTCGCGCTGCACCGGCGCCGCGGCGTCCATGCCGAACGGGACGACGTCGATGAGCGAACGCAGGGAGGTGTCGGCGTCGTAGGTGTCGGGGTTGACCCGGCCGGCCGCCGCGAGGTGACCGATCCACAGGTCCCGCTGCTTGCCCGAGGCACACAGGAAGAAGTCGCCGCGCCGCGCCTGGGCGCCGAGCTCGGTGAGTGCGCGGGCGAGCGCCGCGTGGCGCTCGGGCGCGGGCCGGAAGCGCTCCACCTCGAGCGACTCGAGGTGGAAGGGGTCGTAGAGGTCGACGACGAGGACGACGCCCGAGTCCTGCAGCCAGTCGAACGTGGCGACGATGTAGCCCTGGACGACGACCACGTCGGCGGCCTCGACCTCCGCGCGGAACTCCTCCACGGTGGTCCGCGCCGTCGTGAACCCCTCCCCCTTCCGCGAGCAGTCGCCGAAGGTCAGCAGGCGGACGTCGTGCTCCGCGCCGAGCGCGCGGGCGATCTCGAACGCACGGATCGCGGGGCCGGCCATGCGCTCGGCGAGCGTGTCGAGCGTGACGACGAGGATGCGGCGGCTCATCGAGTGCCTCCCTGGTCGGTGCCGTCGGTCGGGTGCGCGGCGGGCTCCGGGGCGCCGGACGGGACCGCCCAGGCGGAGCCGGACTGGATGTAGCCGCCCCACCAGCGCTTCGCGCCGTTCTCGACGACGAACCGCGCCGAGTCCCGCACCTGGTCGTAGGTGTGCTGCGTCGTGTCGTCCGTGAGCGAGGTGATGACGACGTAGCCGCCGGGGGCGAACGGGACCTTCCCGGCGGCGCAGTCGATGACGCCGCGACCGCGCACCGTGCCGAGCCGCGGGCCGTCGTCGAACGTGTTCGACGCCCACAGGTACGTGCCGTCGGTGTGCTCGATGCCGATCCCCATCACCGGGTCGGTGACGTCCTCGTGGGCCTCGTAGTGCACCCGGACGGTCATGTCCTCGCCCTGCCGGACGGGGCTGCCCGGCCCGCCGGCGCCGAAGACCTCGACCTCCTCGATCGTCAGTTCGCCGGAGCCCCAGTGGGTGCGCCCCTTGTCGTCGAGCCGGGTCGAGGCGTGGGTGGAGTCGAGGTACTGCTCGAGGACGTCCGAGGCACGGCCGACGGCGCGCAGGTCGCCGTGGTCGAGCCACGCGGCCTGGTCGGCCATCGTGCGCAGCGTCGGCATCGAGTGCGAGACCACGACGACGGTGCGGCCCTCGCGCCGGAACTGGGCGAACTTGGCAGCGCACTTCTCCTGGAAGGCGGCGTCACCCACGGCGAGGACCTCGTCGACGACGAGGATCTCCGGGTCGACGTGGATGGCGACGGAGAACCCGAGGCGCACGTACATGCCCGAGGAGTAGTTCTTCACGGGCTGGTCGATGAACTGCTCGACGCCGGAGAAGCCCACGATGTCGTCGAACTTCGCATCGATCTCGGGCTTCGTCATGCCGAGGATCGAGCCGTTGAGGTAGATGTTGTCGCGGCCCGAGAGCTCGGGGTGGAAGCCGGAACCGACCTCGAGGAGCGCGGCCATCCGGCCGCGGGTCGTGATCGAGCCCGATGTGGGGTACAGGATCTTCGCCAGGCACTTGAGCAGCGTGGACTTGCCCGACCCGTTGTCCCCGACGAGCGCGAACGTCGTCGCCTCGGGGATCTCCAGGGAGACGTCCTTCAGCGCCCAGAAGTCCTCGTGGACGGAGCGTCGCCGGCGCATGACGGCGGCCTTCAGGGTCTGGTTGCGCTCGTGGTAGACGCGGAACTTCTTCGAGACGTTCTCGACGCTGATCGCCGAACCGGCGCTCGGGGTGTTCACAGGGCCTCGGCCAGTCCCTTCTCGTGCCGCGAGAACAGGTGGGCGCCGACGACGAACGCGCCGATCGCCCACGCGAGGACGACGAGGGTCGTGCTCAGCTCCGGCAGGCGGTTGTCGTAGAGCAGGTTGCGGAAGACCTCCGCGAACTGCACCAGGGGGTTGAGGAGGTAGATGTCGAGGATCGAGAGGGGCCCGACGATGTCCCCCAGGCGGTCCGACTGCTCGGCGACGAGGCGGACCGGGTAGACGATCGGGGTGAGGTAGAACCACATCTGGAACAGGATCGTCACGAAGTGCTGGGTGTCGCGGAAGTAGACGTTGGCGATCGAGGCGAGCAGGCCGGCCCCCATGGCGAAGATCGCGAACACGCCCATCGCGAGGACGACGAGCGGCAGCAGCGGCAGCGGGTTCGCGCCCACGATCAGCAGCACGATCGTGAGGACGCCCATCTCGATCGACCAGGTGAACAGCCAGGAGGCCACCGTGGAGACGATGAGCGCCCCGCGCGGGAAGTGGACCTTCTTGATGAGGTTCTCGTTGCCGACCAGGGCGTTCATCGACCCGGTGACGACGTTGGTGAAGAACGTCCACGGCAGCAGCATGCACAGCAGCCAGATCGCGAAGATGTCGATGCCGGACGGGTCGCCCGGGTCCGGCTGGATGCGGATGATGAACGCGAAGACGACCGTGTAGATCGCCATGGCGGCCAGCGGGTTGGCGAGCGACCAGAGCTGGCCGAGCGCCGTCCGGCTGTACTTGCCCTTCACCTCACGCATCGTGAGGTTGACCAGCAGCTCCTTCGAGCCGCGCAGGTCGGTCAGGAACCGCACGTGCGTCCGTCCTCCCGTGGTGCCGACGGTGCTCCGCGGGCGCGGGGCACGGACCAGAGTAGACCAGCGCCCCGCGGCCATGAGGCCACGGGGCGCCGGGTGGAGCTGCGGCCGGCCGAGGGGGAAGTGTCGGCCGCAGAGGTCGCTCGGACCGCCGGGGATCAGTCGGGCAGGACCCGCAGGTAGGTCGGGCTGCCGCCGACCCAGGAGTTGGGGCCCTCGCGGGTGCCCATGCCCGGGTTCCAGGCGGCGACGTTCTGACCGTCGCCCAGGTAGATGGCGACGTGGCCGGGCCACCAGATGAGGTCGCCCGGGCGGGCCTCGCTCGCCGGCACCTGCTCGTAGTGGGCGAACGCGCCCCACATCGTGGTCCGCGGGATCGTCACGCCGTGCTGCGCGTAGACGTAGTGGGCGAAGCCGATGCAGTCCCAGCCCGACGGCGTCGTGCCGCCCCACCGGTAGGGGGCGCCGATGTAGCCCTGGGCGGTGTCGACGACCTGGTCGCCGATCCAGTCGGTCGCCGGGGGCTCCTCGCGCACCTCGTCGCGCGAGGGGAGCTCGGCGACGCGCGTGTCGCGGCGGACGCCGAGCGTGTCGACGCGGTCGCCGTTCCAGTCGCCGACCATCACGGTGTCGGCGCTGCGCCCGTAGGAGACGACCTGCTCGGCGGCGCCGTCGGAGAGCGTGTTGCGCAGGTGGTAGAGGTTGTCGCGGCGCACGCCGAGACCGTCGACCCGGTCGCCGTTCCAGTCACCCACGATGACGTGGTCGTCGGTACGGCCGTAGCCGACGACGGTGTCCGCGACGCCCGTGGCCAGCGTGTTGCGCAGGAAGTACTGGCTGCCCCGGCGCACGGCGATCGTGTCGGTGCCGTTGCCGTCCCAGTCCCCCACGAGGACCTCGTCGCCCGCGCGGCCGTAGTTGATGACCTGGTCCGCCGGGCCGGAGGAGACCGAGTTGCGGATGAGGAACTGGTTGCCACGGCGCACCGCGAAGGTGTCCACGCCGTCGCCGTTCCAGTCGCCGACGAAGACCTCGTCGCCGTCGCGCCCGTAGTAGATCGACTGGTGGCCCGGGCTCGCGGAGTTCGACGTCGTGACGGCGAACTCCTGGCCGCGGCGCACCGCGAGGGTGTCGACGCCGTTGCCGTTGAAGTCACCGACGTACGCGTTGCCGTCGGGGTGCCCGAACCGCATCGTCACCGCGGTCTGTCCGGAGTGGGAGTTCGTCAGGTGGAACTCGCTGCCGGAGCCGCCGATGTCCCCGCCGGCCGAGGACGAGGCGGGAGGGGCGGACACCACGGCGGCACCCAGGACGGTCAGGGTGGCTGCGGTCAGCCGGGTCGAAGCACGCACCAGAAACTCTCCTCGTCCGGCGACGTCGCCCGGGGAAGGGCGGCTCGCGCAGTTGCGGTCCGGCACGGATCTGGTGGTCCGGTCCGGCAGTGGGGGGATGACGAACGTGACCCTACGGTGATACTTCTGTGACTGGTGGGATTTGTGGGGAGCATCACATGGGTGCATCGGCGTGTCACGCATGGGACTCGAGGGACGCGAGTAGGGCCGATGTGGCCACAACTGCGGGAATCATGCGGTTTCTGAGGCCCATGTGGCTCGTGTGGCGAGAGCGGCCACAGGGGCGTGACGAGTTGCCGTGATCTGAACGAGACCTCACCGAGATCTGCGCGACAGTTCTGCGGGCGCCGTCACCCGCGACCTGCGTGCGCCGACGGTCCGCCCCTGCGCGCCGCCGGCCCCTCCCTGCGTGCGCCGCCGCCTGCGTGCGAGCTCCGCCGGCCCCCTCGACCGCGCACGACGGCGGTGCCGCCACCCACCGGCGGGCCGCCCCCCCCCGGCCCCACACCCCCACCCCCCCCGGGGCGCGGGCCCCCCCGCCCCCCCCCGCCGCG
>JBQDDG010000004.1:0-24288 GCA_052093225.1 Actinomycetaceae bacterium
TCAGGCACGAGGGCCCCGGCCGCGATCATGCGGCCGGGGCCCTCGTCGTCGGTCCGGCTTCCTTGCGCCTCACCGCGTCTCCACACCATCGAGGCCACGGGTTGTGTCACGACCCCACCGACGAGGTCAGTGGTCTCGTGACACAACCCGTGTGCTCGTCGGGATAGGCGGGATGAGGACCTGCACACTGCCGTCTCCCATCGCGATGCTCAGGCTCGCGTCACCCGCGCCGGCCCCGCGCCACCCGGGACAGGACCCTGCGTGTCACCCCTCGAGGACGACGAGCATGCTGGTCGACCGGGTCATGGCGACGTACCGGTCCACGGCGCCCGTCACGCCCTCTCCCCAGGACCTCGGCTCCACGAGCACCACCAGGTCGAACTCGAGTCCCTTGCTCGTCTCAGGCGCGAGCGAGCTGACACGCGGACGCGCGGGGAAGTCCGGCGCACCGATGACGCACGCGACGCCGTCTTCGTGCTCCGCGAGCCACTCCCCCACGATCGCGTCGAGCTCCTCGACCTTCCCGTGACGCACGGGTATCCCGGTGGCGCGCACCGACGTCGGGACGTTGGCGTCCGGCAGGACGGACCGGATCACCGGCTCGGCCTCCACCATGACCTCCTCGGGGGTGCGGTAGTTGACAGACAGCGTCGCGTGCCGCACCTGCGTGAACCCGTTCCGACCGAGCCGCTCCTCCCACGCCTCTGCGAAGCCGGCGCGTGCCTGGGCCCGGTCACCGACGACAGTCACGCTCCCCGACGGCACCCGCGCGCGCACCATGCGCCACTCGGCGTCGGTGAGCTCCTGGGCCTCGTCGACCACGACGTGCGCGAACGGCCCCGCCAGCTCGTCCACGGGCGGCGTCTCCCGCGTGATCCCCTCGTCGAGGGCGCCCCGCAGGTCCTCGCCGCGCAGCATGACGACGGGGCTCTCGGGGTCGTCGATCGACTCGAGGATCCGGTCGACGGCGTGGTCGAGCTGCTCGCGCTCCACGTCAGCCGAGATCTCCCGCTCGCGGTCCCCCGCCGTCAGTCCGTGCCCGCCAATCCGGTGGCGGGCGGCGTCGAGCCAGGGCAGGTCCGACGTCGTCCAGGCGTAGGGGTCCGGCCGGCGCAGCGCGCGCACCTCCTCCTCGCTCAGCCACGGCGCACACCGGCGAAGGTAGGCAGGCACGTCCCACAGGTCGGCGACGACGTCGCTCGCCCCGAGTCGCGGCCAGGACCGGTCGAAGGCGCGGGCGAGCTCCTCGTTGCGCAGCAGGGCGCGACGCACGCGGACGTGCGTGATCTCGTCCTCCGCCTCCACCTGGTCGATGAGCCCTTCCACCAGCTCGTCCCAGACCTGGTCCCGGGCCTCGTTGTGCCCGAGCCCGGACTCCGGCGCGCGGAACGCAACCTCCCAGTCCGAGGCGGAGACGTGCAGGTCCTGCCACGGCGTATCGACGACGAGCGGCTCGGTCGGCGGCTCCTCGTACATGCGGACAGCCGCATCGACCACCACGGCGACGTCCGTCGTCGACTTGAGCCGCCCGACCCAGGGATCCTCCTCCTCGACGGCGCCCGCGCCCTCGGGAACGAGGTCGCGCAGGGTGGCGGCGCGCACGCCGTCCTCCCCGAGGTTCGGCAGGACGTCGGAGACGTGGTCGAGGTACTGGTCGTGCGGGCCGACGAGCAGCACCCCGCCGCGCCGGCGCCCGAGCCGCGGCTCGGAGTGCAGCAGGTAGGCGGTCCGGTGGAGGGCGACCACGGTCTTGCCGGTCCCCGGTCCGCCGTCGACGACGAGCGCTCCCTCCGCACCGGCACGGATGATCGCGTCCTGGTCGGCGGCGATGGTGCCGAGCACGTCTCGCATCCGGGGTGTCCTGGCCGCGCCGAGGGTGGCGATGAACGCGGACTGCTCGTCGAGGGCGGCGTCCGGGGCGACGTCGTCGGAGAACACCTCGTCCCAGTAGTCGACCACGTGGCCGAGGCTCCAGCGGTACCTGCGTCGCGCCGCCAGCCCCTGGGGGTCGGCGAGGGTCGCGGCGAAGAACGGCTCCGCGGCCGGCGACCGCCAGTCGACGAGCAGCCGCCGCCCACGCGAGTCGGTGAGGCCAGTGCGACCGACGTAGACAGGTTGAGCGCGGTCGGCCGGGTCCATACGCCCGAGGCAGAGGTCCGGGCCGAACCGGAAGGCCATCCGCAGCCGACCCGTGAGCCGCTGGACCTCCTGGTCGCGCTCGAGCGCCTGGGTACCTCCCCCGGCAGGGTCGCGGCGGACGCGCTCGAGCCTTCGGGTGAGCTGCTCGACGCGGGCGTCGAGCGCGGCGGAGACGGCGGCGAGGTGCCGCTCGTCCGCGGCGATACGGACCGGGGTGTCCTTGGCGGCCAGGTCGGCCGGCAGCCGGAACACGGTGGCGGATGAGCTCGAGGAGTCACCGGAGAGCGAGGAGGCACCGGAGGTCGAGGTGGTACCAGTGGGCGACGGGGTACCAGTGGGCGAGGAGGTGCGAGCCGGGGCGGACGTACAGGACGACGCGTTCATGCGGATTCCTCCGTGAGGTCGAGGACGGCCCGCGATAGTGCCGCACGAGGGGGCTCTTGCGGCAAGTCCCCCGTCGCTCCGTAGGATGGAGGCAACGCACAAGGGGGCGCGCTCGAGCTGCCGCCCCGTCGAGGCCACGGGTTGTGTCACGACCACACCGACAAGGTCAGTTGTCTCGTGACAGAAACCGTGTCCTCGTCGAGGTGAGCGGAACGAGGCGGAGCCCGGCGCACGGCGCACGGCGCACGGAGCACGACGCACGGTGCCCGGGGTCCGGGGTCCGGTGCGCGGTGCCCGGCGACAGGGGCCACAGGGAACGCGCCCGGCGCCACGCACGACAAAGGGGCCGCAGGCTGTGTGCCTGCGACCCCTGATGAGTCGTTCATCGCCCCGACGGGCCCCCCTGCGACCCGTCCGAGCTTCGAGAAACTCGAAGTCCCGTGGCGCATCCCGGCTGTCCCCCCGGATCGTCCGGGACGCGCCACGGTGTACTTCTACGGACGCCCCCGCGCCCAACACCCATGTTGCCAACCGGGGAGCGGCGGGTTCACCGTCACGAGGGTGAACTTGGCGCGGAACTTCTCCGACCAGAGGATGAGGCACCTCTCCCCACCGTCACCCCGCACGCATGCGCCAAAAATGTGCTAGTGCCCCTCACGGGCAGGTGGCAAGGGCCTCGTCGACGACCTGGGCGTACCGTGCCGCGCCCTCACCGACCGGGTGGATGTGGTCCTCGGCGAGGAGCGTCGGGTCCGCGGACGCCACGGCGTGCCAGTCCGCGACCACGACGTTCTCGTGCCGCTCGGCCCCGGCCCGGATCGCCTCGTTCGCGCCCCCGATCCACGTGGCGCTCCCCGGCCCGTACCCGGTGACGAGCACGACGCATCGGCCCCCGGCCACCTCGGCGAGCGCATCGACCTGGCCGTCCGAGATGTCGCTGTTGGTCGCCCCCGCCACCACGACGTGCCCACGCAGCGACCCGTCCGCCGCCATCTGCTCGGCGATCCCGAGCACGGCGACGAACGAGCGCGAGACCTCGGCGTCGACGGTCACGCCCGGGAAACGTTCACCGAGCGACGGGCCGGACGCCAGGGTCACCGAGTCCCCGACGACGCTGAGGTCCGCGCCGTCGACGCTGCTCGGCGCCGGGTCGTCGGGCGCCCCGGACGGCGCCCCGCTCGTGCCGTCCCCGGCACCCCCGCTCGGGCTCTCGTCCGGGCCCTCCCCGGCGCTCCCGCTCGGGCTCTCGCCCGGCCCCTCGCCGCCCTCGCCCGGCCCCTCGTCCGCGCCGCCACCGGGACTCTCGCCAGCGTCCTCGCCGCCGTCGCCGGGCGCCGGGTAGGTGTGCACGCCTCCCTCGCCCGGCCCCTGGGCGAACAGCTCCTCGACCTCGGTGCGCGCTGGGGCGCGCTCCACCGCCAGGGCGGTCCCGGCGAGGACGACGGACGTCGCGACCACCACCGGGGCGCCGACGGCGATCGACCGCCTCCGCAGGAGGGTCATCACTCCCCGCAGCCCGTGCCGGCGCACGGGCGTCTCGACCCAGCGGAAGCTCGCCTCGGCGGCGAGGAGGGTCGCAGCGAGGACGCCGACGGCGATCAGCCGGCGGTCGGCGTAGGGCCAGCGCGCGTCGGCGAGGACGAGGAGCGGCCAGTGCCAGAGATAGATCGAGTAGGACCGCTCCCCCGCCCAGACGATCGGCCGCAGCTCGAGGACGCCCGCGAGCACCCGGCCCGGGGCGTGCGCGAGCACCGCCGGCGTCAACGCCTGGACCACCGCGACCGTGAGGACGGAGGCGCCGAGCAGGAGCCACGGCGTCGCCCAGGCCGCGCTCGCATCCCCGAGCACGGCGAGCGGCACGAGTCCGACGACGGCCGCCCACGCGAGCCCGCCGCGCAACACCCCCTGCACGGGCCCCACGCGCCCGGGCCCCCGCACACCGGGATCGGACGGGTACCAGAGCCCGCCGCTCCGCCGCGGCCGCGCCGGCAGCAGCGCGAGCGCGAGCGCCGCACCGACCATCAGGCCGTAGAGGTGGGTGTCGGTGCCCAGGTAGGCGCGCGAGCCGCCGAGCAGCGCGGCGAGAGCCACCGAACCGGCACCGAGCGCCAGCGCGAGCCATGGCCGGACGGTGCGCGGGGCGAGCCAGATCAGGAGCAGGACCGGCGGCCACAGCAGGTAGAACTGCTGCTCGACGCCGAGCGACCACGCGTGGGTGAGCAGCGACGGCGTCTGCTGGTCGAAGTAGCTCTGGCCGTCGGCGACCTGGAACCAGTTCGCGGTGAACGTCAGCGTCCCGAGCAGCTGCCGGCCGATGCGGACAAGGACGTCACCGCCGACCCACGCGGCCATCGCCGTGACGACGAGGGCGCACGTGACGACGGCGGGCGCGAGCCTGCGCAGGCGCCGCACGATGAACGCCGCGACGTCGACGGACCCGGTGCGGGTGATCTCGCGCGCGAGCAGCGTGGTGATGAGGAACCCGGAGACGACGAAGAAGACGTCGACGCCGATGTTTCCCCCGGGCGCCCACGCCGGCCACAGGTGGTAGACGAGGACGAGCGCGCAGCCGACGGCGCGCAGGCCGTCCAGGCCCCGGACCCGGTTCTCGCCTGACATACGACCTCCCCTGCACGGCTGCGCCGCCCACCTCGGACGGCGCACCCATGGTGCTACCGGGCGCGGTCGAATCGGTGGAGGTCGGTCGGAGACACCTGCCCGCCGCCCCGGGCTCCAGGGGTGCGCCGGCCGGGACGGTACCCGGCCGGCTGATCGAGGCGCCCCTGTCGCGCCTCAGCGGCCTCTCAGCCGCGCAGCTCGGCGGCGACCAGCTCGGCCACCTGCACGGCGTTGAGGGCGGCGCCCTTGCGCAGGTTGTCCCCCACGACGAACATCGCGATGCCGTGGCCGTCAGGGGCGGCGCCGTCGGCGCGGACGCGGCCCACCAGGGTCTCGTCGCGGCCGGTGCCCTTGAGCGGCGTCGGTACGTCCTCGAGCGCCACGCCGGGGGCCGCGCCGAGGACCTCGAGGGCGCGCGCCGGCAAGAGCTCGCGCTCGAACTCGGCGTTCACGGCCATCCCGTGGCCCGAGAACGTCGGCACGCGGACGCACGTGCCCGCCACGCGCAGGTCCGGGAGCCCGAGGATCTTGCGGGACTCGTTGCGCAGCTTCTGCTCCTCGTCGGTCTCGGCGGAGCCGTCGTCGACGATGCTGCCGGCGAGCGCGACCACGTTGAACGCGATCGGCTCGGTGTAGACCTCGGGGGAGGGCAGGGTGACGGCCGCGCCGTCGAGGGCGAGCCCCTCGATCTCCTGCTCCATGCCGGCGCGCAGTTGCCCGGCGAGCTCGCGGACGCCGGCGACGCCGGACCCCGAGACGGCCTGGTAGCTGGTCACCGTCAGCCGGGTGAGGCCGGCCTCGGCGTGCAGGGCGCTGAGGGCCGGCATCGCGGCCATCGTCGTGCAGTTCGGGTTGGCGATGATGCCCTTGGGCCGCTGCGCGACCGCCTGCGGATTGACCTCGGAGACGACGAGCGGCACCTCGGGGTCCTTGCGGAACGCGGAGGAGTTGTCGATGACGATGGCACCGGCCTCGGCGAACCTCGGCGCCCACTCGCGCGAGGTCCCGCCACCGGCGGAGAACATGGCGATGTCGATACCGGCGAGCTCGGCGGTCTCGATGTCCTCGACGACGATCTCCTCGCCGCGGAACGTCAGCGAGGTGCCGGCGGAGCGGGCGGTCGCGATGAACCGCACGTTGTCCGCGGGGAACTCCCGCTGCTCGAGGAGGGCGCGCATCACGCGTCCCACCTGCCCGGTCGCGCCCACCAGGGCGATGCTGAGGTCACTCATCGTCCGCTCCCTCCGTACACGACCGCCTCGGTGTCCTCGGCGTCCAGCTCGAACGCGGTGTGGACGGCCCGCACCGCGGCCTCGAGGTCCTCCTGGCGCGTGACGACGGAGATGCGGATCTCCGACGTCGAGATCATCTCGATGTTGATGCCCGCCTCGTACAGGGCGTCGAAGAGCTTGGCGGAGACGCCCGGGTTCGAGCGCATGCCGGCGCCGACGAGCGAGAGCAGGCCGACCTCCTCGTCCGCGCGGAGCTCCCCGTAGCCGATCTCCTCGCGTGCGGCCTCGAGGGCGCGGCGCGTGGCGGCCACCTCGGACGTGGCGAGCGTGAAGGAGATGTCGGTCGTCCCCGTCGCCTTGGCGGAGACGTTCTGGACGATCATGTCGATGTTGGCGTCCGCCGCGGCGACCACGCGGAACAGTCGTGCCGCGGACCCGGGGACGTCCGGGACGTCGACGACCGTGATCTTGCTCTGGCTCTGGTCGTGGGCGATGCCGGAGATGATCGGCTCTTCCATGTCGGCTCCCTCGTAGACGGGGCCGGAGGAGACCATGGTCCCCTCCAGGCTGGAGAAGGACGAGCGCACGTGGAGCGGCACGTCGTAGCGGCGGGCGAACTCGACGGCCCGCAGGTGGAGGATCTTCGCGCCGTGGGAGGCGAGCTCGAGGGTCTCCTCGAAGGAGATCCGGTCGATCTTGCGGGCCTTCGGCACGATGCGGGGATCGGCGGTGAACAGGCCGTCGACGTCGGAGAAGATCTCGCAGACGTCCGCGTCGAGCGCGGCGGCGAGGGCGACGGCGGTCGTGTCGGAGCCCCCGCGGCCGAGCGTGGTGACGTCGTTGTCCTCGTTGACGCCCTGGAACCCGGCGACGATCGCCACCTGGTCGTTCTCGAGGGTCTTGAGGATCCGCTCGGGGGCCATCTTGAGGATGGACGCGCGCCCGTAGTTGATGTCCGTGACAAGGCCGGCCTGCTGGCCCGTGTAGGAGCGGGCGCGGACCCCCTCGGCCGTCAGGGCCATCGCGAGCAGGGACATCGAGATGCGCTCGCCCGCCGTGAGCAGGATGTCGAGCTCGCGCTTGGGCGGCTCGGCGTTCACCTGGCCCGCGAGGTCGAGGAGGTCGTCGGTCGTGTCACCCATGGCGGAGACGACGACCACGACGTCGTGCCCCGCGTTCTTCGTGGCTGCGACCCGGCGCGCGACCCGCTTGAGCGCCTCCGAGTCGTTGACCGAGGACCCGCCGAACTTCTGCACGACACGTGCCACCTGCGGTGCCTCCTACTCGTCGATGTGGCGAGGACGGTCAGGCGCCGCCGACGCCGTCGTGCCGACAAGGATAGGTGGCTGCCCGGAAGCTGGACACCGGGTCCCGGTCCGCGGACGTGAGTGTCGAGTCACGCCCCGGAGGCGAGCCACTTCCTCGCGCAGGCCCCACATCGACGCCGGGCCACGCCTCACGCCCCGGCGTCGCGCCGGGCCTCACCACCAGCCGAGCTCGCCGCCCATCTGCCGCGCGAGGGTGAGGACGAGGAGGGAGACGACGGCGACGAACACGACGCGCACGAACCCGGAGCCCCGCGCGACGGCCATGCGGGCACCGATGTAGCCCCCGGTGAGGTTGCCGATCCCGACGGCGAGGCCCGCCGCCCACACGACGTGACCGGCCGGCACGAAGAACGCGAGCGCCCCGGCGTTGGTGGCGAGGTTGACGATCTTCGCGATCCCCGAGGCCTGGAGGAAGGCGTAGCCGAGCAGGCCGACGAGGCTGATGACGAGGAAGGACCCGGTGCCCGGGCCGAGGACGCCGTCGTAGAGCCCGATGACGGCGCCGATCGCGCAGGCGGCCGCGACGTGCGGGGCGCCGGTCAGCCGCAGCGCGTTCGCGCGACCCACCGACGGGCGCGCCACCGTGTAGGCGAGGACGGCCACGCAGGCCAGGAGGATGATCGGGGTGAACGCGCGCTCCGGGATCGAGGACGCGACCGCCGCCCCGCCCACGGCCGCCACGAGCGCCGCGCCCGCCATCGGCAGGGCGGTGCGCAGGTCGACGTGGACCCGCCGGTAGTAGGTGATCGAGCTGACGGTGGTGCCCATGATCGAGCCCACCTTGTTGGTCGCGACGGCGGCCAGCGGGCTCATGCCGGGCACCAGCAGGAGCGCCGGCAGCTGGACGAGCCCTCCCCCGCCGACGACGGCGTCCACCCAGCCGGCCACGAGGCCGGCGACGACGAGGAGGGCGAGGACCGTGAGGTCGAGCTCGGGCACCGTGGGGCCCGTGGGTCAGGTGGTCACTCGCTTGCGGCCCTCGAACGACCGGCCGAGGGTGACCTCGTCGGCGTAGTCGAGGTCGCCGCCCGCGGGCAGTCCGACGGCGAGGCGCGAGACCGGGATCTCGAGCTGGGACAGCATGCGGATGAGGTAGGTCGCCGTCGCCTCGCCCTCGATGTTCGGGTCCATCGCGAGGACGATCTCCTCGACGGGGTGCCGGCCGATGCGTGCGAGCAGGTCGGCGATCCGCAGGTCGTTCGGGCCGATGCCGCGCAGGGGGTCGATGACGCCGCCGAGCACGTGGTAGCGGCCGCGGAACTCGCGGGTGCGCTCGATCGCCACGACGTCCTTGGGCTCCTCGACGACGCAGAGCATCGCGTAGGTGCGGCGGGGGTCGGCGCAGATCCGGCACAGCTCGGCCTCGGCGACGTTGCCGCACTCGTCGCAGAACCGCACCTTCGCCTTGACCTCGACGAGCGCGGTGGCGAGCCGGGCCACGTCCTCCGGCTCGGCGGCGAGCACGTGGAACGCGATCCGTTGGGCAGACTTCGGCCCGATCCCGGGCAACTGCCCGAGCTCGTCGATCAGATCCTGAACCGCACCGTCGTACACGCCCTGAGCCTACGTCCCCGGCGGGGCGTCGGCCCCGGGGCTCCGCCGCTCGAGCACGCGCGCGCCGAACACGGACACGAGGAGCTCGACGCCGGCGAGGCCGGAGTTCTCGGCGTCCTCGTCGTCCGGGGACGGCGTGTCGTCCTCGGGGTTCACCCGGGGGCGGTGGGCCGGCTGCTCCTCGGCCGGTCCGCCGTCGAGCGGGCGCTGGCCCGGCAGCACGACCGGCGCCCCGGCCTCGTCGGCGTCGTCCGGTGCGGACTGGTCCTCGGGGTCGGGCGGTGGCTCGTCGCCGTAGGTATCGCCTGTCCGGTCCCGGGCCCGGTCCGTCTCGTCCGGCCCGACGACGGAGCTCTCGTCGACGGCCTCGCTCGCCGCCGCACGGGGCCCGGCGGGCGGGGCCCACGGGTCGTCGGCGGGCGCGTCCGGGCCGGGGAGGTCGGTGAGGTCCTCGTCGTCGTCCGGCGAGGCGACCACGGGGGCCGGCGGGGCCTCGGCCGCGCGTCGGCCTCCGGGCACGGCGACCTCGGGCCAGCCGTCCGGGCCCACCGGAGCAGCCGCGGGTGGGGACGAGGGTGCAGCCGCGGGTGGGGACGGCGGCGCCGCTGCGGGCGCCTGGTCCTGGGCCGGCACGGGCGAAGCCGGGCCTGCCGACGCCTGCTCACGGACCGGTGCCGTGGCAGGTACTGGCGTCTGTGCGGGCGCGGGCGCCTGCGCCGGGGCGGTCGTCGTCGCCGCAGCCTGCGACTGCCCGGGTGAGCCGGTATCGCGAGGTTCGTCGTCGGCCGGTCCGGCCGCGCGGCCCCCGGGCCGGTCCGGGCGCGGGGACCGGGCCCGCGCCCCGCCCTGCTGCGCGGGTGATCCGCCACCGGTCGGCGCGGCGCCCGCGACGGCGGCACTCGCTCGCAGCCGGACGCCGAACGTGCGGTGCAGCGCCTCCTCCAGCGGCTCCGCGTGCCCACCGTTGCGGAAGGCCTCGGCAAGGCCGGCGCTCGGGAAGTCGAGACGGACGCCCTCGGCGGTGACGTCACCGACGATCGCGTTCATCGAGACGAGGGTCCAGCTCGCCCGGCGCAGGCCGGCGAGGACCTCGACGACCTCGCTCCACCGCTGCTGCACGACGGCGGGGTCGATGCCGCCGGACGGCGCGGACTGCTGGGGCACGTCCTCCACCTGTGCGGCGGCGCCCCCGGACTCGGCCGCGATCGTGCGCGCCGCCTCCGCGGGGTCTGCCGGCGAGGGCGGTTCCGTGTGCTCCGCCGGCGAGGAGGGCCCGGTGGCCGGGTTCACCTCGAGGTCCGGGGACGTCTCGGGCACCTGCGACGGCGCCTCCTCCGGCTGTGGGGCCGCCGCTGCGGGCGGCGTCGCCCGCGCAGGAACGGTCTCCCCGCTCGACGAACCCTCCGAGGCAGGCGACTCGGAGGCCGACGGGGCCGCGGACGCGGACGACGCGGCAGTCGCCGGTTGCGACGCGGGCGCAGGCGTGGGCACCGAAGAGTCGTCGGACGCGGGCGCGGGCTGCGACGCCGAGGCGAACCCCGACGAGCTGCTGCCCGGGGCGGACAGGACCGCACGCCAGTCGGGAACGGGCTCGTCCACAGGACGTGACGGGGCCGCGGCCGACTCGCGGTGCGCGGTCCCCACCCCGCCCGCGGCACGTGCGGCCTCGGCGCGCGCGTCCGACCCGGGGGTCTCCGTCGGGGCCGGCGCCTCCTCCCGGCCGCCGGCGGGCTGCGCGGGGCGAGCCCCGGCGTCGGGCGCGGACCTGGGCGCGACGCCCGAGGCGAGCGCCTGCTCGACGGACTCGACCCGCGCGAGGATCCCCGACTCGGCGTCACCGACGCCGGGCAGGAGGATCCGCGCGCACAGCAGCTCGAGGTGAAGACGGGGGCTCGTCGCGCCCGTCATGTCCGACAGGGCGGCGTTCGTCAGGTCGGCCGCGCGGCTGAGCCGGGCCGGCCCCATGCGGTGCGCCTGCTGCTGCATCCGGGCGAGCTGGTCCTGCGGCACGCCGCGCAGGGCGGCCTCCGCGGCCTCGCCGGCGACCGAGACGACCACGAGGTCGCGCAGCCGCTCGAGGAGGTCCTCGACGAAGCGCCGCGGGTCGTGCCCGGAGGCCACCACGTCGTCGACGACGCCGAACAGCGCGGCGCCGTCCCGGTCGATGAGGGCGTCCACCACGGAGTCAAGCAGCGCGGCGTCCGTGAAGCCGAGGAGAGCGGCCGCGCGGTCGAGCTGGAGCCCCGAGCCCGACGACCCGGCGACCAGCTGGTCGAGCACCGAGAGGGAGTCGCGGACCGAGCCCCCGCCGGCGCGCACCACCATCGGCAGCACGCCCTCGGCCACCTCGACGCCCTCACTCGCCGCGATGTCCCCGAGGTAGGAGGTGAGCACCCGCGGGCCGACCAGGCGGAACGGGTAGTGGTGGGTGCGCGAGCGGATCGTGCCGATGACCTTCTCGGGCTCCGTGGTCGCGAAGACGAACTTGACGTGCGCCGGCGGCTCCTCCACGAGCTTGAGCAGCGCGTTGAACCCCTGCGGCGTCACCATGTGCGCCTCGTCGAGGATGAAGACCTTGAACCGGTCCCGCACCGGGGCGTAGGAGGCGCGCTCCCGCAGCTCACGGGCGTCGTCGACACCGTTGTGGCTCGCCGCGTCGATCTCAACGACGTCGAGCGACCCGCTCCCGCCCCGCGCGAGCTCCACGCAGGAGTCGCACGTGCCGCACGGGGTGTCCGTCGGCCCCTGCGCGCAGTTGAGGCAGCGGGCGAGGATGCGCGCCGACGTCGTCTTGCCACAGCCGCGAGGGCCGGAGAAGAGGTAGGCGTGCGTGATGCGGTCGCTGCGCAGGGCCGCCATGAGGGGCTCGGTGACGTGCTCCTGACCCACGACCTCCTGGAAGGTGTCCGGGCGGTACCGGCGGTACAGGGCTGTCGTCACAGGAAAGACCCTAACCGGGCGCGGGGACGTCGCGCGGCGCAGGGGAAGAACCTGTGTACGGCCACGCGCGAGGAGGCATGAAGGGACCCCCCGCGCACCCGGTAGAGCCTGCCTACCCTTGCTGCCTTCCGGCCCTGGGGGAGTTCAGCTGGGTACCGCCGCACGGGGGGTCTGCCGCCCAGTCTACAAGCCGTCGCGGCGCCGGCCGAAGAGTGTGGCCCGTCCCTCCCTCGTGAGGTGCGAGCCGGCCGGACGCCTCGGGTACGCTGGCTCCTCGGTACCGCGCGCCCCGGCACGCGGCCCAGGAGGATTCGCCTAGTGGCCTATGGCGCACGCTTGGAAAGCGTGTTGGGTGCAAGCCCTCGGGGGTTCGAATCCCCCATCCTCCGCGGTGAGAAGCCCCGGAACCTCATGGTTCCGGGGTTTTTCGTCGCCACGACGCGCTTGCGACCACCGCGGAGCGATGGCCCCCGTCGACGAGGACCGGCTGCTTCGCACCGACACCGGCCTGCGGGCGGGCCCGGCCAGGTCGAGCTCGTGGCGAGCGGGCACGTTCACCGTGCGCGAGGCCGCGCACGCTCGCGACGGTGCCGAGCATCCATGAACGCCCTGATCCCGACGTAGACGGCGGCCGCGAGCGACGAGAGTCCGACGATCGTCAACGGCTCGGTCGCGCCGCCGAGCCGGCCACGCGGCGCCCGTCCGAGAGTATCCGCACGCAACGGCCCGCGCGGCGGACACTGTGCGATCACCCACGGCCCCCGGCGCGAATTCTTGTTAGATTCGTCCGTACATATCCGTGGTTCGTCCGTCGTCGTGGAGGGAGGCACAGATGTCCACCACTACCGGCGCCACCCCCGTCGATCTCGGGATCCCGACCATCCCGTCCCTGAGCCCTCGGGACACCGGCAGCCCGCTGCCGAAGGACGCGCGCGGCCTGCCCGACCGGTTCGGGCGCAGCGCGACCGACCTGCGGGTCTCGCTCACCGACCGCTGCAACCTGCGCTGCACGTACTGCATGCCCCCCGAGGGCCTCGACTGGCTGCCCACCGACGACGTCCTCACGGACGAGGAGGTCGTCCGCCTCGTCGGCATCGCCGTGCGGGACCTCGGCGTGCGCACCGTCCGCTTCACCGGCGGCGAGCCGCTCCTGCGGCGCGGCCTCGAGGGGATCATCGCCGGCACGGCGGCCCTGCGGGGTGCCGACGGCTCCCGCCCCGACATCGCGCTGACGACCAACGCGCTCGGGCTGGACAAGCGCATCGACTCCCTCGTCGAGGCCGGCCTGGACCGGGTCAACATCTCGATCGACTCCCTCGACCGCGAGCGCTACGCCGCCGCCGCGCGCCGCGACCGCCTCCACGACGCCCTGCGCTCGCTGGACGCCGTGGACCGCGTGGGCATCCGCCCGGTGAAGATCAACGCCGTCCCGATGGCCGCCTCCTACCGCGAGGACGCCCCCGAGCTGCTGCGCTTCTGCCTCGAGCGCGGCTACCAGCTGCGCTTCATCGAGTACATGCCCATCGGCCCGCCCGAGTCCTGGAACCGCGACGAGGTGGTCACCGCGCAGGACCTGCGCGACGCCCTGACCGACGCCGGGTTCGTCCTCACCCAGCGGCCGGGTCCGCGCGGTGCCGCACCGGCGGCGATCGAGGACGTCACGGCCCCCGGCCTGCCGGCGGGCACCGTCGGGCTCGTCGCCTCGGTCAGCGAGCCGTTCTGCGCCTCCTGCACGCGCACGCGGATCACCGCCGACGGCCAGGTCCGCTCCTGCCTGTTCGCCACCACCGAGACCGACCTGCGGGAGCTGCTGCGCGACGGCTCAGACGACGCGACTCTCGCACGCCGCTGGCAGGAGGCCATGTGGGGCAAGCCCCGCGCCCACGGCTTCGGCACCGACGACTCCTTCGCCGCCCCGTCCCGCACGATGTCCGCCATTGGAGGCTGACGTGACCACAGAGGCCACGACGACACCCACCACCACTGCCATCACCACCGCGACCGTCCGCTTCTTCGCCGGCGCCGCCGAGGCCGCCGGCACCGGCCGGACCACGGTCGAGGTCGCCCCCGGGGCGACCGTCGCCGACGTCGCCGCGGCGATCGGTGACGGCGCGAGCGAGCGACTCACCAAGGTCCTCGCCGTGGCCACCTGGCTGCTCGACGGCAAGCGGGCCGAGGCCTCCGACCCCGTGCCCGAGGGCGCCACCGTCGACTGCCTCCCGCCCTTCGCGGGCGGCTGAGCATGGCCGGAGCGGTCGCCGCCGACATCCTGTCCACACCGCTCGACCCGGCCGCCCTCACCGCGGCCTGCGCCGACGACCGGTGCGGCGCCGTCGCCACGTTCGCAGGGGTCGTACGCAACCACGACGACGACCGCGGCGTCACCGGGATCACCTACAGCGCCCACCCCGACGCCGCGAAGTTCCTCGCCGAGGTCGTCGAGGAGTTCACGGACGTCCCCGGCGTGCACGCCGTCGCCGCCCAGCACCGGGTGGGCGAGCTCGGCATCGGCGACCACGCCCTCGTCGCCGTCGTGGCGGGCGAGCACCGCGGCGAGACCTTCGCGACCCTCGCCGACCTCATCGAGCAGATCAAGTCCCGCGTGCCGATCTGGAAGCACCAGTCCTTCACCGACGGATCCACCGAATGGAGCGCCCTGCCGTGAGTCCCGACCCGCTGCCGTCCCTCGAGATCCCGCTCGGTCGTCCGCTGCAGCCACTCGCCGAGGGCGCCTACGACCGCCACCGCCGCTCGCTGCTCGTCGAGGGCTACGGGGAGCGCGGCCAGCAGCGTCTCGCGGCCGCGCGCGTCCTCGTCGTCGGCGCCGGCGGGCTCGGTTCGCCGGTCCTGTTCTACCTGGCCGCGATGGGTGTGGGCACGATCTACGTCTCGGACGCGGACACGGTGGAGCTCAACAACCTCCAGCGCCAGTTCATCCACACCGAGGCCACGGTGGGCGTGCTGAAGTCCGAGTCGGCCGCGAGCGCCCTGCGCGACCTCAACTCCGAGATCGAGATCGTCCCCATGGGGCCGGCCACTACCGAGTCGCTCGACGCGCTGCGCGACGACATCGACCTGGTGATGGAGTGCTCGGACGTGTTCGCCACCAAGTACCTCGTCGGTGACTGGTGCGCCACGAACGGCAAGCCGCTGGTGTGGGCCAGCGTGATGGCGATGATCTGGCAGGCGTCGATCTTCTGGACCGCCCCGCCCGCGCCCTGGCGTCCCCTCGCGCTGCGCGACCTGCACGCCGAGCCACCCGCGCCGGGCGCCGTCCAGACGTCGCACGAGATCGGCGTCCTCGGCCCGGTGGTCGGGCAGGTCGCGTCGACCCAGGTGGTCGAGGCGGTCAAGCTCATCGTGGGCACCGGCTCACCCCTGTTCGGGCGGGTGCTCGTCGGCGACGCCCGCACCCAGCTCGTCGACCAGCTCGAGTACGCGGCGGCCCGGGAGGCGGCGGCATGAGTCTCGTCGACGTCGAGACCCACCTCGCCCGCGTCCTCGCCACCGGACGGGAGGTCGTCGAGGCGGAGCCCGAGCGCACGGTCGAGCGGGTCCCCCTCGCCGCCGCCCTCGGCCGCGTGCTCGCCGTCGACGTGACGGCCCTCGCGCCCGTCCCCCCGTTCACCAACTCCTCGATGGACGGGTTCGCCGTGCGGGCCGCCGACCTAACGAGCACCGACGAGCTGCCCGTCACCGGTGACGTCGCCGCCGGGGCGACCGGCGCTCCGCTCACCCCCGGGACCGCGCAGCGCATCATGACCGGCGCACCCCTGCCCGACGGCGCCGACGCGGTCGTCCCCGTCGAGCGCACCGACCACTCCCCCGGTCCCGGCGACGCACCGGCCCGGGTCCGGTTCACGGAGCGGCCGACGCCCGGCGCCAACGTACGGCGGACCGGTGAGGACGTCACCATCGGCGACGTGGTGCTCGTCGCAGGCACCAGGCTCGGCCCCGCGCAGGTCGCCGCGGCCGGCTCGGTCGGCCACGGCGGGCTCACCGTCGCCCGCCGGCCCCGCGTCCTGGTCGTGACGACGGGCGACGAGCTCGTCGAACCCGGCGACCACGCGGGCGAGGGCCAGATCCCCGACTCGAACTCGGTGCTCCTGCAGGCGCTCGTCGCCGAGGCCGGCGGCGACGCCGTCCTCACCCGGGCGAACGACGACGTCGCGGCCTTCCGGGACGCGCTCGACGCCTCCCTGCCCGAGGTGGACCTCGTCGTCACCGCCGGGGGCGCCTCGGCCGGCGCCCACGAGGTGGTGCGACAGGCGCTCGACGGGAACGGCGTCGACTTCGTCGGCGTCGCCATGCAGCCCGGCAAGCCGCAGGGCTTCGGCACGGTCGAGGACGCCGGTGGGCGCCACGTGCCCGTCGTCGCCCTGCCCGGCAACCCGGTGAGCGTGTTCGTCACGTTCCATGTCGTCGTCGTCCCGCTGCTCGCGGTGCTCTCGGGCGCGGACCCGGAGCGGGCCATGTTCCCCGTCGTCGCTGGCCGCGACTGGCCCACCCCTGCCGGACGGCGCCAGTACGCACCGGTCGCGGTGCGCCGGGAGGGCGACGTGCTCGTCGTCGAGCCCCCGCACCCCCACGGCGCGAGGTCGCACTTCGCCGCGACGCTGGCACGCGCCGACGCGCTCGCCGTGGTGCCGGCCGACATCGACGGGGTCACGGCCGGTGACCGCCTCGAGGCGTTCGGTGTCCGAGGATGGGACGCATGAGCGAGCTGACCCACCTGCGCGCGGACGGCACGGCCTACATGGTCGACGTCACCGCGAAGACCCCCACCGTCCGCGAGGCGAGCGCCGTCGCGACCGTCACGTGCGCGCCGGAGACGATGGCCGCCCTCACCGAGGGGTCCGTCCCCAAGGGCGACGTGCTCGCCGTCGCCCGGATCGCCGGCATCCAGGCCGCGAAGAGGACCCCGGAGCTGCTGCCGCTCGCGCACGTCATCGGGGTGCACGGGGCGAGCGTCGACCTCGAGCTTCTCGAGGACCGGGTGGCCGTGCGCGCGACCGTACGGACCGCCGACCGGACCGGCGTCGAGATGGAGGCGCTGACCGCCGTGACGGTGGCGGCGCTGACCGTCGTCGACATGCTCAAGGGCATCGACCGCACCGTCGCCATCCGCGACGCGATGATCGTCTCGAAGTCCGGCGGACGCTCCGGCGACTGGACGCGGCCCGGCGCCTGAGGCCGGGGCACCGGCCGGGTCAGGCGATCGCCGTGCGCACCCGAGTGCGTGCCACGTGATCCGCCGGCCCGTGGATCGGTGTGCTGAGCCCACCGAGCGGGAGACCGGTCCCACCCCAGCGGGCGGCGACGATCTCCGCGCCGATGGAGACCGCAGTCTCCTCCGGGGTGCGCGCCCCGAGATCGAGGCCGATCGGTGAGGAGAGCCGCGCGAGCTCGACCTCGCCGACCCCCTCCTCGCGCAGCCGGGCGTTCCGGTCCTCGTGCGTACGACGGCTCCCCATGACCCCGATGTAGGCCGCCTCGGTGCGCAACGCCTCGACCAGGAGCGGGACGTCGAACTTCGGGTCGTGCGTGAGGACGCAGATGACGGTGCGCGCGTCGACGTCCGCCTCCGCGAGGTGGTCGTGGGGCCAGGCGCGCACCACCTCGTCGGCCTCGGGGAAACGCGCGCTGGTGGCGAAGACCGGGCGCGCGTCGCACACGGTGACCTGGTAGCCCAGGTACTTCCCCAGCCGCGCGAGCGCGCCGGCAAAGTCGATCGCCCCGTAGATGAGCATGCGGGGCGGGGGTGCGTAGGACTCGACGAAGACGGCGACGTCGGTCTTCCGGCCCTCCCCGTCCGCGCCGAGGTGGACCGTGCGGGTGCTGCCGTTCTCCAGGAGGCCGAGCGCATCGCTGGCGATCGACCGGTCGAGGAACGGGTTGCCGGTCGAGCCGTGCCGCTCGCCGTCGACCATCACCAGGGTGGTCCCCGGGGCGGGGCCGTCGACGACGGTGGCGACGACGGCGGGCACGTGCCGGTCGACGGCGGCGGCGAGCCGGTCGACGGGCACGAGCGCCGGGTCGACGCGCCGGACGAGCACCTCGAGCTCGCCCCCGCAGGTCAGCCCGACGGCGAACGCCTCGTCGTCGCTCACGCCGTAGCGCACGACCTCGGCGTCGCCGGAGGAGAGGACCTCCTGGCACCGCAGGTAGAGGTCGCCCTCGACGCAGCCGCCGGACACGCTGCCGACCACGCGTCCCTGGGCGTCGACGGCCATCGACGCGCCCGGCTGGCGCGGCGAGGAGCGCCAGGTCTCGACGACCGTGGCGAGCGCGAACGGCTCGGTCCAGCCGCGGACCGCGCCGAGGATGTCCTTCACACGTCTCCGATCAGTCGTCCTGCTCGCGCCGGGCGAAGTCCTTGGGCTCGAGGACGAGCGAGGTGACCACGCCGCCGACGAGCGCCCAGAACGGGGCCGAGATGTGCAGGATAGACACCCCGCTCATGGCGATGACGAGTGCGACGAGCGCGCCCACCTGGAAGCGCCTCTCCCGGAAGCTGGACTGGAACGCCTGCAGGAGGACACCGATCATCGCGAGGCCCGCGAGCCCTGCTCGTCTCCGGCGCCCCGGCCGGCACCCTCAACGGGTACTCGGGCAGACGGCGCACCTTCACCGAGCACGAGGTCGAGCTCACCGTCACCCTGGCCAACCAGGCGGCGATCGCCATCGCCGGCTCACGGCTGCGTACCGCGCAGGCACGCACGATCCACGACCTCACCGAGCTCAACTCCTCGCTCGAGGAGCAGCACACGCTCGCCCAGCAGGCCGACGCCATCCACCAGCGGCTCGCCCAGGTCGCGCTCGAGGAACGCGGGGTGACGGGTGTCGCCCAGGTGCTCAGCGACCTCCTCGACCGCTCCGTCGTCGTCGAGGAGTCGACCGGCCGTACCCTCGCCACGGTCCAGGTCCCGCGCCGCGAGATCACCGTGCCGACGACGGCCGCCGTCGACGGGATCCAGGAACAGATCGCCGGTTCCTCGCCGAGCCGCGACCTCGTCGACGTCGAGGGAGGGGTCGGGAACGGCGTCGGTGCGCTGACGGTCTCCGCCGTCTGGCTCGGCGGCGAGGCGGCCGCCCACGTCTGGCTCGACGGCGTGAGCGCCACCCTCTCCCCGCTCGACCGCCGCGCCGTCGACTACGCCGGGACGGTCCTCGCGCTCGAGCTGCTGCGTCGGCGCACCGCGCAGGAGGTGGAGTGGCGCACCACGGCCGACCTGGTCCGCGAGCTCGTTCGCGGCGACCCGGGCGCACACTCCGAGCTCGTCTCGCGCGCGGCGCGGCTCGGCCACGACCTCGACCAGCCGCACACGGTGCTCATGGCCCGTCCCGACGCGGCGAGCACGGAGCGGGAGACGGCGCTGCTCGGCGTCGTGCGCTCGCTGGCCACGACCGTCGAGCCGCGACCGCTCGTGGCGGCCGTCGGACCACTCGTCATCGCCCTGTGGCCGACCTCGGACAGTGCGGCCGCACGCTCGGTGGCAGAGGAGGTCCGGCGGACCTACGGGCGGGCCAGGTCACGGCGTGGCACGGCCTCGGTCGTCGTGCCCTCGACCTGCCGGCTGCTGCCCGAGTACGCGGCCGCCTTCCGTCTCGGGCGGGGCCTGGCCGAGCTCGCTCGGCTGCGCGAGCGGTCCGACCTGACGATCACCCCGGGCGACCTGGGACCGATCGGGCTCCTGCTGCAGGTCGAGGACACCGCCGAGCTCCTCCGCTTCGCCGACCGCGCCCTGGGTCCGCTGCGTGAGCACGACGAGCGGCGCGGCTCCAGCCTGGTCGAGACCCTCGCGGTCTACCTCGACCACGACTCCAACACCGCCGCCACCGCGACGGCCATGCACGTCCACCCCAACACGGTGGGTCTGCGGGTGCGCCGGATCGAGGAGCTGCTGGGGCGTTCGCTGACCCAGACCGAGACCGTCGTCCACCTGGGGCTGGCCCTCATGGCGGCCCAGGTCGTCAGCGCGATGTCGGCGTAGCGTCCGCCCCGCTCGTGGCGTCCGGTCGCCACGTCCTCGGCAGGAGGGGCAGGGGCACGAGCCACAGCGCCGCCAGGACGCCGAGCGCGATCCCGACCCCGTCGCGCTCGATCGCCAGGGCCAGCAGCGGGGTGCCGATGACGACGAGGAAGTTCGCCACCCCGTTGAGCACGCCCGTGGCCGCCGCGGGCCCGTCGCTGCGGAGCCGTTGCGCGCCGGCGAGGGCGACGGCGAAGGGCAAGCCGCTCGAGACGCCGATGACCAGCGTCGCGGTCACGGCGATCGCGGGTGTCGAGGGGAAGGCGAGGAGGAGGGTGCACCCGGCGCACACCACCAGGGAGCCGGCCACGACGAGGCGGGGGCTCACCGAGGGCCGCGAGGTCAGCCACCCGCCGAACGGGCGGCTGACCAGGGTGGTGACCAGGACGAGGGAACCGATGAGCGAGGCGGTGCGGGCCTCGATTCCCCAGGTCGCGCGGAGGATCTCCGCCGCCCAGTTGCCGAGTACCACCCCGAGCCCGAAGGTCGAGGCGTGCACCGCGGTGAAGCGCCACAGCTCGGGGTCGCGCAGGACGTGCGGGCGCGTGGTGTCGCGGGCGGCGCGCTCGCGGTGCACGGGCGGCATGCCGCGGACCATCGTCCACACCAGGGCGATGGCCACCAGTGCCGGGACGATCGCCGTCCCCCAGGCCGAGCGCCAGCCGAGCAGCGGCTCGAGGGCAGGGATGACGGCGACGCCGATCCCGCCGAAGCCGATGGCCATGCCGCCAAAGGCGCCCAGGCCGAGCTGACCGGTCCCCGAGCGCCGGGCGAGGTCGGCGCCGGCGACGAAGCCGACCGCACTGCCCGCTCCTGCCACGAACCTGGCGACGAAGGCGACCGTGATCGAGGGCACAAGCAGGGCCACCACGTAGGACAGGGCGGTCAGCGACATCCCCAGCAGTGCCGTGCGCCGCACGCCCCACCGGTCGACCAGGGCGCCCGCGGGGAGCTGGAGCGCGGCGTAGGTCACCGCGAAGACGGTGGTGAGCAGACCGATCGGCACGAGCGTGGTGCCGTAGGCCTCGGCGAGGCTGCTCGCGCCACCGCCGGCCGCCGTCAGTCCCCAGCCCGTGCTCCCGCCGAGGAATCCCGCTGGAAGCAGCAGCCGTGCCGGGCGTGAGCGTGGGCCGTGCCCGCCGCCGCCCGTGGACCTGTCCGTCACCGTCGCCCTGCGCCCCCTCGTCGATCACCCGTGCTGCCGGGCCAGTATGTGCGTCCGCAGGGCGGGGCGGTGTGGTGCTCCGGCCAGTGATCAGCGCCCGCGTTGTCGCCGCCCACCAGTGGCGGGGCGGGACGGACGGGCCTCGGGCGGGCGCTGCGGGACGTGCGGCCGTCAGGTGGAGCGGGGCGTGTCGACGTCCTCGCCGCCGGCCAGGTCCCCGCACTCGACGAGCCGCACGGGGTGGATGCGCAGGTAGGGGGCGGCGCCGTCGTCGTCGGTGAGGGCGGCCCGCAGGGGTGCGCGGTGCGCGGACGGGATCAGCACGGGGTGGCGGCCGCGTCCGCCGAAGGCGGCCCGGGCCAGGCCGTCGCCACCCTCGTCCAGCACGCGGCGCACGACGTCGGCGCCGATGTCGGGGTAGTCGACGAGGTGGACCGCGACGCGGGCGCCGGGGTCGACGGCGTCCAGCCCGGTCCGCAGCGACGCGCCGATCCCGCGGTCCCACCCCGCGCAGTGGGCCTCCCGGGCCCCCTCGGGCAGCTCGGGGCGCGCGGCGCCGGTGACCACGACGACGTCGTCGCACCCGCCGTCCCGCAGCGCCGCGACGGCGCGCTCGAGCCAGTCCTCGACGAGGATCTTCGGCCGGCCGTACCGACGTCCCGCGCCCGCGGCGAGGAGGAGTCCCGTGGCCCCGCGGCTCGCCTGTCCGTCGTCGTCCATTCGCCCAGGTTCGCCGAGGCGCCGGCCGCGGACAAGCTGCGAGCGCCCCACAGGCACGCTGCACTTCTGAGCATCCACAGGGGTACCCGTGTCGGAGGCCCTCGCCGGCAGCAGGAATGAGGTAGAAATACCCCACCTATCCGGGACCTCCCGTCCCGGACACCCGACCGCTGAAGGAGAGGCCATGGACCGCATCGTCGCGAGCACGACCTCCCCGAGGACCACCGCCTCCTCGACCGCACTGACCGGAGCGCCCTCGGCGTTGTCGCCCGACTCCGCGTGGATGCTCCCGCCGGACGATCTCGTCGCCGATGTCGAGTCCGCCTTCTCCGCCCCGTCGCCCGCGGGCGTCCCCGCCTACGGGGGCCTGCGCTACACGGCCGCCTGGTGGGCGGCACGCCCCGGGTACTGAGCGGCCGCCACCGTTACGTTGGGTGTCATGGCCACCTCGTCCGTCCCCACGCCGATCCCCGGCGCCGTCGTCACTGTCTCCGACCGCTGCCACGCCGGCACGCAGGAGGACCGCTCCGGCCCCCTCGCCCGTGACCTTCTCGCCGAGGCCGGCATCGAGGCCGGTGAGCCCGTCGTCGTCCCCGACGAGGTCGAGGCGGTCCGGGACGCCGTCCGCGCCGCGATCGACGCCGGGGCCCGGTTCGTCCTCACCACCGGCGGCACCGGCATCGGTCCGCGCGACGTGACCCCCGAGGCCGTCACGCCGTTCATCGCCCTCGACCTGCCGGGCATCGCCGAGGCGGTGCGCGCGCACGGCCGGCAGTCGACACCGCTCGCCGACATCTCCCGCAGCGTCGTGGGCCTCACTGCCCGCTCCGACGACGCGGCTCTCGTCGTCACGGCCCCCGGGTCCACGAGCGGGGTCAAGGACACGGTGACGGTCGTGGCCCCGCTCGTCGCACACGTCCTCGGCCAGGCGGCGGGCGGCACGCACTGATCCGCCGTACGGCCCGGGAGCAGTGCCCGAGACGGACTTGCAACCTGTCGCCGCGGCACGCCCCACCGCTCCGGCGGGCGCCCTGCCTACCATCGGGCATCGGTGCCTCGCGCACGCGAGCGGAGGGCGAAGCATGATCTTCAAGGCAGTCGGCGACGGGCGCCCGTACCCCGAGCACGGCCTTGTCACGCCCAAGGAGTGGGCCGCCGTCGCCCCGCGGCAGGTCCGGCTGGACCAGCTCGTCACCACGCGCGCGGAGCTCGACCTGCACTCGCTCCTGTCCTCGGACTCGACGTTCTTCGGGGACCTGTTCGCCCACGTGGTCCGCTGGCGCGGCACCTTCTACCTGGAGGACGGGCTGCACCGCGCGCTGCGGGCGGCGCTCCAACAGCGCACCGTCATCCACGCCCGGGTCCTCGACCTCGACGACCCGGACCACCCCACGGGCAGCCAGCAAGTGATCGACGCGCCCGTGCGCACGCCGCTCGGCGACGCGCCACCACCCCCGCCGCGCACGTCCCTGCCTCCTCCCCCGCCTCCGCCGAGGAGCTCCGACCACCGCGTGCCGCGCCGGTCCCTGGCCGACCGACGGCCGCGTGGACGGCGCACGTGACCGCGTCCATTACGGTTGCCGGGTGAACCCGGCCCGACCCCCGCTGCCTCCGCACGCCAGGCGGCGTCGCGCGATCCAGCAGCGGCAGACCATCGTCATCGGCGGCCTCGTCGCGGCGTTGCTGCTCGTGGCGCTGGTCGCCGCGGCGATCTACGCGCAGATCCTGCCCGCCCCCTTCGACCGGGAGTTCAGCGCGGATCCCGAGTCCGACTCAGCCGGTGCGCCGGCGGCCGACGCCCAGCCGTGCCCGCCGGAGGGCGCCGAGCCGCGCGCACTCGACGAGATCACCACGAACGTCTTCAACGCCACCGAACGAGCGGGGCTCGCGAGCACGACGGCGCAGGAGCTCGTCGCCGCCGGCGTCGTCGTCAACCAGCAGGGCAACTGGGGCGGGGGCACCTACGAGGGCGCGGTGCGCATCGTCGCCGGCTCGAGCGGCGTGGTGCCCGCGTACTCGGTCGCCCGGGTCTTTCCCAGCGCCCAGGTGACGATGGACGACCGCACCGACGAGTCCGTCGACATCATCCTCGGCGACGCGTTTGACGCCCCGCTGCCCCCCGAGGAGATCGGGGCCCTCGACCCGTCCGCGCCGATCGCCGCCCCCGAGGAGTG
>JBQDDG010000004.1:24388-27126 GCA_052093225.1 Actinomycetaceae bacterium
GTCATGCCGCCGAGGGTGAGCGTGAAGTTCGCGATGCCGAGGACGAGGGCGACCGCGGCGGTGTTGAGGTTGACCGGGTCGGAGAAGTCGACGCGGTGCTGGACCCAGATGCGCGCGCCGAGCATGCCGATCATCCCGTACAGGACGGTGGCCGCGCCGCCGAGGACACCCGCGGGGATCGTGGCGATGAGCTCGCCGAACTTCGGGGACATCGACAGGACGAGCCCGAACAGTCCGGCCACCACGTAGGCCGCCGTCGAGTAGACGCGCGTGGCGGCCATGACCCCGATGTTCTCGGCGTACGTCGTCGTGCCGGAGCCGCCGCCCGAGCCGGCGAGGACGGTCGCGAGCCCGTCCGCCATGAGGGCGCGGCCGGTGATCGGGTCGAGGTCGCGGTCCGTCATCGCGGACACCGACTTCACGTGGCCGACGTTCTCGGCGACGAGCACGAGCACGACCGGCAGGAAGAGCCCGAGGACCTGGACGTCGAAGCTCGGCGCCGTGAACTCGGGCAGGCCGATCCAGGCGGCGTCCCGCACGGGGTCCAGCTCCACCTCGCCGCGCGCGAGCGCCGTCGCGTACCCGACGAGCACGCCGACCAGGATGGACAGCCGCCCGAGGAGCCCCCGGAACAGGACGGTGACGAGCAGGATGGACACGATCGTCACGACGGCGGTCACCGGCGCCAGCTGGACGTTGTCCCAGGCGGCCGGCGCGAGGTTGAAGCCGATGAGGGCGACGATCGTGCCCGTGACGGTCGGCGGCATGATGAGGTCGATCCACCGCGAGCCCGCGATGTGGACGAGCAGCCCGACGAGCGCGAGGGCGATGCCCGTGACGAGCACCCCACCGAGCGCGACGGCCATCTCCTCCGGCGTCGGCTGCCCGTCGACCGCCTGCAGCGCCGTGATCGGCGCGATGAACGCGAAGCTCGACCCGAGGTAGCTCGGCAGCCGCCCGCCGGTGATGACGAGGAACATCAGCGTGCCGACGGCAGAGAAGAACAGCGTCGTCGCGGGCGGGAAGCCGGTCAGGAGCGGCACGAGGAAGGTGGCACCGAACATGGCGACGACGTGCTGGGCGCCGATCCCGATGGTCGCCGGCCACGAGAGGCGCTCGTCCGGGGCGACGACGTCGCCGGCCCCGACCACCTTCCCGTCGCCGTGCAGCTTCCACAGTCCCGTGCGACCCGATGCCATCCGTGCTCCCTCGTCCCGTGGCCCCGGGCGGGACCCGCGCCATGCTAGCCGTGGTGTGGGATCCTTCCCTCGCGGGTCGCGAAAGGCACCGCGGACGTCGAGGAGGGTGCATGGCCGAGCAGTGGGCGGTGCCCTCCGGGGCGCCGCGCAGCCGCTTCGCCGAGCAGGCCCCGGCCCCCGACGGCGGGGCCCCCGAGCCGTACGCCGCGGCCCCCCGGCAGGTCGGGACCGCGAGCGCGCCCTACGGCGTCGCGGACCTGCCCTGGGCATGGTCCGGTCAGGACGCGCCCGCCGCCGCTCGGCCCGACGTCCGCACCCGCGGGCCGTTCCCGGGCACGGAGCACGTCGATCTCGCCGCCACGCTCGGCGGCCCCGGGTACGAGGGACGGCCCCCGCGCACCGATGCGCTCGCGGTGCTCGCCCTGGTCGCGGGACTGCTGGGGATCATCCCGTGGGTCGGGATCGCCGCGATCGCGCTCGGCCACGTCGCCCTGTACCGGCTCGCCCGCGACCCCTACGTGGGCGGGCGCGGCCTTGCCCTCGCGGGCACGGTCCTCGGCTACCTGACGGTGGCGATGCACCTGGTCATCGAGCTGCTCTTCTCCACGGTGAGCTCGCTGTTCTGAGACGGCGCGACCGCGCGTCGGCAGCGACCTACCATCGCTGCTCATGAAGCCGTTCCTGCTCCTCGCCACGCGTCCGGAGGACGCCGTGGCCGACGCCGAGCACGAGCAGATCCTGCGGTACTCGGGCCTGGGCCGGGACGAGCTCGTGCGCGTGCGGCTCGAGTCCGGCCCGCTGCCGGACATCGACCTCAGCGACCTGTCGGGGATCATCGTCGGCGGCAGCCCGTTCACCGGGTCGGTGCCGCAGGAGACGAAGTCCGACACCCAGCTGCGCGTGGAGGCCGAGCTCTCGGCGCTGCTCGACGTCGTGGTCGCGGAGGACTTCCCCTTCCTCGGCGCCTGCTACGGCGTGGGGACGCTCGCCCGGCACCGCGGCGCCGTCGTCGACGGGACCTGGGCCGAGCCGATCTCTGCGCCGACGGTCGAGCTGACGGGGGCCGGTCGTGACCACGAGCTGTGCGCCGGGATGCAGCACCGGTTCCAGGCGTTCGTCGGTCACAAGGAGGCGGTGCGGGAGCTGCCCGAGGGGGCGACGCTGCTCGCGACCTCCGGCCCCTGCCCCGTCCAGATGTTCCAGGTGCAGGACAACCTGTTCGCCACGCAGTTCCATCCCGAACTCGACGGGCCCGGCATCCTCCAGCGCATCGAGGCCTACCGGCTCGCCGGGTACTTCGACCCGGCCGACCAGGAGTTGGTCGAACGCGCCGTCGAGGGCGCCGACGTCCGCTCGGCCAACCGCGTGCTCACGAACTTCGTCCGCCTCTACGCCCGCCCCTGACCCACGAGTGAGGGGTGGGCGGGGCGGGGGCCGGCCACCCCCCCAACCAGCGGGACGAAACCCCCCCGGGGGGGGAAAAAACCCACCCACCGGGGACGGAACCCCCCCCCCGGGGGGGGGGGGGCGGGGGGGGGG
>JBQDDG010000004.1:27136-63628 GCA_052093225.1 Actinomycetaceae bacterium
CGCCGCCGGCCGCCCGCCCACCGGGGTGCACCCTCCCTGGGCCCCCCCCCCCGCCCCCCCGACCCCCGGTTGGGGGGGGGGGCCGGTCGGTGCCCCGCCCACCCCTCATTCCTGCGGAACTACTCCCCACTGGTGAGGAAAACACCCCTCACTCGTGGAACGAACCCCTCACTCGTGGGTGGGGTCAGCGGCGGATGCCGAGGGTGTCCGCGTTGTCGCCGTTCCAGTCGCCGACGAAGACCTCGTCACCGGAACGGCCGTAGTCCTGCTCGATCTCCGCCCACGTCGAGGTCAGCGAGTTCGACACGAGGAAGGTGATGCCGCGACGCACCGTGAAGGTGTCGACCGCGTCGCCGTCCCAGTCACCCACGTAGACCTCGTCCGACGCGCGACCGTAGTCGAGCTCGGAGTCGGCCCAGCCGGACTGGAGCGTGTTGGAGATGAAGTAGGTGTTGCCACGACGGACGGTGAAGGTGTCGACGGCGTCGCCGTCGAAGTCGCCCACCAGCACGTCATCGCCGACCTGGCCGTAGGTCAGCTCCTCGTCGGCCCACCCGCTCTCGAGCGAGTTCGACACGAAGTAGGCGTTCCCACGACGGACCGCGAAGGAGTCGACGCCGTCACCGTCCCAGTCACCGACCAGCACGTCCTCGCCGGCCTGACCGTAGGTCAGCTCCACCGCGGCGTTCCCGCCGTAGAGGTCGTCGCTGAGGAAAAAGGCGTTGCCACGACGGACCGCGAGGGTGTCCGCGCCGTCGCCGTCCCAGTCACCCACCAGCACCTCGTCGCCCACGCGGCCGAACGAGAACTCGTGCTCCGCGTCCGCGTCCCAGCCATCGTTCAGGTAGAAACCACGACCCACGGTCGGCGGCGTCGGCTCACCCGGCTCAGGCTCGCCCGGCTCCTCGGTGGGGTCGCTGACCTGGAAGAACGTCGTGGTGCCGGACACCTCGTTGCCCACGAGGAGCAGCGGCGCGCCGTTCGGGGACTCCTCGGCGGTGACGAACGCGAGGCCCTCGGGACCGAGGTCGCCCGCCTGCGGGAGCGCCTCCTCGGTGTTGCCCGCCTCGTCCTCGTCCTCCATGGAGATCGAGAAGTCTCGGTTGTTGACGTAGGTGACGAACGTGGAGGCGGCCGGGTCGGTGATGTCGTAGACGGCCACGCCGCCCACGCGCTCGAACCCGATGAACGCGTACGTGCGGTCGCCGACCTCGCCAAGCACGAGACCCTCGGGCTCGGGGCCCTTGTCCTCGGAGCGGCCCTCGAGGTTGGACTCGGAGTGGTTGGAGTTGAAGAACTCGGGCGCAGCCTCGTGGGTGATCCGCTCGAAGTCCTCGCCGGAGTCGAAGACGAGCTCGCCGTCGGCGGAGAAGATCGAGAACGAGCGCGAGCCGAACGCGTAGAGCTCCTCGTACCGCCCGGTCTCCTCGTCGAAGCCCTCCTCGATGCTCACGTTGAGCCGCCCGAGCCCGTCGTCCCCGAGCAGGCCGGGGAACGCGTCGTCGGAGACCGGGCCGAGCCCGTCGTCCTCGAGGTCCGCCGCTCGGACCGACTCGACGTACTCGGCGTCGGTGTCCTCACCCCACTCGCGGGCGTCGCCCTCGTTGGCGGTGACGATGTAGTCCTGGTCGCCCACCGTGTACGCACCCACGGCGTCCGGCATCGGGATGCCGTAGAGGTTGTCGAACGTGCCGATGTCGAACGTCGGGGCGTCCTCGGGGTCGCGGTCCGAGGGGTCGATGCCGTGGCCGGCGACCGAGTGGTCGACGAAGCCGAGCGGGAGCAGCGCCGTGAGGGTCGCCGTCGGGATGTCGACGACGGCGATCGCGTTGGCCTCCTGGACCGAGACGTAGGCGGTGGTGCCGGCCGTCGAGACGAACTCCGGCTCGAGGTTCTGGGAGATGCGGCGCTCGGGCTGGTCGTTCGTGTTCGGGACCTGCGGGCCGAAGACGCGCACGCCCTCGGGCAGGGTCTCCGGCGCCTCGTCGTACTGGTGGAAGGTGACCGTCTCGACGTCGTCGGCCGTGGCCGCCGCGATCTCGCCGGGCAGGGCGACAACGGAGATCGAGCCCTCCGGGTCCACATGGAAGTCGTCCGCCGGCTCGCCCTCGTTGGCGACGACGGCGTGGCCGCCGTCCTCGGAGACGGCCACGGAGTCGGGCAGGGGGCCGACCTGGACGGCACCGAGCGCGATCGGCTCGCCGCTGACGTCGACGAACATCAGCCAGCCGGCGTCGGTCTTCGTGGGGTTCTCGACCGCGACGACGGCGAGCCCGTCCGCACGCACGGCGATCGAGTTGGCGATCGCGCCCTCGGGGATCGTGCCGCCGCCGTCGATCTCGACGCCGGCCGCGGCGATCTGGCCCTCCTCGGCCGGTGCGGTCGGGTCCGAGCTGTCGATGACCTGGACGACGCCGTCGTTCGCGTTGACGACGAACGTCCGCTGTGTCCCGGCGTGGAAGGCGACGATCTCGGAGGCGGACTCGTCGAAGACGCCCGACTCGAAGGTGCCGATCGCGTCCAGGGAGAGAGCGGCGTCGTCGGCGGACACGACGGGCGGCTCGGGGACGATCGCGGTGCGCGCCGGGGCGGCAGGGCCGGCGACGGCGGGGCCCGCGAGCGGGAGGAGGAGGGCGGTGCCGACCAGTGCGGCGCCGCAGGCGCGGAAGCGCTTGCCTGTCATGGGGGAGCTCGTTTTCGTCGGTGGGGCAGGGGCATAAGCACGTTAGGAGCGGCACATGGACGCTCCATGACCCGCAGGTGAACATCTCGAGGGGCGGGACAGGGCGTCCATCGACCCGGTGGCCACTTCCGCCCCGGGCGGAACGGGCGGCAGGTGAGCCCCTGTCCGGTTGCGATGACCCCCCGATGGCGGAACAGTGGAATGCATGCCCGGCGCACGCCGGGCGCTCGACGACACGAGGAGGTGGCCCGATGGGCCTCGGTGACAAGTTCGACGAGATGAAGGGCGCGGCCAAGGAGAAGATCGGCGACGTCACGGACGACCGCTCGACCGAGGTCAAGGGCGCGGCCGAGAAGCACGCCGCCCGGGCCAAGCAGGGTGCCGAGGAAGGCATGGAGAACCTCAAGCAGGGTGTTCAGGACCGGGTCGACGGCGACGGCGACCAGCGCGCCTGATCCACTCGTCAGCTCCTCCGTGAGCCCCCGGTTGAGTGGCCGGGGGTTCACGTGCGTCCGGGCTCACGTGCGAGCGGGTCAGATGCACCTGGAGTCAGGTGCACCCGGGGCAGACCTCCCCGCACGAAACCCCGCCGCGGCGCGCGATCGGGCGACACTGTCGCCGATCCCCCCAGCCGAGGAGCCCCCCGATGCGTCGCACCGCCGCCGTCGTGTTCTCCGTCGCCCTGACGTGCCTCGGGCTCGCCGCGTGCGGGGAGGGCGACGACCGCCCCTCCGCCGAGGGCGGGACCGGGCAGACCTGGCAGGACCCTGTACCCGCCGGCACCGGCGTGGAGATCGCGGGACTGGAGATCTTGGTCGACGAGACGGAGGTCGAGCACGGCGAGGAGGGCGCGGGCAAGTGCACCCGCGAGGAACCCGGGGAGGGCCAGGCGCACGTGAGCACCCGGGTGACCGCGACCCCGGCCGCTGGCGGGTCGCCCGGGTCGGACGACGTCGCCTCCGTGCTCGACTCGCTCGAGCTCCGGGTCCTCGGGTCCGACGGCGTGGCGCGCCGCACGGAGATGACGGGAGCGGCCACCTGGGCCGACCGGATCGCCGACGGCGACACGGCGGTGCTCCGGCTGACCGCCCGGGTCCCGGCCGGCACGGCGACCGGAGTCTGGCAGGCCCGGCCGGGCTTCGACGCGGACGACGACGTGCCCGGTCCCCGGTACCTGGCGTCCGACGCGGAGCGCACCGGCGTCGTGCTCACGGACCTGCCTCCCGGCGACGGCACCATCGGCCACGACCCGGGCGAGGCCGCGGGGGTGGACGAGGTGGCCGCCGCATCGAGCTGGGTCATCAGCGTGGGCTCGACGGACATCGAGGACCGGGCCGCGATCGAGGAGGCGACGGAGTCCGCGTGCGTCGCGCTCGACCCGGCCGACGTCGAGGGCTCGGTGTGGGTGGTCGAGGCCGGCAACGGCCGGTACTTCGCGGCGGCCTGACACCGCACGGGGTCTCGACCGGGCGACGGCCGGCTGGGAGGCTGGCAGTGCCCCTCAGGGCGAGGTGCCGTTCGATGTCGATCAGGGCGCTCCCCGTTCGACGGGACGGTAGGGGGACGCACCGGGCACCCCCGTGACGAGGGAGAGACACCATGAAGTACATGCTGATCATGCGCAGCACCGACGCCGCGCTCGAGGCCTCCAAGGAGATCGACTTCGAGGAGATCTTCAACGCGATGGGCCGGTTCAACGAGTCGATGATGGCGGCGGGCGTCCTGCTCGCCGGCGAGGGACTGGCCGGTCCGGAGGAGGGTTTCGTCGTCGACTTCGACGGCGAGACCCCCATCGTCACGGACGGCCCCTACGGCGAGACGCACGAGCTGTTCAACGGCTTCTGGATCATCGAGGTCTCCGGCAAGGAGGAGGCGGCGCAGTGGGCGAGCCGTTGCCCGCTCGGCCCCGGCTCCAAGCTCGAGGTCCGCCGCGTGCACGAGGAGGCCGACTTCGCCGACCTCGAGGGCAACGAGTACCTCGAGAAGGAGAAGGGGTGGCGCGAGGACCTGGAGGCACGGGACTGAGCGCCCCGGGCGGGGGGGACCGGATGATCTCCGACGACGCCGGTCCACCGGGCGCCGACGTGCGCCGCACCGTCGAGGCGGTGTGGCGCATCGAGGGCGCCCGCGTCGTCGCCACGCTCGCGCGGGTGACCGGCGACGTGTCCTTCGCGGAGGACCTCACGCAGGAGGCCCTCGCCGACGCGCTCGTGCAGTGGCCGGTCTCGGGCGTCCCACGCAACGCGGGCGCCTGGCTCACGGCCGTCGCCAAGCGGAAGGCGATCGACGCGTGGCGGCGCCGGGAGCGTCTCGACGAGCGCTACCGGGCGATGGCGCACGACCTGTCCGAGGTGGACGAGGAGGAGTGGGAACCGATCCCCGACGACGTCCTGCGACTCGTGTTCACCGCCTGCCACCCGGTCCTCTCGCGCGAGGCGCAGGTCGCGCTCACGCTGCGGGTCGTCGCCGGCCTCGGCACCGAGGAGATCGGTCGGCTGCTGCTCGCCCCTGTGCCCACGGTGCAGCAGCGGATCGTGCGGGCGAAGAGGACGCTGTCCGCCGCACGTGTGCCGTTCGAGGCGCCGGGGCCGGAGCAGTGGCGCGAGCGGCTCGGAGCGGTGCTCGGCGTCGTCCATCTCCTCTTCACCGAGGGGTACGCCCCCACCGCCGGCGAGCGCATCGTGCGGCCGGATCTCGCGCTCGAGGCGCTGCGGCTCGGCCGCGTCCTCGCCGCGCTGATGCCGCGCGAGCCGGAGGTGCACGGCCTGCTCGCGCTCATGGAGCTGCAGGCCTCCCGGTTCGCCGCACGCACTGCCGACGACGGGAGCCCGGTGCTGCTCGCCGACCAGGACCGTTCACGCTGGGACCGGGGGCGGATCCTGCGCGGCCGGATGGTGCTCGCGCGGGCGGACGAGGTGGGCCGGGGCCGCGGCGCCTACGGGCTGCAGGCGGCCATCGCGGAGTGCCACGCGACGGCCCGGCGGTTCGAGGACACCGACTGGGACCGGATCGTCGTGCTCTACGAGGCGCTCGGCCGGCTGGCACCGAGCCCCGTCGTCGAGCTCAACCGTGCGGTCGCCGTCGCCATGGCCACCGGACCGGCCGAGGCGCTGGTCCTCGTGGACCGGCTGGCGGACGCGAAGGGCCTGCGCGGCTCCCACCTCCTGCCGAGCGTGCGCGGAGAGCTGCTCGCCCGGCTCGGCCGGGCCGACGAGGCCCGCTCGGAGCTGCTCACCGCGGCCGGGCTCGCACGCAACGAGCCGCAGGCGGACGTGCTGCGGGCGAAGGCGGCGGCGCTGTGAGGAACGGGCCCCCGTCGCTCAGTAGCGCAGGATCGCGGCGATCGGCGCGCCGTCGGGCAGCGTCTCGAGCACGCGCACCTCGCCGCCGTTGCGCAGGGTTGCGCGGGCGGCGGCCCCCACGCGCCCGTAGACGTCGTCCTGCTCGGGCCTCGACGAGGCGACGGTCGGTCCGCCCGGACCTCCGGGCTGCTCGGTCTCGGCCGTCATGAGCAGTGTGTCCACGCGCCCCTCGTGCGCCGCCCGGAACGACTCCTCGACGCCGAACGCGGCACCTCCACGCGCCCACTGCTCGTGGAACCTGTCGAGCAGACGCGCGTTCTCCGAGGTGAGCCGCTCCTCGACGAGCGCCCAGGCCTGCGAGCGGAGCGCGTCCAGGCCCAGGTCGTCGGGGTTGCGCTCGATCGCCGCGTCGACCAGGTGGGGGTAGGAGCTGACGTCGCGGTACATGCTCACCCACTCCGGCAGACCGGCAAGGATGAGCGGGATCGTGCGCCCGGCGAGGTAGTCCTCGACGCCCCGGGCCACCTCGCGGAGGTACTCGACCATGTCGCCCTGGTGGACGTTGTCCAGGGCGCTCGCGCCGTAGTAGACGGCCCCGCCGCCCGGCGCTCCGGACGCGTTGGGGCGCGGCACCTTGTCGGACTGCGGCCCCTCCTTGTCATAGACGTCGCTGAACGCGCCCGGGACCGACGCCAGCTCGAGCTCGACGATCCGGTCGCGCCCGCCGCGCAGCACGCGCACGTTCTTCTGGCTGAGCGCGAGCAGCGCGTAGTTGCGGTCCGTGAGGAGCGGGAGCAGCGGGGTGAGCACGAACTCGGGGCCCACCGTCGCGTGCTCGGGAAGGTCGAGCGGCACGCGGTAGGTCGCCTGCCAGCCCGGTCGCAGGTACATGGCGAGGCCGTCGGCCATGTGGCTCCACGCCACCGTGTCCCCGTGCAGGTCCCAGGCCGGGGCGAGCAGCTCCTCGATCTCGCGGGGGGCGAGCCCCTCCTGCGCCAACGAGTCCTGCACCGACTGCAGCAGCTTCTTCCAGCGGAGCCGGTCCGTGTCGTTCTCCCGCGGCCCGCTCACCCGGTGTGTGGGGACGTACAGGGACACCCGCGTCCCTCCGCCGTCACCCACCAGCTCGTCGAACTCGGCCCTGGTCATGAGGTCCATTCGATCCTCCGTCACGTCGGTGACGGTCCACGCTATCGGTCGCGCCCGTTCGGGGCATCCACGAATGCGTTCCTCTGCCGGACCCGTCGAGTGGGCGCGACAGTGCCAACGGTCGGCGCGCTGCGCGCACTCTCGCGCCCATTCGCGGCACCACGTCGGAATGACCGCAGGGCCGGGGCGCCCACGAGGTCCCGAACTACCGCGCCCGGCCCGCACCCTGTCGCACGAAAAAACGGCTGAACCCCCGACACCGGGGGTTCAGCCGTTCACGATGTCCTGAGACATCACATGGCGGTAGCGGTGGGATTTGAACCCACGGTGGCTATTAACCACACAGCATTTCGAGTGCTGCACCTTCGGCCGCTCGGACACGCTACCTCGGCGCACCACTGTACCTGCGCGCTCCCCGCCCTCCGTACGGCGGCGACGCGAGACGTGTCACGCTCACGCGTGGCACACGCGCTCGTCACCTCTCCCCCATACCCTGACCAGGTGAGCCAGCCACCGTCGTCGAACGGGAGCGGTCACACCCTCGAGGACTTCTTCCCGGGAGTGGGGCGCTCCGACGGCGACGCGCGCCGACGCGCACCCCGGCTCCGGCTCATCCCGCCGCCGCCGCCTCCCCCGGCCGGTTCCCTGCCGCCGGAGCCCACGGACATCGACGCCGCCGTCGCACCGCTCGCCGACGTCCTCGACGGCCGCCGCTTCCTCACGATCACGGGCGCGGGCATCTCCACCGATTCCGGCATCCCGGACTACCGCTCCCCCGGCTCGCAGGTCCGCCGCCCGATCACGTTCCAGCAGTTCCTCACCTCGCCGGCGCACCGCGCGCACTACTGGGCGCGCAACCACCTGGGCTGGCGGTACATGGCCGCCCGTCGCCCGAACCTCGGCCACCACACCCTCGCCACCATGGAGAACGAGAGGTTCGGGACCGGCGTCGTCACGCAGAACATCGACCTGCTGCACGCGCGCGCCGGCCAGCCCACCCTCGTCCACCTGCACGGACGCTACGACCGCGTGCGGTGCCTCAGCTGCGGCCGCACCGTGCCGCGCGCCGAGCAGGACGACCGCCTCACCGCCGCGAACCCGGGCTGGCGCGAGCGCCTCCTGCAGCTGCGCGACGTCGAGGTCGCCCCCGACGCCGACGCCGTCCTCGGCGACACCGACGACTTCCACGTGGTCGACTGCGACGTCTGCGGCGGGATCCTCGCCCCGGACGTCGTGTTCTTCGGCGGCAGCGCGGACCCCGACCGGGCGCGCCTGGCGGCGGAGCTCACCGAGGCCTCGGCGGCGGTCCTTGTGGCCGGCTCGACCCTCTCCGTCCACGGGGTCCGGCGACTGGTGCGGCGGGCGGTCCGACGCGGGCACCCGGTCGTCATCGTCAACCGCGGTCCGACCCGCTCCGACGACGACGCGGCAGCCACGCTGTCCGCCTCCACCACGCGGGCGCTGCCCGCGCTCCTGCGCGCCCTGCGCGAGCGCCGCGACTCCCGCCCCGCCTGGCAGCGCTGACCCCTCGCCACTTCCCGTCGCGAGTGCCGTTGGGATCCACCGAGATTGCGGTGGGGGCTCGTCGAGATTGCGGCTGGGGCTCACCGAAGCTGCGGCTGGGGCTCACCGAGATTGCGGTTGGGCACCACCGAGAGTGCCGTCGGACTCTGGACCCGATCCCCGCCGCGCCGTCCACCGCCCGCCCCCGGACGACGAACCGCAATCTCGACGAACACGCGTCAGCGGCGGTCGCGGAAGAACTCCTCGAGGACGCCGGCGCACTCCGTCTCCCGCACCCCGGGCACCACCTCGACCCGGTGGTTGAGGCGCGAGTCGCGCACCACGTCGCGCACCGACCCCGTGGCGCCCGCCTTCGCGTCCCACGCCCCGAGGACGAGCCGGTCGATACGCGCGAGCACGAGCGCTCCGGCACACATCGTGCAGGGCTCGAGCGTGACGACGAGCGTGCAGCCGTCGAGCCGCCACTCGCCCCGGGCCCCGGCCGCCGCACGCAGGGCAAGGATCTCCGCATGGGCGGTGGGGTCGGCGTCGGCCTCCCGGCGGTTGGCCCCCTCACCGAGCATGGCGCCGTCGGGGCCGAGGACGACGGCGCCGACCGGCACGTCCCCCCGGTCCGCCGCCTCGCTCGCGAGCACGAGGGCGCGTCCCATCGGCGCGTCCCAGCGTTCGCGCGCCGGTCCGGCGTCGGGGCTCGTCATGCCGTCATCGTGCCAGCCGTCTGCCTACCGCCCGGCCCGGCACCGCGCGCCCGCACGCCCGGCGGCGGTAGGTTCGACCCATGCGCGTCCACCTCGCGGAGCACCCGCTCGTCGCCCACAAGCTCACCACCCTGCGGGACGTCCGCACGGAGTCGCCGACCTTCCGGCAGCTCGTCGAGGAGCTCGTCATGCTCCTCGCCTACGAGGCCACGCGGGACGTCCGCACGGAGCCGTACGAGATCTCCACGCCGGTCGCGCCCACCACGGGCGTGCGGATCGGCCGCCCGCGCCCGCTGGTGGTGCCCATCCTGCGCGCGGGGCTCGGCATGCTCGACGGCATGAGCCGGCTCATGCCGACGGCGGAGATCGGCTTCCTCGGGATGAAGCGCGACGAGCAGACACTCGAGGCGATCACCTACGCCAACCGCCTGCCGGACGACCTCTCCGGGCGCCAGTGCTTCGTCCTGGACCCGATGCTCGCCACCGGCCACACCCTCGTCGCCGCGATCGACTACCTCCTGGAGCGCGGCGCGCGCGACGTCACCTGCATCACGCTGCTGTGCGCGCCCGAGGGGCTGCGCCACGTCGAGGCGGCGATCGGTGACCGGGGCGACGTCTCGGTCGTCACCGCGGCCATCGACGAGGGGCTCGACGAGAACGCCTACATCGTGCCGGGTCTCGGCGACGCCGGGGACCGCCTCTACGGCGTCGTCGACTGACGCGCCCGGCCATGACGGAGACCACGACGACGCAGTTCTCGGCGCCCCGGCGCGACGTCCTCGGCGCCCCCTACGTCACGCGCGAGATCGGCCTCGACCTCACCGACGGCGGCCACACCCCGGGAGTCCGCGACGTCGCGACGGTCGTCCACCGCGCGGACGTCGGCCGGCACGGGCGTGCCGTGATCTACCTCCACGGGTTCATCGACACGTTCTTCCACGCCGAGCACGAGCGCGCGTGGCACGAGGCGGGCTGGGACCTCTACGCCCTGGAGATGCGCCGGTCGGGCCGTTCGCTGCGCCCGGGGCAGGTGCGCGACGACGTCCGCATGCTCAAGGTACGCAACGAGGAGGTGGGGCTCGCGGTCGACCTCGCCCGGGCGGAGGGCTCCGAGGAGGTCGTCCTGCTCGGGCACTCGACCGGCGGCCTCCAGGCCCTCCTGTTCGCCCACGACCACCCGGGCGCCGTGGACGGGATCATCCTCAGCTCCCCCTGGCTCGACCTCGGTCGCGGCTGGCTGACCGACGTCGTCGCCACCGCGGTGGTCGACCGGCTCGCGCCGCTCGCGCCCCGCCTGCCCGTCTCGACGCTCGAGGGGACCTACGGCCGGTGGCTCAGCGACCCGGCAGGCGGCGGGTGGTCGATCCCGACCGAGCTCAAGCCGACGACGACGATGCCCGTGCACGCCGGGTTCCTGCGGGCCGTGCGCCGCGCGCAGAGGCAGGTCCAGGACGGGCGGGCCCGCGTGGCCGAGCCGGTCCTGCTCGCGATGTCCGCACGGTCCGGCGCACGCGTGGACCCGGGCCCCGCAGACCTGTCGAGCTCGGACGTCGTGCTCGACGTGCAGACGATGCGCCGCAGCGCGGCACTGCTCGGGGACAGCGTGGACGTGCTCGAGGTGCCGGGCGGCATCCACGACCTCGCGCTGTCACCGCCCGCGGCGCGGCAGAGCTACACCGCCGAGATCATCGCGTGGGCGAGCTCGCGCCCGTGGGCACGCGGCTGACGGGCTCCTCCTCGGGCGCTCCGGGGCCCGACGCCGGACGGTCCCCTCCGGGGCCCGTCTCCCCTGCCGCACCGGTCACCTCGCCCGCCGCGACGTCGTCCGCCGGGGAACCGATCGGCGGCGCCGTGACGACGGGTGGCGTGGTGACGTCGGCCGGACCGGTGACCGCAGCCGCATCGGTGACGTCGACCGTGTCCCGCAGCGACGTGCCGCGCATGAACAGCGCGGCGACGAGGCCGACGAGGGTGACGGCGAAGATCGAGAGGAAGACCGGGCCGATGCCCTCGGCGTAGGCGGTGCGCACGACCGCCTCGACGTCGTCGGGCAACGACCCCAGGTCGAGCGTGCTGCCGGAGCCCGACCCGCCGGGCAGGGTGACCCCGGCGGCCGCGACGTGGCTCGCGACCTGGCGCGCGTAGATGATGCCGAAGACCTGGATGGCGACGGCGCCGCCGAGGTTGCGGAAGAACGTCACGGAGCTCGTGGCCGCGCCCATGTGCCGCAGGCCCACGGTGTTCTGCACGGCGAGCACGATGGTCTGCAGGCACATGCCCATGCCCCAGCCGGCGACGAACAGCAGCAGCGAGGTCAGCCAGAGCGGGGTGTCCTGGTGGGCGAGGAGCCCGAACGCGAGGGTCCCCACCGTCATCAGGCCCATGCCGATGACGACCACCCCCTTCCACGTGCCGCGGGCCGTGACCACGCGGCCGGACCACGTCGAGGCGATGAGCAGCCCGAACATCAGCGGCAGCCCGAGGAAGCCGGCGATCGTGGCCGGGTAGTCGCGCCCGTACTGGAAGTACTGCCCGAGGAACACGTTGGACCCGAACATCATGCTGCCGACGCCGAGCGAGGCGACGATGGCGAGGACGGTGGTCCGGGAGCCGAGGATGTGCAGCGGGATGAGCGGCTCGGGCACGCGGCGCTCGACGACGACGAACAGGCCGGCGAGCACGAGCGCGCCGCCGATCATGAGGAACGACGGGGCGGACGCCCAGGGGAAGGACACCCCGCCGATCGAGATCCACACGAGCAGGAGCGTCGAGGTGACGGCGATGATGGCCGCACCGAGGACGTCGATCCGCGCCGGGCCCGTGCGCGGGTTCGGCGGCAGCTTGAGGCGGGCGTTGACCACCCAGGCGGCGAACGCCATGAACGGGATCATGATGAAGAAGCACCAGCGCCAGCCGAGGCCGGGGGCGTCGACGATGAGGCCGCCGACGAACGGGCCCGAGACGGTGGCGACCGCCATGACGGCGCCCTGGTAGCCGTTGTACCGGCCACGCTTCCTCGGCGGGATGATCGTGGCCATGATGATGATCGACATCATCACCTGACCGCCCATGCCGACGCCCTGGAGCACCCGGGTGGCGATGAGCATCTCGGCGCTGACGGCGAGGCCGGAGAGCAGCGAGCCGAGGATGAAGATCCCGATGAAGACCGTCAGCAGGCGGCGCTTGTCGAACAGGTCGCCGAGCTTGCCGGCGATCGGGGTCATCACCGTGTTGGCGAGGATGGCAGAGGTGATGATCCAGACGTACTGGTTCGGGGCGGCGCCCACCTCGGCCGCGATAACGGGCATCGCGTTGCCGACGATGGTGTTCGCCATCATCCCGAGGAACTGCGTGAGCAGGAGGCCGGTGAGCACGGCCATGATGCGCCTGTGCTCTGCCTCGGCCGCCTCGGCCTGCGCCTGGGTGAGGCCGGCGTAGATCCGCTTGCGCGTGAGGTCCTTCGGCCTGCGCGCGCGGGAGCCGGTGCGGGTGACGTCGTTCATCGGCCCCCTCCCGCGGCCTCGACCGCGGTCGCCACGGCGGCCTCGGGGCGGGTGTGGGAGCCGAGCCGGTGCAGGCCAGTCGCGAGCGTCGTGAGGTCCTCGGTGCTCCAGCCGGCGGTGAGCGCGTCGATCGACTCGGTGTAGATCGCACGGTTGCGGGCGATCGTCTCGCGCCCGAGCTCCGTGACGGTGACGACCTGGGCCCGGCCGTCGTCGGGGTCCTGCTCGCGGCGGACGAGGCCGAGGTCGTCGAGGGCGGCGATCTTGCGGGAGATGACGGACACGTCGAGCTCGAGGCCGGCCGCGAGGTCGGAGATGCGCGAGCGGTCGTGCTCCTGGACACGGAGCAGGGTGAGGTAGTCGGTGCGACGAATGCCGGTGACCTTGTTGACGGCCTCCCCCATGCCACGTGTGACGCGTCCGGCCTCGAGGACCGCGAGGACGAGGTCAGCGACGACGCCGGTGCGGTCGCCGGGAGGGGGCGCAGTCTCACGGGGGGTGGCGGGGGCGGTCACGGGGGTCACGTCATCTGGCACACCATCAGGCTACGCTTTTGTTTGCAGCATGCAACTAGTGGTGATCGGCGGCACAAGCGGCGTCGACGCAGGTCACAGCGAAGAGTGTCCTACGGCTCCGCCGACGACTGGCGGTCAGGCGGGACCGGCGACGAGGTCCTGGGTTCCGATGACGGTGAGCATCTCGAGGACATCGGCGCTGTCGGTACCGAGCGCAGGGGTGAACCAGAGCAGGCGTTGACGGCCGTCTTCGCTGAAGAGGTTGAGGCAGTTCACCTCGATCACGCCGAGGGCGGGGTGGATGATCCGCTTGCGGTCGTTGCGGCGGAACGCGACGTCGTGCTCGGCCCACAGAGCAGCGAAGTCGGCGGAGGTGGCGAGCAGCTCCTCGATCATCGCGGCGGCTTCGGTGTCGCGTGAGTTCCTCGCGGCAGCCACGGCACGCAGATCGGCGACCAGGGAGCGTGCCTGCGCCTCGTGGTCCTCCACGGGGTAGATGCGGCGGGCGTCGTCGTCGGTGAACCAGCGATAGATAAAGCTGGCCCGCTCTCCCTCGAAGCCGGTCTGGTCGCCGAGCAGCGCGACGGCGAGGGGGTTCTGGACCACGGCGACGTGCAGGTCGGTGATCACCTGGGCAGGCGTGGACGGCAGGCGGGACAGGAGGTCGAGCATGCCGGGATGCACGTGGGCAGCAGGGCCGGCTTCGGTGGGCACGGGCCGATCGGCGAGGTGGAACAGATAGTCGCGCTCGTCGCGGGTCAGCCTGAGAGCGCGGGCGAGCGCGGCGAGCATCTGCTCCGAGGGCTGAGATCCTGCGCCGCGCTCCAGCTCGTTGTAGTAGTCGACCGACGCGCCGGCCAGTTGCGCCACCTCCTCGCGGCGCAGCCCGACCACCCTGCGCCGCGGGCCGGAGACGAAGCCGACGTCCTCAGGACGGATGCGTCCGCGTCGGGACCGTAGGAACGCTCCCAGCTCACGGTCTTTCAGAGGACTCATGTATCCAGTGTGCCAAGGGGCGGGACAGGGACACAGGGGATGACGCCCCCTGGTTGCCATTCTCCCCCTGGCACATCGTGGTGGACATGACGGACGACGACACCCTCACAGCTCCCACCACGCCCGCAGGTCGACAGGTCGCGATCGTCACCGGCGGCTCACGCGGCATCGGCAGCGCGGTCGCGAAGCGGCTGGCCGCAGACGGGTTCGCGGTCGCCGTGAACTACGCAGGCAATGCCGCGGCCGCAGACGACACGGTCGCCACCATCGCAGCCACGGGCGGCACGGCCGTCGCGGTGCAGGCCGATGTCGCCGACGAGCGCCAGGTCGCGGCGCTGTTCGACCGTGCCGAGCAGGAGTTCGGTGGCATCGACGTCGTGGTCAACGCGGCCGGAAGGATGGCACTCTCACCGATCGCCGACCTCGACCTGGCGGTGCTGGACGAGCTGCACCGCACCAACATCCGAGGCACCTTCGTGGTTGCCCAGCAGGCCGCACGCCGACTGCGCGAGGCAGGCTCCTTCGTGGGCTTCTCCACCACCGTCGTCACTACCCAGCTCCCTGCCTACGGCGCCTATGCGGCCAGCAAGGGCGCGGTCGAGGCGATGATCCTGGTCCTCGCCCGGGAGCTGCGCGGCCGTGACATCACTGTCAACGCGGTGGCGCCCGGCCCGACCGCCACCGAGCTGTTCCTGGACGGCAAGACCCCCGAGCAGATCGATGCTCTGGCGAAGAACCCGCCGCTGGAGCGGCTCGGCACTCCCGAGGACATCGCGAACGTGGTCTCCTTCCTCGCCGGCCCTGACGGTCGGTGGGTCAACGGTCAGGTGCTGCGCGCCAACGGCGGCATGGCCCGATGACGCACGCGCAACAGGTCGTCGGGCTCCCCTTCCGATCGCACGTGGACCCCTCACGGGACGGAAGCGAGATCGTCTCTGCCGTCGCCGACCGCATCCGCGTCGAGTGCTGTCGCCGCACCGGAGTCGTGTCGGTTGTCAGAGGCGCACCCGGCGATCCGTCGCGGCCGACTCGTAGGCGGCGTAGATTGCCTGGATCGACCTGTACGCGAGGTCGAAGTCGGACTGCGGCGTCCCGCCGTGCACGATGCAGTCGATGAAGTCCTGCATCTCCCCGATGTACCCGCGGGCCAGGAGCTCGTCGAGCAGCACGTACTGCCAGCCGCCCTTGTGGTCGACCTTCTCGGTGACGTAGACGTCCTCGAGCACGGCGGCGTCGCCGTGGTAGAGCCGCAGCGAGTCGCTCTGGCTGATCTGGCACAGGTGCACGCTGTCGTTGGTGAAGACCTGGACGTGGTTGCGCACGCCGCCGACGATCGTGTCGGTCGCGGTGACGACCCCGCGCGTGCCGTCGTCGAAGGCGAGGACGACGTTGGCGACGTCCTCGACGTCGACCGGCCGCGCGTGCAGGAAGCGGCGCTGGTCCTCGCCCAGCGTGGGCGTGATCGCCGTCGTGTCCGCGATCACCGACTCCACGGCGACGTCCCGCCCGGCGGCCCGTGCCTCGACCTGCTTGAGGTAGAGCATGGCCGAGAGCGGGTGGCAGCCCTGACGGATCAGCGCACCACCGCCGGAGCTCCTCCAGTGCCGCGCGTACTCGGCGTGGGAACCGTTGTGCGACTCCTCCCCGATCATCATCGTGATGCGTGAGCCGGTCTTCTCGAGCACCTCGCGGCTCTTCTGCACCGAGGGGGCGTAGACGTAGTTCTCCGCGTAGCCGAAGACCACGTCGCTGCCCTCCACCACCTCCCGCAGCCGGTCCATCTCCGCCATCACCGAGTCGTACATCTGCCGGCGGTCCACGTCGCCCGCGCCGTCGTCGGGGACGTCGAAGAACCCGGTCAGGGGCTTCTCGCAGATGACGTGCTTCCCGGCGGCGACGACCCGGGCAACCATGTCCACGTGGAGGTCCGGCGGCGTGCAGATGTCGACGACGTCGACCTCGTCGTCCGCGAGGAGCTGCTCTAGCTCGTCGTAGACCCGCGGGATGCGGTGGCGCGCCGCGAACGCCTCCCGGCGCGTCGGGGGTGCGGCGACCGCGACGATCTGCACGTCGTGCCCCGCCACGCGCTTGAACGACTCTGCGTGCAGGTCCGCGACGAACCCCGCCCCGACCAGACCGATACCGACCTTCTGCATGACTACCTGTCCTTCCCGGACCTTGCGAGCTGCTTGATTTTTCGGAATGCGCCCAGCTGTGCGGCGATGATGACGGCGATGGCCAGGAGGAACGCCAGGCTGATCGGACGCTGGAACATCGGCAGCCAGCTGCCGTCGCTGAGGATCAGAGCGCGGCGCAGGTTCGAGTCGGCCATCGGACCGAGGATGACGCCGAGGAGGAACGGGGCGGCGGGGAACCCGAACTCGTAGAGGAAGATCCCGACGAGTCCGAACACGAGCATCATCGTGACGTCGAACAGCGAGTAGTTGATGAGGTAGGCGCCGATCACGCACAGCACGTAGATGATCGGCATGAGCACCACCTTGCGGAGCCCCAGGACGCGCACGGACAGCCTCATCACGATCATGGCGAGGAACCACATCACCACCGCGGCGGCCACCAGGTAGACGGCCACCTCGTAGATGAACTCGGGCGAGTCGCGCGACAGCAGCGGGCCCGGACGGTAGCCGTGCATGAGGAACGCGGCGAGCAGGACCGCTGCCGGCGCGGAGCCCGGGACGGCGAGGGACAGGATTGGGATGAGTGCGCCGCCGATCGCCGCGTTGTTGCCGGACTCCGCCGAGATGACCCCGAGCTCGTTGCCCTTGCCGAACGACTCGGGGTCCTTGCTCGACCCCTTGGCCGCGGCGTAGGAGAGCCAACCACCCACGTCCTCCCCCACCCCCGGGATGATGCCGACCCCGGTGCCGATGGCGGACGAGCGCAGGACGGTCGGCGAGCGCCGGAAGACCGCCTTGATCGCGGCGCCGACGCGTGCCTTCGCCACCTCGAGGGCCCTGTGCTCGGAGGCGCGGAAGGCCTTGACGATCTCCGGGAAGCCGAAGAGCCCGATCATGATCGGGATGAGCTGGATTCCGCCCATGAGGTTGACGTTGCCGAACGCGTAGCGGGGCTCGCCGCCGATCGGGTCGAGGCCGATCTGGGCGACGAACAGTCCCAGGAGACCGGCGATCCATCCCTTGAGAGCGTTGTCCCTCGAGGTGAGCGTGCCGCAGATGGCGATGCCGAACCCGGCGAGCAGGAAGAACTCCCAGGCACCGAAGCTCAGTGCTGCCCGCGTGAGCAGCGGCGTCAGCGTCAGCAGGAAGATCACGCTGATGATCGTGCCGAGCGCCGACGCCGTGGTGGCGAGGACGATGGCGTACCCGGCCCTGCCCTGACGGGCCAGCGGGAATCCGTCGACGGCGGTCGCGGCCGAGGCGGGCGTCCCCGGGATGTTGAGCAGGATGGCCGTCTGGGCGCCACCGGAGATCGATCCGACGTAGATCGCCAGCAGGGAGATCAGTGCCGTCTCGGTCGGCAGACCGAAGGTGAGGCCCGCCAGCAGGGCGATGGCCATCGTGGCGGACAGTCCCGGCAGGATGCCCATGACGAGGCCGACGAAGGTGGCGAGGAGCAGCACCGCGAGGTTGAGCGGCTCCGTGACCGTGGACAGGGCGCCGAGGAGATGGTCGGTCATGGCGGGGCCTCAGGGCAGTGGGATGTTGAAGACGCCGCCGAACAGGACGACGATCCCGCCGACGGTCGCGCCGGCGATGAGCAACGCCCAGTACCAACGCACCGCCCGCAGGAACAGGAGCATCGCGACGGCGAAGATGAACGAGGCCGCCCAGAACTGCAGCACCCGGACGAGCACGACGGAGTACACGGCCATGAGGAGCAGGCCGATGATCGTGGTGCGCGTGTCGGGGTGCCTGGCGACGCCGACGATCCAGGCCTTCGACGCCGTCCACCGGGCCCGCAGGCCGGTCCCGCGCAAGGACCGGCCCAGCAGGAGGAGGCTGCACGCCAGGAGCGCGACGCCGACGAGCCCGGGCATGAGGGCGGGGGACGCGTGCAGCGGCTGATCGGTGCGCGCGTAGATCGCCACGCCGCCGGCCAGGATCGCCGTCGCCAGGGCGGTCAGGAGCGCCGAGCTGATGAGGTTGAGTCTCTCGTCGTCACCCATGGGAGCTCCTCCGTTTCAGGGTGGGAAGGTCGTGAGGTGGTGGGCGCCGGACGGGGGCGCCCACCACCGGCTCTGTCACGGCCTCGGGATGCCGAGCTCCTCGGGGTCGTTCTCGGCGACGCCGGCATCGAAGAGGGTCCAGGCGACGATCGACTGCAGCTCGGCCACGCGCTGACCGGCGTCGGCCCGGCCGATGGCCACGGGATCCATCCCGTTCTCGGCGCAGAAGTCAAGGAACGCCTGGTCCTCCATGGCGGCGTCGAACCCTTCGTCGATGGCCTCCAGGACTCCGTCGTCGAGCCCGGAGGGCACCGCGAAACCGGTGGTCTCGCCCATCGGCAGGGTCCCGCTGACGTCGGGGAGCGCGTCGGCAAGGGTGGGGATCGTGAGGTCTCCGTCGAGGGTCACCTCCTCGTCGGAGAGGGTGGCGAGGCCGCGGAGGTCACCGGCGATGAGCATGTCCTGCATCTCCACCAGGAGCTGCGGCGTGAAGTCGACCTCGCCGCCCAGCGTCGCGACGATGGCCGGGTTGCCCCCCTCGTACGGGACGTGGCTGTACTCGACGCCCGCCGCGGTGGCGAGGATCTCGGCCGCGAGGTGACCGGCGCTCCCGGGCCCGGCGGTCCCGGCCGAGATCTCGCCCGGCGACTCCTCCATCGCCGTCAGGAGGTCGTCGATCGTCTCGTAGGGCGAGTCGGCCGGCACCGCGATGATGTTCGGGGTGAACGTCGCGAGCCAGAAGTCCCAGTCCTCCGGCATCGTGTCGAGCGTCCCCATGACCGGCATGGAGGTGAAGGCGAGCATGCCGTTGGCGAGCACCGAGTACCCGTCCTGCTGGGCGTTTAACACGTTCTGGGAACCGACCGAACCGGCGGCCCCCGGCGTGTTGGTCACGATCACCTCGTTGCCGTAGTGGTTGCCCATGGCCTCTCCGACGGTTCGGGCCGTCAGGTCCGTGGATCCGCCCGCGCCGAACGGCACGGTGACGTTGATGTCGCGTTCCGGGTAGCTCTCGCCGCCCCCGTCGTCGCCGGCGCAGCCCGTGGCTACGAGCGCGACCGCGGCGGCGGTCGCCAGCGTCCTGCTGATGGTTCGCATGATGGTCTCCTGGTTCAGCTTCGGATATCGATGACTGAGCTGCCCCGATGGAGCGAGCAGCCGATGGTTGTCCGAGTGGCCTCGCTGCCGGGGTCGGACAGTGCCCCGATGAGCTGTTCGGCGGCGACCCTGCCCATGTCCTGCGGGCACGGATCGACGAGTGTGAAGTCGTTGGCCCCGACGGTCGCCCAGTCGGGTGAGCCGATCATCGCGACCGAGAGGTCGCGCCCGGGAGTGATCCCCTGGTCCCGCAGGTAGTCGATGCTTCCCCGCGCGGGCACGTTGTATCCGAGGCACCAGGCGGTGACCTCCGGGTGGTCCTGGTGCACACGTTCGGCGAGGCGGTAGCCGCCCTCCGCCGAGAACTCGCCGTCCAGGCTGAGCTCGGCCTGCCGCTCGCCGGAGGACTCGGCCAGGCCGTCCCAGAAACCGACGCGGCGCCGGTCGAGCGTCTCGAAGCCCGACACCCACCCGAGGTATGCCACGGACCTGTGGCCCCGTCGTCCCAGGTGCTCCCCCAGCAGGTAGCCGCTGCGGTAGTTGTCCGGCAGGACCTCGGCGAACGAACCGGTGACGCCCTGGAGCGGCCGGTCCACGAGGACGAGCGGGACGCCGACCTTGCGGATGAACTCGGTATTGGTGGCGCCGGCGGTGGTCGGGCTGAGGATGAAGCCGTCGACCCTCTGCTCGGCGAGCTTGACGATGATGTCGCGCTCGCGGCTCGGGTCGTCGAGGGTGTTGCTGATCGACAGGACGTATCCCTCCCGGTCCACGACTGACTCGATCGCCGAGACGAGGTGGGTGAAGTACTGGTTGCTGAACTGTGGGACCAGCACGGCGATGACGCCCTGGCGCTTGCCCTGCAGGCTGCTCGCGGGACTGCTCTTGATGTACCCGGTCGAGGCGACGGCGGCCATCACGCGCTCGCGCATCTCAGGACTGATGTACCGGCCCGCCGTGCAGCTGAGCACGTAGGAGACGGTGCCCGCCGAGGTACCGGCCTCGGCGGCGACGTCCTTGAGCGTGGGGAAACGTCTCATGACGGATCCTCCGGCCCGCATCGGCGCACGAGCATGCGACCGCCGGGCCGCGGCGAGCTCGTTCGTTCGTGGTCCACGTCGACCTCCGTACGCCGTAGGCAAACGTTTGCCTACGTGATGCGCTCAACATTGGCGGAGATCGGCTCGTGTGTCAACCCTGTGGCGCGCGCGACGACGGGCGCCCACATGCGCGTCGCCCCCGCCGGGCTGACCCGGCGGGGGCGACGACTCACTGTCTCGAACAGCGTGCGCCCGAAGGGACTCGAACCCCCAACCTTCTGATCCGTAGTCAGATGCTCTATCCATTGAGCTACGGGCGCGTGCCACAAGGGCAGGGAACAGGTTACCCCGCGCCAGGGGCACAGCAGTGCCTGTACGTCGTGAGTGTGCTCACCACGTACCGGCACCGCCGGAGGGCATCGCCACGAGCTGTCAGCCCTCGGTGACGATCTCGTAGCCGATGACCTCCCACTCACCGGACGGGTCCGTGCGGGCGAACGCGTGGCCGATCGGGTAGTCGTAGTCGTCGGACTGGACCTCGCAGGTGATGAGGCCGACGTCCGCCACCTCGCAGTACTCGACGCTGGTCGGCGTCTGCGGCGGCTCGTAGAACTCCTGGAAGGCGAACCAGAGGTCGTCGAAGCCGTCGAGGTCGGTCAAGGCCCGGAGCTCGTCGGCGTCGCCCTCGGACGCGGCCCGGGTCGCCGCGAGCACCCCCTCCTGGGTCCGCTGGGCGCGGCGGACGGCGGGCGTGTCGACGCCGTCGCCGTCCCAGTCGCCGACCAGGAGGCCGTCGTCCGCGCGGCCGTAGTCGACGACCGTCTCGGCGGGGCCGTCCGCGATCTGGTCGTGCAGGAGGACGGTCGGGCCACGGCGGACGCCGAGCGTGTCCGCCCCGTCGCCGTCCCAGTCCCCCACCACCACGGCGTCGTCGGCGCGCCCGTAGCGGGCGACGGTGTCGGCCGGGCCGTCGGACAGCGTGTTGCTGAGCAGGTACTCGTTGCCCCGGCGCACGCCGAGCGTGTCCGCCCCGTCGCCGTTCCAGTCCCCGACGAGCACGGTGTCGTCGGCGCGGCCGTAGCTGACGACCTGGTCGGCGGGGCCGTCGCCGAGCGCGTTGCGGACGTGCAGCTCGTTGCCGCGGCGGGCGGCGAAGGTGTCGACGCCGTCGCCGTCCCAGTCCCCGACGAGCAGCTCGTCGTCGTCCCGGCCGAAGCTGAACGACCCGTCGAACTCGTCAGGGTTCTCGAGAGAGTTCGAGAACTCGATCGTGGACCCCGTCCGGGTCGCGACGGAGTCGGTGCCGTCCCCGTCCCAGTCGCCCACGTACACCTCGGCCGCCGGGCGGGAGTAGTCGAAGGTGAAGTCTGCCGAGGTGCCCCACGAGTTCGCGGCGTGGTAGATCTCGCCGACATCCTCGTTGGCGCCTCCGGTCGCCGGCGCCGAGGAGGCCCCGGCGGCGACGAGTCCTATCGCGGCCAGGCCTGCGCCTGCGGCACGGGCCCGGAACCTCGGGTTGTTCGTGCGGTGCGTGTCCATCGTTGGTTCACCCCTGTGTACCCCGGAGGGCCACGCCGCGCGCGCCCCCCCGGGTCGGCGATCGGGGCGGCGGATGCCGTCCCGATGCCGCGACGGTACGTACGCCGTCGCGTGCGTGTCATGGGAAAACTCGCCGTCGCCCTCGAACCGGACGCAGGCCCGCCCTGCGGCCGGTCCGCGGACGGGAGGAGGGGCAGGGCATCGACGAGGAGCGGGCCGGTGCACGCACGAGAGGGGCGGGGCGCGCCGTCCTGGCCCGCCCCGCCTCTCGTACGACCGTGCTACATGGCGATGCCGAGCACCCACTGGCCCAGCGTCATCACCGTGGCGGTGATGAGGACGACCCCGATGAGGTTGAGCCAGATGCCGCCCTTCACCATCTGGGAGATCTTCAGGTACCCCGAGCCGTAGGCGATGGCGTTCGGCGGGGTGGCGACCGGCAGCATGAACGCGCAGGTCGCCGCGAGCGCCACCGGCACCATGAGCAGCATGACGTCGACGTTCATCCCCGTGGCGACGCCACCCATGATCGGCAGGAACGCCGCGGCGGTCGCGGTGTTCGACGTCATCTCGGTGAGGAAGATGACCAGTGCGGTCACCCCGGCCACGATGAGGACGACCGGCGCTCCCTCGAGCCCGCCCGCGGCCTCGCCGATCCACTGCGAGAGGCCGGTGGCGGTGAACATCGCCGACAGCGAGAGGCCGCCGCCGAACAGCAGCAGGACGTCCCACGGGACCTCCTTCGCGGTGTCCCAGTCGAGGAGCTGGACACCCTTGTCGACGTCCGCCGGGAGGATGAACAGCACGAGCGCGAGGATCATCGCGATGACCTCGTCGGAGAAGTTCGACTCCTCCCAGATCAGCGGCACGGCCACCCAGGACACCGCGACGCCGATGAAGACGATGAGCGTGAGGATCTCCTGGCGGGACATCGGGCCGAGCTTGCGGTACTCCTCCTGGATGACCTCACGGCCGCCGGGGATCTCCTTCATCTCCGGCTTGAACAGGACGTTGACGAGCAGCCACCAGCAGATCAGCGTGAAGACGATCGCGAGCGGGGTGGCGAACAGCATCCACGTGCCGAAGTTGAGGTTGATGTCGTAGTTGTCGGCGAGGTTCGCCCGCAGCAGCGCGTTCGGCGGCGTCCCGATGAGGGTCGAGACGCTCATGATCGACGACGAGTAGGCGATGCCGAGCATGAGCGCGGTGCCGAAGTTCGACCTCTTCGTGTCGTCCCCGCGCAGCGTCCCGACCAGGGCGAGGACCGAGAGGCCGATCGGGAGCATCATGACCGCCGTCGCCGTGTTCGACACCCACATGGTGAGGAACCCGGTGGCCACCATGAAGCCGAGGACGAGCTGCTTCGGCTTGGTGCCGACGGCGAGCACGACCGCGAGCGCGATGCGCCGGTGCAGGTTCCAGCGCTGCATCGTCAGCGCGAGGAAGAACCCGCCGAGGAACAGGAAGATCGTCCCCGAGGCGTACGGGGAGGCGGCGTCGCCGAGGCTGACGATCCCGAACGCGGGGAAGCCGACGAGCGGGACCAGCGCCGTCGCCGCGAGCGGGATGGCCTCGGTCATCCACCAGATGCCCATGAGCACGGCGATGGCGGCGGTGAGGGCGATGTGGTGGCCGGACGGCTCGATCTCGTTCGCCGTGAGGGTCTCGACGAGCTCCGCCGAGAGGTCCTTCGGGAAGATGAAGTAGATGATCACGGCGCCGACGACGCCGAGCGAGAGCCCGATCCATCGGCGGTTGCGCGTGCGTGGGTCGGCGGGCAGGTCGTTGAGGCCCGCCGCGCGCGACGTGCTCTCCTTGATCTCGGGGGTGGACATCGGCTGCTCCTTGCGTCGTCGCAGGCGGCAGGCGTCCGGGAACCGATCTGCCCCCCGCCACGCACCGCCGCGTGGAAACCGTTCCGGGGCAACCTAGCAGCGTTTTCCGGGCGATCACGCTCATTTGCGCGCGCCGCGCGCGGGTGTCGGCGGCGACGCGGGCCGCCTCGCCGTCACGCATGGCATGGGGCGGGGACACGGGCCGACCACGTCGGGCCGGCCGCGTCACAGCGGCCGCCTCGGGACGGACGGGTCGGGCCCGCCGCGTCTGCCCCTACCAGTCGGAGACGATCTCGTACTCGACGACCTGCCAGGTCGTGTACCCGTCCGGGGCGACATACGCGTACCCGATCGCCACCGGGTGGTCGTCGGACCACACCCGGCAGGACCACACGTCGTCGTACGCCGGTCCGCATCCGTCCACGCGGGTGGGCCACTGCGGCGGGTCGTAGAACTCCTGGTACGCGTACCAGAGCTGCTCCTCGCCGTTCTCGCCGGAGAGGAGGTCGAGGCGCGCCCGGTCCCCCGTCGACGCCGCCCGTGCCGCCTCCAGGACGAGGTCCTCGCGGGGGCTCGGTCGCCGTACCCCGAGGGTGTCGGTGCCGTCGCCGTCCCAGTCCCCGACGAGCACGCTGTCACCTGCGCGCCCGTAGTCCAGGACCACCTGGGCAGGGCCGGGGGCGATCTCGTCGTGGAGGTAGTAGGTGTTGCCGCGCCGGACCCCGAGCGTGTCGCGGCCGTCGCCGTCCCAGTCGCCCACGAGCACCTCGTCGCCGGCGCGCCCGTAGTCCACCACCAGGTCGGCCGGCCCCGAGACGGTCGAGTTCGCCAGGAGGTACCGGTTGCCGCGCCGCACGCCGAACGTGTCGACGCCGTCGCCGTCCCAGTCGCCGACGAGCACCGTGTCGTCGGCCCGCCCGTAGTGCACGACGCGGTGCGCGACCCCGTCCGTGAGGGTGTTTCGCATGAGGTACTGGTTGCCGCGCCGGACGGCGAACGTCTCGGTGCCGTTCCCGTCCCAGTCGCCGGTGAGCACCGTGTCGGACGCGCGGCCGAACGTGAAGGAGCCGTCGAACTCCGTGGGCCCGAGCACGCCGACGTGGTCGACGACGTTGCCCCGACGCCGGGCGAACGTGTCGGTGCCGTTGCCGTCCCAGTCGCCCATGAACACCGTCTCCGCCGCGAGGCTGAAGATCACCTCGTGGTTGGCGGTGCCGGTCCACGCGTCGTTGAGGAGGTAGACGTTGCCGAAGTCGTCGTTGCCCTCCCGGCCGCGAGGGCCGCGGGCGCCGCGCCGGCCACGAGGCCGAGTGCGAGCGCCGACGCGGCGGCGAGGCGGACGTTCCTGCGGTGTGTCCCCATGACGCGCTCCAGGGTGTGCCCCGAGGCGCGTCACCGGGCCCGGGTGGCGGGTCCGGTGGGCGGGTGCCCGCCGGATGCCCGGCACCGTACGCCGCGCGGGTCACGGCGGGGACGTCACCGCGGTCACGATCAGGCGACGGGCTCGCCCGTCTCGAGCGGAAGTGCCGGGTTGTTCACCCACTCGGTCATCGACCCGTCGTAGACGGCGACGTCGGTGCGGCCGGCACGCGCCAGCTGGAACGCCACGTACGTGGCCGCGATGCCGCCGCCGCAGTAGGTGATGATCGACGGCTCACCGTCGATCACCTCGGCGGCGTCACCGGCCGAGCGGACCTGGTCGAGCTCCGCGACGAGGCCCGTGGCGTCGACGAGGTCACCGAAGAACACGTGCTTGGAGCCGGGGATCCGACCCGCCCGCGCGTAGGTCACGCGCTCGCCCGTGAACGTCGGGCGGTCGAGGCTGTTGACGAGCACCCGGGAGGGGTCGTCGATCGCGGCGGCGACGTCGTCGACGTCGGCCAGGAGCTCGGGGCGCGGGTGGGCCGTGTAGGTGACGGCCGGGAGCGGCGCGACGGGGCCGGTCCCGACCTCGAACCCGGCGGCCTGCCAGGCGGGCAGGCCGCCGTCGAGCACGAGGATGTCGTCGTGGCCCACGTAGCGCAGGTTCCACCACAGGCGCGTGGCCCACATGCCCTGGCCCTGGTCGTAGACGACGACGGTCGTGTCGTTGCCGACGCCGAGCGCGCCGAGCCGCGCGGCGAACTCCTCCGGAGGCAGTGCCGTCCAGAAGTCGGGGTTGCTGCGATCGGCGAAGTCGTCCAGCAGGTCGACGTACACGGCGCCGGGGACGTGCCCCTGCTCGTGGACGTCGCGGCCGGAGTCGGCCGAGTAGTAGCCGTCTCCGTCGGGCTGGCGGATGATCGAGGTCGCGTCGAGGACGACGACGCCGGGCCGGTCCTTGATCTCGGCGAGCTCGGCGGCGGTGACGAGACGGGCGACGCCCTGGTCGGCGGCGCCGCGGTCGGTGGCGGTCTGGTCGGTGGTGGTCATGCGGGCTCCTCGGGTTCAGGGTCGGGGTTGGGGGCTCGACGTACGGGCGCGTGCGCGGGCGTGCCGCGTCAGCAACATCGGGTCGAGCGGGCCATCCCCTGGTCGAACCAGAGCCTTCGCACGAGCAGGAGCTCCATGTGCTCCACGCTAGGCGGGCGGCGTCGGCCCGTGGGGCCGCGCCCTGGCGGTCCCGCCATGCGGACGCCACCGGGGCCGTGCCCTCGACGGACCCGGACGCCACCGGTGCCGTGCCCTCGACGGACCCGGGCGACGCCGTCGGACCCGGCCGTGATCTGGCGAGCGGCAGCCGCCCGGCGCGCGCTCAGTTCCGGCGGGCGATCCACCAGATGACGCCGATGATCATGAGGACGAACCCGACGATCGCGCCGATCGCCCCGAGGATGATCCCCCCTGCCGCCGCGACGACGTCGCCCCCGCTGAGGTTGCTCCCGACGTACGCGGTCCGGTCGCAGGTCACCGTGTACGTGCCGGCCTGGTCCGTGGTGAACGTGTGGCCGCGCGCGTAGTCGTTGACCGTGACGTCGGTGCCCGGGGCGGTCAGCCGGACGTCCGCGCCGTCGGGGCCGACGACCCGGCAGGTCTGCGTCTGCGACTGGGCCGCGCCGGTGTCCGAGGCGTACAGGGCCCACTCCTCGCCGGCCTCCGCCTCGATCTGCGTGCCGGACGGGCCGACGGTCCGGATGTCCGCGTCCTGGATGAACCTGCCGACGGCGACGGCCGCGACGATGATCGCGATCACCCCCACCACGAGCACGGCGAGGCCGATGAAGGTGAGGGTCTTCGGGCCCTTCGTGCTCCTCGGCGTCCTTGCGGGCATGATCCCGTCGCCACCCTGGCCGTACGGGTTGTGGGCGCCCTGCGGGCCCGGGCCGTAGCCTCCGCCGCCGTACCCACCGCCCTGGGCGCGGGCGTACGCGTCCTCGTACCCGCCCTGGCTCCCGCCCTGCGGCGGTCCGTACCCGCTGCCGTAACCGGTCATCATGTGCTCCGTCCGAAGTGGTGTCGGCAAGGGGGACGCGTCGCGGATGAGCGGCGGCTCCGGCCTCGCAGGCGCGACGCTAGCAGCGACGTCCCGTGCCGGAGCTCCGGTTCCGGACGCGGCCGGTTGTGTCGGGATCGGCAGCGCTACCCATGCTCGCCCGCCACGCGCGATGGCACCATGTGGCAGTCGAGTCCCGGCATGAACCAAGGAGCCCCCATGCGTAGCCGCCTGTCCGCCGTCGTCCTGCCCGGACTGGCCGTGCTCGCTCTTGCCGCCTGCAGCTCCACCGACGACCCCACGGCGGCGCCGATCAGCGCACCCGTCGCGCCGGCCCCCGCAGCGCCCGCGGGCGGGGCGCCGGCAGGTGAGGCGCCCGCCGCCGGCGACCCCACGACGCCCGCCGCCCCGGCACCGCCTCCTGCGCCCGGGCCAACCACGGAGCCCGCGCCGCCGAGCAACCCTGCTCCGCCGGAGGGCGCGGACGTGGGTCTCTCGCGGGAGGACGCGGCGCCGCTCGACACGCCCGTGCGCGTCGGCGACTGGATGATCGAGGTGGGCGCGACCGACGTCGACGCGACCCAGGCCGTCGCCGACGAGAACATGTTCAACTCACCCCCGGACGACGGTTTCGACTACGTCCTCCTACCGGTCACCGCGACGTACCTCGGCACGGAGCGGGTCAACCCCTGGCTCGAGCTCCACGCGGAGTTCGTCGGCAACGACGCGACGACCTACGACGGGTACTGCGGGGTGGTGCCCGACGCGTTCCTCAACACCAACGACGTCTACGAGGGCGGCACCGTCACCGGCAACTTCTGCGCCCCGGTGCGGGTGGATGCCATCGAGGGCGGGGTGTGGCTGATCGAGGAGCAGATGAACTTCGAGGACGTCACGACCCGCTACTTCGCCGTGAGCTGACCCCGGCGTCCTCACCCGCGCCCCTCGACGCCACCCGCACGCCCAGCCCCCACCACGACCGAGGGCCCGGCAGCCGAGTCGTCGTGCGGCTGCCGGGCCCCTCGGGCACTCGGCGGAGACGGTGGGATTTGAACCCACGAACGGGTTACCCCGTTACATCCTTAGCAGGGATGCGCACTAGGCCTGACTATGCGACGTCTCCAGATGCAGCGTCCAGGGTACCCGGACGCCGACGCCCGTTCCAACGCCGCGACCGCCCTGGAGGGCGAGACTCGTCACCGGCCGGCGCGGGCCGGAGCCGCGGAGGGTAAGGGATTCGAACCCTTGGTGCTTTCGCACAACGGTTTTCAAGACCGTCACATTCGGCCGCTCTGTCAACCCTCCAGCCCGGCACGGGGCCGGGGCACCCGGTCGGCAGGACCGGGCCGCAGGACATCCTACGATCCGCGGTCGCGCCGGGAGGCCGCAGCACGAGGGCGCCCGGACGCCGTCACGTGCGGACGCCGGGGACGCACGTGCCTCGCGGGACCGGGACACCGGCGGCCGGGTCCGCTGCCGCGCCACCCTCCTGGGGCACGATGGCTCGATGGACGCCATCACGATCAACGACGACCGACGGCTCGAGCTGGTCGATACCGCCGACCCGGTGCACGGGGCCGGCGAGGTGCTCATCGACGTCGCGGCGGCCGGCGTCAACCGCGCCGACCTGCTCCAGGTCACGGGCGGGCACCTCCCGCCCGAGGGCGAGTCGGAGATCCTCGGGCTCGAGGCCTCGGGAACCATCTCCGCCGTCGGGGACCACGTCACCGGGTGGGCGGTCGGGGACCGCGTGTGCGCGCTGCTCGCGGGCGGCGGGTACGCGACGAAGGTGGTGGCCCCGGTCGGCCAGCTGCTCCGCGTCCCCGACTCGCTCGACCTCGTCGAGGCGGCCGCGCTCCCGGAGTCCGTCTGCACCGCGTGGTCGAACATGGTCGAGCTCGCGCACCTCGCGCCGGCGCAGACCGTCCTCGTGCACGGCGGCTCGGGCGGCGTCGGGTCGGTCGCGATCCAGCTCGCGCACGCCTACGGCTCGCGCGTGGTCACGACGGCGGGCGGCGCCGAGCGCACGGCTCGTTGCCTCGAGCTGGGGGCCGACGTGGCGATCGACCACGCCTCGGGCGACGTCGCCGACCAGGTCCTCGCCGCCACCGACGGCCGCGGGGTCGACGTGATCCTCGACGTCCTCGGGGCCGGCGGGCTCGACCTCAACCTGTCCGTCCTCGCCGAGCGCGGCCGCGTCATGGTCATCGGCCTGCTCGACGGCGCGAAGGGCAAGCTCGACCTCGGCAGGCTGCTCTCCCGCGCCGGCACCATCACGGCGACGAAGTTGCGCACGCGCTCCCGCGCGTCGAAGGCGGCCCTGATCGACGACGTCCGCGAGCGCGTGTGGCCGTGGGTCTCCGGCGGCACGGTCGTCCCCGTCATCGCCGAGCGGATCCCCCTCGCCGAGGCCCAGAGGGCGCACGACGCGATGGCCGGCGGCGGTGCGTTCGGCAAGATCCTGCTGACCGCCTGACCGCCTGGCCGCCCACGGGCGAGGGATGCGGAGGGGCCGAGCCGGCTCAGCGACTCGGCCCCCGACCGCAACCCGCCCGGCGGCCGGCGTCCGCGGGGAACGAGCCGATCAGTCCTCCGCGTCCTCCGCGTCCTCGTCCTCGATCCGGGCGTTCGCGTCCCCCGTCGCGGCGGCGTCCTCGAGCTCCTGCGCCGTCGCCTCCGGGTCGGAGGGGTCGGTGAAGAAGTCGATGAGGATCGGCCACATCCCCTGCGCCGTGGAGGCGCCGAACGAGGAGTGCACCTGGTCGGAGAGGTCGACCCGGAAGACCTCCGCGCCGGAGAGGTGCTCGGCGACGGCGCGGGCGGCCGGGTCCGTGTAGAGGTCGAGGTCCGCGTCGGCGTTCGGCGACGTCGACCCGCCGAGCCGGATCCACAGGTCCGCCGCCTCGGGCGAGGCGAGGTAGCGCACGAGCTCCTGGGTGCCCTCCTCGTCGTCGAACGCGACCACGCCGGAGGCGCTGCCGACGACCGACCGCGATGGCCCGTCGACGCCCGGCCACCCGTAGAACGCGGCGTCCTCGCCGAGGACGGAGTCGGTCTGCCCGATGATCGCGCCGCGCACGTAGTCGCCGCCGACCATGGTGGCGGCCTGCGGGGGGTCGCCGAACACCGAGGACACCGCCTCCGGGTAGGTCCGCGAGGGCCCGCCGGGCAAGAGCAGGTCCTCATCGCCCCAGACCTCCGCGAGCATCTCGAGCGCCTCGACCACGCTCGGGTCGGTCCACGGGATCTCGTGGTCGGCCAGCCGGTCGTACATCTCGGGCCCCGCGGAGGCGAGGTAGACGTTCTCGAACCAATCGGTGAGCGGCCAGCCGATGTCGACGCCGACGGACAGGGCCGGCGTGCCGGCCGCGGACAGGGTGCCTATCGCCGCGACGAACTCGTCCCAGGTCCGCGGCTCCTCGACGCCCGCCTCCTCGTACAGGGCGGTGTCGTACCAGACCGTCGACTTCGACTCGGCCTCGAACCACACGCCGTACAGCTCGTCGTCGTGGGTGCCGAGCTCGACCCACGCGGGCCCGTAGCTCTCCTGGACGGCCGCGACCGTCTCGTCGGCCAGCGGCACGATGGCGCCGTCGGTGGCGAGGTCCTGCAGGAGGCCCGGGTCCCGCACGAGGGCGACGTCCGGCGGGCGACCGTCCTCGACGCTCTCGGTGAGCGCCGTCGTCGGGTCCCCGCCGGCACCGAGGTGCTGGACGTCGGCGCCGGTGGCCTCCTCGAAGGCGGCGAGCACCCTCTCGAAGGTCGCCAGCCGGTCGCCCGACCAGCTCGTGGCGATCTCGACCGCTTGCCCCGATAGGTCCGCGTAGCCCTCGAGCTCCGGCAGGGGGACCTCGTCCGCGGGGACGTCCGGCCCGGGTGCGGTCGGAGCCTCGGAGGCGGACTCCGACGCGGTCTCCGGCGGAGCGTCGGAGGTGGTCTCCCCCGGCGCGGAATCGTCGGGGGGCGCGAGGTCGTCGTCGCCGTCCCCGCCGCACGCCGCGAGCACCGAGGCGGCGGCGAGCGCCACCGCGGTCGCCGCGTACCGTCGCCGCGTCCTCGTCCCAGCCATCGTCCGCCCTTCCTGGACCGCCCCTCTGGCCCCGCCATCGTAGGTCGTGGCCGGCCCCGGCCGACGACGCCTACTTCTGGGAGCCCGCCATCATGGCGCTGACGAAGTAGCGCTGGAACGCGAAGAACACGATGAGCGGGACGACCATCGACAAGAAGGCGCCGGCGGACAGGACGTCCATGTTCGAGGAGAACTGGCGGAGCTGGGACTGCAGCGCCACGGTGATCGGCTGGCTGTCCGTCGAGGAGAACAGCAGGGCGACGAGCATGTCGTTCCAGGACCACAGGAACTGGAAGATCGCGAGGGAGGCGATCGAGGGCATGGCGAGCGGCAGGGCGATGCGGAAGAAGATCCGCAGCTCGCTCGCCCCGTCGATGCGTGCGGCCTCGAGCATCTCGTCCGGGATCTGCATGAAGAAGTTGCGAAGCAGGAAGATCGCGAACGGCAGTCCGAACGCCGTGTGGAACAGCACCACCGCCGAGATCGACCCGAAGATGCCGATGTCACCGAACAGGCGGGCCAGCGGGATGAAGGCCACCTGCAGCGGGACCGCCATGAACGCGATGATGACGATGAGCAGCCAGTCCCGGCCCGGGAACCTGATCCACGCGAGCGCGTAGCCGGCCATCGCGCCGATCCCGACGACGAGGAGGGTCGAGGGGACCACGATGAGCACCGTGTTCCACAGCGAGGACATGATCCAGTCGGACTGGAGGATGTTGCGGTAGTTGTCCACCGAGAACTGGCTGAGATCGGTGAACCCGCTCCACCAGCCCGACTGTGAGTTGGCCTGCGAGCTGCGCAGCGACGAGAAGAACAGGCCGACCGTCGGGACGAGCCACATCAGCGCGACGACGACGAGGACGACGTTGACGATCCAGCGCCCGAGCAGACGTGTGACGCGCGACCCGCCCGTCGGGCGTGATCCCGGTGGCGTGGCCGGGGGCGGTGCGTGATCGTCGCCGGAGCCGTCCGGCGCCGGTGCGGGCGGCGTGGTGCCGACGACGGCGGTCATGCCTGACCTCCTCGGCGGAAGTTGCGGATGTTGACGAGGATCGCGGGGAGCACGAGCAGGAGCAGGAAGATCGCGAGCGCCGACCCCAGGCCCTGGTCGTTACCGCCACCGAACGAGACGGTCCACATGCGCGTGGCGATGACGTCGGCGGCAGGTTTCGACACCCCGGGCGGGATGACGTAGACGAGGTCGAAGATCTTCAGCACGTTGATGACCAGAGTGACCATGACGACCATAAGCACCGGCGCGAGCTGCGGCACCGTGATCCGCCGGAAGACCTGCCACTCGTTGGCGCCGTCGGTGCGGGCCGCCTCCTGCAGGGTCCGGTCGACGGCGGACAGGCCCGACGCGATCATCACCATCGCGAACCCGGCCCAGATCCACACGTAGGCGAGGATCGTCACCGGGGTGATGAGTCCTGGACCGAGCCAGTCGACCCCCGAGGCGCCGGCGGAGAAGCTCGAGGCCGGGAGCTGGATCGTGTACGTCCCGCCCGGGTCGAGGCCCTCGATGAGGAACGTGCCGTCTTCGGCGGTGGTCGTGCGGCCGGCCTCCGAGCCGTCGGCGTCGAGGGCGAGGACCTCGATCCCGCCGAGTCCGGGCTTGCCGTCACCGACCTCGCCGTTCGTGCCCCCACCGCCGCGGACGAAGTCGAACCAGATCGAGCCGGCGATCTGGTCACCGGCGGGGGCGGCGGCCGCCGCGGCGTCGACCGGCTCGGCGGGCAGCGAGTCCGCGCCGATGCCGACCATGGGGATGTCGACGACCGAGCCGGGCCCGACCTCCTCGGTCGAGGTCATCTCGCCCGTGTCCGCAACCTCCAGCGGTGCCTCCGGACGGGGCCGTGCGTCGGGGTAGCTCGTGGACTCGGCGCCGACCATCTCCTGCACGGAGACGATGACCGCGTTGGCGAGGCCGATGTCCGGGTTCTGCTGGAACACGGACCGGAAGATGACGCCGGCGGCGAGCATGGAGATGGCCATCGGCATGAAGATGATGAGCTTGAACGCCGTCTGCCAGCGGATGCGCTCCATGAGGACCGCGAAGATGAGTCCCAGGACCGTGCAGACGGCGGGTGCGACGATCACCCAGACGGCGTTGTTGCGCAGCGCCTGGAAGGTCTGCGGGTCGGTGAACATGGTGGCGTAGTTGCCGAGCCCGACGAAGCCGTCGCCCGACTGGTCGAAGAACGACCGGACCACCGAGTAGACGATCGGGTACGCGACGAGCGCACCGAGGACCAGGACCGCCGGCCCGAGGAAGATGACGAGGATCAACCACGTGCTGGAGCCGCCGCGGGGGGCGCGGCGTGCGCGCCCCCCGCGGGGTTCGGCCGTGGTCGTCGCGGCCGAGGTCACCTCAGCCGCCGTAGGCGGCGACCGCAGCGTCCTCGAGTGCCTGGGCCGTCGCCTCGGGGTCGGACGGGTCCTCGTAGAACTCGATGAGGAGCTGCCACATGCCCTCGCCCTCGGTGCCGCCGAACGCGGACGGCGCGAGGTCGGAGAGGTCGAAGCGGAAGACCTCGGCGTCGACGAGCTGCTGGGCGATCTCGAGCGAGATGTCGTCCGGGTAGAGGTCGAGGTCCGCGTTCTGGTTCGGCGAGGTGAAGCCGCCGAGCTCGATCCAGATGTTCGCCGCCTCCGGGGAGGCGAGGTAGCGCATGAGCTCGGAGGTGGCCTCGCCGTCGTCGAAGGCGACCGCGACGTTGCCGGCGCCCATGACTGAGGGGGCCGAGTCGTTCATCGAGGGCCACGCGTAGAACAGCGCGTCCTCGCCGACGACGGCGTCCGTCTGGTCGGCGATGTTGCCGGCGACGAAGTCACCCTCGAACACGGTGCCGGCCTCGGCCGGGTCGGTGAACACGCTGGTCACCGAGTCGGGGAACGAGCGCTGGCCGCCGCCCTCGAGCAGGAGCGCGTCGTTGCTCCACACCTCGGCGAGGGCCTCGAGCGCCTCGACGACGCTCGGGTCGGTCCAGGGGATCTCGTGGTCGGCGAGCTGGTCGTACATCTCGGGCCCCGCGGTGCGCAGGTAGACGTTCTCGAACCAGTCGGTGAGCGGCCAGCCGACGTCGGCGCCGACGGACAGGCCGGGCACGCCGGAGTCGGAGACGAGCTGCAGGGTGGAGACGAAGTCCTCCCAGGTCTCGGGCACCTCGGCGCCCGCGTCCTCGTAGACCTGCGCGTTGTACCAGATGGTCGACTTGTTGGCGGCCTTGAACCAGACGCCGTAGACCTCGCCGTCGACGGAGCCGAGGTCGACCCACGTCTCCGCGTAGTTCTCCTCGACCGCTGCGAGCGTGTCCTCGGACAGCGGCACGATGTTGCCGTCGGCGGCCAGCTGGTCCATGAGGCCGGGCTGCGGGATGAGCGCGATGTTCGGGGGGTTGCCGCCCTCGACGCGCGTGCCGATCGTCGTGGCCACGTTGTTGCCGTAGCTCTCGTAGTCCACCTGCGCGCCGGTGGCCTCCTCGAACGCGTCGATGACGGTCTCGAAGTTCTCCTGCTCGGCGCCGGACCAGTCGGAGCCGACCACGAGGGTCTCGCCGGACAGGTCGGCATAGCCCTCGAGCTCGGGGAGCTCGACGTCGCCGCCGCCCGCACCGTCCGATCCACCCTCCTCGCCGGAACCGCCCTCCTCGGACGTGTCGCCGCCGTCCTCGGACCCGTCGTCCCCACCGCCGCCGCACGCCGCCAGCATCGCTGCCGCGGCCAGCCCCGCCACGAACACGGTGCTGCGTCGCCTCATCGTCCTACGTGTCATCGTTCGCCCTCCTTGGTGAACCGTTCGCCACATCGTGAACAGCCACAGACTAGAGCGTCCCGCGGGCCGGAGCCGCCGATCGGACGTCTCGAAGACGTCTCGACCGCGCGAGGGGTTGCGAGCCGCGGGGAGGACGTTCGTCAGCGGGGCGCGGCGAGCAGGTCGAGCAGGTCGGCGAGCCCGTCCTGCTCGACGGGAGCGACCTCGTTGCGGGCGTGTGACTTGACCTCGGGACGGGCGCCGCCCATGGCGACGCCGAGCCCCGCCCAGGCGAGCATCTCGACGTCGTTGGAGCCGTCCCCGGCCGTCACCGTCGCGGCGGGGTCGACGCCGAGGAGGTCGCGGACGCGCTCGAGCGCCGTCGCCTTGGAGATGCCCTCGGGCGCCACGTCCACCCACGACGACCAGCCGATCGCGTAGGTCACCGACTGCATGCCGGCCGAGTGGACGGCCGCCTGGAAGGTCTGGGCGTCGAGGTGCGCGGCGCGCACGGTGAGCCGGGTGACCTCGCGCGAGCAGAGCTCCTCGAAGTCGACGAGCTCCCACTCGCCGCTCAGCTCTCCGGGCGGGAACGGCGAGGACAGCCGGAAGCCGATGCCGACGTCCTCGACGGCGAACACGCCGTCGGGGATCGCCTGGCGCAGGGCACGCAGCGCGGGCTCGGGGTCGAAGGTGACGACGTGGTCGAGGTCGAAGCCGCGGTCGGCGTCCTCGTCGAGGCGGACCGTCACCGCGCCGTTGGAGGAGATCGCGTACGGGGTCGACAGCCCGAGCTGCTGCGCGACGGGCACGGTGGCGAACACCGAGCGGCCGGTCGCGAGCATGACGTGGGTGCCGGTCTCCCGCAGGGCCGCCACGGACTCCGCCACCCGGGGGGCGAGCGTGGTGTCGTGGTGGAGGATCGTCCCGTCGATGTCCAGCGCGACCATGAGGTCCGGCCCGGCCTCCGGCAGATCGCCGACCGCGCGCGCCAGCGAGCCGGCGCGGGTCGAGCTCCGGCTGCGGCGCTGGACCACGGAGCGCGCCCACGAGGCGGCGCGGCCGAGCGCGACGCCGACCGCCGGGGCCGTACGCCGTGCCGAGCGGGGGGCGGGCCGCAGTGACGCCGCGTCGGCGTCGTCTGCGTCGGTGTCGTCGACGTCGGCGTCGTCTGCGTCGGTGTCGTCGACGTCAGCGTCGGCGTCGGCGTCGGCGTCGGCGTCGG
>JBQDDG010000004.1:63728-97169 GCA_052093225.1 Actinomycetaceae bacterium
GCGTCGGCGTCGGCGTCGGCGTCGGCGTCGGACGAGTCGGCCGGGACCCGGCCCGAGTCCTGTACGTCGTCGTCCGTGGGACCGCTGACGGATGGATCGGGGCTCTGCGCGTCGAGGGCCTGGGGCTCGGTGGCCGGCTGTCCGGCGTCGTCGTGCGACGCCTCCCCGGGACGGATGCCGGTCTCGTCCCGGGACGCCGTCGACGCCTCCGAGGGGCCGCTCGTCGGCATCGTGGAAGCGGCCTCGTCGAGGATTGCCCGGTCCCCGGCGTCGGTGGCGACGAGCGCCTCGTCCTTTCCGCGGGTCACGCGGCCACCGGGGTGAGGACCTCGCGGCCGCCGAGGTAGGGGCGCAGGGCGGCCGGCACGTGGACCGAGCCGTCGGCCTGCTGGTGGTTCTCGAGGAACGCGACGATCCACCGCGTGGTGGCGAGCGTGCCGTTGAGGGTGGCGACCGGCGTCGTGCCGTTCCCGGTGCGCTCCCGGATCCCGAGGCGGCGCGCCTGGAAGGTGGTGCAGTTCGACGTCGAGGTCACCTCCATCCACCGCTCCTGGCTGGGCAACCACGCCTCGCAGTCGAACTTCCTGGCGGCGGAGGCGCCGAGGTCCCCGGCGGCGGTGTCGATGATCCGGTAGGGCAGCTCGACGGCGTCGAGCATCTCCCGCTCGAGCCCGAGCAGGGCCTCGTGCTCGGCCTCGGCGTCCTCGGCGTGGACGTAGGAGAACATCTCGAGCTTGTTGAACTGGTGGACGCGGATGATGCCGCGGGTGTCCTTGCCGTACGAGCCCGCCTCCCGGCGGTAGCAGGTCGACCATCCGGCGTAGCGCAGCGGGCCGTCCGAGAGGTCGACGATCTCGTCGCTGTGGTAGCCGGCGAGCGCCACCTCCGAGGTGCCCGTGAGGTAGAGGTCGTCGGCGGGCAGGTGGTAGATCTCGTCTGCGTGCGCCCCGAGGAACCCGGTGCCGGCCATGATCTGCGGGCCCACGAGCGTGGGGGTGACCATGAGCGTGAACCCGGCCTCCTCGGCCTTGTCCGCCGCGCGCGTGAGCAGCGCGAGCTCGAGGCGCGCGCCGATCCCCGTGAGGTAGTAGAAGCGCGCCCCGGAGACCTTGGTGCCGCGTCGCACGTCGATCGCCCGCAGCGACTCCCCGATGTCCAGGTGGTCGCGGACGGTCACACCCTCGGCCGCGAGGTCGCGCGGGGTGCCGACGTGCTCGAGCACCTCGTAGTCGTCCTCCCCACCGGCGGGGATGCCCGGCACCACGAGGTTCGGCATCTGCCAGAGCAGCTCGTCCGCGCGCGTGGCCGCGGCGTCGGCGGCCTCCTGCCGGGCCGTGACGTCGGCGGCCATCTCCTTGGCGCGGGCGAGCACGGCGGGGCGCTCCTCGGGCGAGGCCTTGCCGATGGAGCGGGAGAGCTCCTTGTGCTCGGCGCGCAGGGACTCGAACTCACCCAGCGAGGTCCGCCGCGCCGCGTCGGCCTCGAGGATCTTGTCGACGAGCGCGGGGTCCTCACCGCGCGCCACCAGGCTGTCGCGCGCGGGCTGGGGGTCCTCGCGCAGTGCTCGCACATCGATCATGCTCCGAGCCTATGCCGGGCCGGAGAGAAGTCCCCGACGATTCCGTCACCATCCGGACCTGCCCGGTGCCACCATGTGCGCTGGGCCGTTTCCGACCCGCCCCCACCCCCACACACACGTACAGGGAGCGTCACCCATGATCGTCACGACCACGTCGACCATCCAGAACGCGAACATCGCGGAGTACATCCGCATCGTCGCCGGCGAGACCGTCATCGGCATCAACATGTTCAAGGACATCGGCGCCGGGTTCCGCAACCTCGTCGGTGGTCGTTCCGAGGGCTACGAGCGTGAGATCGGCGGCGCCCGTGAGGCCGCGCTCGGCGAGATGGTGCAGCGGGCCATCGAGCTCGGCGCCAACGGCGTGGTCGGCGTCGACATCGACTACGAGTCCGTCGGCCAGGGGATGATGATGGTCACCGCCTCGGGCACGGCGGTGCGGATCGCCTGACCGCGCCCCGATGACGCCCGGGATACCGTGAGGCGTGCCCACGGAATGGTTGATCGTCCTCGTCGTCGTTGTCGTCGTCGCGCTGCCCGTGCTCGCCCTGACGATCTCCGTCGCCCGGCGCCGGGGAGCCCTCGAGGCCGAGTCCGCCCGGGCGAACGCCGCGGCCAGGAGCGAGGCCGAGGACGAGGCGCGCACGTCCGCGCGGAACGTCCGGCGACCGGTGGCCGTGGTGGTCAACCCGTCGAAGAACGTCGACGTCGACGACCTGCGCCGCCGGTTCGCCGAGGCCGCGCGGGCCGGCGGCCGCCTCGAGCCGCTGTGGTTCGAGACGACCCCCGACGACCCGGGCCGCGGCCAGGCCGAGCGGGCGCTGGCTGCGGGCGCGAGCACGGTGGTCGCCGCCGGCGGTGACGGCACCGTGCGCGCCGTCGCCGAGGTCCTCGCCGGCACCGGCACGCCGATGGGCGTCATCCCGCTCGGCACCGGCAACCTGCTCGCCCGCAACCTCGGGCTCCCGCTCGAGGACCTGGACGAGCTCGTCCGCATCGCGACGAGCGACGCGCCGCGTCCGGTCGACGTCGGGTGGCTCAGGGTCGACGACCGCGGCGGGGCCGGGGCGGCCGACCCCGCCGACGGGATCCTCGCCGAGGAGGCGGGCGCTGGCCGTGACGGCTGGCACGCGTTCACCGTCATCGCGGGGCTCGGCTTCGACGCGGACATGGTCAACGAGACCAACGACCAGCTCAAGGCCAAGATCGGCTGGTTCGCCTACTTCGTCGGCGGCGTGAAGAACATGCTCAAGAGCCGCCTCAAGGTCACGGTCACGGCCGACGACGGGGAGCCCAAGGACCTCAAGGTCCGCACGGTCATGCTGGCGAACTGCGGGCTCCTGCCCGGCGGGCTCGTGCTCTCGCCCGACTCGAAGTTCGACGACGGCGTGCTCGAGGTGGTCTCCGTGGACACCCGGTTCGGGATCGTGGGCTGGGCGAACCTCGCGATCGCCGTCATCGCGCAGAAGTTCGGGCGCCGCCCCGAGGAGTCCTTCTACCCGGGCGCGGACCTGCTGTTCCACCCGGCCGAGCGCGTCCGCATCCGCGCCGAGGACACCGCCCACGTGCAGCTCGACGGCGACCTGCTCGCCACGTCCGGGTCGATCGACGTGCGGGTCGAGCACGGGGCGCTGCAGATGCGCTACCCCGTGCCCGCGGACCGGCTCCAGGCGCGCCAGGGCGAGCAGCTGCCCGGCGAGCCCGCCGACCGCCACGTCGAGGACTGAGCGCCGGGGTGTGTCGCGGCCGAGCGGCAGACGCTCGGCAGCCGCCCGGTCAGGCTGCGGTGCCCTCGATCGTCACGTTGGTCGCCTTGACGACGGCGGTGGCCAGCGAGCCGACCTCGAGCCCGAGCTCCCGCACGGCCTCCGTCGAGATGAGCGAGACCACCCGGTAGGCGCCGCACTGGAGCTCGACCTGGCTCATCACCTGGTCGGAGACGATCCCCGTAACGATCCCCGTCAGGTGGTTGCGGGCCGAGCGGCGGCCCACCCCGTCGTCGATCGCGTCGACGGACTTCTCCGCCGCGAGCTCCTGCGCGAGCCGGGCGACGGAGGCGCCGTCGAGGGCCCGGCGGCCCGAGTGGTCCTCGATGAGCTCGACCCGCCCCTGGTCGACCCAGCGGCGGACGGTGTCGTCCGAGACACCGAGGAGGTCAGCGGCGGTGCGGATCCTGAGGTGCGGCACGGTCGGACGGTAGCACCCGCATCTGCGGACCTGGCAGTCGCCGCGGCCTCGTCCGAGAGCGAGTCCACGGCCCGCCGGCGGGCGCACGTCACGCCGGTCGTCAGGTGGCGTCGCCGGCGGCGAGCGACTCGACCCACGCGCGAGCCGCGCGGAACTCGCCGTCCGAGGTGCCCGTCTCGAGGACGGGGCGGCGCTGGTCGGCCCGCGGGTAGGACCCGAGGAAGGTGACGACGGGGCAGACCCGCTTGAGGCCCAGCAGCGCGGCCTTGACCCGCTCGTCCGTGACGTGCCCCTCGGCGTCGATGGAGAAGGCGTACCGACCGATGGAGTCCCGGATCGGGCGCGACTCGATGCGGGAGAGGTTGACCCCGCGCGTGGCGAACTGCTCGAGCATCGTCAGCAGGGCGCCGGCCTCGTCGTCGGGCAGGTGGACGAGCAGCGTCGTCTTGTCCGCACCGGTCGGCGCGGGTGGCGCCACCAGGCGGGAGACGGCGATGAACCGGGTGACCGCCTGCCGATTGTCGGCGATCTCGCGCGCGATGGCCGGCACGCCGTAGCGGGCGCCGGCGAGCGGGGAGACGATGCCGGCGTCGAAGCCGGGCTCCTCGTCGGCGGCGAGCAGTCCGGCCGCGGCGGCCGTCGAGGAGGCGGGCACGTGGACCGCCCCGGGGACGTTCGTCGCCACCCAGCCGCGGGTCTGCGCCCACGCGTGCGGGTGCGTGGCGATCCGGCGCACGTCGGCCAGCGCGGTGCCCTCGCGGGCGACCAGGTCGAACTGGATCGGCACGAGCATCTCGGCCACGACGACGAGCGGGCCGCCCTCCGCGGTGAGCGCGTCGATGGTGGCGTTGACCCCGCCCTCGACAGAGTTCTCGATCGGCACGACGGCCCGGTCGAACCGTCCCTCGCGCACCGCGGCGAGCGCCGAGGGGACGTCCGTCGACGGCTCCGCGACGTCCTCGCCCGGCCGCAGGATCTGGTGGAGGGCCTGCTCGGTGAAGGTCGCCTCGGGTCCCAGGTAGGTGTATCGCACCGGCCGAGACTATCGGCGCCACGTACGATTCTCGGCATGACGTCCGGGCCGGCCACCGACCGTCCGGTCCTCGCGTGAGGCGCGACGACCGGAGACGCACGATCGCGCTCGTGCTCGGCGTCCTCGTGGCGATCGCGATGATCAGCCCCTTCGTGCTGCCGCTGCTCGCCAACGGCGCGGAGTCGGCCGAGGAGGCCCCGGCCCCCGTCGTCGTGCTCGGCACGGGCGGCCTCACCTGGGAGGACGTCGACCAGGACACCCCGGCGCTGCGGGAGCTCGGCGCGCAGGCACTCACGGCCAACCTCGTGGTCCGCTCGGTCGGGTCGACGACGTGCCGCACCGACGGCTGGCTCGCGCTCTCGGCCGGGCGCCGCGCGGTGGGCGAACGCGTCGACAACATCTGTGTGCCCCCGGCGGAGGTGGCCGCGGACGCCGGGAGCGACTGGTCGTTGCCCGGCTGGGACACCTACGTCGAGAGCGCCGAGACCGACCGGTTCGACGCCGTCCCCGGCACCCTCGGTACGGCACTCGCCGAGGCGGGGCGGTCCGCCGTCGCCGTCGGGCCGGGCGCCGCCGTCGCCCTCGCGAAGCGGGACGGGACCGTGGCCGAGGCCCGGTCCGCCCCCGTCGACGACGCCGGGCTCGCCGCCCTCGTCGGCGAGGAGCTGGACGCCGGGGCGGACCTCGTCGTCGTCGACCTCGATCCCGCCGCCACCACCGGCCGGGCCTCCGATTCGGAGCCGGACCCCGGCGCACTCACGCCCGCCGAGCTCGACGCCCGGGCGGCCGCCGTGCTCGAGGCGGTCCGGGGCGACGGCACCGGTCCCACGGTCCTGCTCGCCTCCCTCTACGACGGCACCCGTGCCTCCACGCTCCAGGCGGCGATGCTCGACGTGCCCGGCGACGAGCCCGGCCTGCTCACCTCGTCCTCGACCCGCACCGACGGGCTCGTCCAGGCCGCCGACCTGCTGCCGACGGTGCTCGCCCGGCTCGACGTCGAGATCCCCGGCGGCCTGCCCGGCTCCCCCGCCACCACCGGCACGACCGGCATCAACCCCGAGGACCGCGCCGAGTCGCTGAGCGACTTCGGGACCCGTGCCCTCGCCGTCGCGCCGCTCGTGACGCCCGCCGTCCTGTGGCTGGTCGGGCTCAACATCGGGCTCGGCGCCGCCGCGCTCGTCGGGCTCAACCGGCGCGTGCTCGCCGCGCTCGGAGGGACGAGGAGCGCCCGCCTGCGCGTGCTGCGGGTGCTGCGCGGCGCGGCCCTGTTCGTCGCCTCGCTCCCGGCCGCGCTCATCGCGTCCGGCGTCGTCCCCTGGTGGCGGGCGGACCCGCCCGGCCTCATGCTCACGTGGGTGACGGTCGCCCTCGCGGTGCTGCTTGCGCTGGTGGCGGGCGCCGGGCCGTGGCGGCACACCCTCGTGGGCCCGACGGCGGTGGTCTCGGGCGTCACCGCGGTCGTCATCGCGGCCGACGTGATGACGGGCTCGCACCTGTTCCTCGGCTCCGTCCTCGGCACGCAGCCGCAGATCGGCGCCCGGTACTACGGGATGTCGAACCACTACTTCACCCTGTTCGCGACGGCGTCGGTCCTGCTCGCGGCCGCGGTCGCCCAGGCCCTCACGGCCCGGGGCAGGAGGCGGGCCGCCGGCGTCGCGGTGCTGGTCATCGGCCTGGTCGCCACCGCGATCGACGGCTGGCCGGCGATCGGCGCCGACTTCGGCGGGCCGCCCGCGATGATCCCGGCCTTCGTCGTGCTCGCCCTGCTCGTCGCGCGCCTGCGGATCACCTGGCAGCGCATCGTGCTCATCGGCGTCGTCACGGTGGCCGTGGTCGGCGCGGTGTCCTTCGCCGACTGGATGCGTCCGCCGGACGAGCGCACGCACCTCGGCCGGTTCGTGGGGACGGTCCTCGACGGCGGGGCGTTCGACGTCATCTGGCGCAAGCTCGGCCGGAACCTGGAGATCCTCGTGTCCTCCCCGTTCACGGTGCTCGCCGCCGTGGGGGCGATCGTCGTCGTCGTGCTCGTCGCCCGTCCGCTGCGCCGGCCGGAGACCGCCGTGACCTCGGACTACGGGTGGCTCGTGCGCATGCCGTCCGGCGGTGCGGACGCGGAGGGCTCCCCGCTGCGCGCCCTGCCGGACGCGGCCGTGGTGCTGCGGCCGGCGACGATCGCGCTGCTCGTCCTGTGGGTCATCGGGTTCGCCGTCAACGACTCGGGGATCGTCATCCCGGCGCTCGGCGTCGCCCTCGCCGTCCCGCTCGTGCTCGCCCTGCTCACGTCCTGGCTGCTCGAGCGACCCCGGATCGGCCCGGGGCACGGCGAGGCCGTGGGAGACGGTGCCGCGGAGAGCGGTGCTTCTGCGAGCGGCGTTGCGGCGAGCGGCGTTGCGGCGAGCGGCGCTGCGGCGAGCGGCGCTGCGGCGAGCGGCGCTGCGGCGGACGGTGCTGCCGGCGGTGGGACCGCGGGCGGCCGGGCCACCGGGAGCGGAGGCCCGGGAGCGACCGGCGCCGGTCGCTCAGCCCCGTAGGAGGTCCGGCAGGACCTGTGACGCGGTGAGCACGGCGACCACCGCGAGCAGTCCCGCGAACACGCCCGTGAGCGCGCGCGGGGAGACCCGCTCCGAGAGCCGCGCTCCGAGCTGGCCGGCGGCCGCCGACACCACCGCGAACACGACGACGGGCCACCAGTCGAGCGCGAGGCCGTCCGGGACGCGCGCGGCCAGTCCCGCCGTGGAGTTGACCACGATGACGAGCAGCGAGGTCCCGACGGCGTCGCGCACCGGGTAGCGCAGCGCGAGGACCAGCGCGGGCACGGCCACGAACCCGCCGCCGACGCCGAACAGGCCGGTGAGCAGGCCGACGAGGAGGCCGAGCAGCACGAGCGGGACGGGCCGGTCGACGACGCCGGGGCCGGTGGCGTCGTCCTTCGGAACGATCCCGACGGCGTCGGGGCCGATGGGGGCAGGACCGGTGGGGTCGGACCCGGGTACCGGGCCGGACCGGGCCGGCCGCTCCCCCAGGGCGCGGCGGGCCATGAGGGCCGCGACGAGGGCCAGCATCCCCGCGAACGCCGCCATGAGGACCGGCCCGGCGAGCAGCTGGGCGAGCCGCGCGCCGCCGACCGAGGCGAGCGCCCCAACGGCCCCGAACACCAGGCCCCCGCGCACCCGGACGTGCCCGCGCCGGGCGTGCGGGACGAGGGTGACCAACGACGTGACGCCGACGATGACGAGCGACGCCGTCGCCGCGTCGTGCGGGGGCATGCCGAGGAGGTAGACGAGCGCGGGGACGGTGAGGACGCCGCCGCCCGCACCGAGCGTGCCGACGACGAGCCCGACGAGCAGACCGATCGCCGCCGCCGCGGCAAGGGTGCCCGCGGCGGTCACCCCCGCGGGGCGGGAGAGCCGGCCGAGGTGCCCGGGCCGCCCTCGTGGGTCGCGTCGTGCCCGGCCTCGGCGGGCGAGGGCGCGGACGTGTCGGCGGGCGAGCTCCCGGTGTGCGGGCTCACGGCGTGCGGGCTCACGGCGTGCGGGCTCGCGGCGTGCGGGCTCGCGGCGTCAGGGCTCGCGGTGTGCGGGCTCTCGGCGGACGGCGCCGACTCGGGCGTCTCCGCCGTCGGCTCGGAGACGGTGCCGGGCGCCGACGCGTCGGTCGGCGCGGCGGGTGCGTCCTCCGCGGCGGTGTCGTCCGCGGCCCTGCGCGGCGCCCAGGCGCGGTAGGGCACGCCGGGCTGCTGGTCGTCGGCCTCGGGGCCGCGCCTGTTCATCGGCACGTTGTGGCGGCGCGAGACGCGGCCGGCGATCGCCATCGCGACGTCGCGGTACTGGCGGGCGCGGTGCATCCGGCCCGCCATGTCGCGGCCGGAGGGCCGGTGGTGCACGTCGCAGGGCACCTCCTGGACGGTGAGCCCGGCGACGAGCAGGTCGATCGTCATCCCCACCTCGACGCCCCAGCCCCGGGCGAGCGGGTGCGCGGCCTCGTAGGCGCGGCGGGTGAGGCACCGCTGGCCGGACAGTGGCTGCGCGCTGACGAACCCGGTCGCGGACTCGATCGCGGCGCGCGCCATCCGGACGACCCGGCCCCGGCCGCCGCCGCCCTTCTGCGGGGGCAGGACGGCGATCGCGCAGTCCGCCTCCCCGGCGAGCACGGCCTCGACCAGCGGGGAGAGCCCGACGGCGGAGTCCTGCAGGTCGGCGTCGACGAAGAGCAGGGCGCGCGGCGGCGCGTCGGGGAGGTCGCGCATGGAGACGACGGACGCGCCGGTCTCCATCGCCGAGGCCTTGCCCCGGTTGACCGAGTGACGCACGACGACGGCGCCCGCCGCGCGGGCCACGTGCTGGGTGTCGTCGGTGGAGCCGTCGTCGACGACGAGGACGAGATCGACGTGCGGGATCGCCCGGCAGGCCCGGACGGTGGCAGCGATGTGTCTGCCCTCGTCCTTCGCGGGGACGATCACCGCCACCCGTCTGGAGCCCTGCGTCACAGTCTCAGCCTAACCAGGTTCGGGCGGAAGGCCCGCCGACCGGCCGGACGGCGGACAGTTCGGACGCTCCCGGACCGGGTCAGCGAAGGGAGACCTGGCGGCTCACGAGGCCCGCGCGGCCGCGTCGTTCCTCGGGCGTGAGGGGTCCGTCGACGGCGAGCGCCGCGTCGAACCGCGTGCCGAGGTCCGCCATCGGGCCGTCCAGCTCGTCCGCCTCGGTGCCGGGCGCCAGCTCGAAGACGGGCACGAGGAGGCCGGAGGTGCGGAAGGCGCCGACGAACCGGGAGCCCTCGTCGACGCTCAGCTCGCGCGCGGCGTGCAGGCGGGCCAGGGCGTCGAAGACGGCCTCGGGGTCCTCGGGCCGGATCCAGCGGACGAACTCGCGGCCCATCCGGCACCAGTACGCCGAGGCGACGGAGTCGATCTTCACCGTGGGCACGAGGTGCTCGGCGCTGTCCTTGACCGCCTGGGCGACCTCGGCCTCGTCCTGCTGGTCCTCGGAGACCCAGTAGCCGAAGTCGGGGTGGACGGTGATGACCGGCTCGACGGCGGGGTCGAGCACGTCCTGCAGGCGCGGCCCGGGCTCGGGCAGTGCGCCGACGGGCAGGACCGAGCCGGGCTCGAGGTCGAGCGCCTGGAGCAGGGCGTGGGCGACGTCGCGGGAGGCGTCCCCGGAGCTGCTCGCGGTCTGCATCGCGACGAGCACGGTGCCGTCCTCGCGGCGCAGGGCGGGGGCGAGGTCCGGGAGCAGGCTCGCGATGACGACGTCGGTGGCGCCGTGCTCGGCGGTCGTGCGCGCGGGGATCGTCGCCGCGGGGACGATCTCGCGCATCGCCACGAGGTCGGTCTCGCCGGCGAGCCCCTGAAACGGCCGCTCGACGAACTCCACCTTCGGCGGGCGGACCCGCGTCGGCCTGTCCTGCTGGCGCGCGCGGCGCCTCGATGCCTTACCCATGACAGGGGAGCCTAGTTGCGCCGCGGGACGGGGTCGTCACGCCCCGCGGCGCGAGGTCACATGATCTCGGGCACGGAGTCGTCGGAGGCGACGATCTCGCGTCCGGCGCGTGCCCAGCCGAGCATGCCGCCGTCCACGTTCCAGGCGTCGTAGCCGGCCTGGTTGAGCCACTGTGCCGCGCGTCCGGAGCGGCCACCGGTGCGGCAGACGACGAGGATGTCCTCGTCGCCGAGCTCGTCGGCGCGGTCGGCGAGCTCGCCGAGCGGGATGTGCACGGCGCCGGGGGCGTGCCCCGCCTCCCACTCGTCGTCCTCGCGGACGTCGAGCACGATGTAGCCCTCGGGGATCGTCTCGCCCGGGAGGTCGTCGATGGTGATGGTGTCGGGTGCGTCGGGGATGGCCATGTCTCCACCCTTCCTGGCGGTGCGCCGCCGGTCTAGTGCTTGGTCGCCGCGCGGTACTTCATGAACGCGGAGCTCGAGCGCTGCCACATGAAGACGAGCACGAGGATCAGGAGGACGAGGCCGAGGACGTTGCCGCCGGCGTCGGTGCCACCCTGCCCGATGGTGGACAGGCTCCCGAGCAGGGAGAGCCCGAGCAGCACGGTGAGGATGATCCGCGCGACGTTCGAGCCCTTCCAGACGAAGGTGGCGAGGACCGCGTAGAGGAGCGCCATCACGATGACGACGATGCCGACGGTGACGAAGACGTCCTCGGGCCCCGAGACCCCCAGGTCCGAGGGCGAGAGCGCCATGAACGCGATACCGCCCAGCAGGGCGAGGCCGGAGATGATCCACATGATGATGCAGGCGGCCTTGAGCACTCCCGGGCGCTCGACGGCGCCGCCGTACCCGCCCATGGCGCCGTAGGCCGGGGGCGCGGCGAACGGGTTGTCGTCCTGGCCCTGGTAGGCGGGCAGCCCGCCCGGCCGGCCGTACTGCTGGTTCTGGCCCGGCTGCGCGTAGGCCCCGTACTGCGGCTGGCCCGGCTGACCGAACTGCTGGTTCTGGCCGGACTGGGCGTAGGCCCCGTACTGCGGCTGACCCTGCTGGCCGTACTGCGGGACGCCGGGGTCGGCCGGGCTCTGCCCGTAGGGGCTCTGCTGACCGGGGCCCGCGGGGTCCTGGCCCCACGGGTCACCCTGCTGCGGCGACCGTCCCCAGCCGTCCTGACCGTATGAGTTCGACATGCCTCAAGTGTGGCAGGGGGCCGCCGTCCCGCGGCGGAACTGTGACGAGCGACCACCGCGGAACGCCGGGCACCTCCCCCCCGGGCCCTCTCGTCCGGGCCCTCCCGACCCGATGGCGCCCCCTCGCCCCCTCCGTCCCTCCCCCTCGTGGTCCGCCCGCGGTGCTGGCAGGATCGGCACATGGACCCGCGCGCCGGAACCCCCGCCACCCCCGAGGACCTCATCGACGTCGACGAGGTCCGCGCCGCCTACTCGGACCGCACCCCCGACCCGGAGGACCCCGCGCAGCGCGTGGTGTTCGGGACCTCCGGCCACCGCGGCTCGAGCCTGGACTCGGCGTTCAACGAGGCCCACATCGTGGCCATCACGCAGGCCATCGTCGAACACCGGCGGGCGGCCGGCGTCGACGGCCCGCTCTACCTGGCCAAGGACACGCATGCGCTGTCCGACCCGGCGTGGACGACGGCGGTCGAGGTCCTCGGCGCGGCCGGCGTGGAGCTGCGGGTCGACGCCCGGGACGGGTACACGCCGACGCCGGCCCTCTCGCACGCGATCCTGCGCGCCAACGGTGCGGGGACCACCGGCGGCCTGCGCCTCGACGGTCCCGGGCTCGCCGACGGCATCGTCATCACGCCGAGCCACAACCCGCCGCGCGACGGCGGCTTCAAGTACAACCCGCCCCACGGCGGCCCGGCGGGCTCGGACGCGACCGGCGCGATCGCCGCGCGGGCGAACGAGCTGCTCGCCTCCGGCGTCCGCGACGTGGCCCGCATCCCCGTGGAGCGCGCGCTCGCGCTGGGGACCACGGGCCGGCACGACTTCATGTCCGCCTACGTCGACGACCTGTCCAACGTGCTCGACCTCGAGGCGATCCGTTCGGCCGGCATCCGCATCGGCGCGGACCCGCTCGGCGGCGCCGCCGTCGCGTACTGGGGCGAGATCGGCGAGCGCTACGGGCTCGACCTCACGGTGGTCAACCCCGAGGTGGACCCCACCTGGCGGTTCATGACGCTCGACTGGGACGGCAAGATCCGGATGGACTGCTCCTCGCCGTCGGCGATGGCCTCCCTGCGGACGATCATGACGCCGGACGACGGCGGCCCGGCGCCGTACGACATCGCCACGGGCAACGACGCCGACGCCGACCGGCACGGCATCGTCACGCCCGACGGCGGGCTGATGAACCCCAACCACTTCCTCGCCGTCGCGATCGACCACCTGTTCGCCCACCGTCCGGACTGGCGCGGCGACGCGGCGATCGGCAAGACGCTCGTGTCCTCCTCGCTCATCGACCGGGTCGCGGACTCGCTCGGCCGTCGACTTGTCGAGGTCCCGGTCGGGTTCAAGCACTTCGTGCCCGGCCTCCTCGACGGCTCGGTCGGGTTCGGCGGGGAGGAGTCCGCAGGCGCCTCCTTCCTGCGCACGGACGGCACCGTGTGGACGACCGACAAGGACGGCATCCTCCTCGCGCTGCTCGCCTCGGAGATCGCGGCCGTCACGGGGTCGACGCCGTCGGCGCGCCACGGCGAGCTCACCGAGCGCTTCGGCGCGAGCGCCTACGCCCGCATCGACGCCCCGGCGACGCCCGCCCAGAAGGACCGTCTGAAGAAGCTCTCCCCCGACGACGTCACTGCCACCGAGCTCGCCGGCGAGGCGATCACGGCGCGCCTCGTCGACGCCCCGGGCAACGGCGAGGCGATCGGCGGTCTCAAGGTGACCACCGAGAACGCCTGGTTCGCGGCCCGACCGTCCGGCACGGAGGACGTCTACAAGATCTACGCCGAGTCCTTCCTCGGCGAGGACCACCTGGCCCAGGTCCAGGAGGAGGCCCGCTCCGTCGTCGGGAACGCGCTCGGCGACTGACCCCACCGCTCGAGGCGCCACCCTCGCGCCGCACCCCGAAGAAGTGGCGGAACACCATCTGGTCCAACATCGTCATGGGCCTGTGCGCGCTGGCGTTCGGCGTGCTCGCCGTCCAGCAGGTGTGGGAGCGGGTCGAGCCGCTGTTCGGCTGAGCTCCGCAGGTCCTGTGAGCCGCGGCACTTCCGTGGCACTGTGAGGGTGGTGGACGTCGACGTCCACCCACCGGGGGTGACGGGGCGCGCGCCCTCGTCACCGACGAGCGCCCGTCACCCCACCGGAGATCGCATGCTGCACACCCAGGTCGAGTGGGAGCAGTCGATGGGAGATGTCCAGCTGCTGCTCATCGCGGCCGCGGCCATCGCCGTCGTCCTGCTCCTCGTCATAGCCCTCAGACTGCACGCCTTCCTCACGCTCATCATCGTCTCGATGCTCACGGCCATCGCCACCGGCATCCCCCTGGCCAACATCACCGACGTCATCCTCGACGGGTTCGGCGGCACGCTCGCCGAGGTGGCCCTCCTCGTCGGCCTCGGTGCGATGCTCGGCAAGCTCGTCGAGCACTCCGGCGGCGCCCAGGTCCTCGCGGAGTCCCTCGTGCGCGCCTTCGGCGAGAAGCGTGCACCGCTCGCCCTCGGCGTCGCCTCGCTCGTCATGGGCTTCCCGATGTTCTTCGACGCGGGCCTCGTCGTCATGCTGCCGATCATCTTCGCGATCGCTCGTCGCCTCGACCAACCGGTCCTCCTCTACGGCATCACGGCCGCCGCGGCGTTCTCGGTCATGCACGTGTTCGTCCCACCGCACCCCGGTCCGGTGGCTGCCGTCGGCTTCTACGACGCCAGCCTCGGGCTGGTCCTGCTCGTCGGCCTCGTCGTCGCGATCCCCACCTTCTACGTGGCGGGCTACATGTGGGCCAAGGTCGCCGCCCGCCGGTTCCCGTTCACGGTCGACTCGCTCACCGACGCCGTCTTCGGCGAGGTGAGCACGGTCAAGAGCCCGCCGCGGGTCGCCACGGTCGTCGGCGTCCTCGCCGTCCCGGTGGTCCTCATCTTCCTCAACACGGGCCTCGACTTCGCGCGCAGCGCAGGCTGGGCGGACGACGGCGCCACGTGGTTCCAGGCGCTGCGCCTGCTCGGCACCGCCCCGGTCGCCCTCATCATCTCCGTCGTCGTCGCCGCGCTCGTCCTCGGCAGGGCACGCGGCGAGAGGGCCGGCGCCCTCGAGAAGCTGCTCGACTCCTCGCTCGGCCCGATCGCCTCGGTCGTCCTCATCACCGGCGCCGGCGGCATGTTCGGCGGCGTCCTCCAGGCGTCCGGCATCGGCGAGGCGCTCGAACGCCTCATGGGCGGGCTCGGGCTCCCCGTCATCGTCGGCGCCTTCCTCGTGGCCGCGGTGCTCCGCATCGCCCAGGGCTCCGCCACCGTGGCCCTGACGACCACGGCCGCCCTCATGGCCTCCTCGGTGGCCGAGGGCGACTACTCCTCGGTGCAGGTCGCCGCCGTCGTCATCGCCACCGCGGCCGGCTCCGTGATCGCCTCGCACGTCAACGACTCGGGGTTCTGGCTGGTCGGCCGGCTGATGGGGATGGACGTGAAGACCACGCTGCAGACGTGGACCGTGCAGCAGACGCTCCAGGCGCTCGTGGCCTTTGCCGTCGCGTTCGTCATCTACCTCGTGTTCTGACGAGGCCTCACGCGAGCAGGAACGTCGCGAACCCCATCGGCCCGCGGTGCCCGCGCAGCCAGTCGGTGACCTCCTGCGCGACGGCGTCGTGATCGGGGTGGTCCGGGTGGCGGGCGGCCCACTCCTGCCGATCACGCAGGTGGCCGAGGTCGAACGCGTCGAACTCCTGGCGGGTGCTCTCGTGCATGTCGAGGACGTGCCAGCCGGCCGCGAGCGCCGCGTCCGCGATCTCCGGCAGCGCCACGCAGTCGTCGGCCGAGGCACCGTCCCACATGTGCGCGAGCTCGTCGTCGGTCGGGGGGCGGGTCCAGAACTCGGCGCCGAAGAGCAGGCGGCCGCCGTCGGCGCGGCGTTCGCGCAGCCCGGCGAGCGCCTCCGGGATCGTGCCGAGTGCGTGGAACGCGCCGAGGCTGACGAGCAGGTCGGCGCAGTCGGTGAACGAGGCGGCCTCCGCGACCCGGAGCTCGACGCGTCCGGCGAGTCCGTCCCGCTCGGCGGCGGCGCGTGCCCGGGTGATGTCGGGCCCGTGGACGTCGAGGCCGAGTCCGCGCGCTCCGGGTGCCTCCTCGAGGCACGCGAGCAGCATCGTTCCCCAGCCGCAGCCGAGGTCGACGATCGATCCCGGCCCGTGCGCGGTCGCCGCTCGCGCCAGGGCGCGGACGGAGCCCGCGGACAGGGGCGAGCCGATCTCGAGGCGTGCACCGGTGCCGCCGGGAGGCAGCGGGTCCTCGGGGTCGTGGATCGTGTCCGTCACGGTTCGTCCTCTCGCCTCGCCTCGCGGCGCCGGTGCCTTTGCGCCTGCCCCAACGCCGGGGCCGGGGCCGGCGCCGGCGCCGGCGCCGGGAAGCCTGGCACCAGTACGGCGCGGGCTCCATCTCATTTCCGGCGGAGCAGCTCGTCGCTCGGGGTACACCGGCGCCGCCCCTCCGTGTGCGGGCGCACCGGAATGCTGCCACTGTGGTCACCACGTCCGCCCGATCCCTGGAGGAATCATGGCTGCCCTCGGAATCATCCTCATCGCCGTCGGAGCGATCCTGTCCTTCGCGGTCCAGGACGCCATCGCCGAGGTCGACCTCACCATGGTCGGCTACATCCTCATGGGCGTCGGGGCGCTCGCCGTCATCATCGGGATCGTCCAGATCGTCTCGCGGCGCCGGACGACCCACGTGACGCGCGTCGAGGACCGTGCCTACCCCGACGAGCACCCGCGCGACCCGCGCGTCTGACCCGCCGGCACGCCGGCACGCGCCCGCCTCGTCTACGGGCGGCCCGGCAGGTGGCTCGACCAGCCTCTGCGGAGAACATCGCGCATCTCGTCCTCATACGCGGTGATAATCTCCGCTTCATGACGCAGATCGGTCTCTCTCCCCGTCGGCGGCGGGGCGTGGCTCTCGCCGCCGTCCCCGTCCTCGCCCTCGCCGCCTGCGGCTCCGCGGACGAGGACCCCTCCGGGGGCGGCGGGGACGCCTCCGACGGCGACGAGCTCTCCGGCGAGCTCACGGTCTTCGCCGCGGCCTCGCTGAACGAGGTCTTCGAGGAGATCTCCGACCTCTTCACCGAGGAGAACCCCGCCGCCGAGGTGACGTTCTCGTTCGCCGGGTCCTCCGACCTGGTGGCCCAGCTCGACGCCGGAGCGCCCGCCGACGTGCTCGCGACCGCCAACGAGTCGACGATGGACGACGCCGTCGCGAACGGCTCGATCGAGGGCGAGCCCGAGATCTTCGTCGAGAACGTCCTCACGCTCGTCACCCCGGCCGGCAACCCCGCCGGGGTGACCGGCCTGGACGAGAGCCTCGACGACGCCGACCTCGTCGTCTGCGCGCGTCAGGTCCCGTGCGGGGCCGCGACCGTCACGCTGGCCGAGAACCTCGGCGTCACCCTCGAGCCCGTGAGCGAGGAGAACAGCGTCACCGACGTGCTCGGCAAGGTCACGAGCGGCCAGGCCGACGCCGGCCTCGTCTACGCGACGGACGCGGCCTCGGCCGGCGACGACGTCGACGTCGTGGAGGTGGAGGGCGCCGAGGACGTCGTCAACCGCTATCCGATCTCCGTCACGAGCGGCACGGAGCAGGCCGAGCTGGCCGACGCCTTCGTCGAGCTCGTCCTCTCCGACGAGGCCCAGGCGGTCCTCGGCGAGGCCGGCTTCACCGCTCCGTGAGCGCCCCGCACCACCGGCGACCGCGCGGGGACATGGCCGGCGGCCTGCCGCGCTGGATCCTTCTCCCCGCGGTCCTCGGGGTGCTGCTCGTCGCGCTCCCGGTCCTCGGCATGGTCCTGCGGGTCCCGTGGACGGAGCTGCCGGATCTGCTCACCTCCGAGGAGTCGCTCGACGCCCTCTGGCTCAGCCTGCGGACATCCGCGCTCGCGACGCTGCTCGCCGCCGTGCTCGGCGTGCCGCTGGCCCTCGTCCTCGCCTGGACGCGGCTGCCTGGGCTGCGCGTCCTCCGCACGATCGTGCTGCTCCCGCTCGTCCTGCCACCCGTGGTCTCCGGGCTCGCACTGCTCACCACCTTCGGTCGACGCGGCCTGCTCGGACGCCACCTCGACGTGCTCGGGATCGACGTCGCGTTCTCGACCCTCGGCGTGGTGCTCGCGCAGGCCTTCGTCTCCATGCCCTACCTCGTCATCGCCGTCGAGGGCGCCGCACGGACGGCGGGCCGGCGCCACGAGCTCGTGGCCGCCACCCTCGGCGCCTCGCCGACGACGGTGCTGCGCCGCGTGACCATGCCGCTGCTCGCCCCCGCGCTCGCCTCCGGGACCGCCCTCGCGTTCGCCCGCTGCCTGGGCGAGTTCGGCGCCACCCTCACGTTCGCCGGTTCCCTGCAGGGCGTGACGCGGACGCTGCCGCTGGAGATCTACCTCCAGCGGGAGACCGATCCCGACGCGGCGATCGCGCTGTCGATGATCCTCATCCTGCTGGCCGCCGTCCTCGTGCTCACCACGCAGCAGGCGGGGCGCTCGCGCCGCACCGCGGCGCCGGCCGCCGACGGCGGGTCGCGATGAGCGCGCTGACGGTCCACGCCGAGGTGGCCGAGCGCGACGTCCGGGTCGACCTGGCGGTCCCGGCCGGCAGCGTGGCGGCGCTGCTCGGGGCGAACGGCTCCGGCAAGTCCACGGTGGTCGGCCTCGCCGCCGGCATCCTGCGCCCGAGCGCCGGTGCGGTGACGCTCTCGGGGCGCACGGTGTCCGGGCGGCCCTGGGTGCCGCCCCACCGGCGGCGCATCTCGCTGCTCGCGCAGGAGCCGCTCCTGCTCCCCCACCTCGACGTCCTCGCCAACGTGGCCTTCGGCCCCCGCGCGCTCGGCCGGGGCCGCGAGCGCTCGGAGGAGATCGCCCGCGCCCGGCTCGAGGAGGTCGGCGCCGCGCACCTGTCCGGGCGGCGCCCGCGTGAGCTGTCCGGCGGTCAGCAGCAACGCGTGGCCCTCGCGCGCGCCCTCGCGCCCGACCCCGAGCTGCTCCTGCTCGACGAGCCGCTCGCGGCCCTCGACGTCGACGCCGCGGCCGAGCTGCGCCAGGTGCTCAGGAGCTCCCTGCGGGCGGCCGGCCGGTCCGCGCTCGTCGTCACCCACGACCTGCTCGACGTCCTCGCGCTCGCGGACCACGTGGTCGTCCTCGAGGGCGGGCGCGTCGTCGAGGAGGGGCCGACCCGCGAGGTGCTCGTCCGGCCCCGGTCCGCGTTCGCCGCCCGGTTCGCGGGCGTCAACCTCGTCCTCGGGACCCGCACCGCCCACGACGAGGTCCGCGAGGGCGCGGGCGGCGCCGTCCTGCACGGCGTGACGGACGACCACGCGGGCGGCGCACCGGTCGGCGGTGCGGGCACGAGCACGCGCACCACCGCGGCCGCCGTGGCCCTCGGCTCCGACGAGGGCGCGACCGGCGCCTCCGACGGCGGTGCGGGCGCCGCCACCTTCTCCCCACGCGCCGTAGCCGTCCACCGGGCCTCCCCCGGTGGCAGCCCGCGCAACTCGCTCCGCGTGCGCGTGACGGGGATCGAGCAGCACGGCGAGCTCGTCCGGGTGCGGGCACTGACGCCGGACGGGACCCGCCTCGCGGCCGACATCACGCCCTTCTCGGTGGCCGAGCTCGGGCTCGACCTCGACGAGGAGGTCCTGTTCGTCGTCAAGGCCGCCGAGGTGAGCATCTATCCGGCGTGATTGCCCGAGCCCGCGGGAGCCCCGTCCACCTAGGCTGGCGAGCATGTCTCTCGCGAACCTCGGCATGGCGTTCGAGGACGGCATCAACAAGCGTTCGGTCGACTGGCTCAAGCAGCGCGGGTGGCGCCCGCGGATCATCGGGCTCACCGGGTACGGATCGGTCGAGTCGCTGCACGTGATGGGTCGCGTGATCATGGGGGACCCGCACTCCTCGCCGGAGACCGACCCCTGGGTCGACGTCCTCGGGTCCGGCAACGGCACCGACCTGGCGCCGGCCCGCTACCCCTCGCCCATCGACGCCGCCGAGTTCCTCAGCGTCGCCGCGCAGCAGGCACGCCGCGGCTGGCGCCAGTTCTTCACCGCGCAGGTCGGCCACCTGCCGGTCACGGTCCGGGTCAACGGGCTCGAGGTCAGCACGACGACCGACCGGTCCGGCTACATCGACGTCATGGTGCCGGACCACGGGCTGCCGCCCGGCTGGCACGCGGTGACGCTCGAGGCGAAGGCCGCGCAGCCGGTCGTCACGGACGCGCTGGTGGTCGCGCCGGCGACGCGGGTGGGGATCGTCTCCGACATCGACGACACGGTGATGGTGACGATGCTGCCGCGCGCCGCCCTCGCCGCCTGGAACTCGTTCGTCCGGCACACGAACACGCGCAAGCCGGTCCCGGGCATGGCCGAGCTGTACGAGAAGGTCCTCGACCTGCACCCCGACGCGCCGATCTTCTACCTCTCCACGGGCGCGTGGAACGTGGTGCCGACGCTCAAGCGGTTCATGCTTCGCCACCGGCTGCCGGTGGGCCCGATGCTCATGACCGACTGGGGGCCGACGACGACCGGCCTGTTCCGCTCCGGCAAGGAGCACAAGCGCGTCCAGCTGCGAAACCTCATGATCACGTTCCCGGACATCGCGTGGCTGCTGGTGGGCGACGACGGCCAGCACGACCCGATGATCTACGACGACGTGGCGCGCGAGCACCCGCGCAACGTCTGGGCGATCGCGATCCGGCAGCTGAGCCCCACGGAGCAGGTGCTCGCGCACGGCACGCTCGACCCCGCGGAGAAGCCGACGGCCGCCCGCTCCGCCGCCACCGAGCACGGCGTGCCGACCGTCCACGGCAAGGACGGCTTCACGCTCGCCGACAAGCTGCCGGCCGTCCTGTCCGCCCAACGCCGCCGCCGCGAGCACCGGGAGCGGGTGGCGGCCGGTGAGGACGTCCCCGGGACGCTGTCGCGACCGGTCGCCCGGGCGGCCCGCTCGAGAAGGGGCACGCGATGACCGGGCCGGGAGCCGCCGTCGGGCCGGACCTGCCCCCCGACGTGGCGGACGCGATCGACGCCGCACCGGAGCGGTTCCGGGCGCTGACCGAGCGGCTGTACCGGATCGTCGAGGGGGCGATGCCGCAGGGTTACGAGCGCAGCGTCGACCGCGGCCTCGTCACCTGGTCGGTCCCGCTCGCGACCTACCCGGACACCTACAACGGCGACCCGCTCCAGTACGTCGCCCTCAAGGCCCAGAAGGGCTACGTGTCCGTCTACCTCATGGGCGTGTACTCGCAGGTGGCCGAGGCGGAGGCGTTCCGTGCGGCGTGGGCGGCATCGACCGGCCACCTCGACATGGGCAAGTCGTGCCTCCGGCTGAAGAAGGACGCCCAGGTGGACGAGGAGCTGCTCGCCGCCACGGTCGCCGGCACACCGCCCGCGAGGTTCATCGAGACCTACGAGAGAGTGAAGAGGTAGACGGATGCCCGACGACGATGGTCAGGTCACGTACGACGTCGCGGTCGTGGGCGGGGGGATCGTCGGGCTCGCCACCGCGCGAGCGCTGCTCCGCGAGCGGCCCGGCTCGCGCGTGGTGGTGCTGGAGAAGGCCGACGAGGTCGGCACCGGGCAGACGGGGCACAACTCCGGGGTGATCCACGCGGGCCTGTACTACGCGCCCGGGTCGCTCAAGGCGCGCCTGTGCCGGGCCGGTGAGCGGGCGACGAAGGAGTTCTGCGCCGAGCACGGCATCGAGGTGCGCGAGATCGGCAAGCTCGTGGTGGCCACCGACCACGCGGAGAAGGCGCGGCTCGCGACGCTCGCCGCGAACGCGCGGGAGAACGGGATCGAGGTGCGCGAGGTCGGCGCTGCCGAGCTGCGCGAGATGGAACCCCACGTCACGGGCGTGGCCGCGCTGCACTCGCCGCGATCGGCGGTGGTGGACTTCGGGGAGGTGGCCCGCGCCCTGGCCGACGAGGTCAGCGAGCTCGGCGGCGAGGTGCGGGTGCGTTCGGAGGTCGCGTGGATCTCCGAGACCGAGACCGGCGTGGACGTCTCGCTCGAGCACGGCGAGGCGCTGCGGGCGCGGCGGCTCGTGGCGTGCGCGGGCCTGCAGGCCGACCGGGTGGCGGCGAAGGCCCACGTGGCCACGGACGTGAAGATCGTGCCGTTCAAGGGTGAGTACTACACGCTGCCGGGCCACCGCGCCGGGCTCGTCTCGCGCCTCATCTACCCGGTGCCCGGGGAGGGGCTGCCGTTCCTCGGCGTGCACATCACGCCTACCGTGGACGGGCGGATCCTGCTCGGCCCGAACGCAGTGCTCGCCCTGTCCCGGGAGAAGACCGGCCGGTTCGGGTTCGACGCCGACGACGCGCGCGACGCGGTGAGCTTCGGCGGCCTGTGGAAGATGGGGCAGAAGCACTGGCGCAGCGGCGTCAAGGAGCTGTGGAACTCGTTCGTGCCGGACGGGTACCTCGCCGAGGTGTCGAAGTACTGCCCGGACCTGAACTCGACCGACCTCGTGGGTTACCGGGCCGGCGTGCGTGCGCAGGCGGTGCGGCCCGACGGGTCGCTCGTGGAGGACTTCGAGATCGCCTCGACGCCGCGGCAGGTCCACGTGCTCAACGCCCCCTCCCCCGCCGCGACGGCGGCGATCCCCATCGGGGAGGAGATCGTCACGCGCGTGTGGGGGTAGGTACCGCGGGGTCAGACGACCTCGACGGACACCTCCGCACGGAGGCCCGCGGCCATCCGCGCGTCCCGCGTCCACAGGGCGCAGCCGAGCTGCTCGGCGACGGCCACGTAGGCGGCGTCATAGCTGGTGAGGTTGTGCCGGAGCGCCCACACGCGTTCACGGAGCGGCATGGTGCTGGGATGGCGCCGCAGCGCAAGATCGTCGAAGTCGCTGAGCGCGTCCCGGGCCCGCGACTCCCCGAGGTGCCCGCCGAGGGTGAGGCCGCGCAGTGCGCTGACCACCTCGTGGTCGACGAGGTCGGGCGCGTGCAGCGTCTCGAGGCTGAGGCGTCGGCGCAGGTCGGTCAGCGACCGGTGCGTGAGCGCGTCGACGACCACCGAGGCGTCGACGACGATCATCGACCGTCACGATCGGCGCGGATGATGTCAACGGACGACACGTCGCTGGACTCCGAGCGCGCGTCGACCCGTGCGAACACCTCGGCGAGGTCCGGCGTGGCCGCCTCGCGCTCGAGCAGCTCGCGCAGGTAGGCCGTGAGGCTCTTCCCGCGACGTGCCGCCCGCGCGGCGAGCTCGTCCCGGATCTCGACCTCGACACCGCGGATCTGCACCAGAGTGGATGACATGCATCTATTATGCATACAAATGCTGGTGCGGCGCCACCCCGGTCCGCCCGGCGCTGCTCCGTCGGCTCGTGCCAGGTTCGTCCTGGCGGGAGGCCCGCGCCGCCCGGCCCGCCCGGCGGTGGGCACGCGTTGCCGGGCCCGCGGCCGTAGGCCAGGCTGGAGGAGTTCCCCGCCAGCGTCGCCGAAGGGTGTCCCCATGTCGCACAAGGTCCAGGCCGTCGTCTCCCGCGCGAAGGACGCGCCCGTCGAGGTGGTGACGATCATCGTGCCGGACCCGGGGCCGGGCGAGGTCGTCGTCGACGTCGCCGCCTGCGGCGTGTGCCAGACCGATCACCACTACGTGACGGGCGGGGTCTCCGACGACTTCCCGTTCCTCCTCGGCCACGAGGCCGCGGGCACGGTGTCTCAGGTCGGCGAGGGCGTCACGCACGTGGCGGTCGGGGACTACGTGGTGCTCAACTGGCGGGCCGTGTGCGGGGAGTGCCGGGCATGCTACCGCGGCGAGCCGCAGTACTGCTTCGCCACCCACAACGCCGCGACGAAGATGACGCTCGAGGACGGCACGGAGCTCACCCCCGCCCTCGGCATCGGCGCCTTCGCCGAGAAGACGCTCGTGGCGCAGGGGCAGTGCACGAAGGTCGACCCGGCCGCCCGCCCCGAGGCCGCGGGGCTCGTGGGCTGCGGCGTCATGGCCGGCGCCGGGGCCGTGCTCAACACCGGCGCGCTGCGCCGCGGGGAGTCGGTGGCCGTCATCGGCTGCGGCGGCGTCGGCGCGGCGTCGGTGGCTGCCGCTCGGCTCGCGGGGGCCACGACGATCATCGCCGTGGACCTGCAGCAGCGGAAGCTCGACTGGGCGAAGGACCTCGGGGCGACGCACACGATCGACGCGGGCAGCGAGGACGTGGTGGCGCAGATCCGCGAGCTGACCGGCGGGTTCGGCGCGGACCTCGTCGTCGACGCCGCGGGTGTGGCCGCCACCTACCGGCAGGCCTTCGAGGCGCGGGACCTCGCGGGCCGCGTGGTGCTCGTCGGCGTGCCGGAGCCGGGCACGGAGGTCACGCTGCCGCTGGACGAGGTGTTCGGCCGCGGCGGGTCCCTGAAGTCCGCCTGGTACGGCGACTGCCTGCCGGAGCGCGACTTCCCGATGCTCGTCGACCTCTACCTGCAGGGCCGGTTCGACCTCGACGCGTTCGTCTCGGAGACGATCGGGATCGGGGACGTCGAGCCGGCGTTCGGCAAGATGAAGGACGGGTCGGTGCTGCGCTCGGTGGTGGTCCTGCCGGGCGCGGACCGTGCAGACAGCGAGACGACGGAGGTGCCGGCATGAGCGCGCTGCGGGTCGAGACGGTCGTGACGTCGGGGACGTTCACCCTGGACGGCGAGACGTTCGACGTGGACAACAACGTGTACGTGGTCGGCGACGACTCCTCGTGCGTGATCGTCGACGCCGCGCACGACGCGCGCCCGGTGATCGAGGCGGTGGCCGGCCGGAAGGTCTCGGCGATCCTGCTCACCCACGGGCACGACGACCACCTCCACGCGGTGGGCGCCCTGCGCGAGGCGACGGCGGCGCCGGTGCTCCTGCACCCCGCCGACCGGATGCTGTGGGACGTCGTCGAGCCGGACGCCGCGCCGGACGAGCAGCTCGTCGACGGTGCGCAGGTCCCGGTGGGCGCGGCGGGCGAGCGGGTCACGGTGATCCACACGCCCGGCCACTCCCCCGGCTCGTGCTGCTTCCACATGCCCGGCCTCGGCGTCGTGCTCACCGGCGACACCCTGTTCCAGGGCGGACCCGGGGCGACGGGCCGGAGCTACTCGGACTTCCCGACGATCGTCGAGTCGATCCGGACGCGGCTGCTCACGCTGCCGGCCGAGACGCGGGTGCTCACCGGGCACGGCGACCCGACGACGATCGGCGACGAGGCCCCGCACCTGGACGAGTGGATCGCCCGCGGGCACTGAGGACGGTCGACTCACAGGAGCCGGAGGCGGTGGCCCGTCGAGACGGCGGCCGCCCGGTCCCGCACGTCCAGCTTGGCGAGGATGTGCTGGACGTGCGTCTTGACGGTGGCCTCACCGATGAGGAGCACCCGTCCGATCTCCCGGTTGGTCCGACCCTCGGCGACCAGCCGGAGGACCTCCACCTCACGGTCGCTCAACGGGGGAGTGCTGGGCTCCGCGGCCGTCCGGCGCAGCACGCTGGGCGCGAACACGGAGCGCCCCCGGGCGACGGCGCGCACGGCCTCGACCAGGGCGGCGCGGGTGGCGTCCTTGAGGAGATAGCCGCGGGCGCCCGCGTCGAGGGCGGGCCCGACGTCGTCTTCCGTGTCGTAGGTGGTGAGCACGAGGACCTCGGTGTCCGGACGGGTGTCCCGCACCTCGCGGACGAGGGCGACGCCACCCGCCCCGGGCATCCGCAGGTCGGTGACGACGACATCGACGCGGTACCGCTCGAGGACGGCCAGCGCCTCCTCGGCTCCCCCGGCGACGGCCACGACGTCGAGGCCCTCCTCGGCATCGAGCTGCGCGCGCAGGCCGTCCCGGACGACGGGGTGGTCGTCCACGACGAGCACACGGATCGGGGTGCTCACGGCCGACGTCACTCCCGCTCCCCGCAGGGGACCGTGAGCGTCACGACGGTGCCCTCGCCCGGGGACGAATCGACGACGACGCGGCCTCCCACCTCCTCGACGCGTTCGCGCATGATGCTCAGCCCGTGACCGCCGCTGGTCCTCGCGTCGAACCCCGACCCGTCGTCGCCGACGTCCAGGGCGACCGTGTCACCGAGGAAGGTGAGGGTGACCCGCGCCTCGGACGCGCCGGCGTGCCGCGCGACGTTCGTCATCGCCTCCTGGGCGCCGCGCAGCAGCACGTCCTCCACCGCGCGGGAGACCGAGCACTCCTCACCGGTCACCGCGAACCGGACCGGCAGGCCGTGGGTGCGTCCGAACCGGCCGACCGCCTCCGCGAGTGCGCCCGGTAGGGCATGGCGGACGAGGGGCTCCGGCCGTAGGGCGCGCACCGAGCGTCGCGCCTCTGCCAGGCTCTCGCGGGCCAGCTCGACGCTCGTGCGGACGCGGGGCCGAAGCGCGTAGTCGTCGCCCAGCTCGACGTCGAGCGCCTCGAGCTGGGCGACGATGCCGCTGAGCCCGGCGGCGATCGTGTCGTGGATCTCCCCGGCCAGGCGCGCCCGCTCGGACGCGACCCCCTGCGAACGTGCGCCGGCCAGGAGTCGGCCCTGCAGGGTCCGGTTCTCCGCGGCGGCACGCTCGAGGTCGGCATTGGCCGCGGCGAGGGCCGCAAGCGCCTCCTTCCTGCGGGTCGACTCGCGGTCCAGCGAGCGGATCGTCCATCCCGCCGCGGCGGCGAGCACCCCGCCCACCACCGTCACGGCCACGTTCTCCGCGGACCAGGTGTCGAGGCTCGGGACGAGGAGGGAGACGACGGTCGTCAGGGCGACGCCGGCGTATGCCCACGCCCCTGGCAGCGCGACGAAGGCCATCGCGTAGCACGACAGGTAGAGCGGGAAGAAGTGGAACGAGAAGTTGAGGAGCACGGCGCACAGACCGACCAGCCCGGCGTGATAGATCGCCATCGGGGCGAGCCGGGTCTCGAGCCACTCGGGGTGCGCCACCGCCCAGGAGTGCCACGCCGCGACGACCGCGCACACCCCGAGGACGAGCGTCAGGCGGGGCCCGTCGACGTCGCCGGACAACCACGTCGTCAGGGCCGAGGCAGCGAGGAGGACGTAGGGCAGCGCGAGCCAGACGCGGTCGAACCGGCTGCCGGAGGGCGCCTTCGCCTGGGCCATCACCGTATGGTGGCACGCCCGGCCCGCGCCGGTCCGGGCCTGGTGAGCCGGCGCAGCACCACCTCGGCCGGTCCCCGGTGCCCGCGCCGGGCGAGTGCGGCGGCCACGACGACGGACACCGCCCAGGTGCTGAGGGCGAGCAGGGCGGCGCCGGCCGTGCCGAGCGTGGCGCCCCACCCGAAGGTCCACGCCGGCAGGAGCGCGACGAAGACCACCGACTGGAAGAGGTAGGCGCTCAGCGACCGCTCCCCCGTCGCGCGCAGTGCGGCGAGCACCCGGGAGCGCGACCCGGTGAGTCGCGCGGCGGCCAGCGCGATCGTCGCCGCGTACCCGAGGCCGGCCGGCACGCCCGTGAGGATGTGCAGCCAGAACAGGCCGGCGAGGACGAGGCCGGGCGGCTCCCACATGTGCGCGGTCGCGAGGGCGGTCCCGAGTCCGCCGAGCAGGCCGACCGAGATCCCGACGGCGGCGGTACGGCGCAGCAGGTCGGCGTACCGCTCGGGGCGCTCGAGGATTCGTCGGCGGCCGGCCCAGATACCGACGAGCACGGGGCTGACGACGGCGAGCAGACCCACCGGGGTCATCAGCCACTCGATCGGGCGCCAACCGGCGGCGACCAGCGGGTCCTCGATGGCGAACGACCACAGGATGCTGCGCTGGGTCCGCACGGTGGGGTCGGCGTGGAGCAGGCCCTGGACGACGGACGCGAGGACGAGCCAGACCGCGGCCGTGCGCAGGAGGACGCGGTCGCTGACACGCAGGCGGGAGGCGAGGATCAGGCCGAGGAGTCCGTACCAGCCGAGGATGTCGCCCGAGAAGCCGACGAGAGCATGCACGAGGCCGAGCACGAGTAGCCAGCAGGACCGGCGACGCAGGTGGCGGCGCACGTCGTCCGGCGTCGCGCCCCGCGCCCGCAGCCGGTCGGCGATGCGGACCAGACCGTAGCCGAAGAGTGCGGCGAAGAGCGGGTACGCGCGAGCATCGACGGCGACCGCGACCACGGCGGTGACCAGGCGATCGAGGGTCCCGTCCTCGACGACATGTTGGCGCAGCCCGTAGGGCCGGCCGTGGAGGTAGATCATCACGTTGGCGACCGCGATGAGGGCGAGCATGAGACCGCGCGCCAGGTCGGGGGCGAGGGCTCGGCGGCCCTGCGGCGGGGCGGGAAGCTGGCGGATGTCCATGCCGAGGACGCTAGGAAGCATCCCGGGCGGAGGGATCAACCGATCGGCGGATCAGGCGGGCGTGGAGGCTGCGGAGGTCGACAGTCAGTCGGGTACGCGCACGCCGGGTGCCGCGCGAGGCGCGAGCCGCTGGAGCTGGGTGACGTGCCGGGGCTCGAGCTCGTCGACTGTCCGTACCTGGAGCAGCTTCATCGTCCGCACCAGCTGGTCGGTGAGGATCTCGATCGTGCGGTCTACGCCCTCGCGGCCGCCGGCCATGAGCCCGTACAGGTAGGCGCGCCCCACCATCGTGAAGCGGGCACCGAGCGCGAGCGCCGCCACGATGTCGGCGCCGTTCATGATGCCGGTGTCCAGCGCGATCTCGGTGTGGTGGCCGACCTCGCGCACCACGTCGGGCAGCAGGTGGAACGGCACGGGGGCGCGGTCGAGCTGCCGTCCGCCGTGGTTGGACAGCACGATCCCGTCGACGCCGAGGTCGACCAGGCGCCGCGCATCCTCGACGGTCTGGACGCCCTTGACCACGAGCCTGCCCGGCCACATCGAGCGGATCGTGGCGAGGTCGTCGTCGTCGATCGTCGGGTCCATCGCCGAGTCGAGCAGCTCACCCACGGTGCCGCCGGTCGAGGACAGGGAGGCGAACTCGAGCTTCGGCGTCGTGAGGAAGTCGTACCACCACCAGGGGCGCGGCACGGCGTCGAGGACGGTGCGGAGCGTGAGGCGCGGCGGGATGGAGAAGCCGTTGCGGACGTCGCGCAGGCGGGCACCGGCGACGGGGGTGTCGACGGTGAAGAAGAGGGTGTCGAAGCCGGCGCGGGCTGCGCGCTCGACCAGGTCGTAGGAGGTTTGGCGCTCGCGCATGACGTAGAGCTGGAACCAGTTGCGCCCGTCCGGGTTGGCGGCGCGGACGTCCTCGATCGAGGTGGTACCGAGCGTGGAGAGGCTGAACGGGATGCCCGCGGCGCCGGCGGCGCCCGCCCCGGCGATCTCGCCCTCGGTCTGCATGAGCCGGGTGAAGCCGGTGGGCGCGATGCCGAACGGGAGGGCCGAGGGGCCGCCGAAGATCGTCGTCGACGTGTCGACGGTCGAGACGTCGTGGAGGATCGAGGGGTGCAGCTCGACGTCGCGGAACGCCTGCCGCGCGCGCCGCAGGGACAGCTCGCCCTCCGCGGCGCCGTCGGTGTAGTCGAAGGCCGCTGCGGGCGTGCGGCGCTTGGCCACCTTCCGCAGGTCCTCGATCGTCAGGGCGGACTCCAGGCGGCGCCGCTTGAGGTCCAGGCTCGGCCGCTTGAAGTGCACGAGCTCGAAGATCTCGCTCGGTCGCGGGACCTGACGCTGAACCATGGAGCGGCCTCCTCGGCGCTGGTGTGAAGCTCGGGTCGGGCGGCCCGGGTCTGTCGTCACTGTAGGACCTGGAGCGCCGGTCACGCCCGTCATGCGGGCAGGCGCCGTTCAGCCTCGGCCCACGGCTCCGCGTCGCCAGACGGCTCGTAGCGCCGGGTCTCGGTCGACGCGGCGACGACCTCGCGCAGCGCCCGCAGTCCCGGCCCGACCTGCCCGGCCGCCTGCGCCTGGACGAGCAGGTTCCCGATCGCGGTGCCCTCGGCGGGCCCGGCCACGACGGGGAGGCCGGTGGCGTCGGCGGTGAGCTCGCACAGCAGCGCGTTCTTCGAGCCGCCGCCCACCACGTGCACCACGTCCACCTCTCTCCCGGAGAGCCAGGCCGCCTGCCGGAGCGCCCGCCGGTAGGCCATGGCGAGGGAGTCGAGGATGCACCGGGCGAAGGCCGCCGGGGACTGGGGGGCGGGCTGCCCGGTGCGGCGGGCCTCCTCGGCGATGCGCGCCGGCATCTCGCCGGGCGCGTGGAAGGAGGGCGCGTCGATGTCGACGACGCAGGCGAGCGCGGGCTCGGCCCGGGCGGCCTCGACCAGGTCGACGACGTCGATCCGGTCCCCTTGTTCGCGCCACGTCCGCAGGCACTCCTGGAGCGCCCACAGGCCGGTGACGTTGCGGAGGTAACGGACCGTGCCGTCGAGGCCGAGCTCGTTGGTGAAGTTGGCCGCCCGGCTCTCCTCGCTCAGTACGGGCTGCTCCAGCTCGAGGCCCACGAGGGACCAGGTGCCCGAGGAGATGTACGCGGCGCGCGTCGAAGTGGTCGGCAGGGCCGCCACCGCCGACGCGGTGTCGTGGGAGGCGACGGCCACGAGGGAGGCCGGCCCGACGCCGATCGGGTCGCGCAGCTGCCCGACGACGGTGCCCGGCTCCACGAGTCGCGGCAGGAGGGCGGCCGTGTCGATCCCGTAGGCCGCGGACAGCCCGGACACGAGATCGTCGGACCACCGGCGGGACGAGGCGTCGACCAGACCGGTCGTCGACGCGTTGGTCACCTCGGCGACGACGGACCCGGCGAGCCAGTGCCCGAGGAGGTCGGGCAGCAGCAGGAGCGTGCGCGCGGCGGCCGCCTGCGCGGAGCCCGCCGAGGCTGCGAGCTGGAAGATCGTGTTGAACGGCAGCACCTGCAGGCCGTTGCGCGCGTAGCACCAGGGAGCGGGCAGGTGCTCGAAGACCTGCTCGGGCACGCCGTCGGTGCGCGCGTCGCGGTGGTGGACGGGGATGCCGAGCAGGGCGCCGTCGGCGTCGAGCAGCCCGTAGTCCACCCCCCACCCGTCGATCCCCACGGATGTGAGCGGGCCGTGCTCGCGGGCCGCGACGCGCAGGCCGTCGACCATCTCCCGGTAGAGCCCGACGACGTCCGTGTGCAGGACCTCCCGCTCCCCCGCCGGCACGGCGACCGGGCCGTTGGGGAACCGGGCGACCTCGGTGGTGGTGAGCCGGCCGTCGTGCACGCGCCCGACGATCACGCGCCCGCTGGAGGCGCCCAGGTCGACGGCCGCGTAGGTGGGCCCGCCGTCGGCGGTCATCGCAGGAACGCGGCCGCCACCCCGGAGTCGACCGGGATGTGCAGACCGGTGGTCTGGGTGAGGTCGGGGCCGACGAGGGCGACGACGGCGGCCGCCACGTGCTCGGGGAGCACCTCGCGCTTGAGCAGGGTCCGTCCCGCGTAGTACTGGCCGAGCTCCTCCTCGGGGACTCCGTAGACCGCGGCGCGCTTGGCGCCCCAGCCGCCGGCGAAGATCCCGGAGCCGCGCACCACGCCGTCGGGGTTGACGCCGTTGACCCGGATGCCGTGTGCTCCGAGCTCGGCGGCGAGGAGCCGCACCTGGTGGGCCTGGTCGGCCTTGGCCGCACCGTAGGCCACGTTGTTGGGGCCGGCGAACAGCGAGTTCTTCGAGGCGATGTAGACGACGTCGCCGCCCATGCCCTGGGCGATCATCGCCCGCGCGGCCTCGCGCGCCACGAGGAAGGATCCGCGGGCCATGACGTCGTGCTGGACGTCCCAGTCGGCCACCGTGGTCTCGAGCAACGGCTTGGAGATGGACAGTCCGGCGTTGTTGACCACGAGGTCCACGCCCCCGAACGCGAGCACGGACTGCGCCACGAGCGCGGCGACGTCGTCCTCGACGGTGACGTCCGCACCGATCGCGACGGCGACGTCGGGACCGCCGAGCGCGGCGGCCACCTCCTCGGCGCGGGCGAGGTCACGGTCGGCGACGACGACGCAGGCCCCCTCGGCGGCGAGCCGCTCGGCGGTGGCGCGTCCGATGCCCGAGCCTCCCCCGGTGACGAGGGCGATTCGGGTCGCGAGCGTCCTCGGCGCGGGTTGCCTCCTGAGCTTGGCCTCCTCGAGCGCCCAGTACTCGATGCGGAACTTCTCGGACTCGTCGATGGGGGCGTACGTGGAGATCGCCTCCGCGCCACGCATGACGTTAATGGCGTTGACGTAGAACTCGCCGGCCACCCGCGCGGTCTGCTTGTCCTTGCCGAACGAGAACATCCCGACGCCGGGGATCAGCACGATCGCGGGGTCCGCGCCCCGCATGGCCGGGGAGTCGGCGTCGGCGTGGCGCTCGTAGTAGGCGGCGTACTCCTCGCGGTAGGCGGCATGGAGCTCGCGCAGGCGCTCGACCGCCTCGTCGAGGGGGGCGTCGGCGCGCAGATCGAGGACCAGCGGACGCACCTTGGTGCGCAGGAAGTGGTCCGGGCATGAGGTGCCGAGCTCTGCGAGCGGGGCGAGCTTCTCGCGGGAAACGAGCTCGAGCACGGCGGCCGAGTCGGTGAAGTGGCCGACCTGCGGGCGGTCGGCGGACGCGAGCCCGCGCACCACCGGGGCGAGGGCGGCCGCCCGGGCCCGCCGGGCGTCGTCGGGCAGGGCCTCGCGCCCGGGGACGACCGGGCCGAACGGGTGCCCGCCCTCGGCGGCCAGCCTCTCGGTCCGCTCCGCGATGAACGCCTCCGCGGTGCGGATGATCTCCAGCGACGCGGCCTCGCACTCCTCGCTGGTCTCCCCCCAGGCCGTGATGCCGTGGCCACCGAGGACGCATCCGATCGCGTCCGGGTGGGCGCGGCGGATCTCGGCGATGTCGAGGCCGAGCTGGAAGCCGGGTCGGCGCCACGGCACCCAGACCACGCGGTCGCCGAAGCACTCGCGGGCGAGGGCCTCACCGTCGGCGGCGGTGGCGAGCGCGATCCCGGAGTCGGGGTGCAGGTGGTCGACGTGCGGTGCCTCGACGAGCCCGTGCATGGCGGTGTCGATGCTGGGGGCCGCGCCGCCCTTGCCGTGCAGGCAGTAGTCGAAGGCGGCCACCATCTCGTCCTCGCGCTCGACGCCCGGGTAGACGTCGACGAGCGCGCGGAGGCGGTCGAGGCGGAGCACCGCGAGGCCGGCCTCCGTGAGGGTGCCGAGGTCGCCGCCCGAGCCCTTGACCCAGCAGAGCTCGACGGGCTCGCCGGTGACGGGGTCGGTGTCGGTGCCCTTGGCCGAGGTGTTGCCGCCGGCGTAGTTGGTGTTGCGGGGGTCGGCGCCCAGCCGGTTGGAGCGGGCGACGAGCTCGGACGGTGTGCTCACGGGTTCTCCGTCGGTCGGTTCTGTGCGGTGCTCGTGGTGCGGGTCGGGAGGTGCGGGGCCGGGGTGCGGCTCCGGGGGGCGGCTTCGGCGGTGCGGGTCCGAGGGTGCGGGTTCGGGGGTGCCGGGCCCGGCCGGGCGCCCGGTCAGGCGCCCCAGCCGGCCTGGGTGCCGCCGACGCGGTCGGCGGCGATGCGCTCGAGGTACCCGCTCGCCGCGAACTCGGCCATCGGGTCCTCCGGCAGGCCGCGGGCGGCGCGCCACTCGCGCAGCGCCGGGCGGACGTCGGTCCAGAAGGCGTCCATGAGGACGTCGTTCGCGCCGAGCACGTCGTTGTCCGCCTGCGCCTTGGCGAGCGCGTCGCGGTCCACCTGCAGGGCGCGGAGCGTGGCCTCCTGGACGTTGAGGACGGACCGGATCTCGCCCGGGATCTTCGCCTCGATGTTGTGGCACTGGTCGAGCATGAAGGCGACGCCGGTCGCCGGGTCGAGGCCGCCGCCACGGATGACCTCGACCATGATCCGGAAGAGCTGGAACGGGTCGGCCGCGCCGACGATGAGGTCGTCGTCGGCGTAGAAGCGCGAGTTGAAGTCGAACGAGCCGAGCTTCCCCAGGCGCAGGAGCTGCATGACGATGAACTCCACGTTCGTGCCGGGTGCGTGGTGCCCGGTGTCGAGGCAGACCACGGCCCGCTCCCCCAGCGCCGCCACCTGGCTGTAGGCCGTGCCCCAGTCGGGGACGTCCGTGTGGTAGAACGCCGGCTCGAAGAACTTGTACTC
>JBQDDG010000005.1:0-71510 GCA_052093225.1 Actinomycetaceae bacterium
AGATCCTCCTCGAGGAGCCGCAGCATCCGCCGGGCGCGCACCGTGCCCGCCAGGGAGGAGCGCTCCACCAGGAGCCGGCCGACGTCCCTCCGGGTGCCCGGGAGGCGGAGCAGGCACCGGGCCGGTCCGAGCGCCTCCACGGGATCGACGAGGCGGAGGAGGTCGAGGACGGTGCGGGCACGCGAGGTGACCCGCACGCCCTCGATCGTCACGACGTCGTGCTCGAGCAGGACGTACTTGTAGCGGGCGCGACCGCCCGTGCCGGGCGCTCGGCACGTGTGGTCGGTCGGTGGACGGAACCCGCCGACGTGCACCCACGCGGCGGTGCCGAGGCACAGCACCTGGCACGGGCCGGTGCCGGCACCGGCGAGGTTTGCCCGCGCCGCCCGTGCCAGCGCCACGGACAGGTGCTCGTCGGTCAGCGCGTGCGGCGCGTGGACCGGAGCCGTCGCGGGAACGGTGGCCGGCACGTGAGGCCCGCCGCCGTCGTGCAGGCGGAGGCCCGCGCCGGGCGGGTCGACCACCGAGGCCATGTGCTGGGGCGGGAGCGGGCGCGGGGCGAGCCACAGGAGCGAGTGGTGCATGGGAGCAGCATGCGCCGGACGGACGCGGCCCCGCCCACGAGCTGTGGACGGGGCCGCGTCAGGCTGCCTGTGGACGGATCAGCGGTCGGCCGATGCCTGAATCTGCTCGAACCAGGAGCGGCGGGCGTCGAGGGCCTCCTGCGCGGCGGCGATCTTCTTCTCGTCGCCACCCGCCCGAGCCTTCTCGAGGTCGGCCTCGAGGCCGGCGATCGCGTCCTCGAGCTGGGCGAGCATGCCGTCGGCGCGCGCCTTCTTCTCGGGGTCCGTTTTGGTCCAGCGCTCGGCCTCGGCGTCCCGGATGGCCTTCTCGACGGCGCGCATGCGGCCCTCGACCCGCTGGATGTCGGCGCGCGGCACCTTGCCGGCCTCCTCCCACTGGTCCTGGAGGGGACGGAGCGCGTTCTTGGCCGACTCGACGTCGGTGATCGGCAGGAGCGCCTCGACCTTCTCGAGGATCTCGAGCTTGACCTCGAGGTTGCCGGCGTACTCCTTGTCGATGGCCTCGTTCGCCGCGGTGCGATTGTCGAAGAAGCGCTGCTGGGCGGTGCGGAAGCGGTGCCACAGCTCGTCGTCGACCTTCTTCGACGCGCGGCCGGCGGCCTTCCACTGGTCCATGAGGTCGCGGTAGGCGCCCGAGGTGGGGCCCCACTCCGTCGAGCCGGAGAGCTCCTCGGCGCGGGTGATGAGCTTCTCCTTGGCCCGGCGCACCTCGTCCTGGTCGGCGTCGAGCTGATGGAAGAAGGCCTTGCGCTGCTTGTCGAACTGCGTGCGCGCGGCCGAGAACCGCTTCCAGAGGGCGTCCTCGTCGGGCTTGTCGATGCGCGGGCCCTGGCGCTGGGCGGCCTTCCAGGAGTCGAGCAGCTGGCGCAGCTCCTCGCCGGCGGCCTTCCACCGGACGTTGGACGGGTTCTGCGCAGCGATCTCCTCGGCGCGCTCGATGAGTGCGGTGCGCTCGACGAGTGCGGCGGCCTTGGCCTCGGCGCGCTCCACGCGCGCCTTCTCCCGCTCGACCTCGACGACGGCCTCGACCGCGCCGAGGCGTTCGCGGAGTGCCGGCAGGTCGCCGACGGCTGCCGGCTCGACGAGCTGCTCGGTGAGCTTGCGCTGCGTCTGGCCGGCCTCCTTCGCAGTGATGTGCCCGATGCGGGTCTCGAGGAGAGCCACCTGGGCGGCGAGGTCGAGGTAACGGCGCACGTACATGCCGAGCGCCTCCTCCTCGCTGCCGCCGGGGAACTGGCCGACGATGCGCTCGGTCTCGCCGTCCTTGACGAAGACCGTGCCCTCCTCGTCCACGCGCCCGAACGCGGCGGCCGCCGCGGCCAGCGCCGGGTCGAGGGCGGGCTGCGGCGCCGCCGGGGCCGCGGCGGTCGGGGCGACCGGGGCGACGGCGGGCTTGACCGGCATCGCCTTGGGCGTCGGGATCGACCCGGGCGTCGGCGGCTTCGGGCCCGGGGTCGGCGGCTTGGGGCCGGGGACCGACGGCGCGGGACCGGACGCCGACGGCGCAGCGGCGGGCCGTGCGGGTGCGGCTGCCTCCGGCTCGGCTGCTGTCGTGGGCTCGGCCTCTGCGGCCACGGGTGCGGCGGGCGTCTCGGTGGGCGCGGGCGCCTCAGCCTGGGCGGTGCTCGGCTCCGCGGGTGCGGTTGGCTCGGGATCGGCTGCTGTTGCGGCCTCTGCGGCCTCTGCGGCCTCTGCGGCCTCTGCGGCCTCGGGTGCGGCGGACGCCTCGGTCGCACCGCCGTCGGCCTGCTCGGTCGTTCCGGCCGGCTCTGTCTGGCCAGCGGGCTCGGCCGGCTCCGCCTGGGCGGTCGGCTCTGCCTGTGTGGCCTGCTCGGGTGCCGTGGCGGCCTCCGCCGGCTCCGGTGCGCCGTCGGTGCCGAGGGGCTCCGCGGGGGACGTCTCGTCGAGGTTGGGCTTCTCGCTCACGCTGCTCACTCCATGCCGAGTCCCACTGGCGGGCCTCGTCGTCACCGCCGCACCGACCTGGTGCGCGGGTCCCCGGCTCGGCAGGGGACCCGCACAGACTAGTTGGCCCGGAGGACACTCACAGACAATTGTCCGGCCCGCGCGCACTAGCCTCGTCGCATGCTCCTGCGCCGCGTCCTCGCCCCCGCCCTCGAGGTCAACTGCTACGTCCTCGCGGCGGCCCCCTCGGGTCCCTGCCTCGTCGTCGATCCTGGTGGTGGCGCCGCCGAGCGGCTGCCCGCCGTCCTCGCGGACCTCGACCTGACCGTCGGGGCCGTGCTCGCCACCCACGGGCACCCGGACCACGTGTGGGACGCGGCCGCGATCGCCGACCCGGACGGCGTCGTCCTGCAGATCTCGGCCCCCGACCTGCCGCGCCTGGCGGACCCCGCGGGCGCCGCGTTCGTCGGCCCCCTGCTGGGGGAGCAGTTCCCCCTCATCGCCGGCAGCCCGTGGCGCGCCCCGAAGGCCGCGGACGCGATGCCCTCCGCCCTGCTGACCGGGGGAGGCTCGGCGCTCCTGCCCGGTCTCGGCGTCCGCGGGATCCCGGCGCCCGGCCACACCGAGGGCTCGACCGTCCTCCTGCTCGCCGCGGAGTCGATCGACACGGGGGAGCCCGGGGATCCCGGCCACCTCGCGCTGCCGTCGTCCGGGCCCGGCCCACACCTGCTCCTGCTGACGGGCGACGTGATCTTCGCCGGCTCCGTCGGCCGAACCGACCTGCCCGGCGGGGACCCGCAGTCGATGGACGAGACGCTCCGCACGCTCGCCCAGGTCATCGACCCGCGCGCTGTGCTCCTCCCGGGCCACGGACCCGTCACCACGCTCGAGCGCGAGCTCGCCACCAACCCCTTCCTCACCTGAGACGAACCCCTTCCTCGCCTGGGACGAACCCCTTCCTCGCCTGAGACCTGACGGGGCTCACACCCGCGGCCGCCGGGTCCCGGCACGTCCCGACGGGTGCGGCGCCGGTTCGGTGGGAGAATCGCGCCATGGCTCGTACCCCCTCGTTGTCCGGATTCCCCGAATGGCTCCCTGACGGTCGTCTCGTCGAGAACCATGTCCTGGACACGCTGCGGCACACCTTCGAGCTGCACGGCTTCGCGCCGATCGAGACCCGTTCCGTCGAGCCGGTCGACCAGCTCCTGTCCAAGGGCGAGACCTCGAAGGAGATCTACCTCCTCAGCCGCCTGCAGGGCGGTGACGAGTCCGACGCCGACCGGCGGCTCGGCCTGCACTTCGACCTCACCGTCCCGTTCGCCCGGTGGGTCGTCGAGCACGCCGGGGACCTCACCTTCCCGTTCCGCCGCTACCAGATCCAGAAGGTGTGGCGCGGGGAGCGCCCCCAGGACGGCCGGTTCCGCGAGTTCACGCAGGCCGACGTCGACATCGTGGGCGACGGCTCCCTGGCCGAGCACCACGAGGCGGAGCTCGCCCTCGTCATGGCCGAGGCGATCGCCGCGCTGCCGGTCCCGCGCGCCGTGGTCCGGGTGAACAACCGCAAGCTCTCCCAGGGGTTCTACGCCGGCATCGGGCTCACCGACGTCGACGCCGTGCTCCGCCAGGTCGACAAGCTCGACAAGATCGGCCCCGACGGCGTGGCGCAGCTCCTCGGGCAGGAGGCCGGCGCGAGCGCGCAGCAGGCCGAGCAGGCCCTCGCACTCGCGTCGATCCGGGGTACCGCCGCGGAGGTCGCCGAGGCGGTGCGCTCCCTCGGCGTCTCCACCGACCTGCTCGACGAGGGGCTCGACTCGCTGCTGTCGGTCCTCTCGTCCGCGGAGCGCCGCCGCCCGGGCGCCGTCGTCGGCGACCTGTCGATCGCGCGCGGTCTCGACTACTACACGGGCACGGTCTACGAGACGACGCTGCTCGGCCACGAGGACCTCGGGTCGATCTGCTCGGGCGGCCGCTACGACTCCCTCGCCTCGGCCGGCAACCGCACCTTCCCGGGCGCCGGACTCTCGATCGGCGTCTCCCGCCTCGTGGCGCGCATCCTCGGCGCGGACCTCGCGCGCGTCTCGCGGCCCGTCCCGACGGCGGTCCTGGTCGCCGTCGCGGACGAGGCCCACCGGTCCGCCTCCGACGACGTCGCCGCCGCCCTGCGCGCGAGGGACATCCCCGCGGAGGTGGCGCCCAGCGCAGCGAAGTTCGGCAAGCAGATCCGGCACGCCGACCGCCGCTCGATCCCTTACGTGTGGTTCCTCGGGGACGACGGCCACGAGGTCAAGGACATCCGCTCCGGCGACCAGGTGAGCGCCGACCCGGCGAGCTGGTCCCCGCCCGAGGCGGACCGGTGGCCCACCGTGACCGGGGGGCCGGCCGACGCCGCCCCCGCCGGCGCGTGAGCCTCCCGTCCGGGACGGGGGCCGCCGCCCGGCGCGTCCTCGCGGCGCTCACCGACCTGCGCGGGGTGCTCGCCGAGGTCCGGCTGCCGCTGGAGACCCCGGTCGCCGCCGGGGCCCGGGACCAGACCAGGCGCGTGACCCAGCAGCTCGACGACTACGTGGTGCCGAGGTACTCGCGGATCGAGGCGCCGCTGCTCGCCGTGGTCGGCGGCTCGACCGGCGCGGGGAAGTCGACGCTCGTCAACGCGCTGCTCGCCGCGCAGGTGACGAGCTCGTCGGCCATCCGCCCGACGACGCGGCGCCCCCTGCTCATCCACCACCCCGCGGACGAGGAGTGGTTCGCGACCGACCGCGTCCTGCCCGGCCTCACGCGCGTGCGGGTCGCCGGCGACGCCGCGCCGACCCCGGCCGGCGAGGGCACGCACGGCGAGCTCGAGCTGCGCTCCTCGGACCGCGTCCCGCCCGGGCTCGCGATCCTCGACGCACCGGACATCGACTCGGTCGTCGAGGACAACCGCCGCCTCGCCACCGAGCTCCTCGCCGCCGCCGACCTGTGGGTGTTCGTCACCACGGCGGCGCGTTACGCGGACGCCGTCCCGTGGGAGCTGCTCGCCGAGGCGGCGGCCCGCCGGATCGTCGTCGCCGTCGTCCTCAACCGGGTCCCGCAGGGCGTGTCCGGCCAGGTGCGGCACGACCTCTCGACCCGCCTCGCCGGGGCCGGCCTCGGCCGCGCGCCCCTGTTCACCGTGGCCGAGCTGCCGATCCCCGACGGCGGCCTGCTGCCCGACATGGACGTCGCCCCGCTGCGCGCCTGGCTCGGCGGCATCGCCACCGACTCCGCCTCGCGTGCGGCCGTGGCCCGCGCGACCCTGGGCGGCGCCGTCGACGACGTGGTCCGACGGACCACGTCGATCGCCGAGGGCGCCCGCGAGCAGGCCGTCGTCTCCGCCCGCCTGCGCGAGGACGTCGATCTCGCCTACTCGGCGGCCGAGGAGCGCGCCGTGGCGGCCGCCGCCGACGGGTCGATGCTGCGCGGGGAGGTCCTCGCGCGGTGGCAGGAACTCGTCGGCACCGGCGAGATCATGCGCGCCGTCGAGTCCCGCGTGGGGCGCATCCGGGACCGCATCGTCTCCGCCGTGTCCGGGAAGGGCGCCCCGGCCGAGCCCGTCACCGAGGCGATCGAGACCGGGATGATGGCCGTCCTCACCGAGGAGGTGCAGCGGGCCTCCGTCGAGGCCGAACGCGCCTGGCTGCGAGAGCCGTCCGCGCGCGGGCTCGTCGCCGAGGCCGTCTCGCGCCGTCCCGCCGAGGCCGAGCTGCGCTCACGGTCCGCGGAGGAGGTGCGCGCCTGGCAGGCCTCGCTCCTCGACCTCGTCCGTGACGAGGGGGCCGAGCGTCGCCAGACCGCCCGTGCGCTGTCGTTCGGCGTCAACGTCCTGGGGGCCGCTCTCATGGTGGCCGTGTTCGCCTCGACGGCGTTCATCCCCACCGGCGCGGAGGTCGCCGTCGGCGGTGGCACGGTCGTCGTCGCGCAGAAGATCCTCGAGGCGGTGTTCGGCGACGACGCCGTCCGTCGGATGGCCGCCCGGGCCCGCGACGACCTCCAGGGCCGCGTGCGCAGCCTGCTCGCCGAGGGCGCGCGCCACTTCACCGACCCGCTCGACGCACTGGGCGTCGACGAGGCCCTCGCGGACCGGATCGACGGCGCCGCACAGGCCGTCGCCGACGCGCGGCGGGCGGAGAACGCCCGATGAGCCCGCGCCGACGGGGTCGCAGGACCCACGAGACCGGGGACCTGGCGACCGACCTGGGCCACCTGCGCTCCGCCGTCGAGGCCGCCCGCGGACACCTGCCGGCGGCCGCGCTCGACCGCGCGGACGGCGTGCTCGCGCGGGCGGGGGAGCGCGACGCGATCGCCCCCGGGACGACCGTCGCCGCCCTCCTCGGCGCGACCGGGTCCGGGAAGTCCTCCCTCGTCAACGCGCTCGCCGGCGCACCGGTGGCGCGCGTGGCGCCCACCCGTCCGACGACGCAGCGTCCCCACGCGGTGACCTACGCCCCGGGACCGGACGGGCCGCAGGCGACGTCTGCGCTGCTCGACTGGCTCGACGTGCCCGAACGGACGCCGGTGACCGGGCCCGACGACGCGACCCGCGGGCTCGTCCTCCTCGACCTGCCGGACATCGACTCCACCGTGGCGTCGCACCGGGAGCTCGCGACACAGCTCGCCGAGCGCGTCGACGTCCTCGTGTGGGTGCTCGACCCGCAGAAGTACGCCGACGCCGTCGTCCACCGCGAGTTCATCGCGCCCATGGCGCGGCACGCCGACGTCACGCTCGTCGTCCTCAACCACGCCGACACCCTGCGGGGGGAGTCGCGCGAGGCGGTGACGAACGACCTGCGCCGGCTGCTCGCCGACGACGGCCTGCCGGACGTCCCGGTCCTGCTGACGTCGGCGCGTACGGGCGAGGGCGTCGCGGAGCTGCGGGCAGCGATCGCGGAGCAGGCCTCCTCGCACGTGGCGGCGCACGCACGGCTGCGCGCCGACGTCGCGGTCGTCGCCGACGAGCTCGCCTCTGCCGCCGACCTCGATGCCGCGGGGACGCCGGCGAAGAAGGTCGACGACCGGACGGTCGTGGCCACGGCCTCGGACGCCGCGGGCGTGCCGGTCGTGACGTCGGCGGCGTCGGCCGCCTACCGCCGGGGCGCCGCCAGGCACGTCGGCTGGCCCCCGGTGCGCTGGCTCGCTCGTCTGCGCCCCGACCCGCTGCGCCGCCTGCACCTCGGCGAGCGGGGGACCGAGGGCCGCGCCACCTCGCTGCCCCCGGCCGGTCCCGCACAGGTCTCGGCCCTGACGACGGCGGTGCGGCGGCACGTGGAGGCGCGCGCCGCCGGCCTGCCGGACAGGTGGCGCGCCGACGTCGGCGAGGACGTCGAGTCCCGCGTGCCCGGCCTGCTGCAGAAGGTCGACCCCGAGATCGGCGCCGTCGACCTCGGTCAGGCGCGCAGGCCCGCGTGGTGGCGGGTGCTCGGGTTCCTGCAGTGGGTGCTCGTCGCCGCCGCGATCGTCGGCGGGGTGTGGCTCGGTGCCCTCGCCGTCATGGGCTACCTCCAGATGCCGGCGCCGGCGACGCCCGAGTGGCGGGGCTGGCCGCTCCCGACGCTGCTGCTCCTCGGGGGCGTGGTCGCGGGTCTGCTCGTGTGGCTGATCGGCGCGCAGCTCGCGCGGATCGGGGCCGCGCGGCGGGGGCGGCGAGTCGGCAGGCGCCTGCGCACCGTCGTGGCCGAGCGGGTGGCCGAGGACGTCACCGCACCGCTGGACGCCCACCTTGAGCGGTACGAGTCGTTCGCGACGGCGGTGCGCTCGCTGCGGTGACGGCGGGCCCCAAGCGGCGGCCGCGGCCGGCGACCGGCCGGCCGATGATCGGCGGCGAGCTACGCCGCCGACCACCGCCGGTGCACGATCCGCTCAGTAGCGCGGCTGACGAGGCCTCGAGGGGGCACCGCGGCGGTCGTCGCCACGGCCACGGGGCGCACCGCGCCCGGCGCCGGCCTTGAACCCGCCGCCCGGCTTGCCGCCGCGCGGACCGGAGTCCTCGCGCAGGTTGAGGCGGCGGCCGCCGACGACGGCGCGCGCGAGCTTCTCCTGCGAGCGGGCGTCCAGGTCGGCCGTCACCTCGACGAGCGCGAAGCTCGGGAAGATGTCGATCTTGCCGATGTCGCTGCCGCGCAGCGAGGACTCGCCGGTGAGCGCGCCGACGATCGAGGCGGGCCGGACGCCGTCGCGGTGACCGACGTCGACCCGGTAGGTGACGCCGTCGGAGCCGCCCCGCGGGCGACGCGCGCCCCGGTTCTTGGGGTCGCGGCCGTCCTCGAAGCGGGCGCTGAGGAACTCGCCGTGCTCGTCGACGTTCTCCTCGCGGCGCGTGCGGCCCCGCCGGTCGCCGCCCGAGGAGTGGGGACGGTCGTCCTTCCAGCTCTTGCCGTGCTCCCTGCGTGCGGGAAGCGCGAGCTGGTCGGGCTCCTGCTCGCCGCGCGGACGCGGGCCCTCGTCGCCGACGGCGAGCGCGAGCAGCGTGGCCGCCACCTCGGCCGGGTCGGCGGGCGCGCTCACGCCCATCGCCTCGGCGAGCAGCTTCCGGTACATCTCGAGACGCCCGGCGTCGTGGCGCTCGGAGGTCTTGAGCAGGATCTGGCGCGTCTTGTGCGCCGAGACGTCCGCGGGCGTGGGGATGACGGCCTCGGTGAGCGTGGCGCCGGTGGCGCGCTCGATCTGGCCGAGGCGGCCGCGCTCGCGGGGCGTGAGGAACGTGAGGGCGCGTCCGGTGCGGCCGGCGCGGCCCGTGCGGCCGATGCGGTGCACGTAGGAGTCCGTCTCGCGCGGGACGTCGTAGTTGACGACGAGGCCGACTCGCTCGACGTCGAGCCCGCGGGCGGCGACGTCGGTGGCGACGAGGACGTCGAGCGTGCCCTCGCGCAGGCGCTCGACGAGCCGCTCACGCTCCTTCTGCGGGACGTCGCCGGACAGCGCGGCGGCCTGGACGCCGCGGCCCTGGAGCTCGATCGCGACCTCCTCGACCTGCGCCTTGGTGCGGACGAACACGATGGCGGCATCGGCGTCGGAGACGGCGAGGATGCGCGCCAGAGCACCGGTCTTGTGCTTGAACGGCACCACGGCGTAGGTCTGCTCGATGCTCGCCACGGTGGTGGCGGCGGGGGTCACCGAGACGTGCACCGGGTCGTGCATGTGGGTCGCGGCGACCCGGCGGATGGCCGACGGCATCGTGGCGGAGAACAGGGCGGTGCGCCGGTCGGTGGGGACGTGCGAGGCGATCGACTCGACCTCCTCGGCGAAGCCCATGCGCAGCATCTCGTCGGCCTCGTCGAGGACGAGGAAGCGCACGTGGTGCAGGTCGAGGGAGCCGCGCTCGATGTGGTCGATGACGCGGCCGGGCGTGCCGACGACGACCTGGGCGCCGTCCTTGAGTCCGCGCAGCTGCGGCGTGTAGGAGGAGCCGCCGTAGATGGGCAGCACCTTGAGGCCCGGCATGCGGTGGGCGAAGTCGCCGATGGCGTCGGCCACCTGGACGGCGAGCTCGCGCGTGGGTGCCAGCACGATCGCCTGGACGTTGCGCTGGGCCGGGTCGATGGCGGCGAGCAGCGGGAGGCCGAAGGCGGCGGTCTTACCCGTGCCGGTCTGGGCGACGCCGACGACGTCCCGGCCGGAGAGCAGCACCGGGATGGTGCGGGCCTGCACGTCGGTGGGGGCCATGAACCCGAGGTCCTCGACGGCGCGCAGCAGGTCGGTCGGGAGGCCGAGCGTGGCGAAGGTGGCGGGGGCGGGAGCGTCGGTGGCCGACGGCGCCTCGGCAGGGGCCGCTGCCTTCGCAGGCTCGGACACCTTGCTCGGCGCTGCTGCCTCGGCCGGTGCTGCTGCCTCGGCGGGCGCGGGTGTTTCGGCAGGCGCGGACGCCTTGCTCGGCGCTGCTGCCTCGGCGGGCGCGGAGGCCTCGCTCGGGGCGGCTGCTTCGGCCGGCGCGTTCGCCTCGGCGCTTGCCTGCGCGTCGTCGCCGGTGGCCTGGTCGTTGTCGGGCGTGGTGTCGTGGACGTCGTTCGTCACGTGTCTCCTCGGGGTGCGGCGAGCGGGGCGCCCGGATCGGGACGCATGCCGCACAGTGCCCGGGGAACGTCCGCGCCTTGTGCGTCGGAGTGAGAGGGGGCGTGCACGGCCATGGATGGCGCGCTCGGCCGCCCACGTTACTCGCGCGGGGCCGCCGGCGCCGGGTGAGGTGCCGGTGAGAACCGGCACAGCGGACGGTCAGCGACCGAGCTCGGACCGGTCACCCTGGGAGCGGTGGGCCGCCAGGGTGCCGACCAGGGCGAGTGCCAGGGCGATGCCGAGCGCCGCGACGTAGGGGAGCTGTCCGTCCGAGCCCGACGGCGCGACGGCGACGGCGATGCCCGTCAGCGCGACGAGCACGGCCGCGCCGAGGGAGTCGGCGATCTGGAGGTGGGCGCTGACCTCGCCCTGCCGCTCCCGCGGGGTCCAGCCGAGCGCGAGCACGGAGGACGCCGACATCGCCAGCCCGATCCCGCCACCCGCGACCACCCAGCCGACGATCGTCAGCCACGGCGGCGCCGCGGGCCACGCGGCAGGCAGGCTGATGACGATCCCGAGTCCGAGCATCGCGGTGCCGATCCAGGGCAGGGTGGCGCGCGTCGCCTCCGTCCGGATCCGGGCCGCGACCACCGAGGCCGCGCCCCAGGACAGCGAGCCCACGGTGAGGACGATGCCCGCGGACATCGCGTCCCAGCCGTGCTGCTCCTGGAGCATGAGCACGAGGAAGACCTCGACGGCGATGAACGCGCCGTTGAGCAGCGCGCGTCCGGTGACGAGGGCGGGCACGCGGGGACGCAGCCGCAGCGCGCCGGGCGGGAGCAGCCCGGGCAGCGTGAGGGCGAGCGCGAGGAGGCCGAGCCCGATCGAGACCCAGTCGCTCGTGGTGAGTCCCACGCGCTCGCCGGGCGCGGAGCCGGCCGCCTGCAGGAGCGCGGCGCCCACGCCCGTGCCGAGGCCGAGCAGGAGGGCCGAGCGCCGGGGCGCGGGTCGTGCGGCGCCATCCTCCGCCGCCGAGGGCCCGACGACGGCGCCGGGCGCCTCGCCCGCAGCGACGAGTGCCTCCCGGGCGGCGCGCTGGTCACGGGCGAGCCGCGCGAACACGGCGATCACGAGGAACAGGGCGGGCACCGCGACGCCCGCGATGCCGAGGAACACCCAGCGCCAGGACACGTGGTCCGCGAGGAAGCCCGCGAGGAGCGGCCCGACGAGCGAGGGCACCACCCACGCCGCGGAGAACGCGGCGAAGAAGCCGGGCCGCTTCCGGGCCGGGACCACGGTGCCGACGAGCACGTAGAGCGGCACGATGACGAGGGCTCCGCCGACCCCCTGCACCGCGCGTCCGAGCACGAGCGGCCACATGGACGGCGCGAACCCGGCGAGCGCGAGCCCGGCGATGAAGGTGACGATGCCGGTGACCAGGGCGATCCTGGTGCCGCCCGCGTCGCACCACCGGCCGGCGACCGGAGTCGTCGCCACCTGCGTGGCGAGCGTGATGCCGTAGGCGAGCGCGTAGAGCTGGTTGCCGTCGAGCTCACGGGCGACCGTCGGCATCGCGGTGGCGACGGCGAGCGCCTCGAACGCGACGAACGTGATGAGGGCGATCGAGACGACGCGCAGGAGCGTGATGGTCCGCGCGTCGGTCTGCTCCGACGGGTCCGCGCTCGGGAGGGTGGGCACCCGCTGATCGTCGCCGCCGCGGGCGCAGGGGACAACCTGCACGCCCGTGAGACGTACCATCGCCCGTGTCCCCGCCCGTCTCGCGGGGCCACGGACTACGGAAGGATCCCGCTGTGCTCCGCACGCACCCCGCAGGAACGCTCACCGCCGCCGACACCGGCTCCACCGTCACCCTCGCCGGCTGGGTGGACCGTCGTCGGGACCACGGAGGAGTGGCCTTCCTCGACCTGCGAGACGCCTCCGGCATCGCCCAGGTGGTGGTCCGGGACGAGGACGTCGCCCACGAGCTGCGCAGCGAGTACGTCGTCCAGGTCACCGGTGAGGTGTCCACGCGTCCCGAGGGCAACGCCAACCCCGAGCTCACCACCGGCGAGATCGAGGTCATCGCCTCCGAGCTCACCGTCCTCAACGCCGCCGCGCCGCTGCCGTTCCAGGTCTCGGCCAACGCGGGCGACTCCGGTGCCGTCGGGGAGGAGGCGCGGCTCAAGCACCGCTACCTCGACCTGCGTCGCAGCGGGCCCGCCGCCGGCATCCGGCTGCGCTCCAAGGTCAACCAGGCCGCGCGCCGCGTGCTCGACGCGCAGGACTTCGTCGAGATCGAGACGCCGACCCTCACCCGTTCCACCCCGGAGGGCGCGCGCGACTTCATCGTCCCGGCACGCCTCGCGCCGGGGTCCTGGTACGCGCTCCCGCAGTCGCCGCAGCTGTTCAAGCAGCTGCTCATGGTCGGCGGGATGGAGCGGTACTACCAGATCGCCCGCTGCTACCGGGACGAGGACTTCCGGGCCGACCGCCAGCCGGAGTTCACCCAGCTCGACGTCGAGATGAGCTTCGTCGACCAGGAGGACGTCATCGGCGTCGCTGAGGAGATCCTCGAGGAGGTCTGGTCGCTCGTCGACGTGCAGATCCCGCGCCCGATCCAGCGGATGACCTACGCCGAGGCGATGCGCCGCTTCGGCTCCGACAAGCCGGACCTGCGCTTCGGCGTGGAGATCACCGAGCTGAAGGACTTCTTCGCCGAGACGCCGTTCCGGGTCTTCCAGTCGCCCTACGTCGGCGCCGTCGTCATGCCCGGCGGGGCGAGCCAGCCGCGCCGCACGTTCGACGCCTGGCAGGACTGGGCCAAGCAGCGCGGCGCCAAGGGCCTCGCGTACGTGACGATCGCCGAGGACGGCACGCTCGGCGGGCCGGTGGCGAAGAACATCTCCGAGACGGAGCGGGCCGGCCTCGCGGCGGCCGTCGGCGCCGGTCCCGGCGACTGCGTGTTCTTCGCCGCGGGAGAGGAGACCGCCTCTCGTGCCCTGCTCGGGGCCGCGCGCCAGGAGATCGCCGCCCGCACGGGGCTCATCGACGAGGATGCCTGGGCGTTCGTGTGGGTGGTCGACGCGCCGCTGTTCAAGCCGGTCGCCGAGGCGCTCGAGGAGGGCGACGTCGCCGTGGGCGAGGGGCGCTGGACCGCCGTGCACCACGCCTTCACGTCCCCCACCCCGGAGTGGGAGGGCCGCTTCGAGGAGGACCCCGGCAACGCGCTCGCCTACGCCTACGACATCGTCTGCAACGGCAACGAGATCGGCGGCGGGTCGATCCGTATCCACCGTGGCGACGTCCAGAAGCGGGTCTTCGACGTCATGGGGATCGGCGAGGCCGAGGCGCAGGAGAAGTTCGGTTTCCTGCTCGACGCCTTCCAGTACGGCGCGCCCCCGCACGGCGGCATCGCCTTCGGCTGGGACCGGATCGTCGCGCTCCTGCACGGCGTGGACTCGATCCGCGAGGTCATCGCCTTCCCCAAGACCGGCGGCGGCTACGACCCGCTCACCGGGGCGCCCGCACCGATCACGGACGACCAGCGCGCCGAGGCAGGCGTCGACGCCGAGCCGGCCGACGAGGACGGCGAGGGCGAGAACGACGAGGGCCGGCAGGGCGCCGGACAGGCGAAGGGCGAGGCCTCGGACGCTTCCGGGGGTGCCGCAGCACCAGGGGCCGGCGCGTGAGCGTCGGCACCGGTTTCCTCGGCGGCGACCTCTTCTACCGCGCGCAGGCCGCCCGGTTCGGGGCGAGGCCGCTGGCCGAGACCGACGGGGCGGGGATCGGCGTCGGACCGGACCCCCGCGGTGACGGGCTCCGGCTGCTGGCGAGCGGCGACGTCGGCGAGATCGTCGAACTCCTGCTCGACCACCCCGTCACCGACCTCACCTCCGCCCAGGCGCCGGCCGGCACGCTGGCCGAGCTGCGGCGTCGGACGGGGACCGGCGGTGCAGTGCCCGAGGCGGCCGCGCCCTGGGCGTCGATGACCACGGGACGCGGCTGGGACCTGCTCGCCACGACCACGCCCCCGCCGCTCCAGCCGGGCGAGGACCGGGTGCGCGCGCTGAGCGCCGACGAGGCGCGCGAGGTGGTGCCCGACGTGCTCGCCGAGGCCTACCCGGACACGTGGGCGCTCACCCATCTGGACGAGCTCTCGTGGACCGGCTTCCTCGAGGCCGACAGTTGGCTCGCCGTCATGGCGACGAACCGCGCGCCGATGCTCGGCGGGGGAGAGGTCGCCGTGCTCTCCGGCCTCGGGACGCGTCCCGCCCACCGGGGCCGCGGGGTCGGGTCGGCGGTCACCTGCGCGATCGTCCGCCGCGAGCTGGGGTCCGGGGCGGAGGCCGTCCAGCTGGGCACGTGGACGGACGTCGTCGGACCGCGCCGGCTCTACGAGTCGCTCGGATTCCGGTTCGTCCAGCAGGTGGAGAACATCGTCCCCGCGGCGTAGTGGCGGTCCTGGCCGCCGCCTCGTGACCGGGCGACGTGCCCTGGACGCCGGTGGCAGGATGTCGTGATGACCCGCCACCTGGACATCCACCCGGAGGATCCGCAGCCCCGTCTCGTCGCCCAGGCCGTCGACGTCCTGCGCAGCGGCGGTCTCATCGCCTACCCGACCGACTCCGGCTACGCGCTCGGCGCGGCGCCCGGCAACAAGGAGGCGATCGAGCGGATCACGCACATCCGCCGGCTCGACAAGAAGCACCACTTCACGCTGCTCTGCCACGACTTCGCCCAGCTCGGGTCGGTCGTCATCGTCGACAACTCCGACTTCCGGCTCATCAAGTCGCTCACGCCCGGCCCGTACACGTTCATCCTCCGGGCCACCAAGGAGGTGCCGCGGATGATGGTGAACCCGAAGAAGCTCACCGTCGGCGTCCGCATCCCCGACCACCCGGTCGCGGCGGCGCTGGTGAGGGAGCTGGGCGAACCGATCCTGTCCTCCACCCTCATCCTTCCCGAGCAGGAGGAGCCGATGTCCGAGGGCTGGATCGTCCTGGACGAGATCGGGCACGCCCTCGACGCCGTCATCGACTCGCCCGTGACCTCCACCGAGCCGACGAGCGTCCTCGACCTCAGCGAGGGCGACGTGCGCGTGGCCCGGGTCGGCGCCGGCGACGTCAGCCGTTTCGAGTGACGGGCACGCGCACCCTCGGCAGGCGGGGCCGGTCGAGCCTCCACTGACCCGGCCACACGGCCCGATGACGCCGGACGCGGTGACGCTCGCCACGTCGTCGGGCGCCGGTTAACACCTCTTTGCAGAGGACAACTACTGTCCAGCACGTGCCACCCGTCATCCACGCCTCGAGGCTCCGCAAGACGTACGGGGACTTCGTCGCCGTCGACGACATCGACTTCGAGGTGGCGCCGGGGGAGAGCTTCGGCCTGCTCGGTCCCAACGGCGCCGGCAAGTCCACGACGATGCGGATGATCGGCGGAACCCTGGACCGCTCCGGCGGCGAGCTGAGCGTGCTGGGGATGGACCCCGCCCGGCAGGGCCCCGAGGTCCGCGCACACCTGGGCGTGATCCCGCAGCAGGACAACCTCGACGAGGAGCTCCGGGTCAAGGAGAACCTCGTGATGTACGGGCGCTACTTCGGGATGTCCCGGCGGGAGCTCGAGCCGAAGGCCGACGAGCTGCTCGAGTTCGCCCAGCTCACCGAGAAGGCGCGGGCGAAGGTCCAGTCGCTCTCCGGCGGCATGAAGCGGCGCCTGACGATCGCGCGCGGGCTGGTCAACGACCCCAAGATCCTCCTGCTCGACGAGCCCACCACGGGCCTGGACCCGCAGGCGCGGCACATCCTGTGGGACCGCCTCTTCCGGCTCAAGGAGAATGGCACCACCCTTGTGGTCACCACCCACTTCATGGACGAGGCGGAGCAGCTGTGCGACCGGCTCGTCGTCGTCGACCACGGCTCGATCATGGCCGAGGGCTCCCCGCGCGAGCTCATCCGGCAGTACTCCACGCGCGAGGTCGTCGAACTGCGGTTCGGGTCGGCCCGCAACCCCACCGTCGTCGCCGAGCTCGACGACGTCGCCACCCGCACCGAGGTGCTGCCCGACCGCGTCCTGCTCTACACGGACGACGGCGAGGCGGCCCTCGAGGAGGTCTCGCGCCGCGGCCTGGCCCCGATCACGTCGCTCGTGCGTCGCTCCTCGCTGGAGGACGTCTTCCTCCGGCTCACCGGTAGGAGCCTCATTGACTGAGCGCAGCGGCGAGGTCGGCTCGGCAGGTGCCGGTGAGCCCGGTACGGCAGGCGCCGACGTGACCGGCACGGGAGCGACCGGGACGGCACTGTCCGCAGGGGCCGACGAGCGCCACCTCGCGATGGCGGCGGCCGCGCGCCGCTGGGGCTGGTGGTACGAGGTCGAGGCCTGGTTCCGCGGCTTCCGCTACTACGCGTTCTCGGCGCTCATGTACGCCGTCGGGCAGCCGCTCGTCTACATGGTGGCCATGGGCATCGGGCTCGGCACCCTCGTGGGGCAGGGCGCCGGCACGGTCGACGGCGTCGACTACCTCACGTTCGTCGGGCCGGCGATCCTCGTCTCCACCGTCGTCATGTCGGTGACCGGCGAGATGACCTACCCGGTGATGGGCGGCTTCAAGTGGCAGCGGCTCTACTACGCGCCGGCCGCCACCGCGCTCGGCCCGGGCCAGATCGCCCACGGCCACTTCCTCGGCGTCATGCTCCGGTTCGCCGCCCAGTGCCTCGTCTTCTGGCTCATCATGCTCGCCTTCGGCGCGACGACGTCGCCCGCCTCGGTCCTGCTCGTCCCGGTCGGGGTGCTCGCCGCCGCCGCGTTCGGCGCCCCCGTCCAGGCCTACGCCTCCACGTTGGAGGACGAGGGCTTCCAGTTCTCGGCGATCCAGCGTTTCGTCGTCATGCCGATGTTCCTCTTCGCCGGCACGTTCTTCCCGCTGAGCGTCATGCCGGTCTACCTCCAGTGGATCGGCTGGATCTCGCCGGTGTGGCACGGCAGCCAGCTCGCCCGCGTGGTGTCCTACGGGGCCGACGTCGCGGGCTGGCTGATCGCCGTGCACATCGTCTTCCTCGTGGCCTGCACGGTGACGGGGCTCGTGTGGTCGAAGCGGTCCTACACGAGGAGGCTGAGCTCGTGAGCGCGCGGACGGCTCTGGCCTCGCTCTGGTCCGGGAACACGCGCGCCGTCATCGAGCGCGGCTTCGCGGTGGTCTTCGCCCAGAACTGGATCATCGTGGTCTCGGGCTTCATCGAGCCCGTGCTCTACCTGCTGGCCATGGGCATCGGGATGGGCGGGCTCGTCGGCGAGGTCTCCGGCCCCGGCGGGCGCACGGTGGACTACGCCGTCTACATCGCCCCGGCCCTGCTCGCGACCTCGGCGATGAACGGCGCGATCTACGACTCCACGTTCAACGTCTTCTTCAAGCTGCGCTACGCCCGGCTCTACCAGGCGATGCTGCAGACGAGCCTCGGCCCCCTCGACGTGGCACTCGGCGAGATCTTCATGGCCCTGTTCCGCGGGTTCATCTACGCCTGCGGGTTCCTCGGCGTCATGGCGCTCATGGGGCTGGTGACGAGCTGGTGGGCGCTGCTCATGGTGCCGGCCGCCGTCCTCGTGGCCTTCGGGTTCGCGGCGATCGGCATGGGGGTCACGAGCTTCATGACGAGCTTCCAGCAGATGGACGTCATCGGCTTCGTCATGCTCCCGATGTTCCTGCTCTCCGCCACGCTCTACCCGATCGACGTCTACCCCGAGGCCGTGCAGTGGGTCGTGCAGGCGCTCCCGCTGTGGCACGGCGTGGAGATGATGCGGCACCTGAGCGTGGGCCACGTCGACCTCGCCACCCTCGGGCACCTCGCCTACTTCATCGGCATGGTCGGGCTCGGCCTGTGGCTGACGACGGGCCGGCTCCGCAAGCTCTTCCTGCGCTGACGGTCGGCCCGGGTGCCCGGTCGGACCGGCAGGTCAGGACTTCGGCTGAGGGCGGGCCAGGTCTCCGGCTGAGGGCAGGTCGTCAGGGCCGGGGGTCGTCGGCGTCATAGGCGAGGAAGCGGCGCTGGACCGTCACGAGCGCGGTGAGCGCCACGACGCAGGCGAGGCCCGCGCCGAGCAGCGCCCACGCCTCGCCGGTCAGCGTGGACAGGGACCCGAGGAGGAACTCGCCGAGCCGCGGGCCGCCCGCCACCACCACGACGAAGATGCCCTGCAGCCGACCGCGCAGGTGGTCCGGGGCGGCGACCTGCATGATCGTCGTGCGGAAGACCATCGCCACCGAGTCCGACGCACCCGCGGCGGCCAGCGCGACGCACGCGAGCACGAGCGCCCAGGGCTCGTCGAGCCGCCCCGAGACCAGGACGACGACGCCGAGCAGCGCGATCGAGACGCCGTAGCCACCGACCGCCGCGACAGTCCCGACGCCCTGGCGCCGCACCCGCCCCACGGGCCCGGAGAACGTCATCGCCGTCAGGGCGCCGGCGGCCATCGCGGCCGAGAGGATCCCCGTCGTGCCCTCCGTCCCCCCGAGCCACACGATCGCGACGGCGGGCAGCAGGGCCCGCGGGTTGGCGAGAACCATCGCGCAGAAGTCGGTGAGGAACGTCATCCGGATGTTGGGGGCGGTGACGAGGAACCGGACGCCGTCGGCCACGGACCGCAGCCCCGGCATCCGGGCGCGGACCCCGGCGACGCTGCCCTCGGGCGGCACCGGCGGCAGCGACCACATCCCCCACATCGCCACCGTGTAGAGCAGCGCGTCGCCCGCGTAGGTGACCGTGTAGCCGACGTGCTCCACGAGGAAGCCGGCGAGCAGCGGCCCGACGAGCATCGAGCCGGACATGACGACGGCGTTGAGCGCGTTCGCGGCCGGGATCTGGGCGCGGGGCAGGAGCCTCGGGTAGATCGCCGAGCGCGCGGGGGAGACGATCGCGAACCCGGTCGAGTGCAGCGCGACCAGGGCGTAGAGCACCCAGGTCTCCGTGTTCCCGAGCGCGGCCTGGGCGACGTTGAGCCCGCCGGTGATCCACAGGAGGACGCCACCGGCGAGAGCCACCTTTCGGCGGTCGAAGGTGTCGATGACGGCACCGCCGTACAGGCCGACGACGACGATCGGCACGAGCGCGAACAGGCCGACGAGGCCGACGGACAACGACGAACCGGTGAGGGCGAACAGCTGCAGCGCGATCGCCGTCGTCGCGAGCTGGGCCCCGACGGCGGAGGCCAGCTGACCGATCCACAGGTGCCGGTAGGGCACCGAATCGCGCAGGGGCGTGAGGTCGACGAGAAGGCCCACCTCAGTGCTCGATGGCCAGGCGCTCGTACAGGCGGCGCAGGGGGCGCGGCGCCCACCAGTTCCACCGGCCCAGCAGCGTCATGGTGGCGGGGACGAGCAGCAGGCGCACGAGCGTGGCGTCGATGAGCACGGTGAGCGCGAGCCCGAGGCCGACCTGCTGGATGGCGTCGATCTGCCCGAGGGCGAAGCCGAGGAAGACGGCGATGATGATGGCCGCCGCGGACGTGATGATCCGGCCGGAGCGCTGCAGTCCCCGCTCGACGGCGAGGTCGTTGTCCCCGGTGGCGTCCCAGTACTCCTTGATGCGCGCGAGCAGGAAGACCTCGTAGTCCATCGCGAGGCCGAACCCGAAGGCGACGATGATCGCGACGACGTAGGTCTCCAGGCCCGCGTGCGGCTCGGAGAGCCCGATGAGGCCGGAGCCGGTCTCCGTGGTGAAGAGCCACGTGGTGAGCCCGAGCGAGGCGGCGATCGAGAGCAGGTTGATGAGCAGCGCCTTGAGCGGGATGAGCAGGGACCCGGTCATGAGGAAGAGCAGGACGAACACCGCGGCGACGACGACGCCCGCCGTCAGCGGGAGCCCGTCCACGAGGGCGTCGGTGAAGTCGATCTGGGAACCGGCCGTGCCGCCGGTGAACGTCTCGAAGCCCGGATCGATCGCGCGGATCGCCTCGGTGGCGGCCGTGCCGGCGGCGTCCCCGGCGTCGTCGGTGGTCAGCTGCACGGTGACCAGCGAGCGGCCGTCCTCGAGCGGGCTCGGCTCGCCGACGGACTCGACGCCGTCGACCGCCGCGACCTCCTCGCGCCACTCGGCCAGCTCGTCGGGGGCGGCGTCGGCCACGGTGTAGACGTCGGGGTACCCGAGCGCCGGGTAGTCCTCGGCGACGATGCGGATCGCCTCCCCGGTGCCGGTGTCGGCCGGGACCATCTCGACGGTCGACGCGCGCAGGGTCATGTTCGACAGCGGGACGAGCAGGACGCCGAGCACGGCGACGACGCCGACGAGGATCGCCCAGGGGCGGGCGTGCACGAACCGGGCGAGCCGCGAGAAGGCTCCCTCGTCCGAGCCGGAGTCCCCGAACACGCGGGCGAGCACCCGCAGGCCGGGCACGCGGGACAGGGCGGAGCCTCGGGCGAGCCGGTGGCCGAGCAGCACGAGGAGCGCCGGCAGGAGCGTGACCGCGGCGGCGACGGCGAGGAGCACGACGGCGACGGCGCCGGCCGAGATCGTCGTGAGGATGTCGGGCTTCATCAGGAGCAGGCCGGCCACGGAGATCGCCACGGTGACGGCCGAGAAGAACACGGTGCGGCCGGCCGTCTCCACGCTCGTCGCGACCGCCGTGAGCAGGCGTGGGTCGCGCCGGAGCAGCGCGGCGTCGCCGTCGGCGTCGTCGTGCAGGCGCTGGACCTCCTCGCGGAACCGGGACACGACGAGCAGCCCGTAGTCGATGGAGAGCCCGAGTCCGAGCACGGTGACGACGTTGAGCACGAAGGACTGGATGTCCATCGCGTAGGTGAGGCCGAGCAGGGCCGCCATGCCGGCGACGATCGAGGCCAGCGCGCCGATGATCGGCAGCGCGGCGGCGAGGAACCCGCCGAAGACGAGGACCATGATGAGCAGCGCGACCGGCAGCCCGATCGCCTCGCCGCGGACGAGATCCTCCTGGATCTGGGCGTTGATGGCGTCGACGACGAGCTCGCCCGAGGTGAGGTGTGCCTGCGCATCGGGGCCGAGCGCCGAGACGTCGGTGTCCTCCATGAGGGCGGTGACCGCGGCGTGCGCGGCCGAGACCTCGGCGTCGGAGCCGGCTTCGAGGGTGGCGGTGACGGCGACGCCGTCGCCGCCGGTGGAGACGACCGGGGCGGCCGCCTCGTCAGTGACGCCGCCGGGGAAGGCGGCCGGCGAGACGGCGCCGGTGACGCCGTCGGTGGCCGCGAGGTCCTCGGTGAGCGGGCCGAGCACCTCGACCACCGACTGCTGGGTCCCCGGGTCCGCGAGGTCGATGCCGGTGACGACCATGGTCACCGTGTCGGCGGAGGCCGAGGCGTCGTCGAGCACGCGGGAGGCGATGGTGGACTGGGACCCCTCGATGACGGGTTCGTCGCCGGCGGCCATGCGGTCGAAGAGTCCGTCGCCGCCGAGGCCGGTGAGGGCCCAGGCGCCTCCGAGGGCGACGATCACCGCCCAGGCGAGGACGACGAGACGGGGCCATGCCGTGACGAGTCGGCCGAGTGCGCGGAACACGTGCCTCATCGTGGCACCGCAGCCCCCTCCCGGACCGAGGCGTCCATCACCCCCCTCCGTCCAGATTGCGGTTCGTCGGTGTCGAGATTGCGGTTCGTCGTCGACTGGGCTCAGGTCGTCGTCGACGGAGCTCAGGTGCCGCGCCGAGGACCGGAGCGGGGGTCGCTCGTCGCGCTCTCGGTGAGCACCAACCGCAATCTCGGTGGCCACCAACCGCAATCTCGGTAAGCCAGATCCCACCAACCGCACTCTCGGTGAGCACCAACCGCAATCTCGACGGTGGGCGGGAGCGGGGCGGGTGACGGGGGTGCTCCGTAGGCTGGGGCGGTGGACCTGTTCACCGCTGCGGCGACCTCCGACGACGGCACGCCCGAGCCCTCGGCCGGCGCGCCGCTCGCGGTGCGCATGCGTCCGGCGAGCCCGGAGGAGGTCCTCGGGCAGGACCACCTGCTCGCGCCCGGCCAGCCGCTGCGTCGCCTTCTCGAGCCCGTCGACGCCGCCGGCACGCGCCGCACCGCACCCGCCTCCGTGGTCCTGTGGGGCCCGCCGGGGACCGGCAAGACCACCATCGCCTACCTCGTCGCCCGCGCGTCCGGCCGGAGGTTCGTCGAGCTCTCCGCGGTCACCGCCGGTGTCAAGGACGTGCGCGGCGTCGTCGAGTCCGCACGCCGCTCGCTGGTGACATCCGGACGCGAGACCGTGCTGTTCGTCGACGAGGTCCACCGCTTCACCACCACCCAGCAGGACGCGCTGCTCCCGGCGGTGGAGAACCGGTGGATCACGCTGGTGGCCGCCACAACCGAGAACCCGAGCTTCTCCGTCAACGCGCCGCTCCTGTCCCGCTCGCTGCTGCTCACGCTGCGGGCGCTGACGAGCGACGACGTCCGCCGCGTCGTCGACCGCGCCCTCACCGACGAGCGGGGTCTGGCCGGGTCGCTCACGCTGGCCGCCGACGCGAACGAGATCCTCGTCCGGCTCGCCGGGGCGGACGCCCGCAAGGCGCTGACGATCCTCGAGGCGGCGGCCGCGGCCGCCGAGGACGCCGGCGACGCCGAGATCACCCCCGCCCACGTCGAGGCGGCGATCGACGTGGCGGCCGTCGTCTACGACCGCGAGGGTGACCAGCACTACGACGTGATCTCCGCGTTCATCAAGTCGATGCGGGGTTCCGACGTCGACGCCGCCCTGCACTACCTCGCGCGCATGATCGCGGCGGGGGAGGACCCGCGGTTCATCGCCCGCCGGATCATCGTGCACGCCTCGGAGGACGTCGGCATGGCGGACCCGACGGCGCTGCAGGTCGCGGTCGCCGCCGCGCAGGCGGTCCAGCTCATCGGCATGCCCGAGGGGCGGATCCCGCTGGCGCAGGCCGTCATCCACATCGCGTCGGCCCCGAAGTCCAACGCCGCGTGCGTCGGCATCGACGAGGCTCTCGCCGACGTGCGCCAGGGGCTCTCCGGCCAGGTCCCGCACCACCTGCGCGACGCCCACTACTCGGGGGCCGAGTCGGTCGGGCACGGGGTCGGTTACCGCTACCCGCACGACGACCCCCGGGGCGTGCTCGGCCAGTCCCACCTGCCTGACGAGCTCGCCGACGCGAGCTACTACCGGCCGACCACCCACGGGTTCGAGCGCGAGATCACAGCTCGGATGGGGGCCATCCGCTCGATCCTGCGCGAGGGCCGCTGATATCCTGCCCGGGTTGTCCAGTGCCAACCGGCGCGGACACTCCTGGGGTCCTGGCCACCGCCGGCACCGCCGGCCTCGTACGGGTCGACCCCACGCCGTCGGCGCAGCGCCGCTCGGTCGTGACCAGAGTAAGGACAAGTTGCATGGCTCCCAGCCGTACCCGTCGCCAGGTGCGCCTCTCGCGCGCCCTCGGCCTCGCCCTCACCCCGAAGGCCCAGAAGTACTTCGACAAGCGCCCCTACGGCCCCGGTGAGCACGGCCGTGCGCGCCGCCGCCAGGACTCGGACTACTCGGTCCGGCTCAAGGAGAAGCAGCGCCTGCGTGCCCAGTACGGGCTCCGCGAGGCCCAGATGACCCGCGTCTTCGAGGAGGCCCGTCGCGAGCCGGGCATGACCGGTGAGTCGCTGGTCGAGCTGCTCGAGATGCGCCTGGACGCACTCGTCCTGCGCTCCGGCTTCGCCCGCACCACGGCGCAGGCCCGCCAGGCCGTCGTGCACCGCCACATCCTCGTCGACGGCAAGATCGTCGACCGTCCCTCGTTCCGCGTGCAGCCCGGCTCGATCATCCAGGTCAAGCCCCGCTCGCAGACGATGACGCCGTTCCAGGTGGCCGCCGCCGGCGCGCACCGCGACGTGCTGCCCGAGCTGCCGCCCTACCTCGACGTCTCGCTGGAGAAGCTGCGCGCCGAGCTCAAGCGCCGCCCGGCCCGTCCCGAGGTCCCCGTGACCTGCGACGTCCAGCTCGTCGTCGAGTACTACTCGCGCTGATCGACTACCGCGTCGCGCCCCGGTCACTTCTGTGACCGGGGCGTACGTGACTCAGGACCGCTTCCGCCCCGGCGCCGCAGCCGGGGCGGGCGCGGCCCGGCGGCCGCGATAGTCTGCCCCGAGCCGTCCGGGCGCCCCCACGCCCGAGGACACCCCCGAACCGCCGAAGAGGACCGATGCGCACCGCCGAGATCCACCGTCGTTGGAACGAGCACTTCGCCCGGCACGGGCACGAGATCGTGCCGTCGGCCTCGCTCGTGTCCCCGGACCCGTCGCTGCTGTTCACGATCGCCGGCATGGTGCCCTTCATCCCGTACATCGTCGGGACGGAGAAGGCGCCCTACCCGCGCGCGGCGTCGGTGCAGAAGTGCATCCGGACCAACGACATCGAGAACGTCGGCCGCACCACGCGCCACGGCACGTTCTTCCAGATGTGCGGCAACTTCAGCTTCGGCGACTACTTCAAGCAGGGTGCCATCGACCTCGCGTGGGAGTTCATCACCGATGCCGAGGTCGGCCTGGGGCTGGACGCGGACCGCCTGTGGGTGACGGTCTGGGACGAGGATGCCGAGTCGCTCGACCACCTCACCGGTGCCGTCGGCCTCGATCCGCGGCACATCGTGCGCCTGCCGCGCGAGGAGAACTTCTGGGACACCGGCCAGCCGGGTCCCGCGGGCCCGTGCGCCGAGTGGCACTACGACCGCGGCCCCGCGTACGGTCCCGAGCCGGAGGGCGGCTCGGTCGACCCGGGCGGCGACCGCATCCTCGAGTTCTGGAACCTCGTCTTCGACCAGTTCGTCCGCGGTCCCGGCCAGGGCAAGGACTACCCCCTGCTCGGGGAGCTCGAGAGCAAGGCGATCGACACGGGCGCCGGCCTCGAGCGCATGGCCTACCTGCTCCAGGGCAAGGACAACATCTTCGAGACCGACCAGGTCTTCCCCGTCATCGCCCGCACCGAGGAGCTGACCGGCCGACGCTACGGCGCCGGCGGTGAGGACGACGTCCGCATGCGCGTCATCGCGGACCACGTGCGCTCCTCGCTCATGCTCATCGGCGACGGTGTCCGGCCGGGCAACGACGGCCGCGGCTACGTGCTGCGCCGCCTCATCCGCCGCGCCGTGCGCTCCGTGCGCCTCCTCGGGGTGGAGGAGGCCGCGCTCCCCGAGCTGCTGCCCGTCTCGCTCGACGCCATGAAGGAGAATTACCCCGAGCTCGAGGCGAGCTTCGGGCAGATCGCCGAGATCGCCTACGGCGAGGAGGAGTCATTCCTCCGCACGCTCACCTCCGGCACGACGATCCTCGACACCGCGGTCACGCGGGCCAAGGATACCGGCGGGTCGGCTGCCCGCCTGTCGGGTTCGGACGCGTTCGCCCTGCACGACACCTACGGGTTCCCGATCGACCTCACCCTCGAGATGGCCGCCGAGCAGGGCGTGTCCGTCGACGAGGAGGGCTTCCGCGCGCTCATGGGCGAGCAGCGCCAGCGCGCCCGCGCCGACGCCCTCGCCAAGAAGTCCGGGCACGTGGACACGAGCGTCTACCACGAGATCCTCGGCCGCCTGGACGGCGGGGTCGACTTCCTCGGGTACACCGACGCCGAGGCGGAGGGCCGCGTCGTCGGCCTCCTCGTCGACGGCGTCCCCGCGCCCGCGGCGACCGCGCCGGCCGACGTCGAGATCATCCTCGACCGCACGCCCTTCTGGGCCGAGCAGGGCGGCCAGCTCGCCGACCAGGGCGAGATCCGGCTCGTCGGCGGGGGAGTCGTCGACGTCGCGGACGTCCAGCAGCCCGTCAAGGGCCTGTCCGTCCACCGCGGCAGCCTCGTCGAGGGCACGGTCACGCTCGACGAGGGCGTGCACTCCGCCATCGACACCGACCGCCGGCGCCACATCGCGCGCGCCCACACCGCGACGCACATGATCCACAAGGCGCTCCACGAGCACCTCGGCGACCAGGCCACCCAGGCCGGATCGGAGAACTCGCCCTCGCGCGTGCGCTTCGACTTCCGGCACGGCAGCTCCGTCGACACTGCCGTGCTCGGTGACATCGAGGGGCGCGTCAACGAGCGGCTCACGGAGGACCTCGAGGTCACCGACGAGACGATGAGCCTCGACGAGGCCCGGTCGGCCGGAGCGATCGCCCTGTTCGGGGAGAAGTACGGCGACCGCGTGCGCGTCGTCTCCATCGGCGGCGACTGGTCCAAGGAGCTGTGCGCCGGCACGCACGTGGACCGGACCGGTTCGCTCGGTCTCGTGACCGTGCTCGGCGAGTCCTCCATCGGGTCCGGCGTCCGCCGGGTCGATGCCCTCGTCGGCGCCGGCGCGTACGAGAACCAGGCCCGCGAGAAGGCGATCGTCTCCCAGCTCGGTCAGCTCGTGGGCTCGCGCCCGGACGAGCTCGTCGACCGCATCGGCTCGCTCATGTCCAAGCTCAAGGGCACCGAGAAGCAGCTCGCCCAGCTCCAGCAGGCGGCCCTCCTCAGTCGAGGCGGGGACCTCCTCGACGCCGGGGAGCAGGTCGGTGACGTCACGCTGGTGATGGCGGACCTCGGCGCCGTGGCCGGGGCCGACGACCTGCGTACCCTCGCGCTCGACGTCCGTGGCCGCGCCGGGGACTCCCGCGGGGTCGTCGTCGCGCTCGTCGGGACGGCGAACGACCGACCGCTCGTGGTCGTCGCCACGAACCAGGCGGCGCGCGACTCCGGTCACCACGCCGGGGCGCTCGTGCGCGCGGCCTCCACGGAGCTCGGCGGCGGAGGCGGAGGCAAGGACGACGTGGCGCAGGGCGGCGGCTCGGACGCCGCCGCGGTGCCGGCCGCGCTCGCGGCGCTCCGTGCGTCGGTGGCGGCCGGATGACGCTGCGCCGGGGCGTGCGCCTCGCGATCGACGTCGGGACCGTGCGCGTGGGGGTCGCCAGATGCGACCCGGACGGCGTGCTCGCGAGCCCCGTCGCCACGCTCGCCCGCGACGCCGAGGGCGCCGACCAGCGCGAGATCGTCGACCTCGTGGAGAGCGCCGCGGCGATCGAGGTCGTCGTCGGGCACCCGAAGAGCCTTGACGGCAAGGCTCGCGCCTCGGCGCGCGCGGCCACCGACTACGCGACGTCCCTGGCCGGACTGCTCGCCGGGGCGGGCGTCCCCGTGCGCCTTGTCGACGAGCGGCTGACCACCACCTCGGCGCACCGCGCGATGCACGCCAGCGGACGTGCGGGCCGACGCCACCGCGAGGTCGTCGACCAGGTGGCCGCGGTCCTCATCCTCGAGACTGCGCTGGACCTCGAACGCTCGACCGGCCGGCCGCCCGGCCGGCCCGTCACCCCCCGGACGCCGAAGGAGAGCCGCGCATGAGCGACCTTTTCGACGAGGTGGTCGGCACACCCGAGGACGTGCCCGAGGAGCGGACCTCGCGGCGGGCCGTCCGCGAGCGTGACGCCGCACGGCGCCGGCGCAAGAACCGGCGCAACCGGTCGATCGTCGTCGTGCTGGTCACCGTGGTGGCCCTCGCCGTCGTGGCCTGGTTCGCACTCCCGCAGGTGCGGGAGCTCGCCGGCATCCGGCCGGACACGACCGCCGAGGACTACCCGGGCCCCGGCGAGGGCGAGGTCTCGGTGACCATCCCCGTCGGCGCGTCCGGCTCGGAGATTGCCGGCACGCTGGTCGAGGCCGGCGTCGTGGCCTCCGAGCGGGCGTTCACCGACGCCTACGCCGCGGACCCGGGTGCGGCGAACATCCAGCCGGGCACCTACCTGCTCCTCGAGGAGATGCGCGCCGAGGACGCCGTCACGGCGCTGCTCGACCCCTCCTCGCGCAACGAGATCACCCTCACCATCCCCGAGGGCTTCACGCGTCAGCAGGTGGTCGAGCGGGTCGCGGCCAACCTCGAGGTCGACGTCGCCGAGGTCGAGGCGGTCGCCGCAGACCCCGAGGCGATCGACCTGCCCGAGGCCGCCGGCGGCGAGTCCGAGGGCTGGTTCGGACCGGCCACGTACGCGTTCGAGCCCGACGTCGCGCCCGAGGAGGCGCTGGCCGAGATGGTCGACCTGCAGGAGAGCAGGCTGACGGAGCTCGGTGTACCGGAGGACGAGTGGATCTCCGTGCTCACGCGCGCCTCCATCGTCGAGCGCGAGGTCAACATCGACGAGTACATGCCGCAGGTGGCCCGCGTCATCCAGAACCGCCTGCACGACACGACCGAGGTGCACGGGATGCTCGGCATGGACTCCACCGTGCTCTACGGCCTCGGCCGCAGCGGCGGTATCCCGTCCACGGAGGAGACCCGCGACGAGTCCAACGAGTACAACACCTACGTCCACCCAGGGCTGCCGCCGACGCCCATCGGCTCGCCCGGCGAGAACTCGATGAACGCCGCGCTCAATCCGGCCGAGGGCGACTGGCTGTACTTCGTCACCGTCGACCTGGACACCGGCGAGACCTTGTTCGCCTCCACGCTCGAGGAGCAGAACGCCAACGTCCAGCTGCTGCGCGAGTGGCAGGCGGAGAACCCGACCGAATGAGCAGGGACGGGAGCCCGGAGGTCGTGGTCGGGCAGGACGTGCACGCGCCGGGGGTCCGGCGCCGCGCCGCCGTGGTCGGCTCGCCCGTCGAGCACTCGCTCTCGCCGACCCTGCACCGCGCCGCCTACGCGCAGCTCGGGCTCGAGGGCTGGGCGTACGGCCTCCAGGACGTGACGGTCGAACAGCTGCCGGCCGTCCTGGCCGCGCTCGACGAGAGCTGGGTGGGGCTGTCGGTGACGATGCCGCTCAAGCTGGCGGCGACCGCCGCGGTGGACGTCAAGGACCCGGTCGCCTCGCTCACCGGCGTGGTCAACACGGTCGCCGTCCAGCCCGGTGGCCTGATCGTCGGGGCGAACACGGACGTCGCCGGGATCACCGGGGCACTGGCCGACGCCGGGGTGGCGCGCATCGACGGCCCGGTCGTCGTCCTCGGTGCGCGCGCGACGGCGTCCTCCGCCGTCGTCGCCCTCGGTGGGCTCGGCGCGCGCGAGCTGACGTTCGTCGCCCGCAACGTCGGAGGGCCCGGTTCCGCGCTGCCCGTCGCCCACCGCGCCGGCCTGACCGCGAATCACGTGCGGCTCACCGACGAGAGCGCCGTGCGGCGAGCGCTCGCCGAGGCGGCGGTCGTCGTCTCCACGTTGCCCCGCGGCGTGGCCGACCCGCTCGCGGCGCTCGTCCACTCCGACGCCGCCGTGCGCACCGTCGCAGGGGTGCGGCCCGATGCCGCAGTGTGCACCGACGCAGGGGTGCGGCCCGATGCCGCAGTGTGCACCGACGCAGGCGTGCGGCCCGATGCCGTGCTGCTCGACGTCGTCTACGGGCCCCGCCCGACGCCGCTCGCGGCCGCCTGGGCATCCGGCGGTGGACGGGTCGCCGAGGGCTGGGGAATGCTCCTGCACCAGGCGGCCGGTCAGGTCAGACTGTGGAGCGGGCGGCAGCCCGACCTCGACGTCATGCGGTCCGCGATCACGGAGCAGCTAGCCGTGCGGGCGGGTGGCGCGGCGATCCCGGCGTCCCCGGCGGTGCTGCCGCCGGCGAGGTAGCCACGGAGCCCCGGGGGAGGAGCGTCGAGTGGACGGCCACGCGGTCGAGGAGCCGACGGAACCTTGTCGGGTCGAGCCCGCCGGGACCGAGCCCGTGAGACGCGAGTCCGCGGCTACCGAGTCTGTGCAGCGCGAGCCCGTCGGGACAGAGGCAGTGCAGCGCGAGCCCGTGGGGACTGAGGCAGTGCAGCGCGAGCCGGGTCGACGCGCCCGGGCCACAGCGTTCGGCGCGGTCGGTCCCGTCTCGGTCGCCGTCGCTGTGGTGGCTGCGGTCGCGACGCTCGTCGCGCTGTTCGACGTCGAGCCGGCCCCGGCCCTCGTCCCGGGCCAGGGAACCGCACGGGCGCTGTGGGCTCTGGCGGGCGCGTGGCTCGCGGGCGTCGGCATCCTGCTCGCCGTCACCGACCAACGCACCCACCGGCTCCCGGACAAGCTGCTCGTCGGCGGTGCCGTCGTCGTCGTGCCGCTCCTCGTCGTCTCCGCCCTCGTCGGCGGCACACCGGAGGTGCTGCTGCGCGCCGTCATGGGTGCCGTTGTTCCGGCGGGCGTGCTCTACGTCGTCGCGCTCGTATCACCGGGCGGGGTGGGCCTCGGGGACGTCAAGCTGCTCCTGCTGACCGGCGTGTGGCTCGGTTACCTCTCGACCGCCGCCGCGACGCTCGGACCGGTCCTCGGCATCGTCGTCGGTGGGCTCGTCTCGCTCGTCGCCGTCGTCACCAGGCGGGCGGATCTTCGTTCCCACGTGCCGCTCGGGCCCTCGCTCGTCGTCGGTACCGGGCTCGCCACCTGGCTCGAGCTGGCCGGGGGCCTCGCGGGCTGAGGCCAATGCCCTCAGTCCGAGGACTGCCGAGACGGGCTTGAGGAGGGCGAGCTCGCCGAACCTGTGCTCCGCACTCCGGCGCAGACGGGCGGCGAGGTCGGGGCGCATCCGCCACAGGTAGACGCGGCCCAGCTCCGCGTGCGGCGAGTTGGACACGACCTTGATCGTCGAGGCGTCCTCGAGCAGTGGGATCGCGCGCTCGATGTTCTCCCAGGTGCTGAGGCTGTCCGTGTCGAGCCGGATCTCGCCGTCGTACCCGAGTCGGTAGGCCTCCCGGGCGAGGATCTCCGCCTCGGGGGCGGGGCCCGCCACCGCCCCGCCGCAGAGCACGAGCACATGTGCCCTCGCACCGGGGTCCAGCGAGCGCAGGGCCGCCCGCACGCGGTACCGGTTGACGAGGTTGATGCGCTCCGTGCGCTGTCGGAAGCCGAGGACCACCACCGCCTCGAGTCCGCCGGACATGGCGTCGTCGGCGATCTCCCGCGCGTCGGGATCTACCCGGTCGTCGACGAGCTCGCCGTCGTCGTGCGTTGGCTCGTCGTCGTGCGCCGGCTCGTCGCTGCGACGCGACCCGTCGTCGTGTGCCGACTCGTCGCTGTGTCCTGACTCGTCGTCGTGTGCCTCCACGGTTCCCAGATGGCGCCACGAGGACCGCAGATGGACCACCTCGGCCCATGCGAGGACGGCGAGGGCGCCGGCCGCGAGCAGCAGCGCACGCGCAGGGACTGAGGTGGCGGGCACGGACAGATCCTAGGCGCGACCCAACCAGCACCCGGAACCCTTCACCCGGCGACGCTGCGCACCTCCACCCCGGCCTCGACGGCGGCCGCGAGCTGCGGGTGGTCGGCCGGCAGGTCGGTGACGACGAGGTCGAAGTCGGTGAGCGGGGAGACCTCGTAGAGCGCCGTGCGCTCGAACTTCGAGGCCGTGACGGCGAGGACGGACATGCGCGCCCGGCGCGCGGCGGCCCGCTTGTAGTCGGCGACGTCCTCGTAGGGGTGGTGGACCACGCCGCCCTGGATGGCGGCCGCCCCCAGCACCGCGACGTCGGCACGGAGCCCCGCCAGCGACGCCACGGCGGAGGGCCCGTAGAAGGACTGCAGTGCGCGCACGTACCGGCCCCCGGGCATGATGAGCTCGGTCCCCGGGTGCTCGGCCACGAGCGACGCGGCCCCGGCGCAGTTGGTGACGACGGTGAGCGCACCGCGCGCCAGCAGCGTCTCGAGCACCACGTAGGCGGTCGTCGAGTCGTCGACCAGCACGGAGTCGCCCCGCCCCGCGAGATCCTCCGCGGCCCGGGCGATCGCCCGCTTGGCCTCGACCTCCTGGTCGAGGCGGAACGCGAACGGAGTCTCGGACAGCGAGCTCGCCGCCGCCGAGACCTCGCCGCGCGAACGTTGGACCACGTGCTTCGACTCCAGCTCGGCGAGGTCCCGGTAGAGCGTCATGGGGGAGACCCCCGCGTGCTCCTGCAGCTCGTCGACCCGGACGGTGCCGCGGGCGAAGATCAGGGTCGCCAGGCGGTCCTGGCGCTCGGCCTTGGTCGGACCTGCCGCCACGGCGTCAGCCCCGTCCCCGCCCGCGGCCGGTCACCGGGACTGCCCGTAGCCGCGCAGCCCCGCACCCGCCTCGTCGAGCAGCTCGGGGGACAGGACCTTGATCGTGGTGCCAGGCACCGCGGACGCCGCCATCGCCCGCAGCTGCACCTCGCAGACGTACTCGAGGTAGGGCAGCAGGGTGAAGGCCTTGCCGAGCGTCGGACCGGTGGTCAGCGCCCCGTGGTTGGCCATGAGGGCTCCGCTGCGGCCCTCGAGCGCCTTCGCGACGTTCTCGGCGAGCTCGTCTGTGCCGAAGGTCGCGTACGGCGCCACGCGGATCGGGCCGCCGAACATGCCCGAGTAGTAGTGCGTGGCGGGCACCTCGTCGACCACGGTGCTCAGCGCGGTCGACGCCGGCGCATGGTTGTGCGTGATCGCCCCGACGTTGGTGGCCCGGTAGACCGCGAGGTGCAGGGGGAGCTCGCTCGAGGGCTTGTACCGCGCCTCGATCGCGTTCCCGTCCAGGTCGTGCACCCCGACGTCCTCGGGCCGCATCTCGGCGTACTCCATGCCCGACGGCGAGATGACGACCTGGTCGCCGACCCGCGCCGACACGTTGCCCGCGGTGCCCACGACGAGCCCCTGGCGCTGCATCTCCTGGCACACGCGCACGACCTCGGCGCGCTCCTTCTCCAACAGCATGTGTCTCCCTCCGTTCTTGCCTGCCGCGCTCACGGCTGCAGGATGTACTTCGAGCCGCGGCCCTGCGACATGTCCTCGAGCGACTCGACGAGCGCCTCGAGCGGGCGCACCTCGGTCACCAGGCTCATGCCGTCGAACTTGCCGGTCGAGAGCAGCTCGACGGCGATCTGCACGAACCGCGGCTGGTGGTGGTAGACGCCCTTGAGCGTGTACTCCTTGTAGTGCATGTCCGAGGAGTTGACGGAGAAGGGGGCGTTCTTCGGGGTGCCGCCGAACAGAACGGCGGTGCCGCCGGGACGCAGACCGAGGACGGTCTGCTCCCACACGTTCGGCAGGCCGACGGCCTCGATGGCGACGTCGGCGCCGCGCTCGCCCGGGGTGTAGGGCCGCACGGCGGCCGCGCACTCCTCCGGCGTCTCGAGCCCGGAGAGGTCGACGGTGACGGCGGCTCCCGCCTCCTTGGCCTGCTCGAGCCGGCCGGCCGAGCGGTCGGCGACGACGACGGTCGCGCCGCGCAGCTGGGCGAGCCGGAGGAACATCTGCCCGATGGGGCCGGCGCCGTTGATCACCACGGTGTCCCCGAGCGCGATGCCCGACTCGTGCATGCCGTGGACCACCGTGGACAGCGGCTCGAGCGGGGCGGCCGCCTCGAAGGGGAGCGAGTCCGGGATGACGTAGGTGTTCCGGTCGACGATCGCCTTCGGCACGACGATCTGCTCGGCGAACGCGCCGTTGAGGTACTGGAGGTTCTCGCACAGCGACTCGCGACCGATCGTGCACGCCCAGCAGGCGCCGCAGGGGGCGGTGTTGGCGGCGACGACGCGCTGGCCGACGGAGAATTTCTCGACGCCCTCGCCGACCTCGGTGACGACGCCGGCGAACTCGTGGCCGAACCGCGCCGGCAGGGTCGGGAAGAGCGTGGGGTGCCCGCGCCGGTAGGACTTCAGGTCGGTCCCGCACGTGGCGGCTGCCTTGATCTCGACGGCGATCTCACCGGGTCCGGGACGGCCCTCTGGGACGTCCTCGAGCCGGAGGTCACCGGGACCGTGGAACATGTAGGCGCGCATGCGCTCTCCCTCTCTTCTGGGCGGGGGCGGGCCGGTCGGCCCGCCCCCGGGGTGGTCGTGGTTCGGTCGCCGCTACTCGACGTCGGTGACCTCGGCGTCGGGGTACTTCGTGGCGAAGGCCTGCAGCTTGTCGGTGCTGGACTTCAGGGACTCGTACAGCTCGCCCTGGATCTCGCCGAGCTCGGTGTAGATCTCGTGCCGTTCCTGGTCCGGCTCGGTGACGTCGCCGAACCGCGCCATGGCCTGGGCGGCCGTGCGCACGGACGTGTCCCCGTGCGCGCCGGTGGACGCCATCGCGAGCACGCCGGCGCCGAGGGCCGAGATCTCGTCCTCGAGGCAGGCGGTGATCGGCTTGCCGCTCGTGTCGGCCATGATCTGGCGCCACAGCGGGGAGCGGACGCCGCCGCCCATGGCGCGCACGGTGGTGATCGTGGTGCCGGTGGCCCTCTCCAGACCGTCGAGCGAGCGGGCCATCTCCAGGCCGATCGCCTCGAGCAGGGAGCGGTACATCGAGCCGCGGCCGTGCGAGCCGCGCCAGCCGACGACGGCGCCGCGCGCGATCGGGTCCCAGTGCGGGCTCTGCACGGCGTTCCAGTAGGGCATCGTCACGAGACCGCCGGAGCCGGGTGCGCGCTCGGCGGCCATCCGCTCGAGCTGCGGGTCGGGACGTCCGCGGAGCTCGGGGTTCCAGAACGCCGTGCGGTACCACGTGGGCAGGAAGGCGCCCGAGGACTGGAGGACCTCGAGGACGTAGGTGTCGGCGACGCCGCCCGCGAGCGTGCGGTAGACGGGGCCGAAGGCGTACTCCTCGGACAGGACGCCGGCCACGACGGCGGTGCCGAGGTTCATGTAGAGCGTCTCCTCGTCGACCGAGGCGGCACCGATGCCGGCGCCCTGCCCGTCGCCGAGGCCCGCCACGAGCGTCACCGGCTGGGTGAGACCCCAGCCGTCGAGGACGGACTCCTGGATCTGACCGAGCACCTCGCCGGGCTTGTGGAGCTCGACCATCTGGTCCTCGCGGACCCCGGCGATCTCCAGGAGGGAGGAGTCGTAGGTCTGACGGGCGATGTCGAACAGGCCGAGGGAGTCGGCGCAGGCGACGGAGTCCTTCCACTCGCCGATGAGCTTCTTGACGAGGAACGCGTGGACATTGACCACGCGGTCGGCCTTGTCCAGGACGCCGGGCTCGTTCTCCTTGACCCACGCCATCTTGTAGATCGCGGGCGTGACGTCCGCGGGCTTGCCGGACAGCTCCCAGATCTCCTGGGTGCCGTACTTCAGGATCTGGTCCGAGGCCCGGATGTCCATCCAGAGGATGCCGTTGCGCAGCGGCGTCCCGTCCTCGGTGAAGGGTGCGAACGTCTCGCGCTGGTGGGTGACGCCCATCGCGACGATGCGTTCCTTGTCGGCATTCTTCAGCTGGGAGACGGCGGCGGCGACGGCGTCGTTCGTCGAGTCCCACCAGGCGTTCGGGTCGTGCTCGGCGAAGCCCTGCTGCGGGCTGCGGAGCTGGATCTCGCGCTTGCCGAGGGCGAGGACCTTGCCCTCGGGGTCGACGATGATGGCCTTGCTCGACGTGGTCGACGAGTCGACGGCGATGACGAGCGGTGACGAAGTGGACATGTGGACCTCGAATCGACGGTGATCGGCACCGTGGCCGCCAACGGCCGCCGGCGAGGGCCGACGGTCCGGCGTTGGCCCTGCCCTAATGTCACCACATCCGATGGTGGATCCACCAGTAGAACTGGTAATTCGCACGATCGTCGACGCCGCCTGAACTTTCGTGCAGCACTGTGTCCGGGAGCCGGGAGCCGGGAGCCGGGAGCCGGAAGCCGGAAGCCGGAAGCCGGAAGCCGGGAGCCGGAAGCGGGTGCAGGCGTGTCCCGTCAGCCGGTCAGAGGTGCCGCTCGGCCGGCCCCGAGTACTCCGACAGCGGCCGGATGAGCGCATTGCTCGCGCGCTGCTCCATCACGTGCGCGGCCCAGCCGGTGATGCGGGCGGCCACGAATAGCGGGGTGAACAAGTCGGTGTCGAAACCGATGAGGTGGTACGCGGGGCCGGACGGATAGTCGAGGTTCGGCAGGATGTTCTTGGCCGCCGTCATCTCCCGCTCGAGCGCGTCGTAGAGGGCGAGCAGATCCGGCCGGTCGTAGTGCTCGACGAGCGTGTCGAGCGCGGCCTTCATCGTGGGGACCCGGGAGTCGCCGCTCTTGTAGACGCGGTGGCCGAACCCCATGATCTTGCGCTTCTCGGCGAGGGCCTGCGTCAGCCAGTCGCCGGCGCGGTCGGCCGAACCGATCTCCTCGAACACGTGCATGACGGCCTCGTTCGCCCCGCCGTGCAGCGGCCCCTTGAGGGCGCCGATCGCCGCGGTGACGGCGGAGTGGAGGTCGGCGAGCGTGGAGGTGACGACGCGCGCGGTGAACGTCGAGGCGTTGAACGAGTGCTCGGCGTAGAGCACCATCGAGCGCCGGAACGCGTCGGCGACGACCGGGTCGGCCTCCTCGCCGAACGTCATCCACAGGAAGTTGGCCGCGTGGTCGAGGTCGTCCCGGGGCTCGACGGCGTCCTGGCCCCACCGGCGCCGCTGGTCATAGGCGATGACGATAGGCAGCTGGGCGAGCAGCCGGGTGGCCTTCTCCAGCTCGGCGGCGGGGGAGGAGTCCTCGGACAGCGGGTCCTGCGCCCCGAGCACCGACACCGCGGTGCGGACCACGTCCATGGGGTGCGCGGAGGTGGGCAGCGCGTCGATGACGGCGCGCAGCTCCGGGTCGAGGCGGCGGTGGCTGCGCTCGGCACCGACGAAGGCGTCCGTCTCGGCCGCGGTGGGCAGCTCGCCCTGCCAGAGCAGGTAGGCGACCTCCTCGAAGGAGAGGTTCGCGGCGAGCTCCTGGACGGGGTAGCCGCGGTAGAGCAGGGAGTTCGTCTCCGGGTTGACCTTCGAGATCTCGGTGGTGTCGGCGACGACCCCGACGAGGCCCTTGCGGATCTCGGGCTCGGTGGCCGGTGCGGGCTGCTGCGTCATGGTGGGTCCCGTCTGTGTCGAGGTTGCTGCGGCGTGCTGCGTTTCGGTGGAGATGGGGCAGGGCCGGCCCGGGTGATCCTGTGCCGGCCCAGGTCGGCCAGGGCCCGCCCGGGTCAGGGCCGGTAGGTGAAGATCGAGGAGTCGAAGGTGTTGTAGGCGGCGTAGTCGAGCAGCTCGTAGAGCCGAGCGCGGGTCTGCATCTCGCCCACCACGGAGCTCAGCGTCCCCTCCTCGCGCAGGACGTCCAGGTGCCGCTCGGCGGCGCCCATCGCGCTGCGCAGCAGGGAGACCGGGTGGATGACGAGGTTGATCCCCACGCTCTCCAGCTGGGCGTGGGTGAAGAGCTCGGACCTGCCGAACTCGGTCATGTTGGCGAGCACCGGCACGTCGACGGCGGCGCGGACCGCGGCGAACTCCTCCAGCGTGCGCATGGCCTCGGGGAAGATCGCGTCGGCCCCGGCGTCGACGAGGGCCTTCGCCCGGTCGGCGGCGGCGTCCAGCCCGTCGACGGCCCGGACGTCGGTGCGCGCCATGACGAGGAAGCCCGGGTCCCGGCGGGCGTCCACGGCGGCGCGGATCCGCTGGGTGGCCGTGGCGAGGTCGACGACCTGCTTGCCGTCGAGGTGGCCGCAGCGCTTGGGGTTGACCTGGTCCTCGATGTGGGCGCCCGCGAGCCCCGCGTCCTCGAGCACGTGGATCGAGCGCGCGACGTTCATGGGCTCGCCGAACCCGGTGTCGGCGTCGACGATCGTCGGCAGGTCCGTCACGCGGGCGATCTGGCCAGCGCGCTGCGCCACCTCGGTGAGGGTCGTCAGCCCGATGTCCGGCAGGCCGAGGTCGGCGGCCAGGACCGCGCCGGAGACGTAGACGCCGTCGAACCCCTTGTCCTCGATGAGCCGGGCCGAGAGCGGGTTGAACGCGCCGGGCAGCACCTGGATCCGCCCGGAGGCGAGCCTCTCGCGCAGGTTGCGGCGCTTGTCTGCGGCTGAGGTGGGGGCGTGGAGCATCTAGAGGATCCCTTCGGGACGGCCGGCCGCCGCGAGGGTCTCGGCCGGGGCGGTGATCGTCAGCCCGCCCAGCTCCGCGGGTGTGAGGTCCGCCAGGCGCTGTGCGACGTCGAGGAAGCGGGCCGACTCGACCTCGGCGAGGACGCCGGTCGCCAGCGTGGAGAACTTGTCGATGTACTGGGCGCGGGCGAAGGGCCGGGCGCCGCCCGGGTGGGCGTCCGCGAGCGCGAGCTCGTCACTGAGGACGGTGCCGTCCGTGAGCGTGACGACGAGGCGGCCCCCGAACGCCTTCACCTCGGGGTCCTCGGAGTGGTAGCGCTCCGTCCACGCAGGGTCCTCGGTGGTGGTGATCTTCTGCCACAGGGCCACGGTGTCGGCACGCCTCGCGCGCTCGGGCGCGTAGGAGTGCTCGTGGTGCCACCCGCCGTCCTGCAGGGCGACGGCGAGGATGTAGGGGATCGAGTGGTCGAGCGTCTCCCGCGTGGCGTCCGGTGAGTACTTCTGCGGGTCGTTCGCGCCGGACCCGATGACGTGGTGGGTGTGGTGGCTCGTCTCCAGGACGATGCTCGCCACGCGCTCGGCGTCCCGGACCTCGGGGTACCGGTCGCCGAGCCGGCGTGCGAGGTCGATGATCGCCTGCGCCTGGTACTCCGCGGAGTGCTCCTTCGTGTAGGTCCGCAGGATCGCGCGACGCGGCTCGCCGGGGCCGGGCAGGTCGACGTCGTAGCCGGCGCCGGGGCCGTCGAGGAGCCAGGCGATGACGCCGTCCTCGCCCTCGTAGACCGGCTCGGGCGAGGACTGGCCGCGCACCGCGCGGTCGACGGCCTCGATCGCGACCTTGCCGGCGAACGCCGGCGCGTAGGCCTTCCACGTCGAGATCTGGCCCTTGCGCGACTGGCGGGTCGCGGTCGTCGTGTGGAGCGACTGCCCCACGGCCTGGAAGATCGTCGTGGTGTCGAGCTGCAGGAGCGTGCCGAGGCCCGCCGCGACGGCGGGAGCCAGGTGGGCGACGTGGTCGATCTTGTGCTTGTGCAGGGAGATCGCGGTGACGAGGGAGACCTGCACCTCGTAGGCCGTGGCGATCGCCGCCACGAGGTCAGCGCCCGAGATCCCGCGCGCCTGGCCGAGGTGCTGGGCGACGGCGAGGATCGGGGCGATCGTGTCCCCGGGGTGGGAGTAGTCCGCCGCGAGGAAGGTGTCGTGGAAGTCGAGCTCGCGCACCGCCACGCCGTTGGCCCAGGCCGCCCACTCGGGCGCGACCCGCTCGGTGGTCTCGAGCCCGACGACGGTCGAGCCGGGGGAGCGCGAGCGGTCCCGTGCCTGCGCGCGCGCAGCGACGACCGGTGCACGGCTGAGCGAGGCGGCGCCGACGGCGTGGTTGTCGATGACGCGGTTGATCACCATGTCGGTCACCTCGGCGTCAGGGGCGACGCGCCCGGCGGCGAGCTCGGCGATCGCCCAGGCGAGCTGTCGCTCGCGGGGGAGGTCATCGGCGGACGGGTGCACGGTGACGTGGTGTCGGGTCATGGGGCCCTCTCGGCGGCGGTGACGGTGCTCCAAGAGTCTCACGTCGCGGGGTCTGCGGGAGCGGGTCGATCCCGGATGGGATGATCTCTCCCATGCTGAGCTGGACCACTGCCGGGGAGTCCCACGGCCAGGCGCTCGTCGCCGTGCTGCAGGGCGTGCCCGCGGGCGTCGCGATCACCACCGACGAGATCACCGCCGCCCTCGCGCGGCGCAGGCTCGGGTACGGCCGCGGTGCCCGCATGAAGTTCGAGACCGACGTCGTCACGCTGCTCGGCGGCGTGCGCCACGGGGTGACGATGGGCGGTCCGGTCGCGATGACGATCGGCAACGCCGAGTGGCCCAAGTGGCAGACGGTGATGTCCGCCGACCCGGTGGACCCGAACGACCTGCTCGTGGACGCCGGCACCGGCGACGAGCGCGAGGTGGCCCGCAACCGGCCGCTCACCCGGCCGCGCCCAGGGCACGCCGACCTCACCGGCATGCGGAAGTACCACCTCGACGACGCCCGGCCGGTCCTCGAGCGGGCCTCCGCCAGGGAGACGGCCGCCCGGGTGGCGCTGGGCACGGTCGCCGCGGCTGTCCTCGAGCAGGTCGCGGGCGTCCGCCTCGTCTCGCACACGCTCGCCGTCGGCCCGGTCCGGGTCCCGGAGGGGGCCGACCTGCCGACGCCCGACGACGTGGCGGCGCTCGACGCGAGCCCGCTGCGCTGCCTGGTCCCCGGCGCGGCCGAGGACATGGTCGCCGAGGTGGACGCGACGAAGAAGGACGGCGACACCGTCGGCGGGATCGTCGAGGTGCTGGCCTACGGCGTGCCCCCGGGCCTGGGGTCCTTCGTCTCCGGTGCGGAGCGGCTCGACTCCCGGCTCGCCGGCGCCGTCATGGGGATCCAGGCGGTCAAGGGCGTCGAGATCGGGGACGGGTTCGCGACCGCCGGCCGGCGCGGGTCGCAGGCGCACGACGAGATCACCCACGACGCCGACGGACGCATCACCCGCTCGACCAACCGGGCCGGCGGCACCGAGGGCGGGATGAGCAACGGCGAGATCCTCCGGGTGCGCGCGGCGCTCAAGCCGATCTCGACGGTCCCGCGCGCGCTGGCCACGGTCGACGTCACCACCGGCGAGGACGCGACCGCGCTGCACCAGCGCTCCGACACCTGCCACGTGGCCCCGGGCGCGGTCGTCGCCGAGGCGATGGTCGCCCTCGTGCTCGCGCAGGCGCTGCTGGAGAAGACCGGCGGCGACTCGCTCGCCGAGGCGCGTCGCAACCTCGAGGGCTACCTGGCGGCGATCCCGGAGCACCAGCGGTGAGCGAGGAGAGCGCCGGGGGCGCAGTCGTCCGGCCGATCCAGGGGATGCCCGTGCCGGGACGCGGTCCCGACCTCGTCCTCGTCGGCCTGCCGGGCGCCGGCAAGTCGGCCGTCGGCCGCCACCTCGCCAAGCTGCTCGGCACTACCGTCACCGACACCGACGAGCTCGTCGAGCGGCGCGCGGGCCGGTCGATCACCGAGCTGTTCGCCGCCGCGGGCGAGGAAGCGTTCCGCCGGCTCGAGCGCGAGGTGGTCGCCGACTCCCTCGCCCACGGAACCGGCATCCTCACGCTCGGGGGCGGTGCCGTGCTCGACGCCGGGACCCGGGCGGACCTCGCTGCGCGCAGGGTCGTACATCTCGACGTGAGCCCCGAGCAGTCGCACGCCCGCGTCGGTGCCGCCTCGAGCCGTCCGCTGCTCGCAGAGGATCCCGTCGGTCGACTTGCCACGCTCGCGGCCGAGCGCGCCCCCCTGTACGCCGAGGTCGCCACCTGGGTGGTCGACACCGACGGCCGCGAGCTCGCCGAGGTCGCGACGGAGGTGGCGGCACTCGCGTCGGAGCCCACCGTCATCACGGTGCCCGGCGCGTCCCCCTACCCGGTGACGATCGGTCACGACCTCTCGGGCGAGGTGGCCCGCGCGATCCCTGAGACGGCGCGCCGCGTCCTCCTGCTGCACCCCGAGGTGCTCGCCGAGCGCGCGGGACGCATCGCGGCCGCGCTCCGCTTCGGCGGCCGGGAGGCCGTCGCCCAGGTCCTGCCCGACGCCGAGGCCGCCAAGACGTGGGAGGTCGTCGGGCAGTGCCACGACCTGCTGGGAGAGCACGGGTTCGGTCGCCAGGACGTCGTCGTCACCCTCGGGGGAGGCGCGACGACCGACGTCGGCGGGTTCGTCGCGGCCACCTGGCTGCGCGGGGTCGGCGTCGTCCACGTCCCGACGACGCTGCTCGGGATGGTCGACGCGGCCGTCGGCGGGAAGACCGGCGTCAACACGGCGGCGGGCAAGAACCTCGTCGGCGCGTTCCACCCGCCGCTGGCCGTGATCTGCGATCTCGACCTGCTGGCCGGGCTGCCGCGTGCGGACCTCGCCGCGGGCCTCGCGGAGGTGGTCAAGGTCGGCTTCTTCGGCGACCGGCACGTGCTCGACCTCGTGGCCGGGCACGCCGACGACGCGCTCGAGCCTGCCTCGGCCGTGCTGCGCGAGCTCGTCGAGCGGGCCGTGGCCGTCAAGGCGTTCGTCGTCGGGCAGGACCTGCGCGAGTCCGGTCTGCGCGAGGTGCTCAACTACGGGCACACCACGGCGCACGGGATCGAGCGGGCGTCGGGGTACTCGTGGCGGCACGGGGATGCGGTCGCCGTCGGGACGGTGGTGGCCGCCGAGCTGGCCGAGCGGGTCGGTCTGGCGGAGCCGGGCCTGGCCGACCGTCATCGCGCTGCGCTGACAGTGCTCGGTCTGCCGGTGAGCGTCGAGGGCTTCCGCTGGGCCGACGTCCGTGCCGCGATGGGCAGTGACAAGAAGGTGCGCGGCGGGCGGCTGCGGTTCGTGGCGCTGCGTACGGAGGGGGAGCCGGTGATCCTCGAAGGACCGGACGAGAGCGCGCTCGAGGCGGCGTGGCAGGCGGTGGCCTCGTGATCGCCGGGGAGGTGTCGAGCGTGCCGACGGCGGTCGTCGTCGGCGTACCCGGCGCCGGGGTGACCACGACCGCACGCGCCCTCGGCGAGGCCCTTCGGCTCGAGGTGCACGACACGGACGCGATCATCGAGGAACGGCTCGGCGCACCCGTCCACGAGCTCGTCGTCGACCTGGGTGAGGAGAAGTTCCGGGCCGCCGAGGCAGGGGTCGTGGCCGAGGTGTTGGGTGGCACCGGCATCGTCGGGCTCGGCTCGGGTGCCCTGGCGGCCGCGGGAACGCGGCTGGCGGAGCTCCGGGACTCGGGTGTCCCGGTCGTCCACCTGCGGCTGACGCCGGGCACGGCGATGCGCCGGCTCGGGCTGTCCGGTCTCGGCTCCGTGTCTCTGCCGAACCCACGGGCGATGTGGACGGCGATGGCGGGGGAGCGGGACGCGGCCTTCGCCGCCGTGGCGACGACGTCGATCGACACGACGACGATGTCCGCAGAAGAGGTCCTGGCCGCCGTGCTGGAGGTCGTGCGCGGCGACGTCGGCTGAGCAGGTGCTGGCCGCCGAGCCTGACGCGGAATGGCGCGACGTCGGCGGCACGGCGGCACCGTGCCGCCAGGTCTGACGGTGTGCGGTACGGCGCCGGCTGCACCGCCCATTGCCGTGACGTCCGACGTGGCCGTGCCGCGGCGTCCACCGTGTGCGTCCCTGCCGCCGCGTTCCGTTCCCGACCGGCGGCCGGCGACCGATCCGTTCAGGCGCGTTCGCCCAACCACTCCTCGAACGTCGGTCCGACCATCTCGGCGCCCTCCGTCCGTGCGAGCGTGCCGTCGCGGAAGGCGCGCCCCATTCGTCCGGGCAGAGGGAGCGGCACCAGCCGGGCCCGGCGGTCGGGGATGCGCTTCGCCATCTGCCAGAGGGTGAGCTCGTCAGGACCGACGAGGTCGTACCTGTCGGCCGTGCGCCCGCCCAGCGCGCACTCCGCGAGCACCTCGGCCACGGCGGACAGCGCCACCGGTCGGATCCTCATCGTCGGAATCGTCGAGACGGGGCCGACCTTCATCCGCCGGACCATCTGCCCGGCGAACTCGAACCACTGGGTGGAGCGGACGACGGTGAGGTGCTCGCTGGCATCGGCGGCTGCGCGCTCCTGGGCAGCCTTGCCGGCGAAGTAGCCGTACCCCTGGACCTCGGGGAGCTCGCAGCCGACGATCGACAGCAGGACGTGGCGGGCGCCGCTCGCGTTCGCGGCCCGGGCGACGGCATGGGTGGAGCGGGTGAAGAAGTCGGTCGAGGCACGTGCGTTCGTCGTGGAGACGTTGGTGGCCTCCACGAGGGCGTCGTAGCCGACGAGGTGCTTAAGTGGGTTGTCGCAGATGACGTCGTACCCCGTCGACCGCGAGAGGAGTGCGGCCCGTCCGCCTCGTTCGGTGACGGCGCGCTCGATCGCCCGCCCGGACATCCCACCGCCGACGATCGCGACCCGCATCGTTCTGCCCACCTGTCCGTCGTCCCCCGTCGGACGACATCGAGTGAGCCCGAGGATAGGGCGCGCGGCTTCGCGCGTACACGGGTATTCGGAACCGGTACGCAATCGTTGGCGCGAACGTGAGGCCGCACGTCGACACACGAATCGTGGAGCACGGTCATTGCGGTGGGTCGTCGCCGTCCGTGGACCCGGACCCGCTTGAGCCCGGCCTCTTCGGCCCCGATCTCGTCGACCCGGACCCGTTGGAGCCTGAACCTGTCGACCCGGAGATGTTCGGCCCGGACGTCGTCGACCGGCGGGGTCGGTGGAGGTCGAGCGATCCGCCGTCCGCGGGTCGCTCGTTCCGGCGGTTGTGGGCGACTCGTTCGGCGACCCGATGTTGGAGAGCCGCGTACCGGTCGTCCGTCATCGGCGGTGCCGGTGGCCGTTTCTGGTAGGGGAACGGCGAGCGAGGCACCGTGTAGCGGTGGCCGGTCGGCGTGTAGACGTCGAGGCGCCCGTCCGTACCGTTGGCGTGCCGCCATCCGGGGTGCTGCTTGGCGTAGTTGCACCGGGCGCAGAGCCCGTTGCCGTTGCTCGCGGAGGTGGGGCCGCCGTCGGCATGGTCCACGCTGTGGTCGACGTGCACGGCCCGGCCGGTGCAGTACGGGGTCCGGCAGATGTCGTCACGGATGAGGATGAGCCGGCGCAGCTCGCCGGTGAACTCGCGCGAACGGGACTCCATGGACACGACGCCACCGGAGCTCGGGTCGGTCCACAGCCGCCTGAAGAATGTCTCCCGCGCCTCACGGACGCGATCGCGAGCGACGTCCGCCGGTACAGGACCGTGCCCGGTGAGCCACGCCGGGACGTCCCCGCCGGCCAACGTCTCGTCGGTCATGACGATCGTGAGGTCGACGTCCCGGGGCTCCGTCGTGGCCGTGCCGGTGACGTGCTCGACGAGGAGGTCCGCGGCGATCTGGCCCGGGGTCCGCCCGTCGGCCTCGCCGTCGTTGATGATCGTGGCGGCCTGTGCGAGCAGCGAGGCGTGCACACGGACCGCCTCCGTCATCGGCAGGTGGGCGGTGACGTAGGCCATCGACCCCTGACCGGGCCGCAGGGAGACGCAGCGCCGGCTCTCCTCGTGCTCACGACGCGCCGCGGTCGCGTCGGTGTCGAGCTCCATGGCGAGCTTGCGGGCCTGCGCACGGACCTGACGGTCGCCGAACGTGGGCAGCTCGGGAGCGAGCGCGGCGTCCACCGTGCGGCGGTCCTCGACACTGAGCCCCACCGTCTCGCGGGCAAGGAGCGTCGCCCGCCACTCGGAGACCTGGCCCTGCTCCATCAGCGCGAGCGTGTGGGGGAGCTCGCGGTCCAGGGTGGTGGCAAGGCCGAGATGGCGTGATCCGCGGCTCGGAGACTCCCGACGGGCCAGTGCGACCTCGCCGGCGAGCCCCTTGCCGTGGTCCTCCCGCGAGAGTCCGGCCGCCTCCTCTGCGGCGTGGCGCATCGACGCAAGATCGGCCGTCGCCCGGGCCTGGGCGGCGCGTACCGCCGACGAGAGCTCCTCGAGCACACCGATCTGATCGATCGCGTCCGCCTCGTCGTCACGTCGCAGCCCCGTGAGTGCGGTCGTCATCGCACGGACGTCCTGCGCTCCCAGGACGGGTGGGCGCGCCTGCACTCCCAGCACGGGTGGACGTGCCTCCTGGCCAGCGGCGATGTGGCTGCCAGATCCGCCGTCGAGATCGACGCCGTCCGCGGTGGTGCCGTCTGCGGGGGTGTTGTGGGGCGTGGTGCCGCTACCCGGGGAGGCCGTGGTGCCGCTACCCGGGGAGGCCGTGGTGCCGCTACCCGGGGAGGCCGTGGTGCCGCTACCCGGGGAGGCCGTGATGCCGCTACCGGGGGAGAGGTCGTCGTGGGACGCAGCTGCGCCCGCGGAGCGAACACCGTCACGTGGCGCGCCGCCGTTGCTCGAGAAGCCGCCGCGCGGCGTCTCGACATCGCCGTCTCGTCTCAGCAGCACCGCTGTCACCCCCCGCAGCCCCTAAGCATCGAACCTGTGTTCGAACTGACGCCCACGCTACACACCACGACTGACATCGGGGCCGCGGAATCATGCGGTTGTGGACGAGCGTGCGGGAACGACGTCTGTGGATCCCCCGTCATCCCCGGCGGGAGCGCCCGCGGATCGCAGATCCCACCGAAGAAGGCTTGATCCCGGACAATCAAGCAGATAGCCTTGATGTCATGTTCGTCGTCACGGCCGACCAGAACCGCTCCACCGAACGTGGGGACCGCGTGGAGGAGCTGCTCGCCGAGCTCGCGCCCTGGCAGGAGCGGGCGGGCCGCGTCGTCGCGCTCCCGTTCGAGCGAACGGTGGGTGACGAGGTGCAGGCGGTGCTCACCAGCGCTCCGGCCGCCGTCGACGTCGCGCTGCGGCTCGACCGGCTCGACTGGGCGGTCGGCATCGGCGTCGGACCGGTCGACCTCCCGCTCGCCACTACCTCGTCCGCGTCGTCGGGGCCGGCCTTCGTCCACGCCCGCCGTGCCGTCGAGACGGCGCGGAGCAAGGCGTCGGTCCACCCGATCGTCGTGGCCGGCGAGGACGAGTCCGCAGCATCCGCGGCTACCGCGGTCCTCCACCTCGTCGGCGCGCTGCGGCGCAACCGGTCGGACGCCGGCTGGGAGGTCGCGGACCGGCTCGTCACCGGGGTCACCCAGCGTTCCGTGGCCGAGGAGCTCGGCATCACCTACCAGGCCGTCCACGACCGCGTGCGTGTGGCCGGCGTGCGTGAGGAGCTTGCCGCGCTCCCGCACGTCGCCGCGATGGTGGCTGCTGCGGCCGGAACCCCCGCGAGCGAGGCAGAGGCAACGGGGGCGTCGACGAGAGGCGCCTCGACGAACGACTCCGCTGCAGGCACCACGGACGGCAAGTTCTCGTGACCGGCTGGATGCTGGGCCTCGTCACCGCCGCCTTCGTCGTCGTCGCGGCACTCGGCGCCGCCGCCTCCGGGAGCCCCGCCGTCGCGAGCCTCCTTCGTCGCTTCACCGTGTCCGACGCCGACGGCGACGCGACCCCCGATCTGCTCACCCACCCGGTCGGGCTGGACGACGGCGGGAAATGGATCGGCTACCTCGAACGCTCCGCGATCGCCGCGGGGATCGTCGCCGGTTACCCCGAGGTCGTCGCCGTGGTCCTCGCCGTCAAGGGCCTCGGCCGCTACCCCGAGCTGCGCGCCGACCACGGCCGGGCCGCCCGCCTCTCCGACGACGAGACCCCCCTCGTGCTCCAGCGCGAGGCGGACGAGAACCCCGCTCCACCCCGTGTCGTCGCCGCCGGTCTCACGGCCGAGCGGTTCATCATCGGCACGCTCGCGTCCTACCTGTGGGCGGCGTCATGGGGCCTGGCAGGGAGAGCCGTCCTCGCCGCGATATCCTGAACAACCGGCGCCGGCACCGAGCGCGGCGCGAACAACGGCGTCAGGTGACGAGACCGGCCGACGAGCACGACCACCCGCACCCGAGACCTGAGGACGGCACTTCCATGGCATCGACGAACGACCTGAAGAACGGCATGGTGCTGAAGATCGACAACCAGCTCTGGTCGGTCGTCGAGTTCCAGCACGTCAAGCCGGGCAAGGGCCCCGCGTTCGTGCGCACGAAGCTGAAGAACGTCCTGTCCGGCAAGGGCGTCGACAAGACGTTCAACGCGGGCGTCAAGGTGGAGACGGCCACCGTCGACCGCCGCGACATGCAGTACCTGTACAACGACGGCACCGACTACATCTTCATGGACTCCTCGAACTACGAGCAGATCCCGGTCCGCCCCGAGGTCGTCGGCGACGCCGCGAACTTCATGCTCGAGAACACCGACGTCGTCGTCGCCACCTACGAGGAGCAGGTGCTCTTCATCGAGCTGCCGGTCTCCGTGGTCCTCGAGGTCACCGAGACCGAGCCCGGCCTCCAGGGCGACCGTTCCTCGGCCGGCACCAAGCCCGCCACGCTCGAGACCGGCTACCAGATCCAGGTGCCGCTCTTCCTCGAGCAGGGCGTCAAGGTCAAGGTCGACACCCGCTCGGGCGACTACCTCGGACGCGCCTGAGTGGGCGCATCCACGCCCGCGCAGCGCCCAGAGGGTGCCGCAGCGCCGGTCGGTGACGTCGAGACCGACGACGCCGCAACGCCGGTCGCCGAGCCGATGACCGACGACGCCGCGGCACCCCGAGGCGGGGCTTCGGCGGACGACGCCGCTTCCCCTGCGAACGACGCCATGACCGACGACGCCGCAGCGCCCTCCGGGGCGGCCTCGACCGACGCTCCCGCGCCCGACGCCGTCGAGGAGCCCGTGACGGCCACCGAGGTGTCCTCGCAGGACGAGGTCCCCGCGGGCGCCGTCCGCGTCGACGCCGGGTCCGCCTCCTCGCGCCGCCGGCCCACCGAGCACTTCACCGCGCGCACCAAGGCCCGTCAGCGTGCCCTCGACGTCCTGTTCGAGGCGGACGCCAAGGGTGCCGTCGGCACGACCGACGCCCTCCTGCGCGTCCTCGACGAGCGCCGCTCGCGCACGATCGCCCAGGACGGCCTCCCCGCCTACGCGATCGAGCTCGTCCAGGGCGTCGCGGACCACGTCACGCTCATCGACGAGGTCCTCACCGAGACGTCGCACGGCTGGTCGATCCGGCGCATGCCGGCCGTCGACCGGGGCCTGCTCCGGCTCGGTGTCCTCGAGGTCGTCTTCCTCGACGACGTGGAGGACGCCGTGGCCATCGAGCAGGCCGCCGTCCTCGCGCGCACCCTGTCCACCGACGACTCCGCGCGCTTCGTCTCCGGCGTGCTCGGCGAGGTGTCCAGGAACAAGGACCTCTACCGATCCTGACGGCGGCGGGGCGTAGGCTCGACCCATCGACATCCTTTAACGATCTGTCCAGCGAGGCAGGGAAGGAGGTCACGGCACCATGTGCCCAGACCCGGCTGCACCCGGAGCCGACCACGGCTCCGGAGAATCTCCAGGACCCGCAGGACCCGCAGGACCCGCAGGACCCGATGGACTCGACGGGCCCGCCGACGCAGGACCCGCGCCCGGCCGCGAGGTCCTCGGTGCGAGCGACATCGACCGCTCCCTGACCCGGATCGCGTACGAGATCGTCGAGCGCAACCAGGGCACGGACGAGATCGTCCTGCTCGGCATCCCCACCCGGGGTGTCCCGCTCGCCGCCCGGCTCGCCGAGCGGATCGCGCGCGCGGCGCAGCTCGCGGACCCGGCCCCGCACGGATCGCTCGACACGACGATGTACCGCGACGACCTGCGGGACCACCCGGTCCGCGGTCTCGAGCGCACCGACATCCCCGTCGACCTCACCGGTCGCACGGTCGTCCTCGTCGACGACGTGCTCTACTCCGGCCGCACCATTCGCGCCGCGCTCGACGCACTCGGGGACCTGGGGCGGCCGCGCCGTGTCCAGCTCGCGGTCCTCGTCGACCGCGGTCACCGCGAGCTCCCGATCCGCGCCGACTTCGTGGGCAAGAACCTGCCGACGTCCCGCGAGGAGAGCGTGCGCGTGAGCCTCGCCGAGACCGACCCCTCGGGCGAGGACTCGGTCCGGATCGAGGCGGCCGGCTGATGCGTCACCTGCTCTCGACCGCCGACCTCTCGCGCGCCGAGGCGGTGTCCGTCCTCGACACCGCCGAGCAGATGGCCGCCACCCAGGAACGGGAGATGAAGAAGCTCCCCACCCTGCGCGGCCGCACCGTCGTCAACCTCTTCTTCGAGGACTCCACCCGCACGCGCATCTCGTTCGAGGCCGCCGCGAAGCGCCTGAGCGCCGACGTCATCAACTTCTCGGCCAAGGGATCGTCGGTGTCCAAGGGGGAGTCGCTCAAGGACACCGCGCTCACGCTCAAGGCGATGGGCGCGGACGGCGTCGTCGTGCGGCACCCCTCCTCGGGAGCCCCGCACCGGCTCGCGCACGCCGGCTGGACGGACGTGCCCGTCCTCAACGCGGGCGACGGCACGCACCAGCACCCCACGCAGGCACTGCTGGACGCCTTCACCCTGCGCCGGCACCTCCACTCCCACGCCCTGGACGGGGAGCAGGGGCAGCCGGCGACGACGGACACCCCCGCCCCGCCCGGGTCGGACCTCGCGGGCGCGCGGGTCGTCGTCGTCGGGGACGTCCTGCACTCCCGGGTGGCCCGCTCGAACGTCGAGCTGCTCACCACCCTCGGCGCCGACGTCACGCTCGTCGCCCCGCCCACCCTGCTGCCCGTGGGCGTGGGGACGTGGCCGGCCCGGGTCGAGCACCACCTCGACACCGCGCTCCTCGAGCGGCCCGACGCCGTGATGATGCTCCGCGTCCAGCGCGAGCGGATGTCCGCGGCCGGGGGAGGGTTCTTCCCCTCCGAGCTCGAGTACCACCGGCTCTACGGGCTCGACGAGGCGCGGCTCGCCGCCCTCCCGCCGCACGCCGTCGTCATGCACCCCGGCCCGATGAACCGCGGGCTGGAGATCTCGGCGGCCGCGGCCGACTCCGAGCGCAGCGTCATCCTCCAGCAGGTCCGCAACGGCGTCGCCGTGCGCATGGCCGTGCTCTACCTCCTGCTCGCCGGCTCCGAAAGGACCACCCCATGACCAGCTACCTCCTCACCGGCGCGCGCCCGCTGGGTGGCGAGCCCACGGACCTCCTCCTCACGGACGGGACCATCACCGCCGTCGGCCCGGAGGCCTCCGACCGGGCACCCGGCGACGCCGTCCGGATCGACGCCGAGGGGCTCGTCGCGCTGCCCGGCCTCGTCGACCTGCACACCCACCTGCGCGAGCCCGGCCGCGAAGACACCGAGACCGTCCTCACCGGCTCCCGGGCGGCTGCCGCGGGCGGCTTCACCGCCGTCCACGCCATGGCCAACACGATGCCGGTCGCGGACACCGCCGGCGTCGTCGAGCAGGTCTGGCGCCTCGGCCGCGAGGCCGGCTACGTCGACGTCCGCCCGGTCGGGGCCGTCTCCGTGGGGCTCGCCGGCGAGCAGCTCGCCGAGCTCGGCGCGATGTCCCGCTCGGCCGCGGGCGTCACCGTCTTCTCCGACGACGGCCGCTGCGTGGCCGACCCGGTCCTCATGCGCCGCGCGCTCGAGTACGTCCGCTCCGTCGACGGCGTCGTGGCCCAGCACGCGCAGGACCCGCGCCTCACGGAGGGCGCCCAGATGCACGAGGGCGTCGTCTCCGCGGAGCTCGGCCTCACCGGCTGGCCCGCCGTCGCCGAGGAGTCGGTCATCGCCCGGGACGTCCTGCTCGCCGAGCACGTCGGCTCGCGCCTGCACGTCTGCCACCTCTCGACGGCCGGCTCCGTCGACATCGTGCGCTGGGCCAAGGCCCGCGGCATCGACGTCACCGCCGAGGTCACCCCGCACCACCTCCTGCTGACCGACGAGCTCGCCCGCGACTACGACCCGCTGTTCAAGGTCAACCCGCCCCTGCGCACGGACGCCGACGTCGAGGCGGTCCGCGCCGGGCTCGCCGACGGGACGATCGACATCGTGGCCACCGACCACGCGCCGCACGCCGCGGAGGACAAGGACACCGAGTGGGCGGCGGGAGCGATGGGCATGACGGGCCTGGAGACCGCGCTCGCCGTCGTCCAGACGACGATGGTCGAGACCGGCCTGCTCACCTGGGCCGGCGTCGCCCGCGTGATGTCCGAGGTGCCCGCGCGCATCGGCCGCGTGAGCTCCCAGGGACGCGGCCTTCAGGCGGGCGCCCCCGCGCACCTCACCCTCGTCGACCCGGCGGCGCGCCGCGTCGTCGAGCCGTCCGGTCACGTCTCGCGGTCACGGAACTCCCCGTTCGCCGGCCGCGAGCTCGCCGGCGCCGTCATCCACACGTTCTACGCCGGTCGCGCGACCGTGCTGGACGGGGCAGTGGTCGAGGACCTCGCCCCGCTGCCCGAGAAGAAGGAGAACTGAGTGAGCGTCGAGCGCACACCCGCCCTGCTCGTCCTCGAGGACGGCACGACCTTCCGCGGCCTCGGGTACGCCGCCGAGGGGCGAACGCTCGGTGAGATCGTCTTCTCCACCGGGATGACCGGTTACCAGGAGACGCTCACCGACCCGAGCTACCACCGTCAGATCGTCGTGATGACCGCCCCGCATATCGGCAACACCGGGGTCAACGAGGAGGACGACGAGTCGGGCAAGGTCTGGGTCGCCGGCTACGTCCTGCGCGACGCCGCACGCCGCGCCTCGAGCTGGCGCGCCACCGGCGAGCTCGAGGACCGGCTCGCCGCAGAGGGCGTCGTCGGTATCTGCGAGGTCGACACCCGCGCCCTCACGCGCCGCCTCCGGGACCACGGGGTCATGCGCGCCGGCATCTTCTCCGGCTCCGCCCTGCCCGCGGGCGCCGCCGACCTGCACCCGCAGGCCGCCCAGGTCCTCGTCGACGTCGTCCGTGACTCCCCGGCGATGTCCGGGGCCGACCTCGCGGGCGAGGTGACCACCGGCGAGGCCTACACGATCGAGCCCGACGGCGAACCGGTCGCCACCGTCGTCGCCGTCGACCTCGGCATCAAGACCCGCACGCCCGTCCAGCTCGCCGAGCGGGGCGCCCGCGTCCACGTGGTCCCGCGCAGCACCACGCTGAGCGAGGTGCTCGCCCTCTCGCCCGACGGCGTGTTCTTCTCCAACGGCCCCGGGGACCCGGCCGCCGCCGAGCACGAGGTCGAGCTCCTGCGCGGGGTCCTCGACGCCGGCGTGCCCTACTTCGGGATCTGCTTCGGCAACCAGCTGCTCGGCCGCGCGCTCGGCTACGGCACCTTCAAGCTCGCCTACGGCCACCGGGGCGTCAACCAGCCGGTGCTCGACCGGGCCACCGGCCGCGTCGAGATCACGTCCCACAACCACGGGTTCGCCGTCGACGCGCCTCTCGAGGGAGAGTCCGTCGCCCCCTACGACGACGGCCGCTACGGCCGCGTCGAGGTCAGCCACGTCGGGCTCAACGACCAGGTCGTCGAGGGCCTGCGCGCCCTCGACGTGCCCGCCTTCTCCGTCCAGTACCACCCGGAGGCCGCCGCCGGCCCGCACGACGGCGAGCACCTCTTCGACCGCTTCCTCACGCTCATGCGCGAGCACCGCGGGACCACCACGACCACCACGAAGGAGAACTGATGCCGCGCAGGACCGACCTGAGCTCCGTCCTCGTCATCGGCTCAGGGCCGATCGTCATCGGTCAGGCCGCCGAGTTCGACTACTCCGGGACCCAGGCCTGCCGGGTGCTGCGCGAGGAGGGCCTGCGCGTCGTCCTCGTCAACTCCAACCCCGCGACGATCATGACCGACCCGGAGGTGGCCGACGCGACCTACGTCGAGCCGATCACCCCCGAGGTCGTCGAGGCGATCCTTCTCAAGGAGAAGCCGGACGCGATCCTGCCGACCCTCGGTGGCCAGACCGCCCTCAACACCGCGATCGCCCTGCACGACTCCGGCGTGCTCGACCGCCTCGGCATCGAGCTCATCGGCGCGTCGGTCGACGCCATCAACAAGGCCGAGGACCGGTTCGCCTTCAAGGAGGTCGTCGAGCGCGCCGGCGGCGAGTCCGCCCGCTCGGCGATCGCGCACACGCTCGAGGAGGCCCACGCCGTCGCCGACGACCTCGGGCTGCCGCTCGTGGTGCGCCCGAGCTTCACCATGGGCGGGCTCGGGTCCGGGATGGCCTACACGCGCGAGGACCTCGACCGGATCGTCGGCCTCGGCCTGCACTTCTCGCCGACCACCGAGGTGCTCCTCGAGGAGTCGATCCTCGGCTGGAAGGAGTTCGAGCTCGAGCTCATGCGCGACAAGGACGACAACGTCGTGGTGGTCTGCTCGATCGAGAACGTCGACCCGGTCGGCGTCCACACGGGCGACGCCATCACGGTGGCGCCCGCGATGACGCTCACCGACAAGGAGTTCCAGCGGATGCGGGACATCGGCATCGCGGTGATCCGCGAGGTCGGCGTGGACACCGGCGGCTGCAACGTCCAGTTCGCCGTCGATCCGTCCACCGGGCGCATCGTCGTCATCGAGATGAACCCGCGCGTGTCGCGGTCCTCCGCGCTCGCCTCGAAGGCGACGGGCTTCCCGATCGCCAAGATCGCCGCGCGGCTCGCCATCGGGTACACGCTCCCGGAGATCCCCAACGACATCACGGGCTCGACGCCCGCGAGCTTCGAGCCCTCGCTCGACTACGTCGTGGTCAAGGTGCCCCGGTTCGCGTTCGAGAAGTTCCCGGCCGCCGACCCCACGCTCACCACCACGATGAAGTCCGTCGGCGAAGCCATGGCGCTCGGCCGGAACTACACCGAGGCCCTCGGCAAGGCGCTGCGCTCGCTCGACCGGTCCGGTCAGCAGTTCCACTGGCGCGGCGAGGCTCCGTCGGGCCAGGCGCTGGCCGACCTCGTGGCGTCGACGGCCGTGCCGACCGAGCACCGGCTCGTCGACGTCCAGCAGGCCATCCGCGGCGGCGCGACCGTCGAGGAGCTGTTCGAGACGACGAGCATCGACCCGTGGTTCCTCGACCAGATGGTGCTCGTCGAGGAGGTCGCCCAGGAGGTCGCGGGGGCGCGGGCACTCGGCGCCGACGTCCTGCGACGCGCCAAGCGGCACGGCCTCTCCGACGCCCAGATCGGCGAGATCCGAGGACTGTCCGAGGACGCCGTGCGCGAGGTGCGCCGGGCCTTCGACCTGCACCCCGTCTACAAGACGGTGGACACGTGCGCCGCGGAGTTCGCGTCACAGACGCCGTACCACTACTCGGCCTACGACGACGAGAACGAGGTCGTTCCCCGCGAGAAGCCCGCGGTGATCATCCTCGGCTCGGGTCCCAACCGGATCGGCCAGGGCATCGAGTTCGACTACAGTTGCGTCCACGCCACGCTCGAGCTCGCCGACCGGTTCACCACCGTGATGGTCAACTGCAACCCCGAGACCGTCTCGACGGACTACGACATCTCCGACCGGCTCTACTTCGAGCCGCTGACGTTCGAGGACGTCATGGAGGTCTACCGGGCCGAGCTCGCCGCCGGCCCCGTCGAGGGCATGATCGTCCAGCTCGGCGGCCAGACCCCGCTCTCGCTCGCCCAGCGCCTCGCGGACGCGGGCGTGCCGATCCTCGGCACCTCCCCGGAAGCCATCGATGCCGCCGAGGACCGCGAGATCTTCGGCCGGGTCCTCGACGACGCCGGCCTGCCGGCCCCTGCGCACGGCACGGCCGTGACGCCGGAGGAGACCCTCGCCGTCGCGGCCGAGATCGGCTACCCGGTGCTCGTGCGCCCGAGCTACGTGCTCGGCGGGCGCGGCATGCAGATCGTCTACGACGAGGCCGACCTGCGTGACTACCTCGCCAACGCCACGGTCCACGCCGGCGACGCCACCCGCCGGGCCGCGCCGCTGCTGGTGGACCGGTTCCTCGACGACGCCGTGGAGATCGACGTCGACGCCCTCTTCGACGGGTCGGAGCTCTACCTGGCGGGCGTGATGGAGCACATCGAGGAGGCCGGCATCCACTCCGGCGACTCCTCCTGCGTGCTGCCCCCGGTGTCCCTCTCGGCGAGCGAGATCCGGCGGATCCGCGACTCGACGGAGGCCATCGCCCGCGGCGTCGGCGTGCACGGACTCATCAACATCCAGTTCGCCCTCGTCTCCGACGTGCTGTATGTCATCGAGGCGAACCCGCGCGCGTCGCGCACCGTCCCGTTCGTCGCCAAGGCCACCGGCGTGCCGCTCGCGCGGGCTGCAGCGCGGGTGATGGCGGGGGAGTCCATCGCGGACCTGCGCGCCTCGGGCCTCCTGCCCGCGGTCGACGCCGCGGTCATCGACCTCGGCGCGGCGATCGCCGTCAAGGAGGCCGTGCTGCCGTTCAAGCGGTTCGCCACGGTGGCCGGCCAGGTCGTCGACTCGATCCTCGGGCCGGAGATGCGCTCGACGGGCGAGGTGATGGGCATCGGCTCCACCCTTCCCGTGGCCTTCGCGAAGTCGCAGACGGCGGCCTTCGGCGGCCTGCCGCAGGCCGGTCGAGTGTTCGTGTCCGTCGCGGACCGGGACAAGCGGGACATCGTGCTGCCCGCGGCCCGGCTCGTCGACCTCGGGTTCGAGCTCCTCGCCACCGACGGGACCGCCGCGGTCCTCCACCGGCACGGCATCCCCTCGACGACGGTGCGCAAGCACTCCGCCGGGAAGGGACCGAACGGAGAGCCGACGATCGTCGACCTCATCACCGACGGGCAGGTCGACATGGTCATCAACACCCCGAGCGGGCAGGGCGCGCGCGCCGACGGCTACGAGATCCGCACGGCGACCACCGCCGTCGACCGGGCGATCATCACCACCACCGCCCAGCTCGGCGTCGCGGTCCGCGCGATCGAGGCCGAGCGGGCGGGCGCGTTCGACGTCGCCTCCCTCCAGGAGCTCGACGCAGCCCGCAGCTCGCGCCTGGGGGCGGCGCCGCAGGCGGTGCAGGCGTGACGGACCTCGGCGGATCGGGGGGCCGGGCCGGCGCACCGGTCGGGGACGGAGCCCGCGCACCGGGCGGCGTCGTCAACGATGTGCCCGGTGGCGGCGTCAACGGCGCACCGGTCGGGGACGGAGCCGGCGTACCGGGCGGCGGCCCACGCCGGCCGTTCGGCGCGCGACTGGCCGGTGCGATGGACGAGCTCGGCCCGCTGTGCGTCGGCATCGACCCCCACGCCGGCCTGCTCGAGCGGTGGGGGCTGCCCGACTCCGCGGACGGCGCGCGTCAGATGGGGCTGCGCGTCGTCGAGGAGGTCGCGGGAGAGGTGGCCGCGGTCAAGCCGCAGTCGGCGTTCTTCGAGCGGCACGGACCGGCCGGGGCCGCGGCCCTCCAGGACGTGCTCGCGGCCGCGACCTCCGCGGGTCTGCTGACGATCCTCGACGTCAAGCGTGGGGACATCGGTTCGACGATGGCCGCCTACGCCGCCACCCACCTGCTCGACTCCTCACCGCTGCCGGCGGACGCCATCACGGTCTCGCCGTACCTCGGGCCCGACTCGCTCACCGAGACCGTCGAGATGGCCGCGAGCACGGGCCGGGGCGTCTTCGCCCTCGCCCTCACCTCGAACCCCGAGGGGCACGTCGTCCAGCACGCCGGCGGCCCCGGCGCGTCGGTCGCCGGTGCGGTGGTGCGCTGGGCGGGGGAGCAGAACCGCCGGCACGCCGGGACAGCCGAAGCGCACCGGGAGGAGGCGGCCTACGACGGACCGGCCCACGACGGACCGGCCCACGACCGAGCCGGGCACCACGGGGCCCCTCAGTACGAGGCGACCCAGCCAGGAGCCTCCCGCGACGGCGGAGGCCCGGTCCCCGGGCCAGTAGGCCTCGTCGTCGGGGCGACGATCGGCTCCGCTCCCGCCGACCTCGGCCTCGACCTGCTTGCGGCGGGCGGCCTCCTGCTCGCCCCCGGGATCGGGGCGCAGGGCGCCGGCCCCGCCGAGCTGCGTGAGGTCTTCGGCCCCGCCCGCCACCGCGTGCTCGCCGCCGTCTCGCGCTCCGTGCTGGGCGCCGGGGGCGACCGGGGCGCCGTGCGGGAGGCGGCTCTCGCGGCACGGGACCTCGTCACCTCGGCGCTCCGGGGCTCCTGAACCGGGTCGTTCACCGAGGCGTCGTCGGTCGGTCTCCCGCAGTTCGCCCCGACGCGTACCCGTGTTCATCTGGCGTATCGCACGTCACACGGGCTACTGTCAGCCCCTACCCCCGGTACGACTCACGCATATCTGACGAGGTGGTCGATGTGGCAGTCCCCCCGCTGACGGCTGACCAACGAGCCGCGGCACTCGCGAAGGCGGCGGAGGCCCGGCGCGTGCGCGCCGAGGCCAAGGCGAAGCTCAAGTCAGGAGCGCTGCAGCTCTCGGAGCTGCTCGACAGCGCCGCCGACGACGACGCCCTCAACAAGCTCAAGGTCGTCGCACTGCTCGAGGCGATGCCCGGGGTCGGTACGTCGACCGCGCGGGCCATCATGGCCGAGTTCAAGATCGCCGAGTCGCGACGCGTGCGAGGGCTGGGGCCGCACCAGCGCTCGCGGCTGGTCGATCGCTTCGGCTGACACGACCGGTCGGAGTGACCTGCCACAATGAGGCGGTGCCGAACGAGACCGCCGACCGATCCACCGAAGCCGCGTCCGTCGACACCGCACGCCTGACCGTGCTGTCGGGACCCACCGCCGTCGGCAAGGGCACCGTCGTCACCGAGCTGCGCCGGATGTACCCGGACCTGTGGTACTCCGTCTCCGCGACCACCCGCCCGATCCGACCCGGCGAGGTCGACGGCGTCCACTACCACTTCCTCACCGCCGAGGAGTTCGACGCCGCCGTCGAGGGCGGGGAGATGCTCGAGTGGGCGGTGGTCCACGGCGTCCACCGCTACGGAACCCCGCGCCGCGCCGTCGTCGACCAGCTGGCGACCGGCCGGCCGGTCCTCCTCGAGCTCGACCTCCAGGGCCACCGTCAGGTGCGGGAGGCACTGCCCGGCGCGCGGCACGTCTTCCTCGCCCCGCCCGACCGGGCCGAGCTCGTCCGGCGGCTCGTCGGACGCGGGACCGAGTCGGCGGAGGAACGCGAGCGGCGCCTGCGGACAGCCGACGTCGAGCTCGCGTCGGTCGCCGAGTTCGACGAGGTGATCGTCAACTCCGACGTGACCGAGGCCGCACGGGCTCTTGCTCACCTCATGGGGCTCGTCAGGCAGGTCGCGCGCTAGGATGGGAGGCCGTGCGCCCGCCGTCAGGCCGGAGCGCCGCCCGCCACGCTAGGAGGACCCCATGGCCGGAACAGTCGCCGAGCCCATCGGCATCACCGACCCGCCGATCGACGAGCTCCTGACCACCGTCGACTCGAAGTACGCCCTCGTCATCTACGCCGCCAAGCGCGCGCGCCAGATCAACACCTACAACCAGCAGCTGCAGGACGGACTCCTCGAGTTCGTCGGCCCGCTGGTCCCCTCCGCCCCGGAGGAGAAGTCGCTGTCCATCGCGCTGCGCGAGATCAACGCCGGACAGCTCACGCTCACCCGCACCGAGGACTGACGACGGCGTGGCGCCGGGGGAGGAGCGGCAGGGCGGGAGCGAGCGTCGCCGCCTGAGCATCGTCCTCGGCGTCACCGGCGGCATCGCCGCCTACAAGGCACCACTCGTCCTGCGGCTGCTCACCGAGGCCGGGCACGACGTCCGCGTGGTCCCGACCGACGCGGCCCTGGAGATGGTCGGTGCCACGACGTTCGAGGCCCTGAGCGGCCACCCCGCACGGTCGGGGGTCTTCGACGGCGCGACCGCGGTCGACCACGTGTCGCTCGGCCGGCGCGCGGACCTCGTCCTCGTCGTCCCCACCAGCGCCCACACGCTCGCGCGAGCGGCCGCGGGGCTCGCGGACGACCTCCTCACCGCGACCCTGCTCACCGCGACCTGCCCGGTCCTGCTCGCCCCCGCGATGCACACCGAGATGTGGCAGCACCCCGCCACCGTCGCCAACGTCGCCACCCTGCGCTCGCGCGGCGTGCACGTCCTCGACCCGGACTCCGGCCGCCTCACCGGCGCCGACACCGGCCCAGGACGGCTTCCCGAGCCCGAGCGCATCGCGGCTGCGGCCCTCGCCCTCGTCGGGCTCTCCCTCGACGGGAGCCCTGCCGACGAGAGTCGGCACGACGACGGCGCCGGCTCCCGCACCGGAACCGTGGCACGACGCCGCCGCGACCTCGACGGTCGGCGCGTCGTCGTCTCCGCCGGCGGGACGCATGAGCCCATCGACCCGGTCCGGTTCATCGGGAACCGTTCCACCGGCCGCCAGGGCATCGCCATCGCGCGCGCCGCGGCCGAGCGGGGTGCCCGAGTCACCCTTTTGGCCGCGAACGTCGACGCGGCGCTGCTGCCCGACGACCCCGCGATCGATGTGGTCGAGGTGGGCAGCGCGCTCGATCTCGAACGCTCCGTGCGGGCCGCGGCCGACGGCGCCGACGTCGTCGTCATGGCGGCCGCCGTCGCGGACTTCCGCCCCGCCCAGGTCGGTGGGACCAAGGGCAAGAAGGACGGCAGCGGCACACGGACCATCGAGCTCGTGGAGAACCCCGACATCCTCGCGGGCCTCGCCGCCGACCGGCCCGGCGGCGTCCGGCTGGTCGTCGGTTTCGCCGCCGAGACGGGGGACGAGACGGCCGGTGTCCTCGAGCACGGCCGCGCCAAGGCGAGGCGCAAGGGCGCCGACCTGCTCGCGGTCAACGCCGTCGGCGTCGGCATCGGCTTCGGCGACGTGGACACCGCGCTGAGCATCCTCGACGGCGGCGGCGAGGTCGTCGCCACCGGCGAGGGCACGAAGGCCCAGATGGCGGACACCCTGCTCGACGTGATCGTCGACCGGCTGGTCGCGACTACGCTTCGACGGTGACCCAGCTGCGCACCTTCACGTCCGAGTCCGTCACCGAGGGGCACCCGGACAAGATCTGCGACCGGCTCTCGGACGCCATCCTCGACGCCCTGCTCGAGGTCGACCCGCACGCGCGGGTCGCTGTCGAGTGCCTCGTCACCACCGGCCAGGTCCACGTCGCGGGCGAGATCCGCACCGAGGGCTACGTCGACATCCCCACGATCGTGCGCCGCGAGATCAGCGCCATCGGCTACACCTCCTCCGAGGTCGGGTTCGACGGGACGTCGTGCGGCGTGTCGGTCAGCGTGGGTGAGCAGTCCGCGGACATCGCCGCCGGGGTCGACAAGTCGCTCGAGTCGCGCGACGACCTGCGCGTTCCCGACCTGCTCGACGTCCAGGGTGCCGGCGACCAGGGCCTGATGTTCGGCTACGCCACCGACGAGACCGACAGCCTCATGCCCCTGCCGATCCACCTCTCGCACCGGCTCGCCGAGCAGCTCGCCCGCGTGCGCCGGGAGCAGCAGGTGCCGTGGCTGCGCCCCGACGGCAAGACCCAGGTGACCGTCGGCTACGGCGAGGACGGCCCGTCGGCCGTCACCGGCATCGTCGTCTCCACCCAGCACGACGAGCACGTCTCGCAGCAGATGCTCGACGACGCCGTGCGCACCCTCGTCGTCGACCCGGTCCTGGACGCCGAGATCACGGGCGCCGCGGCGGACGTGGACGTCTCCTCTCCCGGGCTGCTCGTCAACCCGAGCGGGCGGTTCGTCCTCGGCGGCCCCATGGGCGACGCCGGCCTGACCGGACGCAAGATCATCGTCGACACGTACGGCGGGATGGCCCGCCACGGCGGCGGGGCGTTCTCCGGCAAGGACCCGAGCAAGGTCGACCGCTCCGGCGCGTACGCGATGCGGTGGGTGGCGAAGAACGTCGTGGCCGCCGGCCTCGCCCGGCGCTGCGAGGTGCAGGTCGCCTACGCGATCGGCCAGGCCACGCCCGTGTCGCTCTACGTCGAGACCTTCGGGACGGCCCGGGTGGCGGAGGAGGAGATCGAGCGGGCGGTGCGCGACGTGTTCGACCTGCGGCCGCTGGCGATCATCCGGGACCTCGACCTGCTGCGCGCGATGTACCGGCCGCTCGCCGCGTACGGACACTTCGGTCGTCCCGATCTCGACATGCCCTGGGAGCGCCTCGACCGTGTCGACGCCCTGCGCGACGCCGTCGGCCCCTGAGGGGCAGGACGGCCGAGGGGTACGACGGCCGACGTCGGCCGCCACGACGCCACGGGCGCGAAGGCACACACGCGAGCTCCGGGTGGCTGAGGGCCCGGCCGTCAGCCCTCGGACGCCCTCGGCCCCACAGGTGACGCCGTGCGGGGTCCGTCCACGGCGACGGTCGACCTGCCCGAGCGGTGTCCGCGCCTCGTGATGTGATGAGCCGGTGAACCCCGCGAGCGAGCAGCCCACCCTGGGTGACCTCGTCGACCTCGAGCCGGCCAGGCCGGCCGCCGTCGGGGACCCGCACGCGGACGTCGTCTCGGTCCTCGTGGAGACGCCGCTGGCCCACCTGGACCGGCCCTTCGACTATCTCGTCCCGCCGGCGATGGCCGAGAAGGTCGCCGTCGGTTCCCGCGTGCGCGTCCGGTTCGCCGGTCGCGAGCTCGGCGGCTACGTCGTGGCCAGGCGCGTGGGCACCGACCGTTCCGACCTCGCGCCGCTCAAGCGCGCCGTGAGCGCCGCCCCGGTCCTCGCGCCCGAGATCGCCCGCCTGGTCCGGGCCGTGGCGCGCTCCCACGGCGGGACGAGCGCCGACGTCGTCCGGCTCGCCGTCCCTCCCCGGCACGCCGCGACGGAGGAGTCGGTCATGCAGCGGGCCGACGAGCACCGGGATGCGCCCGGGACGGGGGACGTTCCTCAGGCGTCAGGAGACGACTCCGCCGGCCCCTGGTCCGTGTACGGCTCCGGCCCCGCCTTCCTCAGCCACGTGCGCGACGGCGGGTCACCCGGCGCGGTCGTCACGGCGCTGCCCGGTGACACCTCCGCGCTCGTCGCACGAGCCGTCCGCGCCGCCCTCGCCGGGGGCCGCACCGCCCTCGTGGTCGCCCCGACGGCGCGGCACGTCGACGAGCTCGCCGAGGCACTGGCGGAGGCCGAGATCCCCGGGGTCGTACGGCTCTCGGCGGAGGACGGGACCGCCCGCCGCTACCGGACGTTCCTGCGGGCGCTCACGGGGTCGGCACGCGTGGTCGTCGGCACCCGCTCGGCGGCCTTCGCGCCGCTGCGGCAGCTCGGCCTCGTCGTCCTCGTCGACGACGGCGACGACCGGCTCGAGGAGCCCCGCGCCCCCTACCCCCACGCCCGGGACGTCCTCCTCGCGCGCCACCTGCCGGAGAGCGGGGAGGGGCGTCCCCGCACGTCCGGCGAACGTGCCGCGCTCGCGATCATCGGCGTCGGACGCTCCGTGGCCGCCCAGCACCTGGTCGCCACCGGGGCCACGGTCTCGCTCGCGCCCGAGCGCGGGCTCGTCCGTGCGCGAACCCCGCGCGTCGTCGCCCCCACCGACGTCGACCTCGCCAAGGAGGGGCCGGCCGCCGCCGCGCGGATCCCGCACGACGCCTGGCGGCTGATCCGCGACTCCCTGGCGACCGGCCCCGTGCTCGTGCAGGTGGCCCGGGCCGGGTACGTCCCCGCGCTCGCCTGCGCACGCTGCCGCGAGAGTGCGCGGTGCCGCCACTGCGCCGGGCCGCTCGGCCTCGGCCGGCACGGCGCCCCGCCGTCGTGCCGGTGGTGCGGCCGCGCGGCCGCGGACTTCCGCTGCGAGGCCTGCGGGGCCACCGCCCTGCGGGCGATCCGGATCGGCGCGGGGCGCACGTCGCACGAGCTGGGCCGGGCGTTTCCGGGCATGCCCGTGCTCGCGTCGGGGGCGAGCGAGGACACGGGCGTGGCCCGCACCGTCGACGGCCGCCCTCGGCTCGTGGTGGCCACCCCCGGCGCCGAGCCGGTGGCCGAGGGTGGCTACGTCGCTGCGGTGCTGCTGGACGGCGGCGTCGCGACGGCGCGCCCGGGGCTCGCGGCCGCCGAGGAGGCCCTGCGGCGGTGGGTGAGTGCCGCCGCGCTGGTGCGCCCGGCGGGGGAGGGCGGCCGCGTGCTCCTGCTCGGCAGGCCCGCCCCTCAGGTGGCGCAGGCGCTCGTGCGGTGGGACCCGGTCGGCTTCGCGGAGCGCGAGCTCGCCGAGCGCGTCGAGCTCGCGCTGCCGCCGGCGGTACCCGTCGCCGTCGCTCAGGGACCGGCTGGTGCCGTCCGCTCGTTCGTCGCGCACCTCGAGGCCGACGAGCGCAGCCACGTCGACGTCCTCGGACCGGTGCCGGTCGACGAGCCGGAAGGCGGTGCCGGACAGCGAGGTGGCGAGCCGCAGGTCCGCGCAGTGCTCCGCGCGGCGGTAGGCGTGGACCTCGGTGAGCTGCTCGCGACGGCTGCAGCGGCTCGCTCGGCGCGCAAGGAACCTGGCGCGGTGCGGGTCGAGCTCGCGCCGGCCGACCTGCTCTGAACCGACCGACCTGCACCGATACGACCGCGTGCTCCGGACGTGCCCGCACCTGCGACGCCCGGGCTCCGTCCGGTCAGGTCTCCCGTCACCCCTCCGTCCGAGCTTCCGTCCGGGTCTCCGTCCGGGCCTGCGGGAGCGGCCACCCCGCGCCGCGTTTACCATCGAGAGCGTGCGAGTCCTGTTCGCCGGAACCCCGGTCGTGGCCCTCCCGGCCCTGCACCACCTCCTGCAGTCACGCCACGAGGTGGTGGGGGTGCTCACCCGAGCCCCCGCGCCACGCGGACGCGGGCGCACGCTGCACCCCTCGCCGGTGGGCGAGACCGCGGCGGAGGCGGGCCTCGAGGTCCTCACTCCCCGCACCCTGCGCGACGAGGAGACCGTCGAGGAGATCCGGGCGCTCGACGCCGACGTCGTCGCCGTGGTCGCCTACGGACTCCTCGTGCCCCCGGCCGCGCTCACCGCGACGACCCACGGGTGGGTCAACCTCCACTTCTCGCTGCTGCCCGCCTACCGGGGCGCTGCTCCCGTCCAGCGCGCGCTGCTCGCTGGGGAGGACGTCACCGGCGCCACCACCTTCCTCATCGACGAGGGGCTCGACACCGGCCCGGTGCTCGCGACGATGACCGAGACCATCTCGCCGACCGACACCTCGGGGGCGTTGCTCGACCGCCTCTCCGTCGCCGGCGCGCCGCTGCTCACGCACTCCCTGGAGAAGCTCGTCTCCGGCCTCATCGAGCCCGCGCCGCAGACCGACGCCGGCGCGTCCCACGCGCCCAAGCTCCACGCCGCCGACGCCTACGTGGACTTCGACGCCCCCGCCGTCCACGTCGACCGGCTCGTCCGGGCCACCACCCCCGCGCCCGGGCCGTGGACGACGGTCCCCGACGGAGCCCGCCTCAAGCTCCGCCAGGTGACGCCGCGACCCGACGTCGACGACCTCGCACCAGGCGAGGTGCGTGCCGACCGACGCGAGGTGCTGGTCGGGACCCGCACGCACGCCGTCGCGCTCACGGAGGTGGCACCGGCCGGCAAGAGCTGGATGGCAGCGGACGCCTGGGTGCGCGGCGCGCGGCTGGACGCCGACGACCGGCTCGGCCGCCACCGGCCCGAGGCATGAGCGGGACCCGACCCGACGGCGACCGGGGCAGCGGGCAGGGCGAAGGCCGGGGCCGCAGTCGGAGCCAAGGGCAGGGCCACAGTCGGGGCCGGAGCCAAGGGCAGGGCCACAGTCGGAGCCAGGGCCAGGGCCGGAGCCGGAACCAAGGCGAGGGCCTCAGCCGGAGCCAAGGGCAGGGGCAGGGCCGGCGCGAGGGTGGGAGCCCCACCGGACAGCGCCGGGGCGCTGCCGCGCCTTCCGCCCGGACACGTCGCACCGACCCCGCCCGCCGGGCCGCCTACCAGGTCCTGCACCAGGTCCGCGTGGAGGACGCCTACGCCAACCTCGTCCTGCCCGGCCTCCTGCGCGAGCGTGGCCTCACAGGACGCGACGCCGCGTTCGCCACGGAGCTCGCCTACGGCACGCTCCGGCTCGCCGGCCGCTACGACGCGATCCTCACGCTCGCGTCCGGCCGCGACGTCGCCACGCTCGACGCACCCGTCCGGGACGTGCTGCGCCTCGGGGCCCACCAGCTCCTCGGCATGCGCGTGCCCCCGCACGCCGCCGTCGGCGAGACGGTCGGTCTCACCCACGAGGTCGTCGGCCCCGCCCCGGCCGGCCTCGTCAACGCGGTGCTGCGCAAGGTCGGTGCGCGCGACGTCGAGGACTGGCTCGACGACGTCGCCGACGACATCCGCGACTCGGGCGGCCGGTGGTTCGACATCGCCGCCGCGGTCGAGTCCCACACCGCGTGGATCGTGCGCGCCCTCGACGAGGCGCTGGAGGCCGACGCGCGCGAGCACGGCGAGCTCGGGGACCTGCTCGACGCCGACAACACCCCGGCGCGCGTCACCCTCGTCGCGCGGCCAGGCTGGTCCTCGGTCGGTGAGCTAGGCCGCCAGGCACGCGACCTCGGCGGAGACGTCGAGCAGCACCCGCTCCCCGGCGCCGCCCACCTGCTCGGCCTCGCCCCCGGGGAGCTGAAGGACGTCGCCACCGGACGCGCCGGCGTGCAGGACGCGGGCTCGCAGCTCGTCGCCCACGCCCTCCTCGCCGCGCCGCTCGGTCACGGTCTCGTCGACGACGGCGCCACCTGGCTCGACCTCTGCGCCGGCCCCGGCGGCAAGGCGGCGCTCCTGGCCGCCGAGGCCCGACGCCGCGGTGCCCGCCTCGTCGCGAACGAGGTCCAGCCCCACCGTGCCGACCTCGTGCGACGCGCCGTCCAGCGCGGGGAGGACTCCGTCGAGGTGACCGTGGCCGACGGCCGCCACGCCCGCGACCTGCTCGCGGGTCTCGCCGGCGGGGGCGGAGGTGCCGGTGGGGGAGTCGCGCGCCTCCTGCTCGACGCGCCCTGCACCGGCCTCGGAGCGCTCAGGCGCAGGCCCGAGTCCCGGTGGCGTCGCACGCCCGAGGACCTCTCGGACCTCGTGGATCTCCAGCGCGAGCTCCTCCGCTCGGCGTCGGAGGCCCTCGCGCCGGGCGGCGTCCTCGGCTACGTCACGTGCTCCCCGCACGTGAGCGAGACCCGCGCGCAGGTCGGCAGGCTCCTCGACGAGGACCCCACCCTCGAGCTCCTCGACGCCGGTGAGGTCACGCGCTCGGTCGCCGGGGGCCTCGCCGACGACATCGTCGGCACAGCGCTGCGAGCAGCCGGCGCCGACGACGCGTCGCACGACGATCACGCCGGCGCCGTCGTCCAGCTGTGGCCCCACGTGCACGGGACGGATGCGATGTTCCTCGCGCTGCTGCGGAAGCTCTGACGAGAGCGGCGGCCGCGCACACCGCGGGGCGACTAACCTCGGTGCCATGTCCTCCGTCGTGATCTCGCCGTCCATCCTCAACAGCGACCTCTCCGACCTGCGCGGCGAGCTGGCGCGCATCTCGGGCGCCGACTTCGCCCACGTGGACGTCATGGACAACCATTTCGTCCCCAACCTGTCCTGGGGCCTGCCCGTCGTCGAGGCGTGCGTGCGCGTGAGCCCCGTGCCGATCGACGCGCACCTGATGATCGAGGACCCGGACCGGTGGGCCGTCGGCTACGCGGAGGCCGGCTGCGCGTCGGTGACGTTCCACGCGGAGGCGGCCGCGGCGCCGGTCAAGCTCGCCCGCGAGCTGCGTGCGGCGGGGGCGAAGGCGTCCATCGCCATCCGCCCGGGCACACCGTTCGAGCCGCTCGTCGACCATCTCGCCGAGTTCGACATGGTCCTGCTCATGACCGTCGAGCCAGGCTTCGGCGGGCAGTCCTTCATCGAGTCGGTGCTGCCGAAGATCCGCCGGGCGCGCGAGGCCGTCTCCGCCGCCGGGCTGGACATCCGCCTGCAGGTGGACGGCGGGGTCTCCCGGACCACCATCGAGCGCGCCGCCGAGGCGGGTGCCGACACGTTCGTCGCGGGGTCCGCCGTCTACAGGGCGGAGAACGCGAACGAAGAGATCACCGTGCTGCGCGAGCTCGCCGCCGCGGCACACGCCCACTGAGGCGCGGCACACGCCCACCGAGACGCGGCACACGCCCACTGAGTCGAGGGCGACCCGCGTGACACTCCTGACGTCCGGGCCCGGCTCGGACGTCGTAGACTGCTCCCGAGCACGTGCTCCGGGGTCGGTGAGAATCCGAACCGGCGGTAACAGTCCGCGAACCCGAGACCGCGCGAGAGATCGCGTGGCCGAGGGCCGATCCGGTGGAACTCCGGGACCGACGGTCAAAGTCCGGATGAGAGGAAGCACGCGGTAGGCCGACGGCCTACCTGTTCGGGACCCTGCGTCCCCTCACCCCGGTGCCACCTGCCGGGAGGAGAGGAGGACGTGATGGCACTACCGGTCGAGCACGACGCCGCACCGGTCGCGGGCGGCGCCGCACGGCGTGCGGCCGACCACCGGCGCACCGGCACCCTCCTCGCCCCGCTCGTCTTCGGGGCCGTCGTCCTCCTGCTCTGGGAGGTCGCCTCCCGCTCGGGAGCCGTCGACCCCTACTTCCTGCCCGCCCCCAGCGCGGTGCTCGACCGGGTCGCCGAGGACCTCACCGGACCCGCTCGCTCCTACCTGTGGCCCACCGTCGGCGCCGCCGCCTGGGGCACGCTGTTGGGCGCCGCCGTCGCACTCCCGCTCGGCATCCTCATCGCCTCGTCCGCGCTCGCCCGCCGCGTCCTCGAGCCATACGTCGCCGCCTCCCAGGCACTGCCGGCCGTCGCGGTCGCTCCGCTGCTCTCGCTGTGGCTCGGCTACGGCCTCCTGCCCGTCGTCGTGCTCTGCGCCCTCATGGTCTTCTTCCCCATGCTGCTCGGCACCGTCTACGGCCTCACCCACGTCGACGCCGACGTCGTCGAGGCCGCCCGGCTCGACGGCGCCGGCGGGCCCACGCTGCTCGGTCGCATCCTCCTCCCGCTGGCGCTGCCCGCGATCCTCACGGGCGTGCGCAACGGCGTCACCCTCAGCCTGACCGGGGCCATCGTCGGGGAGATCGTCACCGGGGGGCGCGGGCTCGGGATGCTGCTCTCCTCGCGCGCCTCCTCGGCGGACACCGTCGGACTGTTCGCCGTCCTCACCGTCCTCTGCCTCACCGCCGCCGCGCTGTTCGGCGCGATCGGCGCCCTCCAGACCCATCTCCGTCGTCGTCAAGGAGCCTGACCATGTCCATCGCCACCCGGCGCCTCACCGGCATCGCCGCCGGCCTCGCCGTCCTCACGCTCGCCGCCTGCGGCGACTCGGGGACCTCCGACGACGGCGATCCCGCCGCCGAGGACCCGGCCCCCCTGACGATCGGCCTCACCTACGTGCCCGACGTCCAGTTCGCCCCCTTCTATGTGGCCGAGGAGCGCGGCTACTTCGAGGACGAGGGTGTCGAGGTCGAGCTCAGGCACCACGGCGCCTCGGAAGGACTGTTCTCGGCGGCCGAGGCCGGTGAGGAGGACGTCGTCGTCGCGGGCGGGGACGAGATGCTGCAGGCGGTCGAGGGCGGTGCCGACCTGACGACCGTCGCCACGATGTACCAGAGCTACCCGGTCGCCGTCCTCGTGCCCGAGGAGTCGGAGATCACGGACCTTGCGTCGCTCGACGGGCACAGCGTCGGCGTGCCCGGCGAGTTCGGCGAGACCTGGTTCGGTCTCCAGGCCGCGCTCGCCGCCATGCCGGGCGGGGGCGACGGCGTCACCGTCGAGACGATCGGCTTCACCCAGGTCTCCGCGCTCGCCGCCGACCACGTCGACGCCGTCGTCGGGTTCGTCAACAACGACGCCGTGAGCCTGGAGCGCGCGGGCACGCCGGTGCGGGAGATCTCCCTCGGCGAGGACGTCCCGCTCGTCGGCGTCGGCCTGATCGCCACCGGCGAGGCGCTCGACGTGCGCGAGGCTGACGTCGCCGCCATGGTGCGCGCGGTCCTGCGCGGCATGGCGGACGTCGTGGACGACCCGGAGGCCGCCGTCGACATCTCCGCCGCCCACGTCCCGGACCTCACGAGCGAGGAACCGCGCGAGGCCGCCCTCGCCGTCGTCGAGGCCACGGCCGAGCTCTACGGCGAGGAGGACGTGCGCGGCGGGATCGACCTCACCCGGTGGCGCGACATGTCCGCGTTCATGGCCGAGGCCGGTCTGCTCGGCGAGGAGATCGAGACCGACGATCTCGTGGACCCGGTGGCGGACACCCCGGTCGTCGACCCGGACGGCGCCGTAGGCTGAGGCGCGTGAAGACGTTCGACGACCTGTTCGCAGAGCTCACCGCCAAGGCGCAGGAGCGGCCCGAGGGCTCCGGCACGGTCAAGGAGCTCGACGCCGGCATCCATGCGATCGGGAAGAAGATCGTCGAGGAGGCCGCCGAGGTGTGGATGGCCGCCGAGCACGAGAGCGACGAGGCAGCGGCCGAGGAGATCAGCCAGCTGCTCTACCACCTCCAGGTGATGATGATCGCGCGCGGCCTCTCGCTCGCCGACGTCTACCGCCACCTCTGAGCCGACCCGCGCCGTCCCAGGAGCAAGACATGCTGCGTATCGCCGTGCCCAACAAGGGCGCCCTGTCCGAGCCCGCCACCGACCTGCTGGTCGCCGCCGGCTACCGCCGCCGTCGGGACAGCCGTCAGCTGGTGGTCGCCGACCCGGAGAACGACGTCGAGCTGTTCTTCCTGCGTCCGCGGGACGTGGCGGTCTACGTCGGCGCCGGCACCGTGGACTGCGGGGTCACCGGCCGTGACCTGCTCGTCGACTCCGGTGCGGACGCCGTCGAGCACCGCGCCCTCGGCTTCGCCCGCTCGACCTTCCGGTTCGCCGCGCCCGAGGACGGCCCGCGCCGGGTCGAGGACCTCGCCGGCACGCGCGTGGCGACGTCCTACGACACGGTCGTGCGGGGCTATCTCGCCGAGCGGGGCATCGACGCGAGCACCGTGCACCTCGACGGCGCCGTCGAGTCCGCGGTCCGGCTCGGCATCGCCGACGTCGTCGCGGACGTCGTCGAGACCGGCTCCACCCTGGCCGCCGCCGGCCTGTCGACCTTCGGGGAGCCCGTCCTCGAGTCCGAGGCCGTCCTCATCCGGCGGGCGACCGCCGAGGAGCCCGCGGGCCTGGACATCCTCGACAGGCGCATCCAGGGCGTCCTGGTAGCCCGTCAGTTCGTCCTCATCGACTACGACGTCCGCCGCGAGGACCTCGAGCAGACCGTGGCCGTGGCCCCCGGCAGCGAGTCGCCCACGATCTCGCCGCTGCGCGACGACGACTGGGTGGCCGTCCGCGTGATGGTCGAACGGCAGGCGATGAACCGGGTGATGGACCAGCTCTACGCGGCCGGCGCCCGCGCGATCCTCGTGACCTCGATCGTCGCCAGCCGCCTGTGACCGGGGAACAGGAGCGCGTCCGCGCGCGGCTGCACGCCCCCATCCGCCCCCGGCTCGTCCCCGTCGTCGCGCGCACCCTGCAGGTGGCGATCGTCCTCGGGGCGGCGGCGATCATCGTCTTCACCGGCCGCATCCCGGGCGTGGACCACTGGGACCTCACCGACCAGCTCCTCACGGCCCTGCTGGCCGTGCTCATCGTCCTCGTCCTCGAACGTCAGGCGCGGATCGCCGCGCTCCCGGACGAGGAGGGGCTCACGGTGCGCAACTTCGTCGCCACGAGGCGGGTGACCTGGCCCGAGGTGATCGGCGTCGAGTACGGGGAGCACCGTCCGTGGGCGAACCTCGACCTGTCCGACGGGACCACGCTCGCCGTGATGGCCGTCCAGCGCTCCGACGGCGCGAGAGCGGCAGAGGGGGCGTCCCGCCTGTCCACGCTCGTCGAGCTGCACGCCCGCGAGTCCGGCGGCGACGAGCGCCGCTGACCCGGCACCCACCCCTCCCGTCGTCGAGACTGCGGTTGGGGCTCGTCGAGACTGCGGTTCGTCGTCGAGACTGCGGTTGG
>JBQDDG010000005.1:71610-80891 GCA_052093225.1 Actinomycetaceae bacterium
TCGTCGAGACTGCGGTTGGTAGCGGTGCCCGGCCGCCGTCATCAGATCAACGTGGCCGCGTGCAGCCCCGCCGCGGCGGCCGCGAGGAACGGGACCGGGTCGGCGCCGAGGTCCCTGCCCATAGTGGACAGCCGGATGCCCGCCTCCTCCTCGATCCCGCGCAGGGCGGCCGGCAGGCCTGCGCCGTGCCCGCCGCGCACGTCGACGTCGATGCGCCGGTGGCGGCCCGCGAGAGCGTCCCCGAGCCGTTCCTCGACCAGTCGCCCGTGGTCCTCGCCCGGCCAGGGCAGCCCGACCGGCACGACGACGTCGCTCGGCGCGAGCGCCACCCGCCCGAGCGCGGTGACCGAGTGGTGCGAGATGCCCTGGTGCCGCTCCCGGGCGTCGGTGCCGGACATGCGCAGGACGGCGACCCCGCGTCCGTCCAGCGTCCCCGCCGCGTTCAGCGCCTCGCCCGCCGCCACACCTGAGAACCCCCAACGCGTGCCCGTGCCGAGGTTGCCCGGCCCCTGGGCGAGCACGACGACGTCGGCGCCGAGGACGAGCCGGGCGCCGAGCAGCCCGGTGTGCGTCGTCACGGCCTCGAGGTCGCCGCCGAAGGCCTGCCCGGTCGTGACGGTGCCGGCGAGCAGGCCCGCCCCGCTCAGTGCCGCAGCCGTGCGCGAGAACCATGCGGGCAGCGCACCGCCGTCGGTCATCAGATGGACGATCCGCGCGTCCGGGCGCCCGAGCCGGATCCCGGCGACGACGGCCGGCAGCGCCGAGTGCAGGTCCGCGACGACGACGGGCATGCCACCGAGGTCGTCGGCCTGCTCGAGCACGGAGTGGTGTGCCGACTCCTGCTCGTCGACCCCGAGCACCATCACCTGCCCCGGCGTGTACCGGGCCTTGACGAGGTGTCCCGGCGCGGGCGGGGGATCGGGCGGCAGCCGGTCGGGGAGTGCGACGACCAGCGCGTAGCCGCCGGTGCCCAGGCCCTTCTCCAGCGCCGTGACGTTGAGCAGCACCCGGTCGCCCGGCCCCGGCTCGCCGACCATCTCGGGGTAGGCGAGCGCACGTACCTGCGCGCCGTCGACCTCCACCTCGAGCTCGACCGCGCCGGACCAGCTCCGTCCGCGGGAGAGCACCTCACCGGCGCGCCACAGGATCACGCCGTCACGCTACCTGCCCAGGTAGCGTGACCATGTGAGCGATGCGACCGTCCGGGTACCCAAGGAGGAGCGGCTGCTCAACCTCCTCGCCGCACTGCGCGCGAGCGAGCGCGGCATGGCCAAGTCGGACGTGCGGCGGCTCGTCGCGGGGTACGGCGGCCAGAACGACGAGGCCTTCGAGCGGATGTTCGAACGGGACAAGGACTCCCTGCGCGCACTCAACGTGCCGCTGCTGACGACCGTGTCGCCCGTCCACCAGACCGACATCGTCTACAGGGTGGCCGGCGACCCCGACGGCGTCGCCGAACTGTCCCTGTCCGCCGAGGAGTCCGCCGTCCTCGCCGCCGCCGCCGGCGTGTGGCGCGACGCCTCGCTCGCCTCGCCCGCGCGCCGCGGGCTCACCAAGCTCCGGGGTCTCGCGGCGGACGGCGCCGGCCCGTCGGGGGAGTCACTGCTCGGCACGGGTGTGGGTCTGGCCGAGACGGGCCCGGCGTTCAGCGTCATCCTCGGCGCGCTCGAGGAGGGTCAGGCGGTGCGGTTCAGCTACCGCGCCGCCTCCACCGGCGAGCTGAGCACCCGGGTCGTCGACCCGTGGCGCCTCGCAGCCCGCGGCCGGTCCTGGTACCTGGTGGGTCACGACCACGAGCGCGACGACGTGCGCGTCTTCCACCTCGGCCGGATCCGGGGCCGGGCGAGGGCCGTCGAGGCCGGGCACCGCGTGCCCGCCCCGGACGACCTCGACGTCGGCGCGGTCCTCAGCAGCTCGAGCGGACGACGGGTCGACGCCGCCCTCGCCCTCGCCCCCGGGCGCGGGGGAGCGCTGCGCACGCACGGCCGCGTGGTCGAGCCCGCTGCCGGGGTGCCCGACGGCTGGGACACGCTCGCGCTGACCACGACCGACCTCGAGGGGCTCGCCGGGGACGTCAGCGCGGTCGGGGACGCCGCACTTGCGCTCGACCCGGACGACCTCGTCGACGCCGTGCGCCGCCGCCTCACCCACCTCGTCGGCCTGCCGGTGGCCGACGCCGGGGCGCCGCCCGCAGGCGCGAAGCGGCCCGCACCGCGCACCGCCTCCCCGCGACGGGAGGTGGCCGAGGACCGGTTGGCCCGGCTCCTCGCGCTCGTCCTGCGGCTCGACGAGCACGGTGACGCGACGGTGGACGACCTTGCCGCCCACTTCGGCGTCACCCCGGAGCAGATCGTCGCCGACGTCAACCTGCTCTGGGTGACCGGGCTGCCGGGCTACCAGCACGACGACCTCATCGACTTCTCCGTCCCCGCGTTCGAGAGCGGGGTGGTCTCGCTCGCCAACGACCAGGGCCTCGCGCGGCCGCTCCGGCTCGCGACGGACGAGGCGGTGCTGCTGCTCGTCGCCCTCGGCCCGCTGCGGTCGGTCGCGGAGGGCGCGCAGCTGTCCACCCGGCTCGTCGACAGCCTGGCCGCCAAGCTCGAGGCCGCGGCCGGCAGTGCGACCAACGTGGCGCGCGCCGTCGACGTGGCGGCCCCCGGCGCCGACCCGGAGACGCTGACCCGGGCGCGCGAGGCGCTGCGGACCGGGTCGCGCCTGCACCTGACCTACGTCTCGGGGGCGGACGTGCTCACCGAGCGCGACGTCGACCCGCGTTCCCTCGTGCTCGACGCCGGCGACTGGCTGCTGTCGGCCTGGTGCCTGAGGGCGGGCGCGCCCCGGACGTTCCGCATCGACCGCGTCCTGTCCGCCGAGGTCCTCGACGTGCCCGCGGCCGAGCACCCGTGGCCCGAGCGCACCGACCAGGTCGGCGACGTCGGCGAGGTGGTCGTCGTCGACGTCGTCTCGATGGCTCGACCGTTCGCCGAGCGCGTCCCGTCGATCGCGACCGAGGACCTCGACGACGGCGGGGTGCGCGTCTGGCTCCGCGTGGCCGACGAGGGCTGGTTCGTGGCCGAGATGCTCGATCTCGGCGACGACGTCGTCGCGCTCGGTCCGCCGGCGTGGACCGAGCGCGTGCGGCACGCCGCGGCCGCTGCGCTCGCGCGCTACTCCGGCTGAACCGCGAGCAGCGCCGCCGGGTCGTCGGTGACGAGGACGCTCGCGCCGAGGCCGGCCGCGCGCTCCGCGTCCGTGCGCTGGTTGACGGTCCAGGCCCAGACCTCGAGCCCCGCCGCCCGGGCGCGTCCCGCGAGCGGCTCGTCGAGCCACCGGTGCTCGGCGACGACGGCGACCGCTCCGAGGGCGAGGGCGCCCGCCACCGGGTCAGGGTCTGCCCAGGAGTGGCCTGGCCCGCCGAGGAACGCCGAGCCCGGAGCGGTGGTCGCCGCGTCCGCGAGCACCGCGCGCGGCACGTCGGGAAGGAGCCGGGCCGCCTCGGCAAGCACCGAGCGGTCGAAGGACTCCAGGACGCAGCGCGCACCGAGGGGGTGTTCGGCGAGCACCCGGCCCACCGCGGCCACCTGCTCGGCCGGCGACGCGCAGGGCGCCGACCCGTCCGGCGCGGACTTGATCTCCACGAGCGCCCACGGAGAGGTCCCGGCCGAGAAACCGGCGGCGTGGACGGCGTCGAGAGCTTCGATCAGGGTGGGGAGCCCGATACCTGGCCCCCCGGGCTCGCCGGCGGTGAGCTCGTCGGCGGCGAGCTCCCGCACGGCGCGTCCGTCACCGAGACGGAGGTCGTGCCGCACCACCGGGACCGAGTCCGAGGACAGGTGCGTGTCGAGCTCGACCCCGGCGGCCCCGCGCTCGACCGCCCGGCGGAACGCGGCGGGGGTGTTCTCCGGCAGCTCGGCCGACGCACCGCGGTGACCGAGCACCTGCGGGAAGCGACGCCGAGGCCGGGTGCCCGGCGCCGCGTCTCCAGGAGCAGGTACTGCGTGTGCGGGCGATGGCCCGGCATGTCCGGGAGACCGCGTGCCGCGTCCTGGAGGCGGCGTGGCGTGCGACGCACCTGCCCCCGCAGGGTCGTGCTCGCCGGGCTCGAAGCCCCTGGCGTCTATCCTGGGCATGTTCCATCCTCCGACGAAGGTGACCGCCATGTTCCGCAACGGCTTGCAACCGATGCACATCATCGTGCTCGTCGTGGTGATCCTGCTCGTCTTCGGGGCCTCGCGCCTGCCCGACATCGCCTCGTCGATCGGGAAGTCGCTCAAGGTCTTCAAGAAGGAGGTCCGGGAGCTGCGCGACGACGACCCGGGCTCCGGCGCCGCCGGCGGGGGCCAGAGCACCACCGGAGGGGACCGAGGCGCGACGAGCGGCCACGCGGACGGGAGCGGCACCCACGGTGCGTCGAACGGCGACACGCCCGGTGAGCGCCCGTCCGGGGACGCCTCCACGCGCCAGGGCCCGCCGTCCCAGACCTCCGGCTGAGGGTGGCGCGCCTCAGGCGCGACCCCGAGGGACGGATGCCGCTGCGCGCGCACCTCGGTGAGCTGCGTCGCCGTCTTCTTCTCGCCCTGGCCGGCATCGCGCTCGGCGCGGTCGGCGGCTGGTTCCTGTACGACCCGATCCTCTCCTCGCTCACCAGCCCGCTCACCGTCGCGCGCGAGCACGGTGCGCTCGCGGGGCTCAACTTCACCACCCTCGGCTCGGCCTTCGACCTGCGGGTGCAGGTCGCCGTCGTCGTCGGTCTCTTCCTCACCGCCCCGTGGTGGATCGGCCAGCTGTGGCTCTTCCTCGCACCGGCCCTGCACCGCGGCGAGAAGATCACCGCGGCCGCCTTCACGCTGACCGGCGCCCTGCTCTTCCTCGCGGGCGGGACGTTCGCCTGGTTCCTCGTGCCGCACGTCGTCGAGATCCTCACCTCGTTCGTGCCCGAGGGCGGGACGAGCCTCGTGGACGCCCGCTCCTACCTCGTGTTCGTGCTGCGGGTGCTGGTGGTGTTCGGCATCGCCTTCCTCGTCCCCGTGGTGATGGTGGGCCTCAGCGCCACGGGGATCGTTCGGGCACGCACGTTCCTGCGCGCGTGGCGGTGGTCGATCATCGGCGCGTTCGTGTTCGCCGCCTTCGCCAACCCGCTGCCGGACGCGTGGTCGATGATCGCGATGGCGCTGCCGATCCTGCTGCTCTACTTCGGGGCGATCGGGGTGTGTGCGATCCTCGAGCGCGTCCGCGCGCGCCGCGCGGCCCGCGCCACCACGCCCGACGACCAGACAACCCGCCCCCCGGAGGCTGCTGCATGAGAGCGCGCGTCGGACTGGTCATCAACCCCTCGGCGGGAGCCGGCAACGGTGCCCGGGTCGCCCAGGAGGTCCGGGCCGTCCTGTCCGACCTCGCCGCCACGGTCGACCTGACCTCGACGGACGCCCTGCGCGCGCTCGCCCGAGCCCACGCCGCGGCGCGCGACGGGTCGATCGACGCCCTCGTCGTCGTCGGCGGTGACGGCATGGCGCACCTGGGGCTGAATGCCGTCGCCGGCACCGACGTCCCGCTGGGCCTCGTCTCCGTGGGATCGGGCAACGACGTCGCCCGCGCCCTCGGCCTCCCGACGGGTCGGCACGTCGACTCGCTCCGGCTCATCCACGCCGCCCTGGACGACGACGAGCCGTCGGCGACGGCGCGCAGCCTCGACGCGATCCGCGTGAGCAGGTTGGGGCGTCCGGCCGGGCGGCACGTCGCGGGACCACGCCTCGGGCTCGTGCCCGGCGGCGAGGACGTGCGGTGGTGCGCGTCCTCGCTCATCGTGGGGCTCGCCGCCCAGATCAACCTCACCGCCAACGGGATGTCCTGGCCCCGCGGCGGGGGGAAGTACCTGCGCGCGACGCTGAAGGAGACGGCCCGGTTCACCCCGTACGGCGCCTCGGTCACCATCGACGACGAGACCTGCACCGGCCCGACGACACTCGTCTCCGTGACGAACACGGCCCTGTTCGGCGGCGGACTGCCCATCGCCCCGGACGCCGACCCCGCCGACGGTCTCCTCGACACCGTCCTCATCGACGCCGTGAGCAGGCCGACCATCGCCACGCTCTTCCCGCGCTTCACCACGGGTGGGCATCTCTCCCTGGACCAGGTGCACCTCACCCCCTCCCGCCGCGTGACCATCGAGGACGCCCCCGAGCACGGGCGCGAGATGCCGATCGCCATGGCCGACGGCGAGGAGGTCGGGGCGCTGCCGCTCCTCGCGGAGGTCGTCCCCGGTGCCTGGCGCGTCTTCGCGCCGGTCGAGGCGGGGGAGGACGGCGCCCCGGACGACGGCGCTCGGGTGGACGACGCGACCGACCCCCGTGCGCCGGATCTCGATGGGACCGACCCCGACGCGACGGGCCGCGGCCGGCGTCCGTGGCGGCGGCGCCGACGCGCTTAGCCTGGGGGTATGACCACCCCCGCCGAGCGGTACGCGGCGTCCCGACGGCGCGGACCCGGCGTCGACCCCGAGCTCGAGCTCGAGGAGTTCCGCGCCGGCCTGGAGTTCTCGCTGGACCCGTTCCAGGTCGAGTCCTGCCGCGCCGTCGCCGAGGGGCGCGGCGCGCTCGTCGCGGCGCCGACCGGTGCGGGCAAGACCGTCGTCGGCGAGTTCGCCGTCCACCTCGCCCTCGCACGCGGCAGGAAGGCGTTCTACACGACGCCGATCAAGGCGCTGAGCAACCAGAAGTTCACGGAGCTTCGGGCCCGGTACGGCGCCGGGAAGGTCGGGCTGCTGACCGGGGACACCTCCGTCGACGGCGACGCCGACATCGTCGTGATGACGACCGAGGTGCTGCGCAACATGCTGTACTCCGGGTCCTCCGCGCTCGCCGGGCTCGGGTTCGTGGTGATGGACGAGGTGCACTACCTCGCCGACCGCTTCCGCGGCCCCGTGTGGGAGGAGGTCATCCTCCACCTCGACGAGACCGTCCAGATCGTCTCCCTGTCCGCCACCGTGTCCAACGCCGAGGAGTTCGGGGACTGGCTCACCGAGGTCCGGGGCGACACCGCCGTCGTCGTGTCCGAGCGCCGCCCCGTGCCGCTGTGGCAGCACATGATGGTCGGCCGCCGGATCCACGACCTCTACTCGCACTCGGTGGACCCGACCGACGTCGGCACCGACCCGCCGCTCAGCCCCGACCTGGTCGAGGCCGTCCGCCGCGCCGAGCGCGCGACCCGCGGGCAGCACGGCCGGCCCCAGCGGCGCAACCGGCCGCGGGGCCGCAACCGGTCCCTCGAGGGTCGTCGCGACGACGTGCGGCCCGTGCGCCGGCCGCCGCGCGCCGAGGTCGTGCGCGCGCTGGACGACCAGGCCCTGCTGCCGGCGATCGTCTTCATCTTCTCCAGGGCGGGCTGCGAGGACGCCGTGCGCCAGACGGTCGCCTCCGGCGTGCGGCTCACCACCGCGAAGGAGGCCGCCGAGATCCGGCGGCACCACGAGGCCGCCACGGCCGCGCTCCCGCCCGCGGACCTCGGCGTCCTCGGCTACGACGCATGGGCGCACGCCCTCGAGCAGGGGGTGGCCGCCCACCACGCCGGGATGCTCCCCGTGTTCAAGGAGGTCGTCGAGGACCTCTTCGCGGCCGGGCTCGTCCGGATCGTCTACGCGACGGAGACGCTCGCGCTCGGTATCAACATGCCGGCGCGCTCGGTGGTCGTCGAGCGCCTCGACAAGTGGGACGGCTCGGGGCACGCCGCACTCACGCCGGGGGAGTACACCCAGCTCACCGGCCGCGCGGGACGGCGGGGGATCGACGTCGAGGGGCACGCGGTGGTCCTCTACGCCGACGGCGTCGACCCCTCCCACGTGGCGGGCCTCGCCTCGCGGCGCACCTACCCGCTGCGCTCCGCGTTCCGCCCCACCTACAACATGGCGGTCAACCTCCTCCAGCGGCTCGACCTCGCGAGCGCGCGCCGCGTCCTCGAGCAGTCCTTCGCCCAGTTCCAGGCCGACCGCTCGGCCGTCGGGCTCGCGCGTCAGGTGCGCAGGCACGAACGCTCCGTCGCGGAGCTCGCGGAGCAGATGACCTGCCACCTCGGCGACTTCGCGGGCTACCAGGAGCTGCGCGAGCGGATCTCGGCGGCCGAGGGACAGGAGTCGCGGGCCCGCTCGGCGGCCCGACGGCGCGAGACCGAGGCCTCCTTCACCACCGTGCGCCGGGGCGACGTCGTCGCACTGACACGGGGCCGGCGCACCGAGCACGCCGTCGTCCTCGAACCGACCGAGACCGCGATGGACCGCGTCGGCATCCAGGTCCTCGGGGACGATCGCAAGGTCCGCCGGGTCACCGCCACGGAGGTGCCCCAGGGGCTCGAGATCGTCTCCCGGGTGCAGATCCCGCGGCGGTTCAACCCGCGCAACGCCGCCGAGCGGCGGGACCTCGGGTCCTCGCTGCGCAACGCGCTCGCGCAGGGCACCCGGCCGCGTGCAGACGCCCCGGGGCGGTCGGCGACCGGCGGCGGCGCGGCCGGGGCAGGACCGGTACAGAACCCTCAGGCGGCCCGCGACGAGGTCGAGCAGCTGCGCGCCGAGCTCCGGGCGCACCCCTGCCACGGGTGCTCCGAGCGCGAGGACCACGCGCGGGTGGCGCGGCGCTGGTCCCGCGCCAAGCGGGAGCTCGCCGAGCTGACCGGGCGCATCGAGGAGCGCACCGGGTCCGTCGCGCAGGACCTCGTGCGCGTGTGCGACGTCCTGCGCGAGCTGGGCTACGTCGATGACGAGCTGGTCACCGCGGACGGACGGTGGCTCGCCCGCCTCTACGCCGAGCGCGACCTCCTGCTCGCCGAGTGCCTGCGCTCCGGCGACTGGGACGCGCTCTCCCCGGCCGAGCTCGCCGCCGTCGCGTCGATGGTCGTGTCCTCCAACCGCACCGCTGAGCTGCCCGGCGCCGGGGTCCGCCGACCGACCGGCGAGCTCGGCGTCGCGGTCCGCCAGACCTACCGGCACGCCCAGCGCCTCGGGGAGATCGAGGTGCGGCACGGGCTGCCGGCGGGGGAGCCGGTCGACGACGCGCTCGTGCGCGCGATCCTCGAGTGGGCCCAGGGCGGGTACCTCGTCGACGTCCTCGACCTGGCCGGGATCGGTGCCGGCGACCTCGTGCGCCAGTGCAAGCAGCTGCTCGACGTGCTCGACCAGATCGCGACGGCGGCGCCGACCCCCGAGCTCTCCCAGTCCGCGTGGGAGGCGGTCGGCCTCGTGCGTCGCGGCGTCGTCGCGTGGTCGAGCGTCTGACCCGGACCCGGACCCGGACCCG
>JBQDDG010000005.1:80991-96467 GCA_052093225.1 Actinomycetaceae bacterium
GAGAGCCCCTCGAGACGCCCCAGGAGCCGCGGCCCGCGTACTCAGTAGAAAACGCTGCCGGTGCCCCCGGGGCACCGACACGGTCCGAAGGGTACGCGGGCCTCCCCCGGAGGCACACGGTGCAGGGACGCACCGTGGCCCAGGGGGAGCCCCGCCGTCCGGGTGCGCGGTGTACGCACGTATCGTGGGACCCGGGGGAGTCCCGGCGTCCGGGTAGGCGGCCCAGGGTCGTCCGGATGCGCGGCCGATCGGCGCGAGGGCTCCGATCCTTCGTAGACTCCGTCGGTGCCCGCCACGCTTCCCCGCCCGATCGCCCTGGTCCTCGCGGCCCTCGCCGGCCTCGGCGCCGACCTGGCGTTCGCCCCCCGGACGTGGTGGTGGATGGCGATCCTCGCCGTCGGTGCCCTGCATCTCGCGCTGCGCGGCCAGCGCCCGGGCTTCGCCTATCTCGCGGCGACGGCCTTCGGCCTCACCTTCATGCTCCGGCACCTGTCCTGGGCCGTGGACGCCGTCGGCGGCGGGGAGTGGCTCCCCTGGGTGGCCCTCTCGGTGCTCGAGGCTCTCATCCTCGGCCTCTACGGCCCGCTGCGGGCATGGGCCGTGCGCGCGCTCGGGGCGGCGAAGCGACCGTTCGTCGGCGCGCTGCTCGCCGCGGTCGCGTGGGTGGGCGTCGAGGTCGTGCGCGCCAACGCGCCCTTCGGCGGCCTGCCCTGGGGGGTTCTCGCGCACAGCCAGGTCGACGGCCCGCTCGTCGCCTTCGCCCGGTGGGGCGGGGAGCCGTTGGTCTCCGCGCTCGTCGTCCTCACCGGCGTCGTCCTCGCCGAGGGCGTCTCGGCGGCCTCGCGCATCCGGTTCGTCCGCGGGGCCCGGCTGCTCGCCACCGGCGGCGTCGTCCTGCTCGTCGGCCTCTTGCTCCCGCTCCCGACCGACGCCGAGTCCGGGACCCTCACCGTCGGTGCCGTCCAGGTGCACGTCCCGAACGACGGGATCACGAACCGTGAGGAGGCGCGCCAGGTCACCGCCGACCACGCGGACCTCACCGAGGAGCTCGTGGCCGGGCGCGACGACCTCGACCTCGTGCTGTGGGCGGAGTCCTCGGCCGACGTCGACCCGCGCACCGACGACGACGTCGCCGCCTCGGTCGAGCGGGCGGCCGGCGCCGCAGGGGTGCCGATCGTGCTCGGGACCCAGGAGTACGTCGAGGGCGAGGACGGCGTCCGCAACCGGTACAACCAGCTCGTCGTCTGGCAGGACGGCGAGGGGCCGGTCGGGGAGCCGTACAGCAAGCAGCACCCCGTGCCGTTCGGGGAGTACATGCCCTACCGCAGCTTCTTCCGGATGTTCTCGGCCGCCGTCGACCGCGTGTCCACGGACATGCTGCCCGGCGAGGAGCCCGGCCTCGTCGAGGTGCCCGTCGAACGCCTCGGCAGGGACGTACCGATCGCCGTCGGCATCTGCTTCGAGGTCGGCTACGAGGCGATCGTCGCCGAGGGCGTCGAGCTCGGGGGAGAGCTCATCCTCATCCCCACGAACAACGCCACGCACGGCGACACCGCGGTGAGCGCCCACCAGCTGGCGATGACCCGGTTCCGCGCCGTCGAGTTCGGCCGGTCCGCCGTCCAGGTCGGGCGCACGGGCGTCTCCGGCGTCGTTACGCCGGACGGCCGCCTCGTCGGGAGCACCGACCTGTTCGACGTGACGACCTACACCGGCGAGGACCTCCCGCTGCGCACCGACCTCTCTCCCGCCGTCCGCACGGCCGGCCCCGCCGGCATCGGCGCCGCGCTCGCCACCGCCGGACTCGGGATCGCCGGTATCGTCAGGGGCCGACTCGGAGCGAGGGACCGGCCCTGACGGCGCCAGGCGCCGGCCGGTACCGCACCGCGGACGAGCAACCCCACGACCCACCCAGGAGACGTACGTGAGCCACCCGTCCGACGTCGAGCACCCCCGCACGCTCGTCATCATCCCCACCTACAACGAGCTCGCCTCCCTGCCCGTGGCGGTGCGCCGCGTACGAGAGGCGGCCCCGTGGGCGGACATCCTCGTGGCCGACGACAACAGCCCGGACGGCACGGGCGAGGTCGCCGACCGCCTCGCGGAGGACGACGACCAGGTCCACGTCCTGCACCGCGAGGGGAAGGAGGGCCTCGGCAAGGCCTACGTCGCCGGCTTCACCTGGGCGCTCGAGCGGCGCTACGCGCTCGTCGTCGAGATGGATGCCGACGGCTCGCACCGGGCCGTCGACCTCCCGGCGCTCCTCGAGCGCGCCGAGGCGCCCGACGAGCCGGACCTCGTCATCGGGTCGCGCTGGGTGCCGGGCGGCGAGGTTGCCAACTGGCCCCGGAGCCGCGAGATGATCTCCCGGACCGGCAACACCTACGTGCGGCTCGTGCTCGGCATGGGGGTCGGTGACGCGACCGCCGGGTTCCGGGTCTTCCGGGCCGGGACGCTGAGGGCGATCGAGCTGCACGAGGTCGAGTCGGCCGGCTACTGCTTCCAGGTCGACATGACCTGGCGGGTCCACCGCGCCGGGATGCGCATCGTCGAGGTGCCCATCGTCTTCGTCGAGCGCGAGGAGGGCGTCTCCAAGATGACCGGGGGGATCGTCCGCGAGGCGCTCTGGCGCACGACCGCCTGGGGGGTACGGCACCGCGCGGAGCAGGCGCGGGGTGTCCTCGCCCGCGTCGGGGGCCGGATCGGCGGACGTGCGGGCGGCCGTGGGTCGGCCCGCGACTGAGTCGGCATCGTCGCCCACGTCACACAGAAGAGCGACCAGGAGGGGAACAGCACAGGACCATCCGGTGTTGTCCCCTTCAGCACGAGGTGACTGCGTGCCCCGCGACCGGCGTCGTGGTGCGGCAGGCGTCACCGCCACGGCGGACAGCAGCCGTGGCCGGAGAGGTGAGGAGAGAGACATGGCAGACCGTGCCCTGCGTGGGATGAAGATCGGTGCGTACTCCATGGAGTCGGAGGACGGCGTCGACTTCGCGGAGCGCCAGCGCGTGACGTACGACTGCGTCGACGGACACACGTTCACCGTGCCCTTCTCGATGGAGGCCGAGATCCCGGCCCTGTGGGACTGCCCGACCTGCGGCAAGGAGTCCCTGCGCCGGGACACCGAGCGCCCCGAGCCCGTCAAGCCCGCCCGCAAGGTGCGCACGCACTGGGACATGCTCCTCGAGCGTCGTTCCGTGGAGGACCTGCAGGTGCTCCTCGACGAGCGCCTGGAGCTCCTGCGCAGCGGCCAGCTGCGCCGTCGCAGCGCCTGATCACCGCACCCGGCCGTCGCTGAGGAACGACGACGGCCGGCGGGTCGCACGGCCCCGACCAGTCACGGTCGGGGTCGTTCCGTGCGTCGGGGGAGCCTCTCCGTCACCGCCCGGCATCCGGCGATGTCGGACCCCCCGGCTAACGTGTGCCGGGCGCCGAGGGGTCCGGAATGTCCGGTCCTCGACCGGCCGACACCTGCGGGTCGCCGGCCGGTGATCCGACGGCGCACATGCGGTAATCCGATGGCGCCGACGGGGGAGGGGGCACCTATCCTGACCCGGCCGCGCACGCGGTGCGCCGACCGGGACGCCCCACCGCCACCGTCCGCACGGCTCGCCACCCACCCTCACGGGAAGCAGTCCTCATGCTCTGGAAGATCGTCCGCGCGTACGGCCGCCCGTACGCCGGGCACATCGCCGTCGTCCTCGTCCTCCAGCTCGTCGCCACCCTGGCCACGCTCTACCTGCCGAGCCTCAACGCCGACATCATCGACCACGGCATCGCCGCGGGGGACACCGCCTACATCTGGCGCGTGGGCGGTCTCATGCTCGCAGTGGCGCTCGTCCAGCTCGTCGCGGCCGTCACCGCCGTGTGGTTCGGCGCGCGCATGGCCATGGCCATGGGCCGGGACCTCCGGCGCGCCCTGTACACACGCGTGGACCGGTTCTCCGCGGAGGAGATGGGCCACTTCGGCGCACCCACGCTCATCACCCGGGGCACGAACGACGTCCAGCAGGTGCAGATGGTCGTCCTCATGGCGCTCAACTTCATGGTGATGGTCCCGATCATGTCGATCGGCGGCATCGTCATGGCGATCCAGGAGGACCCCGGCCTCTCCTGGCTGGTCTGGGTCTCCGTGCCCCTGCTGCTCCTCGTCGTCGGAGTCCTCGTCGTCAGGCTCATGCCCCTGTTCGAGCGCATGCAGAACAACATCGACGACGTCAACGGCGTCATGCGCGAACAGATCATGGGCATCCGGGTGGTGCGCGCCTTCGTGCGGGAGCGGTACGAGACCGCCCGCTTCACCGACGCCAACTCCACGCTCACCCGCACGTCGGTCCGCATCGGCCGGCTCTTCGTCCTCATGGGCCCGGTCATCACGATGGTCCTGCACCTCGCGACGGCCGCCGTCCTGTGGTTCGGCGGCATCCGGGTCGACGACGGTCTCGTCCAGGTCGGCGCGCTCACGGCCTTCATGCAGTACCTCCTGCAGATCCTCATGGCCGTGATGATGGGGACCTTCATGTTCATGATGTTCCCCCGCGCCGTCATCAGCGCCCGGCGCGTCGGCGAGGTCCTCGAGACCACCGGCACGCTCGTGGATCCCGAGGAGCCGACCGTGCCGGAGCACGCCGACGGGCACGTCGAGCTGCGCCACGTCTCCTTCGCCTACCCGGGCGCCGACGCCCCCGTGGTCGACGACGTGAGCCTGGTCGCGCAGGCCGGGGCCACGACGGCGATCATCGGGTCGACCGGGTCCGGCAAGTCGACGCTCATCCACCTGGTGCCACGGCTGTACGACGCGAGCGAGGGGACCGTGCTCATCGACGGGGTGCCGGTGCCCGAGATGTCCCGCGACGCCCTGACGACGGCGGTCGGTCTCGTACCGCAGAAGCCGTACCTGTTCTCCGGCACGATCGCGGAGAACCTCCGGTTCGGCCGGCCGGACGCGACCGAGGACGAGCTGTGGGAGGCGCTGCGCACCGCGCAGGCCGACGACTTTGTCCGCGACCGCACGACGGGCGAGGGGGACAGCGCCCGGTCCGGGCTCGAGTCCGCGGTCTCCCAGGGCGGCACCAACGTCTCCGGCGGGCAGCGGCAGCGGCTGTGCATCGCCCGCGCCCTCGTGGCCCGGCCCCGGATCTACCTGTTCGACGACTCGTTCTCGGCCCTCGACGTCACGACCGACGCGAACCTGCGGGCGGCCCTGCGCGGGCACACGCACGGGGCGACGACGATCATGGTCGCCCAGCGCGTCGCCACGATCATCGACGCCGACCAGATCCTCGTCATGGAGGAGGGCCGCATCGTCGCCCGCGGCACCCACGACTCGCTGCTCCGGACCTCGGAGACCTACAAGGAGATCGTGGACTCCCAGGTCAGTGCGGAGGAGCTGGTATGAGCGCCAAGGACTCGCGCAAGGGCACCTCGAAGGCCGAGCGGGACGACGCGACGCTGAGCGAGGAGGAGATCGCCGAGCTCCAGGACAGCGTCGGCGCCGGCGACTGGGGCGAGGGGAGCGCACCCCGGAAGGCGAAGAACTTCTGGCCCTCCCTCGGGCGGCTGTTCGCCACGCTCACCGACCACAGGCTCGGCGTGGCCGGCGTCCTCCTCTTCGGCGCCGTCTCCACCGTCCTCACGGTGTGGGCGCCGGCGATCCTCGGCGACGCCATGGACGTCATCTTCGACGGGGTCCTCACGGGCACCGGCGTCGACTTCGCCGACCTCGCCCGGCTCCTCGGCATCGTGCTCGCCATGTACGTCGTCGCCTCGGTCTTCGACTGGCTGCAGGGCTTCCTGCTCAACGAGATCGTCATGAAGGTCGTCTTCCGACTGCGGGAGAACATCGAGGCCAAGGTCAACCGGCTGCCGCTCAGCTACTTCGACACCCGGCAGCGCGGGGACCTGCTCTCGCGCACCACGAACGACGTGGACAACGTGCAGGCCGCGATGCAGCAGGCGTTCGCCTCGCTCTTCTACGCGCTCATGACGGTCGTCGGCATCACGATCATGATGTTCGTCCTGTCCTGGCAGCTCGCGCTCATCGCGCTGACGGCGCTGCCGATCGCGGGCGTCGTGGTGGGGATCGTCGGCTCGCGCTCCCAGGCGCTGTTCGCGGCGCAGTGGAAGCACACCGGCCGCGTCAACGGGCACATCGAGGAGTCCTTCACCGGGCACGACCTCGTGACGGTGTTCGGCCGGCAGGAGAGCATGCGCGAGCGCTTCGACGAGCGCAACGAGGAGCTGTTCGAGGCCTCGTTCAAGGCGCAGTTCTACTCCGGCGTCATCATGCCGGTCATGCAGTGGGTGACGTACCTCGGGTACGTCGGCATCGCCGTCGTCGGCGGGCTGCGGGTGGCGAACGGGCAGATGTCGCTGGGCCAGGTCACGGCCTTCATCCAGTACTCCCGCGAGTTCAACGCTCCGCTCGGTGAGATGGCGGGCATGGCGAACATGCTCATCTCGGGTGTGGCATCGGCCGAGCGCATCTTCGAGCTGCTCGATGCGGACGAGCAGGAGCCGGACCTCGCCGAGAGCGCCGCTCGCGGCGTGCTCGACCCCTCGGCGCCCCGGCCCGGCACCCTCGCCCAGCCGGTGCAGGGCCGCGTCGAGTTCGACCGCGTGGCGTTCTCCTACACCCCGGAGAAGCCGCTGATCACCGACCTGTCCCTCACGGCCGAGCCCGGGAGGACGGTAGCGATCGTCGGCCCGACCGGCGCCGGGAAGACCACCCTCGTCAACCTCGTCATGCGGTTCTACGAGATCGACGCCGGGCAGATCCGGCTCGACGGCGTCGACACGGCCACCCTCGAGCGCAGCACCCTGCGCAGCCAGGTGGGCATGGTGCTCCAGGACGCGGTGCTGTTCGGGGGGACCATCCGGGAGAACATCCGGTACGGCCGCCTCGACGCCACCGACGACGAGGTGGTCGCCAGCGCGACGGCCACGTACGTCGACCGGTTCGTCCACACCCTCCCGGACGGTTACGACACGGTGATCGAGGACGAGGGCGCGAACATCTCGGCCGGCGAGCGTCAGCTCATCACCATCGCCCGTGCCTTCCTCGCGGACCCGCCGATCCTCATCCTCGACGAGGCGACGTCGTCGGTGGACACCCGCACGGAGGTCCTCGTCCAGCAGGCGATGGGCGCGCTCCGCACGGACCGGACGTCCTTCGTCATCGCCCACCGGCTCTCGACGATCAGGGATGCAGACACGATCCTCGTGATGGAGCACGGCGACATCGTCGAGCAGGGCGACCACGCCACGCTGCTCGAGGCGGGCGGTGCCTACGGGAGGCTCTACCGTTCGCAGTTCACCGAGGGGGTCGACCCGGACGCCGACGAGCTGGTGGGCGAGCCTGCCGGTGGGCCCCCCGCCGCGGCGGTGCCGGACGACGTCACCGACGTCGAGGACCCGACCTCGTGAGGCGCGTGCCGCCGTCGTGAGCACCGTGACGGCGGCACGCCGCCCCACCCCGGCACCAGGAGCCCCGCCTCCTCACGTCCCGGGACCAGCGGGCGTAGCGTGACCCGCGCGGCAGCCCGACGGGCCCGCGCACGAAGAACGGACGTCGGAGGACCCATGCCCAGCTCGACCACGGACCTCGCGCGCGGCGACGACCACGTCGCCGACTCCCACGACCTCATCCGGGTCACGGGCGCGAGCGTCAACAACCTCAAGAACATCTCCGTCGACATCCCCAAGCGGCGACTCACCGTCTTCACGGGCGTCTCGGGGTCCGGCAAGAGCTCGCTGGTGTTCGACACGATCGCGGCCGAGTCGCAGCGCATGATCAACGAGACGTACCCGGCGTTCCTGCAGGGATTCATGCCGAGCCTCGACCGCCCCGAGGTCGACTCGCTCGACGGGCTGACCACCGCGATCGTCGTCGGCCAGGAGCGGCTTGCGGCGAACATCCGCTCCACGCTCGGCACCGTCAGCGACGTCAACGCGGTCCTCAGGCTGTTGTTCAGCCGCTTCGCCACGCCGCACATCGGGTCCGCGCAGGCCTACTCGTTCAACGTCCCCTCAGCCTCCGGCTCCGGCGCGTTGACCGTCGAGAAGGGCGGCCGGACCCACGCCGAGAAGGCCACCTTCTCCGTCGTCGGCGGCATGTGCCCGCACTGCGAGGGGACGGGAGCGGTCTCCGACGTCGACCTGGCCCAGATCGTCGACGAGGACCTGTCCTTCGAGGACGGGGCGGTCCTCGTGCCGGGCTACAAGGCGGACGGCTGGTACGCGAAGATCTTCGGCGCCGTCATCCCGCTCGACGTGCCGATCAGGTCGCTGACCAAGAAGCAGCGCCACGACCTTCTCTACGCTGACACGCGCAAGATCAAGGCCGAGGGCATGAACATCACGTACGAGGGCCTGATCCCGCGCATCGAGAAGTCGATGCTCAGCAAGGACCGCGACTCCCTCCAGCCCCACATCCGGGCGTTCGTCGACCGCGCCGTCACGTTCGGCACCTGCCCCGAGTGCGCCGGCACCCGGCTCGCCGAGGGGGCCCGCACGTCGACGATCGACGGCGTCTCGATCGCGGACGCCTGCGCGATGCAGATCTCCGACCTCCGGACCTGGGTCGACTCCCTCGACCTGCCCGGCGGCGGTCCGCTCCTGACGGGCCTCGCGGACACGCTGTCCGCGTTCGACGAGATCGGGCTCGGCTACCTCTCGCTGGACCGCCCGTCGGGGACCCTGTCCGGGGGCGAGGCCCAGCGCACGAAGATGATCCGCCACCTCGGCTCGGCCCTCACGGACGTCACCTATGTGTTCGACGAGCCGTCGATCGGCCTGCACCCGCACGACATCGCGCGCATGAACGACCTCCTGCTGCGCCTGCGGGACAAGGGCAACACCGTGCTGGTCGTCGAGCACAAGCCGGAGATGATCGCGATCGCCGACCACGTGGTCGACATCGGCCCGCGCGCCGGGACCAGCGGGGGAGAGGTCGTCTTCGAGGGGGACCTCGACGGCCTGCGGGCGAGCGGCACGCTGACGGGCGCACACCTCGACGACCGTGCGCGGCTCAAGGACTCGGTGCGCGAGCCGTCGGGCGCGCTCGAGATCCGCGGCGCGGACGCCCACAACCTGCAGAGCGTCGACGTCGACGTGCCGCTCGGCGTGCTGGTCGCCGTCACGGGCGTGGCCGGCTCGGGCAAGTCGACGCTCATCCACGGCTCGCTCGGCGGCCGCGACGGCGTCGTCGTCGTCGACCAGTCCCCGATCAAGGGTTCCCGGCGGTCGAACCCGGCCACCTACACCGGCGCGCTCGAGCCGCTGCGCAAGGCGTTCGCCAAGGCGAACGGGGTCAGGCCGGCGCTGTTCAGCGCCAACTCCGAGGGCGCCTGCCCTGCGTGCAACGGCGCCGGCCTCATCTTCACCGAGCTCGGCTTCATGGACACGGTGACCACCACGTGCGAGGAGTGCGGGGGCAGGCGCTACCGCGCGGAGGTCCTCGAGCACACCCTCGGCGGGCGGTCGATCGCGGACGTCCTCGAGATGCCGGTGAGCGAGGCCCTCGAGCTCGTCTCGGGCGGAGAGGCCAAGGTGCCGGCCGCGGCGAAGATCCTCACCCGGATCGTCGACGTCGGTCTCGGCTACCTGGCACTCGGCCAGCCGCTCACCACGCTGTCCGGCGGTGAACGGCAGCGGCTCAAGCTGGCCGCCCAGATGGGGCAGGCCGGCGAGATCTACATCCTCGACGAACCGACGACGGGGCTGCACCTCGCCGACGTCGAGCAGATGCTCGCCATGCTCGACCATCTCGTCGACGCCGGGAAGTCGGTCGTCGTCATCGAGCACCACCAGGCCGTGATGGCCCACGCGGACCGCATCATCGACCTGGGTCCGGGCGCCGGGCACGACGGCGGTCGCGTCGTCTTCGAGGGCACCCCGGCCGAGCTCGTGGCCGCGCGGTCCACCGTGACGGGCGAGCACCTGGCGGCGTACGTCGGCGCGTGACCTGCGACCCTCAGCCACGCGCCATCAGGTCCTAAACCTGGATTCTCGCTGCGGGCGAGCTTCATCCGGCCTGAGGCTCGTCGCCTCGCCCGCCGGCGCCTCCCGGGGCCGGCACGCCGGGGTCACGCCCCCGGTCGCTACATCTCCTCGTGCGTGTCGGGGTCGCCGCCGAAGAGTCGCCCGTCCGGGCGGCCGAGGGCGGTGATCGCGGCGATCTCGTCGGGGGAGAGCGAGAATCCCTCGACGTCGAGGTTCGCGCGCTGCCGCTCGGCGTGCATCGACTTCGGCAGCGGCATGACGCCGCGGTCGAGGTGCCAGCGCAGGATCACCTGAGCGGGGGTCACGCCGTGGGCGTCTGCGGCCGCGGTGACCGCCGGCTCGTCGTAGGGGGCGCTGGCCTTGCCGAGCGGGCTCCAGGCCTGCGTGAGGATCCCGAGCTCGGCGTGTACGGCGTGCATCTCCTCCTGCGGGAACAGCGGGTGGCACTCGATCTGGTTGAGCACCGGCGCCTCGCCGGTGGCGGCGACGATCTCGCGCAGGTGCGCCTCGGTGTAGTTGCTCGTGCCGACGTGGCGCACGAGGCCGCGGTCGCGGCACTCGAGGAGCGCCTCGTAGGCTTCGACGTACCGGCCGACCGACGGGTTGGGCCAGTGCACGAGCATGACGTCGAGGTGGTCGAGCCCGAGGCGGCCGAGCGAGCCCTCGACGGCGGCGATCGCCTCGCCGCGCTCGTGGGCGCGGCCGGGGATCTTGCTCGCCACCAGCACCTGGTCGCGGGGGAGGCCGGAGCGCCTCAGCGCCTCGCCGACCTCGGTCTCGTTCTTGTAGTTCACGGCCGTGTCGATGTAGCGGTAGCCGACCTGGAGCGCATCGGCGACGGCGACCACCCCTTCCTCGCCCTTGACCGATGCGGTGCCGAACCCGACGTGGGGGACGGACGTGCCGTCGTGGAGAGTGAACATGCCTCGACGCTACGTGCGTCGTGACGGCGGTGCACGACACGCCGGTGGGAGGGCTCGTGGGGCGCGCGATCCCAGGACTTATTTTTTTGATGGTCGTAACCTCTAGTTTTTCGGCCAGTGGGGTGCTTCACTGGGAATATCCGCGGAACGACGGTGATCTGCCGACACAACGGTCGGGGCACTGCCGCCGCCCGGGGAGATGCCGAGGGCCGTGAGGCGGAGCTGCCGCCGCCCTCGGGATCGCGCGCCGAAGTGCTTCGGCGCGTGAGGTGCGACTCAAGGAGGAATCGTGGCCAGACGATCAACGGGCGCCAGATGGTTGCCCCGGGCAGCGGGGGCCCTCGTGGCCGGCGTACTCGCCGTCCCGCTCGTGCTCACCGGGGCAGCAGCCCACCCGGATCACCCGGAGGACCCGCCCGCCGAGGGCGGCGTCACCGATCCGGCACAGGAGGGGGATGTCGACTGGAACGAGTACGAGCGCGTCCTGCTCTCGAAGGACACCGGCGAGCCGATCGACCTCGCGGTGCTGCCGGACTCCCGGGTCCTGCACACGGCGCGTGACGGCGTCATCCGGCTCACCGACCCGGACACGGGCGCGACCCAGCAGATCGCTGAGCTGGACGTCTACATCAACTCCGAGGACGGGCTGCAGGGCATCTCGCTCGACCCGAACTTCGAGGAGAACCACCAGGTCTACGTGGTCTACGCGCCGCGCGAGATGAACGGCACCTCGCCGTCCGGCCTCCCCTACCCGGAGACCACCCCGCCGGGCAGCGCCCCGGAGCAGACCGAGGGCACGAGCAGCCTGGAGGAGTGGAACGAGTGGCTCGGCTACAACGTGCTCTCCCGCTTCACCTTCGACCCCGAGACGAACACCCTCGACCTGGAGTCGGAGGAGGAGATCATCCGGGTCGAGGCGCAGCGCGGTCAGTGCTGCCACGTCGGTGCGGACATGGCCTGGGACGAGGCGGGCAACCTCTACCTCTCCACGGGTGACAACACACCCGCCGGTACGCCGGGGGCCAACGGGTACACCCCGATCAACAACGCCCCCGGCATGAACCCCGGCCTGGACTCACGTCGCGGCGCCGGCAGCACGAACGACCTGCGTGGCGCGATCCTGCGTATCGATCCTCTCGAGGAGATCGCGGACGGCGCCGAGGCAGGCCCGGGCTCCACGTACGAGATCCCCGAGGGCAACCTCTTCGACTCCGACGAGTACGACGCGGACCTGGTGCGCGAGGAGATCTACGTGATGGGTCTGCGCAACCCCTTCCGGATCGACTACGACCAGGAGACCGACACCCTCGTCTGGGCCGACTACGGCCCCGACGCCGGTTCGGCCGACCCCGAGCGTGGCCCGATGGGCTTCGTCGAGTGGCAGATGACGTCCGAGCCGCTCAACGGCGGCTGGCCCTACTGCCACGGCCCCAACGACGGTGGCGCGTACATCGCGTGGGACTTCGAGACCAGCACCGGTGGTGACCCGTTCGACTGCGCCAACGGACCGACCAACAGCTCCACCTGGAACACCGGCCTCGAGCAGCTCCCGCCGGTCACCGAGCCGCAGATCTGGTACGGCGACAACCCGGGCGACCAGCCCGAGGCGTGGGACGCGCTCGTCACGCTCGGTGGCGGCGGCCAGGCCCCCATGGGTGGCCCCGTCTACCGCTACGACGAGAGCATCGCCGACGAGTCGCCGTTCCCCGAGGAGTGGGACGGCATGCCGTTCATGGCGGAGTTCTCGCAGGACTACGTGGTGGCGTTCGGGGTGGACGAGCTCGGCTCGGCCGGCTCGGTCACGAGCATCACCGACTTCCTGCCGAACGATCACCTGGAGAGCAACAGCCAGCCCATCTGGGACAACGTCATGGACATGGAGTTCGGGCCCGACGGCTCGCTCTACGTCCTCGACTACGGTGACGGCTTCTTCCGTCAGAACCCCGACGCGGGCCTGTACCGGGTCGACTACGCGCCCGACAACAAGACGCCCCAGGCGTTCTTCACGGCCGAGCCGATCTCCAGCAGTGAGGCACCGCTCGAGGTCACGCTCGACGCCTCGGAGTCCCGCGACCCCGAGGGTGGCGAGCTCACCTACACCTGGGACTTCTCCGGCGACGGAGAGACCGACGCCGAGGGCGCGCAGGTCACCCACACGTTCGAGGACCTCGGTCAGTACAACGTCACGCTGCGCGCGACCGACCCCGAAGGAAAGGTGGGTCTGGCCAACACGGTCATCACCGTCGGCAACACGCAGCCGGAGGTCTCCCTCAGCGTGCAGGACGGCGCGATCTTCAACTGGGGCGACGACATCCCGATGTCCGTCTCGGTGACGGACGCCGAGGACGGCGACGAGCCCGAGTGCCGGCGCGTCGCCTGGACCTTCGGTCTGGGCCACAACGAGCACGCCCACCCCGAGGTGAGCGGCAACGGTTGCGACTTCACGATCGAGACCAACGAGAGCGCCGTCGAGCACGGCGAGGGCGAGAAGATCTTCGGCACACTCGTCGTCACCTACACCGACGAGCCGCAGGGCGAGGTCCCTGCGACCACCGGTGAGGCCACGCTCATCGTCAAGCCCGAGGTGCAGCAGGCCGAGTGGTACGACGCGGCCGAGGGCATCGAGGTCGTCAACGACGCGGGCGCCGACGCCGGCGCCTACGTCTCCTCGTTCGACGAGGGCGACCACATCGCCTTCGAACCGATCGCGCTCGTCGAGGCCGCGACCGGGGACCCGATCGACACGGTCACCGGTCAGGCCACCGGCGAGGGCACGCTCTCGCTGCACTGGGACGACGCCACGGCCGAGCCGTTCGCCCAGCTGGAGTTCAGCGGCGACGACTGGCAGGAGGTGACCACCACGATCGAGTCGATCCCCGAGGGGTCCGGCACGGTCTACGTCACCTCGACCGGTGGGCTCGACGTCGACTACGTCAGCTTCCTCGCCTCCGGCGGGGGAGAGGACCCCGAGCCCCCGGTCTGCGAGGACCCGGAGGCCGACATCTCGGCGGACGACGAGTTCGACGGCACCGCGGTCGACACGTGCCGGTGGGACATCATCGACCACGACCCGGAGCTTGCCCAGGTCTCCGACGGCGGGTACCACGTCACCACCACCGACGCGGACTTCTACGCCGGCGACAACTCGACGGTGCCGAACATCCTGCAGTCGCGGGTCGTCACCGGCGACCAGTGGACCGTGGAGACGACGTTCAGCGCCGATCTCGCCAGTGCCTACCAGCAGGGCGGCATCATCGTCTACGGGGACAACGACAACTACGTGAAGATCGATCCCGTCTACGCGACCAACGGAAGCGACACCCCGCTGCGGGTCGAGCTCCGGAGCGAGATCGACGGCGTCGTCCAGGATCCGCAGGACGACCTCACCGACCTTCCGTTGTCCGACCAGTACCACGTCCGACTGACCCGCGACGGGGACACCTTCACGGGAGCGTTCTCGACGGACGGTGAGACCTGGCAGGACCTGCCCAGCGCGGTCACGAACGACCAGGTGGGCGACGCAGGACCGGGTATCTACGCGCTCGGTGCCCAGCAGGCCGAGTCCACGACGGTCATCTTCGACGAGTTCCGGCTCGTCGGCGACGACCCTGAGCCGGTCGAGGTGACGCCGGAGGACGTGGTGTTCACCGACGAGGACGGCACCGAGAACGACACGTACACGGTTCCTGAGGTCGAGGGCGTGGAGTACCTGGTCGGCGACGAGGTCGTCGAGGCGGGCACGCACCCCGGCGAGGGAACGGTGACGGTCACCGCACGCGCCGCCGAGGGCTACGAGCTGGCCGAGGGTGCCACCACCGAGTGGAGCCACACCTTCGACAGCACGGCTCCGGACCCGGAGGACCCGGAGGAGCCGGAGCCTGTGCCGCCGACGCCGGGTCGTGGGTTCTACCTGAACGACGGGTGGGACGCGAACGCGGAGCACGAGTTCTCGTTCGGCCGGGTCGGTGACGAGGTGCTGGTCGGTGACTGGGACGGCGATGGTGAGGACACCCTGGCCGTGCGTCGCGGGAATGCCTACTTCCTCAACAACCACCTCTACGGTGGCGATGCGGACGTGGAGCTGACCTACGGTCGCGACGGCGACGACGTGCTGGTCGGTGACTGGGACGGCGACGGTGCGGACTCGTTCGCGGTGCGCCGGGGGAACAGCTACTTCCTGTCCAACTCCCTGCAGTCCGGGGACGCGGAGACGGAGCTGGACTACGGCCAGGCCGGCGACGACGTGCTGGTGGGTGACTACGACGGCGACGGCGTGGATACCTTCACCGTGCGGCGCGGGAACACCTACTTCATCTCCAACACCCTGACGTCTGGGTGGGCCGACTCCGAGCTCGACTACGGCCGCGCCACGGACGAGGTCTACGTGGGCGACTGGGACGGCAACGCGACGGACAGCTTTGCGGTGCGTCGTGGCATCACGTTCCTGGTCAGCAACAGCCTGACCTCGACCGTCGCGGAGATCGAGCAGGACTACGGCCGCACGGGCGAAGAGGTTCTCGTCGGCGACTGGGACGGCAACGGCACCGACACCCT
>JBQDDG010000006.1:0-2868 GCA_052093225.1 Actinomycetaceae bacterium
ACCCCGGTCGCCGAGGCGGCCCCCACGCCGTCGCCGAAGCCGGCCGCGTCCGAGGGCGCGCCTGCCGAGGCGCCGTCCGCGACACCGTCGGCCCCCGCGGCCAGCGACACGGCGTCGGACGCCCCGACGCCGGGCGCCCCGACGCCCGGCACCGCACGGCCGGCGGCTGCGGCCTCGGCGACCCCGACCCCGGGCGACGCCCGTCCCACGCCCGGTCCCCGGGCGCCGAAGCCGGAGTCGCCGCGTCCTGACGCAGGTCGAGGCGGTCGCTCCGGCGGCCGCGAGGGCTCTCCGCGTCCAGGCAACAACCCGTTCGCGTCGTCGCAGGGCATGCCCCGTCCCGGCGGCTCCGGCGGCCCGCGCCCCGGCGCCCCACGTCCGGGCAACAACCCGTTCGCGTCCTCGCAGGGCATGCCCCGTCCGGGCGGCTCCGGCAGTTCGGGCGGCCCCCGTCCGGGTGCCGGCTCCGGCCCGCGCCCCGGTGGCGGCCCGCGCCCGAACCCGAACATGATGCCCGGCCAGTCGGCCGTCGCACGTCCGGGTGCTCCGGCCTCCCGTCCCGGCGGCCGTGGCCGTCCCGGTGGCGGCGGTCGTCCCGGCGGCGGTCCCGGTGGTGGCGGTCCCGGCGGCGGTGCGTTCCGCGGCCGTGGTGGCCGTGGTGCCACGCAGGGTGCGTTCGGCCGCTCCGGCGGCCGTCCCGTGCGCGGACGGAAGTCGAAGCGCGCGAAGCGTCAGGAGTTCGAGCAGCAGAGCGCGCCGTCGGTCGGCGGCGTCCAGGTCCCGCGCGGTGACGGCTCGACCGTCATCCGCATCCGGGCCGGTGCCTCGCTGAGCGACTTCGCCGACAAGATCGACGTCAACCCGGCGTCGCTCGTCACCGTCCTGTTCCACCTGGGAGAGATGGCGACCGCGACGCAGTCGCTCGACGAGGACACCTTCAAGTTGCTCGGCGACGAGCTGGGCTACGTCATCGAGATCGTGTCCCCCGAGGAGGAGGACCGCGAGCTGCTCGGGCAGTTCGACATCGACCTCGACGGCGAGCTGGAGGCCGAGACCGAGGAGGACCTCGAGCCGCGGTCGCCCGTCGTCACCGTCATGGGTCACGTCGACCACGGAAAGACGAAGACGCTTGACGCGATCCGGTCGACGGACGTCGTGGCCGGCGAGCACGGTGGCATCACCCAGCACATCGGTGCCTACCAGGTGGCGGTCGAGCACGACGGCGCGGAGCGCGCGCTGACGTTCATCGACACCCCGGGTCACGAGGCCTTCACGGCCATGCGTGCCCGTGGTGCCGAGGTCACGGACATCGCGATCCTCGTGGTGGCCGCGGACGACGGCGTCATGCCGCAGACGGTCGAGGCGCTCAACCACGCCCAGGCCGCGAACGTGCCTGTGGTCGTCGCCGTCAACAAGATCGACGTCGAGGGGGCGAACCCGGACAAGATCCGGCAGCAGCTCACCGAGTACAACCTGGTGGCGGAGGAGTACGGCGGCGACACGATGTTCGTCGACATCTCCGCGAAGCAGGGCAAGGGCATCGACCAGCTCCTCGAGGCGGTCCTGCTCACCGCGGACGCCGCTCTCGAGCTGACGGCGAACCCGGACAAGGACGCGCGAGGCGTGGCCATCGAGGCCAACCTCGACAAGGGCCGCGGCTCGGTCGCGACAGTCCTCGTCCAGTCCGGCACGCTCCGGGTCGGCGACGCGATCGTCGCCGGGACGGCGCACGGACGTGTCCGCGCGATGCAGGACGAGCATGGCGAGAACGTCAAGGAGGCCGGACCCTCGCGTCCGGTCCAGGTCCTCGGCCTGGCCTCCGTGCCGCGCGCCGGCGACACGTTCATCGTCGCGCCCGACGACCGCACCGCGCGTCAGATCGCCGACAAGCGTGAGGCCGCCGAGCGCGCCGCGACGCTGGCGAAGCGCCGCAAGCGCATCTCGCTCGAGGACTTCACGAAGGCTCTCGAGGAGGGGAAGGTCGACCACCTCAACCTCATCCTCAAGGGCGACGTGTCCGGTGCCGTCGAGGCGCTGGAGGACTCGCTGCTCAAGATCGACGTGGGCGAGGAGGTCGCGCTGCGCATCATCCACCGCGGTGTCGGAGCGATCACGCAGAACGACGTCAACCTCGCGACCGTCGACAACGCGGTCATCGTCGGCTTCAACGTGCGGCCCGCCGAGCGGGTCACCGAGCTGGCCGACCGCGAGGGTGTCGAGATGAAGTTCTACTCGGTCATCTACGACGCGATCGAGGACGTCGAGAACGCCCTCAAGGGCATGCTCAAGCCGGAGTACGAGGAGGTGGAGCTCGGCAGCGCCGAGATCCGCCAGGTGTTCCGTTCCTCGAAGTTCGGCAACATCGCCGGTTCGATCGTCCGCTCCGGTCTCATCCGCCGCAACGCCTCGGCGCGGCTCGTCAGGGACGGCGTCGTCGTCTCCGACAAGCTCACCATCGAGTCGCTGCGTCGCGAGAAGGACGACGTCACCGAGGTCCGCGAGGGCTTCGAGTGCGGTATCAACCTCGGGTACCGCGAGATCGAGGAGGGCGACGTCATCGAGACGTTCGAGATGCGGGAGAAGCCCCGCGCCTGATCGTCGGTGCGGCGGCCGTCCCAGGAGGGCGGCCGCCGCACCGCGGGCTCTCCCCGCAGCAGTCCGCGGCGCCCGCCCTCCATCGATCCGGTGCCGGTCCATCCCACCGCTCCGGCGCCCTGTCCGTCCGCCGCTCCGGTGCACGGGCGGGCGCCGAAGGCCATCCCCGTCCCGTGGGTCCGGCACCGGGCCCGCCACCAGCACCCGTGGGTCCGGCACCGGGCCCGTCACCAGCACCCGAGGGTCCGGCACCGGGCCCGTCACCAGCACCCG
>JBQDDG010000006.1:2968-17194 GCA_052093225.1 Actinomycetaceae bacterium
CCGGGCCCGTCACCAGCACCCGAGGGTCCGGCACCGGGCCCGTCACCAGCACCCGAGGGTCCGGCACCGGGCCCGTCACCAGCACCCGCGGGTCCGGCACCGGGCCCCACGACCCGGAGGTCACCATGGCCGACACCGGCCGCGCCCGTCGCCTCGCCGAGCGCATCCAGCAGATCGTCGCCCGCATGCTCGACACGCGGGTCAAGGACCCGCGCCTCGGGTTCGTCACCGTCACCGACGTCCGGGTCACCGGGGACCTCCAGCACGCCACGGTCTTCTACACCGTCTACGGCTCCGACGAGGACCGTGCGGGGACGGAGGCTGCTCTGCGGTCCGCCACCGGGCTCATCCGCTCGGAGGTCGGGAAGCAGACGGGCGTGCGTCTCACGCCCACGCTCGAGTTCGTGCTCGACGCCCTGCCCGGCACCGCGAAGGACCTCACCGACCGGCTCGCCGAGGTGAAGATCCGCGACGCCGAGATCGCCGCCGCGGCCGCCGAGGCCAGCTATGCGGGCGAGGCCGACCCGTACAAGGCGCCGCGAGACGAGGACGAGCTCGACGATGACGAGTCGGCCGACGAGCCTGACGGCGTCGAGTCCGGCGAGGGCGAGTCCGGCGTCGACGAGCTCGGTGATGAGCCGGCCTCCGGCGTCGAACCGACCTCCGGCGTCGTCGATGAGCTCGATGGCGATGAGGACGCGCCCGTCGTCGAACCGGCCTCCGGCGTGGTCGGCGACCCCGACCGCCCGTGAACATCCCCCGCGGGCGCGCGACGGCCGCGGACGGCATCCTCCTCGTCGACAAGCCGCAGGGCCTGACGAGCCACGACGTCGTCGCGCGCGTGCGCCGGCTGGCCGCGACCCGCAAGGTCGGGCACGCCGGCACGCTCGACCCGATGGCCACGGGCCTGCTCGTCCTCGGCATCGGCAGGGCCACGCGCCTGCTGACCTACGTCGTCGGCGCGGACAAGACGTACGAGGCGACGATCCGGCTCGGTGTCTCGACGACGACGGACGACGCCGAGGGGGAGACCGTCACCTCGGCAGGGACGCGCCTCAGTGCCGTGGCAGGGGCTCTGCCCGGCGTCCTCGAGACGCTCACCGGAGAGGTCGAGCAGGTGCCGTCGGCGGTCTCGGCCATCAAGGTGGACGGCAGGCGTGCGTACGCGCGTGTGCGCGACGGCGAGGACGTTGACCTCCCGGCGCGTGCGGTGTCGATCCACGAGCTCACCGTCCTCGGGGAGGCGCGTGACGCCGTCGCTGAGGGGGATAGGCCCGGTGCCGGGGCCGGCGTGGTCGATCTGGACGTGCGGATCAGCTGCTCGTCGGGGACGTACGTGCGGGCCGTGGCGCGGGACCTCGGTGACGCACTCGGGGTCGGTGGCCACCTGACGGCCCTGCGGCGCACGGCCGTCGGTCCGTTCGGTGTGGCCGAAGGAGTCACGCTCGAGCAGTGCGCCGACGTCGTCGGTGATGAGGCGGGGAGCGGCGTCCTGCCGACCTCGCCTGCCGGGATGCTGGCGCGACGGATGTTCCCCGCGCGCGAGCTCACCGAGCGCGAGACGACGGCGATCCGGTACGGCCAGTCCATCGAGGCCTCGGCGTCGGACAGCTCGTCGCAGGATGGCTCGCAGTCGGCGGATCGCGCCCGCATTGAGACTCCGCTACCCGGAGACGTCGTCGGGGCCTTTGCCCCGGACGGCCGGCTCGTCGCACTGCTGGAGGACAGGCGAACGCGGGCGAAGCCTGTGCTCGTGCTCGACCCGGCGTAGGCGCTCGGTTGCGAGGTTTCTCGGCCAAGCCGATGCTCGTGCCCGCGCTCGTCCGCCTGCTCGTGCGCCTGCTCGTGCTCGACCCGGCATAGGCGCTTGACGGAGGCTTCTCCCGGCTCGATCTGCCTCTCTGCGTGGGCCGTGGGGCTGCTACTGGAAGGCGCAGCAGGGGCCTCACGCGTAGACGTTGCTGAGTCGCCAGATGGGCGGCTCCAGTCCTATGGCTCGCTGCTCTTCGTCCCCACAAGTAGGCCTAGAACGCGGCCATCCACAGATGTGCCAGAACTCCTTGCCTCACCCTGAGCGGCGTCGTACCGTCGATCCATGTTCGAACGAATGTTCGACGCAAGTGGCTCGAGGGGGTGCGGAGATGACGACGTCGGAGATCGGACGCTGGCCCGCTGCCCGAGCACTCGGCAGCCGCCCAGGCATGCCGCTCAACCTGGCCGCGTCCGCGCATATACCTGCACTCGCACCCTCTCCCGGACCAGCACCGACAGCGGCACCCGCCCTCTCTCCCGAACCCGCACCGGCACCCGCACCTGCCCTCTCTCCCGAACCCGCACCCGCACCTGCACCTGCACCCGCACCCGCACCGGCGCCTTCGCTCGCTCTGTCCCGTGATCCTGGGCGGACCCAGGCCGCTGAACGGATCGGGTGCGAGGGGGCGGCGGCTGTCACCGGTTCGACACCGTCCACCGCCGAGCCTGCCCTTGAGTCCGCGCTGGCGCGCGCCCCAGAGTTCGCGCTCGAGCACACGCCTGAGTCCGCGGTCCAGTACGCCCCGGAGTCCGCGCTCGAGCCCGTGCCTGAGTCCGCGCTCGAGCCCGGCCTTGCGATTGCCGTCGAATGGACGCTCGACGAGATCCGCGCCGCCGTTGCCCAGATCCCGTGGCTGATCCGGTCGACCGAGGCGGAGTCCGTCGATCACATCCGCTTCTTCGAGGAGGTCAAGGCTGTCGCGGCTGCCGGTCAGGCACGAGCGACCGCGGACCTGGCCCGCATGCGGGAGGACGCCGAGCTGGAGCGCGGTGTCGCGTTCGAGGACCGGGGCAAGGGCCTTGCCGCGGAGGTCGCGCTCGCGCGCAAGGAGAGCGCGTCGAAGGGGTCGCGGCACCTGGGCCTGGCCAAGGCCCTGGTCGCCGAGCTCCCGCACACGCTCGATCTCATGTCGGAAGGGCAGGTCTCCGAGTGGCGGGCCACGATCGTCGCCCGTGAGACCGCGGGACTCCCGGTCGAGGACCGTCGCCGGGTCGATGCGGCGCTCGCGCCGGAGCTGCCCACGTGGGGCGACCGGCAGGTGCAGAACAACGCGCGAAAGCTGGCCTTCGAGCTCGACGACCAGGCGGCGCTGGTACGGCACGAACGCGAGCGACGGCGCCGCCACGTGAGCGTGCGACCGGCCGACGGTGCGATGGCCTACCTGTCGGCCTACCTCCCGATGAAGGACGCTGTGCGCGTGCATGCCTCGCTGGCGGCCCAGGCGGCCGGCGTCGTCCAGGAGGGACGGGCCGACGGCCGCGGGGCACCCGCCATCGCGGCCGACCTGCTCGTCCAGCACGTCACCGGTACGGCCGAGGCGGCACCACGCGACGTCGACCTCACGATCGTGATGACGGACCGGACCCTGGCCGGCGGTGACGAACCGGCGTGGATCCCCGGGCAGGGCCCGATGTCCGCATCGGTGGCGACCGACGAGTTGCTCGGGGCCAGGACGGTGTGGTTCCGCAGGCTGTGGACCGACCCGGCGCACGGCGGACCTGTGGCGACCGAGTCGCGGTCGCGAACCTTCGACGGTGGGCTGCGGCGGCTGGTCCTCGTGCGGGACGACCGGTGCAGCGAGCCGTTCTGCAACGGGGAGATCCAGCACGTCGATCACGCGATGCCGCATGCCGAGGGCGGCCCGACAAGCCTCGAGAACGGTTCCGGTCTGTGCGCGCACCACAACTACGTCAAGCAGAACCCGGGCTGGCGCCACGATCGTCGTGACAGCGGCGAGATCGAGGTCTGGACGCCGACCGGTCACCGCTACCGGACGGCCCGCTCGCCGTTCCCGTACCGGCGCACGTCGTTCCCGCCGCAGATGACGACCGAGCGGTACGACGAACTCCGCCAGCGGGTGGCGGACCGCGTGAGCTGGAACCGCCGGAACGAACAGGCGTCACCGGATGAGACGTCGAGCGGCCGTCGCGATTCGCGCGGGCCGACTGGTGATGATGAGCCCGAACCAGGCTGACCCAGCCGGACGCCTGCGGACCGCCGCGGGTTCGGCGTGGCGTGACCCGGTCGCCGGGGGAGTGCGGGTGCCTAAGGCAGGCTGCGCTTGAGGCCCACGTGGCTGGGGGAGTACCCGAGTCGCTCGTAGAACCGGATCGCGTCCTCACGGGTGGCGTCAGAGGTGAGCTGCACCAGCGTTGCCCCGTGCTCGGCGCCCCACGCGTGCGCCCACTCGAAGAGCGCACTGCCCAGGCCCGAGCCGCGCACCGACGCCGCAAGCCGCACCCCCTCGATCTGCAGGCGCGTCGCCCCGCCCCTCGACAACCCAGGCACAAGCGTGAGCTGGAGCGTGCCGACCAGGTCCCCGTCATCGTCGCGCACCAGCACCGGCAGGTGCCGAGGGTCGGCGTCGATCTGCCGGAACGCGGCCAGGTACGTCTCCGTCGCGGCCGTCTCACGGGTGGCGCCGAGGACGTCGTCGGCGAGGAGTGCGGCGACCGCCGGGACGTCGCCCTCCCGCATCCGTCCCACGGTGAACCTGCCGGACGCCGTCGCGATCTCGCCGGTGCCGTCCCAGCGGGCGATGCCGGCTTCATCGGTCCTGCCGTCCGCATCGACGACACTCAGCTCGCCGTCGCCGTCGCCGTCGCCGTCGCCGTCGCCGTCGCCGTCGCCACCGCCGTCCGTCCGCTCCGCGACGATCTCGTCGAGCAGTGCCGCCACCCCGGGCAGTGACCGGCCGGGGCCGATCGCCAGATAGCCGGGCCGGTGGATCTCGGGGGCCTCCGGGTCGCCGTCGATGAGGAGGTGGTCGACCACGCCTCCGGCGACCCTCACCAGGTGCGCACCCGCCGAGACGTCCCAGGGCGTCGTCCGCAGGCCGAACGTGGCATCGAGACGGCCCGCGGCCACGAGCGCGAGCTCCGCGGCCCCCGCGCCGATCGAACGCAGCGCCCCGACCATCCGCAGCAGCCGTGCGAGCGCGGACCGCGTCGACTCCCCGTCGTGCTCCAGGTCCCGCACCCCCGGGAACCCGGTCGAGAGCACGCACTCGATCTCCCTGCGCTCGACGGGTCCGGGCGCCGGCGCGGGCGGCGCCGTCGTCGCGCTACCGTCCAGCGGGTGCGTCTGCACGTGGCAGGCCGCGTCGTCCGCGTAGACCTCGAGACCGAGCTCCGGCATACGCACCACACCGGCGACGGTCGTGTCGCCGACCTGGGCCGCGATCGACGTGCAGTAGATCGGCAGCCCGCCGGCAAAGTTCGAGGTGCCGTCGATCGGGTCGACGACGAACGTCACCGTCCCCGGCGGCGTCGGGTAGAGCGGGGGCAACGGACCGTCGTCGACGACGTCGAGCCCACCCTCCTCGCCGAGGATCCGGGCCGAGGGCACGTGCCGGCGCAGGACCTCGATCGCGATCTCCTCGCTGCGGCGGTCGTGGGCGGTGACGATGTCGTGGGCGTCGCGCTTGAGCTCGCGCTCCGCGCTCGCCCCGGAGACCGCGTGGAGGTAGGCGGCGACCCGACCGGCGGCGTCACGAACGGCCTCCAGGAGTGTGGCGGCGGTGGGGGGAGTGGCGGCGCGGTCGTGCGCGACCGAGGCGGAAGACATGCCTCGAGGCTACTGACGTCGGGCCGGAGTGACGGCACGGCTGCCCGGCTGCCCGGCTGCCCGGCTGCCCGGCGGTCCTGCGGTCCTGCGGTCCTGCGGTCCAATGATCCGCGAGTCCGCGAGTCCGCGAGTCCGCGAGTCCGCGAGTCCGCGAGTCCGCGCGTCCGCGAGTCCGCGAGTCCGCGCGTCCGCGCGTCCGCGAGTCCGAGAGCCCGATCGCCCGATCGCCCGACGCCCGCACGGTGGAGCACGCTCCCACGAGAACTACAGTTGACGCTCGGCGTGGGAGCGACGACCGGACCGGTCACGTCCCCGCGGCCCCCGGCCCGCCCGCACCGGACCGACCGGAACTGATCGAAACAGCTGGAGGACCCGTGCAGGTCTGGCACGACACCGACGAGATCCCGGACGACCTCGGACCCGTGGTCGTGACCGTCGGCGTGTTCGACGGCGTCCACCGCGGCCACCGGGCGCTCCTGGCCGCCACGGTCGGCGAGGCGGAGGCGCGCAGCATGCCCGCCGTCGTCCTCACGTTCGACCCCCATCCGAGCCAGGTGCACCGGCCCGACCGGCCGATGGTCCTCGTCGCCAGCACGGCGGACCGGATCGAGCGGCTCTCCGCACTCGGCCTCGACGGCGTGCTCGTCCAGCGCTACGACCTCGACTTCGCGTCCGCCACCCCGCGTGAGTTCGTCGAGGACTACCTCAAGGGCGTGCTCGACGTCGCCGTCCTCGTCGTCGGGGAGGACGTCCGGTTCGGCCGGGACAACTCCGGGGACGCCGCCGTCCTGAGGGACCTGTGCGACGAGCTCGGCATCGACCTGGTCCTCGTGGCCGACATCGCCTGCGACCTCACCGGCCGCCGCTGGTCCTCCACCTGGATCCGCGAGGCGCTCTCCGCCGGTGATGTCCACCAGGCCGCACGCATCCTCGGCCGCCCCCACCGGCTCCGCGGGGTGGTCGTCCGCGGTTTCCAGCGGGGCCGCGAGCTCGGCTACCCGACGGCGAACCTCGCCCCCGACGATCTCGGGGTGGTCCCCGCCGACGGCGTCTATGCCGGCTGGTTGCTCGCCGGCCCGTTCGGGGAGCACGGGGACGCGGACGCCGACGCCACCCGCCTGCCGGCCGCGATCTCGGTGGGGACGAACCCGACGTTTCAGGGGACCGAGCGCACCGTCGAGGCGCACGTCCTCGGCCGCACGGACCTCGACCTGTACGGGGCGGAGGTCGTCGTCGAGTTCGTCGCCCACCTGCGGCCCATGGTGGCGTTCGACGGGATCGAGCCGCTCCTGGTCCAGATGCGCGCCGACGTCGAGGACGCCGCGGGCATCCTCGGCGAACCGGTCCCGCCCACGCTCGACCCGTCGACGGTCACGGCGCGCTGAGGCGGGGGGTCAGGCGGCCTGCGCTCCGTCGTCCGCCTGCCTGAGCTGGCCGTCGGAGATGCGCGCGACGGCGTCGACCCCGGTGAGCGTCGACTCGTCGTGGCTGACGAGCAGCGTCGCCGTGTCGAACTCGCGCGTGAGCCGCGTGACGAGGTCGATGACCTGCATGCCGCGCTCGTGGTCGAGCGCCGACGTGGGCTCGTCGACCAGCATGACGTCCGGCCCGTTCATCAGGGCCCGGGCCACGTTGACCCGCTGCCGCTGACCGCCCGAGAGCTGGTGCGGGCGACGCCCGGTCTCCCGCTCCAGGCCGACCAGCTCGAGCAGCTCGAGCGCCCGCCCGCGCGCCTCCCGCACGGACTCGCCGCGCAGGTGGGCCGTGACGGTCAGCTGCTCGACGGCGGTGAGGCTGGCGAGGAGCTTCGGCTGCTGGAACACGATCCCGATGCGGGTGCGGCGCAGCTCGGCGCGCTCCGGCTCCGGGAGCACCTTCTCGCCGCCGGTGACCTCGACGCCGCCGACCACGACCCGGCCGGAGTCGGGCAGCGTGAGCGTCGCGGCGATCGCGAGGAGGCTGGACTTGCCGGACCCGGACGGGCCGAGGAGCGCCGTCGTCGTGCCCGGGGCGACCCGCAGCGAGACGTCGTCGACGGCGGTGAGCCGCCCGGCGCCGTCGGGGTAGCTGAGGGTGACGTGGTCGAGGAGGAGACCGCCGGTGGCGGGCGAGGCCGAGGCGGAGCGGGCGAGCGGGGCGTGCGTGGCGTGCGGGGCATTCGTGGAGGTCATGGCGGAACCTTTCAGCCGGCGTTGAGAGCGGTGTGGGGGTCGACGGAGGCGATGCGCCGCAGCGACAGGCCGGCGCCGAGGAGGCCGAGGACGATGAGCACGGCGATCGGCAGCACCGTGGTCGACAGCCCGAGCGAGATCGGCATGACGCCGGACAGCGCCCATCCGGTGAGGCTCGCGAGGCCGGAGCCGATGACGGTGCCGGCGGCGAGCACCACGGCGGCCTGGCCGAGCGCGTCGCGCAGCAGGTAGCCGGTCGAGGCGCCGAGCGCCTTGAGGACGGCGACGTCGTCGGAACGGCTGATCGTCCACACGGTGAAGAACGAGCCGACGACGAGTGCGGAGATCGCGTAGAGGAAGCCCTGCATCATGAGCAGGGAGGAGTTCTCGGACTGGTAGGAGCCGATCGCCGTGAGCGAGTCGGAGCGCTCGACGGTGGTGGTCCCGGCATCCGCGTCGATCGCGACCAGGTCGACGTCCCCGTCGGTCGTCAGCGTGACGACGGTGGCCACCATGTCGGCGCCTCCGGCGTCCCCGGAACCCTGCGCGCTGCCGGCCCCCCCGGAACCCTCGGCGTCGCCGGAACTCTGTGCGCCGTCGCCGGAACTCTGTGCGCCGCCGCCGGTGACGCCCACGGTCTGCCAGTCGGCGAGCGTCGCCCAGATGACGGGCGTGTGGGAGTAGCTGTCGTCGCGCTCGGAGATCCCGGCGACGGTCAGGGAGGTCCCCGCCACGGCAAGCTCGTCGCCGACCTGCGCGTCGAGGTCCTCGGCGGCGCCCTGGGACAGCCAGGTGCTGCCGTCGGCGAGGTCGACGTCGTCCGGCACGGCGGAGGCGTCCGTCTCGGCCCCGAGCACCGTGACGGTCGCCGTCGTGTCGCCGATCGCGGAGCGGGTCGTCGCGATGCCGAGCGGCTCCGCGGCGGTCACGCCGTCGGCCTGCGCGAACGCCTCCCACTGCTCGGGCCGCACCTGCGAGGCGGTGAAGCTGAGATCGCCGTCCTCGGACCCGAACGCCAGATGGTCGGCCGGGAGGTCGGCGACGGCGGACGTGGACTCGCGCGCCAGGCCCGCCGTCAGGGCGGACAGGACGGTGACGAGGAAGGAGATGAGCGCGACGACGCCCGTCATCAGGGCGAAGCGGCCGGAGGCGAAGCGCAGATCGCGCCAGGCGACGAACATGGGGTGACTCCTCGGGATCGGTGAGGCTCCAGCGTCCCGCCGAGCCCCCTGCCGCCACATCGGACGAGCGGGCTGGCGTTCGCGGCCGCGGGGTGCAGGCCGATCTCAACCATTCGGCCGATCCGCCGGGGGTCCGGGATCCGTACCCTGGGCCGGTGACCGCCCCGATCCACGCCGAGCCGGAGCGCCGACGCGCACCGTCGGGCGCCGGGCGCGCGGGGTCGCTCTCCAGGCACGGCGACGCCGAGCCTTGGAACGGCGACGCCGAACCCCGGTACGGCGACGCCGAACCCCGGTACGACGGCGTGGCTCCGCTCGCGCACCGGGCGGCGCGGCTCATGCAGCTCGGCTTCGACGTGCTTGCGCTCGGCCTGGCCGTCCTCGTCGTCTGGCGCGGGGGAGGCGCCTGGCCGTACGGGGCGGCCTTCGGCCTCGTCTACCTCGTCGGCCGCGCACTGCTCGGACCCGTCGTGCTCGGCAGCGATGCCCGCGGCACCCACGACGCCCGCGGCACGCACGACGCCGACGACGCCCGCGGTGCGCGCGATGCCCGCGGCACGCACCACGCCCACGACGCCCGCGGCACGCACGACGCCCACGGCGCCCGCGACAAGCACGTCGCCCGCGACCCGCGGCGCCGCCCCCGCCTGACGACGGCCTGGGCGGGCGCCCTCACCGTCCTCGCCCTCGCCGCGGGCGCCACCGGCACCGACGGGATCTGGCTCGCCTTCCCGGTCTTCCTCGTCCAGCTCCACGTGCTGCGCGCGGTCCCCGGCATCGTCGCGGTCGCTCTCACCACGATCGCTACCGTGGCTGTCGGCGCGACCCGCGACGGGCTCGGGATCGGCGCCGTGCTCGGCCCCACCCTCGGCGCCGCCGTCTGCATCGGCGTGGTCCTCGGCGTGCGCGCCGTCGTCACCGAGTCCGAGCAGCGCCGTCGCCTCTACGAGGAGCTCGTCGACGCGCGCCACGTCCTCGCCGAGCAGGACCGGGATGCCGCCGTCGCGGCCGAGCGCACCCGGCTCGCCCGCGAGATCCACGACACGCTCGCCCAGGGCCTCGCCTCCATCGAGCTCGTCCTGCGCGCCGCCGACGGCGAGATGGTCGGCGGCCGCACCGACGCCGCGCGCGAGCTCGTCGGTACCGCCCGCGCCGCGGCCCGGGACAACCTCGCCGAGGCGCGCGCCTTCGTCCGCGACCTCCCCTCGCCGCTGGTCGAGTCCGGTCTCGGCGGAGCCCTCACGCGGCTCGCGCAGCAGGCGGGTCGGGGCAACGCGCTCGAGGTCACCGTCGACGTCACGGGGGAGGCCCGCGCGCTCCCGAGCAACGTCGAGCAGACCCTGTGGCGGGTCGCGCAGCAGGCGCTCGCCAACGCCGTCGAGCACGCCGCGGCCTCCCGGGTGGCGCTCACCCTCGGCTACCTCGGGGACACGGTCACGCTCGACGTCGTCGACGACGGTGTCGGCCTCGCCCCGGGCGTCCGCGAGCGGCAGCGCGAGGACGTCGCCCCGGGGTCGGGTCGCGGCAACGGCCTGCCCGGGATGACGGACCGGGTGCGCGCCGTCGGCGGCACCCTCAGCCTCGAGTCGACGCCGGGGTCCGGCACCGCGGTCGCCGTGGCGGTGCCGCTGTGAGCGAGCCGGGGAGGACGGCCGGCCCGGTGAGCGACGGCGCGGACCCGCTGCGCGTCGTCATCGTCGACGACCACCCGATCGTCCGGGCCGGTCTACGGGCGGTGCTCTCGGCGTCGGACGGGATCGACGTCGTCGACGACCTCGCCGGGGGTGAGGACCTCCTCGCCGCGCTCGAGGACGGGGCCGAGGTCGACGTCGTGCTCATGGACCTACAGCTCGGCGAGGGCCGGCTCGACGGCGTCGCGACCACCCGGCGGGTCGGCGACCGCGGCGGGCCCCCGGTGCTCGTCGTCACCACCTACGACACGGAGTCGGACGTGCTCGCCGCGCTGGACGCCGGCGCCATCGGCTACCTCCTCAAGGACGCGCCCACCGAGGAGCTCGTCGCCGCGGTGCGGGCCGCCGCCGAGCGCAGGACCACGCTCCACCCCGCGGTCCAGCAGCGGCTCGTGGGACGCATGCGCTCGCCCGACACCGCGCTGACGCCCCGCGAGGTCGACGTCGTCCACGCGCTCGCCCGCGGTGACTCCAACGACGAGATCGCCGCCGCCCTGTTCCTCTCCCGCGCCACGGTGAAGACCCACCTCACGCACATCTACGCCAAGCTCGGCGTCGACTCGAGGACCGGAGCTGTGGCGAAGGCCCGGTCCCGGGGCATCCTGCGGAGCTGACCCGACCTGATACGATGGTCGCTGCCGTCAAGCCGGCCACGGACGCGTCATGCCCGGGAGAACATGCCCCGGAGCTCCGTGCAACGACCCGAACTGGAGATACATGGCCCTCTCGAAGGACGTCAAGCAGCAGATCATCGCCGAGTACGCGACCCATGAGGGCGACACCGGTTCCCCCGAGGTCCAGGTCGCGATGCTCTCGCGCCGCATCAAGGACCTCACCGAGCACTTCAAGGGCCACAAGCACGACCACCACTCGCGCCGTGGCCTCATGCTCCTCATCGGCCAGCGCAAGCGCCTGCTCGGCTATCTCGCCGCGGAGGACATCGAGCGCTACCGTTCACTCATCGCGCGTCTCGGCCTGCGCCGCTGACGTCGTGACCGGCCCCGGCCCCCACTGGGGGCCGGGGCCGATCTGCGAGACAACACCACACACCGCCGCTCCGGGCTGATCGTCCGGTCCTCGGTAGTGGCCTCCGGAAGCGCGGGACGCGCCGTCCGTGGGCCTCGATCGATGACCGTCGGGAGCCTTCGCGGCACGTACCAAGAAGGAGGGCCCCATGGAGGGACCTGAGATCACCGCGGCCGAGGCCGTCATCGACAACGGGCGCTTCGGCACCCGCACCGTCCGCTTCGAGACCGGACGCCTGGCCCGCCAGGCCGCCGGCTCCGCCGTCGCCTACCTCGACGAGGAGACGATGGTGCTGTCCGCCACGACGGCGGGCAAGCACCCGAAGGACCACTTCGACTTCTTCCCGCTCACCGTCGACATCGAGGAGCGCCAGTACGCCGCCGGCAAGATCCCCGGCGCGTTCTTCCGCCGCGAGGGCCGCCCCTCGACGGACGCGATCCTCGCCTGCCGGCTCATCGACCGCCCGCTGCGCCCCTCGTTCGTCAAGGGCCTGCGCAACGAGATCCAGGTCGTCGGCACCATCTTCTCCGTCCACCCGGACGACGCCTACGACGTCGTCGCGATGAACGCGGCGTCAATGTCCACCCAGATCGCCGGCCTGCCGTTCTCCGGCCCGATCGGCTCGGTGCGCATCGCGCTCGTCGACGGCCAGTGGATCGCCTTCCCGCGCTACTCCGAGCTCGAGCGCGCGGTCTTCTCGATGGTCGTCGCCGGCCGTCAGGTCGAGACGAAGGACGGCGCCGACATCGCCGTCATGATGGTCGAGGCCGAGGCCTCCGACAACGTCTTCGAGCTCATCGCGGGCGGCGCCCAGAAGCCGACCGAGGAGGTCGTGGCCGAGGGTCTCGAGGCCGCCAAGGGCTTCATCGGTGCCCTCTGCGACGCCCAGGCCCAGCTCGCCGCCACGACGTCCAAGCCGACCGGCGACTTCCCACTCTTCCCGGACTACGCCGACGACGCCTACTCGGCCGTCGAGTCGCACGTCCTCGCCGACGTCGAGCAGTCCGTGACGATCGCCGGCAAGGCGGAGCGCGAGGCGCGCCAGGAGGAGATCCGGCACTCGATGCTCGAGGCGCTCGCCGAGCAGTTCGAGGGGCGCGAGAAGGAGCTCTCGGCCGCGTACCGCTCGGTCACCAAGGCGGTCGTGCGCAAGCGCGTGCTCACCGACGGTGTCCGCATGGACGGCCGTGGGCTCAAGGACATCCGCACGATCTCGGCCGAGGTCGAGGTCCTGCCCCGCGTCCACGGCTCGGCGCTGTTCGAGCGCGGCGAGACCCAGATCCTCGGGGTCACCACGCTCAACATGCTGAAGATGGAGCAGCAGATCGACTCGCTGTCACCCGTCACCAAGAAGCGCTACATGCACCACTACAACTTCCCGCCCTACACCACGGGTGAGACGGGTCGCGTCGGTTCGCCGAAGCGTCGCGAGATCGGGCACGGCGCCCTCGCCGAGCGTGCCCTCGTCCCGGTCCTGCCGAGCCGCACCGAGTTCCCCTACGCGATCCGTCAGGTCTCCGAGGCGCTCGGCTCCAACGGCTCGACGTCGATGGGCTCGGTCTGCGCCTCCACGCTGGCCATGCTCAACGCGGGTGTGCCGCTGCGCGCACCGGTCGCCGGTATCGCCATGGGCCTCATGTCCGACGAGGTCGACGGCGAGACCCGCTACGCGGCGCTCACCGACATCCTCGGCGCCGAGGACGCCTACGGCGACATGGACTTCAAGGTCGCCGGCACGCGCGAGTTCGTCACGGCCATCCAGCTCGACACCAAGCTCGACGGCCTCCCGGCCTCGGTGCTCGGCGGCGCGCTCACGCAGGCCCGCAACGCGCGCCTGCACATCCTCGACATCATGAACGAGGCGATCGACGCCCCGGACGAGATGGCCCCGACGGCGCCGCGCATCATCACGGTGCAGGTCCCGGTGGACAAGATCGGCGAGGTCATCGGCCCGAAGGGCAAGATGATCAACCAGATCCAGGAGGACACCGGCGCGGACATCTCGATCGAGGACGACGGCACCGTGTTCATCGGTGCGGTCGACGGCCCGTCCGCCGAGGCGGCGCGTCAGGCCATCAACTCGATCGCCAACCCGCAGATGCCGGAGGTCGGTGAGCGCTTCGTCGGCACGGTCGTCAAGACCACGTCGTTCGGCGCGTTCGTCTCCCTCACGCCCGGTAAGGACGGCCTGCTGCACATCTCGCAGGTCAAGCGCCTCGTCGGCGGTAAGCGGATCGACTCCGTCGAGGAGGTCCTGCAGGTCGGCGCGAAGGTCCAGGTCGAGCTCGCCGAGATCGACCCGCGCGGCAAGCTCTCGCTGCACGCCGTGGTCGAGGGCGACGAGGGTGGCCAGGCCGCAGGTGACGGCGAGGCCGACAAGGGCGGCGCGCAGAGCGAGGACGGGGGCGGTAACGAGAAGCCGGCCCGTCGCGAGCGCGCACCCCGTGAGCGTCGTCAGCGCACCCGCACCAGCAACGAGGGCGACAACGGTTCGGACAGCTCCGACGCCTGATCGCCCCATGACGTCAGGACGCGTTCCCTCCTGACACACCGACCCC
>JBQDDG010000006.1:17294-92821 GCA_052093225.1 Actinomycetaceae bacterium
CCCCCGTCGTCGTTCCCGACCTACTATGGATCGATGCCCGTAGACCCCCGCCACCCCGGCGCCCCGCGCGCCGCGGAGAGCCCCGAGACCCGCCCCTCCGGTCCGCGCAGGACCGCACCCCGCGCCACGACCGCGTCCCCCTCCACCGGGACGCGACCCCTCGTCGTCGCCCCCGCCGGAGCACCCGGCACCGAGCTGTCCTGGGACACCGGCGGCACGCTCGCCCGCCGCTCGGTCCTGCCCGGCGGCGTCCGCGTCCTCACCGAGCAGGTGCCCGGCCAGCGTTCGGTGGCGCTCGGCGCGTGGATCGCCGTCGGGGCCCGTGACGAGTCCGGGGGACACTTCGGCTCGACCCACGTGCTCGAGCACCTGCTGTTCAAGGGGACCGAGCGAAGGGGCGCGTTCGAGATCGCCGAGGCCTTCGACGCCGTCGGCGGCGAGTCCAACGCGGTGACCGGGCAGGAGTCGACCTGTTACCACGCGCGGGTGCTGGACACGGACGCCCCGCTCGCGCTCGACGTCATCACCGACATGGTCACGTCCGCGACCCTGGACCCCGCCGAGATGGAGAACGAGCGCGGCGTCATCCTCGACGAGCTCGCCGCCGCCGAGGACGACGCGCAGGAGGTCGCCCACGAGCGGTTCGCCACCGCCGTCCTCGGGAACCACCCCCTCGGTCGGCCCGTCGGCGGCACCCCGGAGTCCGTGCGGGCGCTGTCCCGCGACGTCGTGGCCGAGCACTACCGGTCCTACTACCGCCCCGACGAGCTCGTGCTCACCGCTGCCGGCTCGCTCGATCACGACGAGCTGTGCGAGCGGCTCACCGACCTCCTTGCCGGCGGCGGGTGGGAGCTCGACGAGTCCGCCGCGCCGTCGCCGCGCCGCAGCGCGCTCGACCCCACCAGGGGGCGGACCGTCGACGCGTCCGGGACCGTGTCGGCCGAGGGCGCGGAGGCGTCGCGTGCGATCACCGTGGTGCGGCCCACGGAGCAGGCTCACGTCGTCATCGGTGCGCCCGCCCTGCGCGCGGGCGACCCGCGGAAGTGGGCGCTCGCGCTCGCGACGACGATCCTCGGCGGCGGCATGAGCTCGCGGCTGTTCCAGGAGGTCCGCGAGCGGCGCGGGCTCGCCTACAGCACGTACGCGTGGTCGACGTCCTACGCGGAGGCCGGGTACGCGGGCCTGTACGCGGGCTGCGCGCCCGAGGCGGTGCCGGAGGTCGCCGGCCTGCTCGCCGGCACCCTCGCGGACCTCGCCGGGGACGGACCGACCGAGGCCGAGCTCACGCGCGCCAAGGGGCAGCTCCGCGGCGGGATCGTCCTGGGGCTCGAGGACAACGGCTCGCGGATGTCGAGGCTCGGCGGCGCCGAGATCGTGCGCGGCGAGCTGACGTCGATCGAGGCGACGATCGACCTCATCGACGCCGTCACCGCGCAGGAGATCGCCGACATGTGCGCGTTCATCGCCGCCGGCGACCGCGCCGCCGCCGTCGTGGGGCCGGTCGCACCGGACGCGGCCGACGGCCTGCTGGGGTAGACGGGCACCGCCGGGGCGCCCGCGGTCCGCATGGTGGCACGCCCGCCGTCGGGCCGGCGGGCGATCAGGACGTCTCGCGAGAGTGGGGAGCAGCCGGGCACGACTGCCCGGGACACGACCACAGGAGACGACATGACCACGACGATCGACGCAGGCACCGCCACCGGCATCCCGGCCACGCACGAGTCCGTCCCCGCGGCCCGCGGGATCTGGCGCGGCAAGCTGCACACGGACCTCACCTCGCGCCACTTCGAGTACGCCACCGGTGAGCCGGAGTCGATCGGTGGTACCGACCTGGCTCCGTCGCCGATGGACCTGTTCGTCGGCGGTACCTCGGGTTGTCTGTCCGTGGTGATCGAGGTCGTGGCCGGCGAGCTCGGCATCACCTTCGACAGCCTCGAGATCGACGTCGACGGGCACCTCGACACGCGTGGCTTCCTCGGCACCGCCGACGTGGCGCCGTACATCCAGGTCGTCGACGTGACGGTGCGCATCACCACCTCGGCGGGAGAGGCGGAGCTCAAGGAGCTCAAGGCCGCGGCCAGCCGTCGCTGCCCCGCGCTCGGGCTGTTCCGCGCGGCCCAGGTCGCGATCAACGAGGAGTGGGTCGTCACCGCGGCGTGACCGGGCGGCCCCCGACGACCGCCCGCCTCGTATCGTGGCTCCCATGAGCGAATCGATCCGGGTGGCGGTCGTCGGTGCGGCGGGCCGTATGGGACAGCAGGTGGTGGACGCCGTGCGCGGCGCGGAGGACCTCGAGCTCGTGGCCGAGCTCGATGCCGGCGACGACGTGGCCGCGGGTGTGCGGGACGCGCGGGCCGCCGTCGCGGTCGAGTTCGCCGTGCCGAGCGTGAGCCCGGACAATGTGCGGGCGATCCTCGAGGCCGGGGCGAGCGCCGTCGTCGGGACCACCGGGTGGACCGGTGAGGCGCTCGACGACCTTGAGAAGCATGTAGACGAGGTCAACGAGCGGCGCAGGGGTACGGGCGAGGAGCCGCTCGGCGTGCTCGTCGCGCCGAACTTCGCGCTGTCCGCGGTGCTCGCGATGTCGTTCGCGCGCCAGGCGGCGCCGTTCTTCGAGTCGGTCGAGGTGGTGGAGCTGCACCACCCGGACAAGGTGGACGCGCCGTCTGGCACCGCGCTGACGACGGCGCGCGGCATCGCGGCCGCGCGCAAGGAGGCGGGGCTCGGGCCGTCGCCGGACGCCACCGAGACGGACCCGGACGGGGCGCGCGGGGCGGACGTCGACGGCGTGCACGTCCATGCCGTGCGACTGCGCGGGCTTGTGGCGCACGAGGAGGTGCTCCTGGGCAATCCTGGCGAGCAGCTGACGATCCGGACCGACTCCTTCGATCGGGCGAGCTTCATGCCGGGGGTACTGCTGGCCGCGCGCCAGATCGGCGGCAGGCCGGGGTTGACGCGCGGGTTGGATGCGCTGCTCGATCTCTGACGAGTACCTGGGCCGGGTGCGACGGCCAGATCTCCACAGGTAGGTGGGCGTCTCACGTATCCACAGATTCTCCGAAGTCGGCGCGTGTGACGTGAGCGATCGGTACTGTCATGCGCATGAGGCGACCTGGGGGGCGCCGTCCTCATCCGATGGCGGCAGTGGTACTGACGGCGATGCTCGTGCTGGGCGGGTGTGGTGACGGTGGGTCGGAGGGGTCCTCGCAGGCTCCGCCGGTGAACGTGCCGCCCGTTGACGACGGCGAGAGCGCGAGTGAGTCGGGGAGTGAGTCCGGCTCGGAGTCGGGGAGTGGCTCGGGGCGGGAGTCCGAGAGCGGTGCCGAGCTCTCTACCGATGACATCGAGTGGACCGAGTGGGAGCTGGAGCGTCGTGCTCGCCCTGCGCCGGAGCCTCCGCCCGAGATGGACGACGACGGTGAAGCCGGCGCGATCGCGGCGGCGGAGTACCTTTTTACAGTCGTGGCCTACGTTGATGAAACCAGAAACATCGATGAACTTGCAGCCCTTTCGATGGATGAATGCAGTTTCTGTTCGAATCGAATCGATCGGGCCCGTCAGTCTGTGATCGACGGCGAATACATCGATGAATCGATCTTTGATGTAATAGACACTCGGGCTGCACCGCCAGACTCGGAAAGTCCCTGGTGGCTAGTTAGGATAGTAGGTCAGCAACACCAGAGGGACCTCTTGGATAACGTTGGCGAGATGGTGCGATCTATTGATCCGACTGAGTTTGACCTGTTGGTGTACCTCGATCGATCTGGGGGTAGGTGGGCTATTCGAGAGGTTACGGTGGAAGATGAGACCTCCGAGGAGGCTTCGTCGTGACTACCGTTCAGAAAGTCCAGAACATATCGCTGATAACCTGCGCGATATCTGCACTAATGTTGTTTTCGTCAAATGTGGCCACCGCATCTGATGATGGCGAAGATTTTGAGGCGGATGCGGCGGTCGATGGGGTAGATGTTGACGGATCTGTGCCGCAGAGGAATGGCGTCGATAATTCGGAAACGGATGAGGGCGATGCGGAAGGTCCGGCGTATTCTGCGTCGGCTACTTCTGCTCGTCCATTATTTAGTCAGCGGGGGCTGGCTATTGGAACTTGGGTTCCGCCGTGGTCGCTTGTTGAGGATTGGGCGGGTTCGGTGGTGGAGCGGACGTCGGAGGGGTGTGCGAGGCCGTCGTATTCGGGGGTGGGGAGTCCGGGTGCGCCGATGCCGTTCGATGGTGGCTATCGCTGTTTGAGTGATCCTGCGGATCCGGACACGTTTGTGGCGGTGTCTGAGGAGGGGGAGCCTGTCGAGGTGTCGCTGTCTCGGTCGGAGGCTGCTCGTCTGTTGGTGGATACGGGTGAGGCGACGATGGATGGCATGTGGCAGCTGGCGAACATGCCGGTGCTGCTGTGGACGACGGCCGAGGAGCACGTCGTGACTGATGAGCTGTTGGGGTTCCCCGTCCAAGTCAGGTTTACGCCGGTGGAGCATGTGTGGGATCCGATGGATGGCAGTGGCGCGTTCTCCAGTGGTGGTGATCCTGGGGCTCCGTACCCGAACCACACGGTCTCCTACCCGTATCCGGACGGGCATGAGTCGATCCATGTCGAGCTCACGACGCAGTGGGAGGCGGAGTTCATGGTTGTGGGTCTGAGCGACTGGGAGGCGATCGAGGGCACGATCCCGATCACGACGCGCACCGAGGACTTCGAGGTCCGTGAGCGCGAGGTCCGCCTCGTCCCTGAGTGCGCCGTCGACGCCCGCTGCTGACCGCGCATCCCGCGGCGTAGCTGACCACGCGTCCCGCGGCGGAGATCAGTGCTCGCCGAGCGCCGCCCACCACTCGTCCTGCACGGCCTCCGCCGATCCGACCGGGATCTCGCGACGCCTGCCCGTCGGGGCGAAGCCGGCGGCGTCGAGGAACTTCTGCCGCGCCTCGTCACCGCGAACCGTCCAGATCGACAACGCGGTCGCGCCCGCGTCGCGCGCCAGGTCCGCGCACGCGGCCAGCAGCCGCGAACCGTGCCCGACCCGCTCGGCATCCGGACGGATCTCCAGGGCAAGGATCTCGAGCATCGCGGCCCGGTGCGAGTCGACCTCCGCGCCGCCAGGTTCGCTCGGAACGTCGGCCTGCCCGCCCGGTGCCCCCTGAGCAGACCTGGCGGCCTGTGCCGCGTCGGCCAGCTGGGCCGCCTCCTCCTCGGTCGCGGGTGCCGCAGGTGCCAGCGCGGCCAGCCCCACGACGTCCGCCGCGTCGAGCGCCGTCAGCACGTAGTGCCCGCGTTCCGTGACCGCGGCGGCGTTCGCCCAGGTCAGAGCCAGGTTGCCGGCCTCGATGACGGTCAGCGCCTCGTCGTCGGGGGAGAGGCCCGCGCCCGCGGCCAGCGAGGCCCGCATCGTGGCGGCGTGGATCGCGCCGAGCGCGTCGGCATCACCCGGGATCGTCGGCCGCACCGACACGTCCGGACCGCCACGGGAGGTCGTCGGCAGACCCTCGGGCGTGCGGCCCGCCGAGAGGGAGGACAGGACGTCGTCGTGGTGGTCGCTCACCGCCCCACCCTAGGCAGGTTCGCGGCGCGTCCCAGGCTGCAGCCAGGATCGCGTCCCCCGCCCGCCACCGCCTACTCGGTCAACGCCGCGACCAGCTCCGCACGGTGTACCTCGAGCCACGCCGCGCGGCGCAGGATCGCTGCACCGACGTCCTCCTCGAACCACATGCGCGCCCACCCGCCACCCAGGGTGACGGCACGCTCACGCATGGTGACGTGGGACCGCTCGGCGGCGGCGATCATGAGGTCCACCAGCGCCGCGCGCTCGTCACCCAGCCCGTAGGCGTCGACGATCAGACGTGCACGCGCCGCCACGTCGACGTCCCGCACCGCGTCCTGACGATCGGCCGGGTCCAACCACGGCGCCCACCACTGCACGACGTTCGCGACCTCGTCGATGCGCCGGCACGGGCCGACCAGGTCGAAGTCGATGAGCGCGAACGCCCGCCCGGCCCGGAACACCACGTTCTCCGGCGTGACGTCGCGGTGCCCGATGAACGTGGCCGGCCCGAGCCGGGGCAGCGGCGGCGGGCGATCGGTGCGCGCACGCTCCTCCACCTCCGGCGGCAGCCCGAGCGGCACGAGCGCGTCGTCGAGCCGCCGGACGAGCCTCGCCACGCTCACCAGTCGGTCGTGGTCGGCGACCCATCCGGGCCAGGGGCGACCCGCGACCTCACCCTCGACGAAGTCGAGGACCTCGCGCCCCTGGGCATCGATCCCACGGAGGCGGGGCGCGCCGTCGAACCCCTGCGCCGCCAGGTGCCGCAGCACGCGATGGACGAGCGTCGAGTGCGGGCCCACGGGACGCCGCACCGTGTCGCCGACCCGCACCACGCCCACGGTCACGTCACCGCCGGGCAGCGGCACCTCCTCGTCGTCCACGTCGGCACGTTAGCGGCCGCGTCGGTAGCCACTCAGGGGATCGCCACGGGTAACGTTCCAGCATGACCATGCCCTACCACCCGTCGCGCAGCTTCGGCTCCGTGTCCGTCGCCATGGCGACGCCCTTCACGCCCGACGGTGCCCTCGACGTCGACGCCGCGGTCGCGCTCGCCACCGCCCTGGTCGACGACGGCTGCGACGCCCTCGTCCTCAACGGCACCACCGGCGAGTCGCCCACGACCCACCAGCCCGAGAAGGACGAGCTCGTCCGCGAGGTCACGGCTGCCGTCGGGAGCCGCGCGATGATCATCGGGGGAGCGGGGTCCAACGACACCGCCCACGCCGTCCGCATCGCCAAGGGCGCGGCGCGGTCCGGCGCGCAGGGGCTCCTCGTCGTCGCCCCGTACTACAACCGACCCTCCCAGGAGGGCGTCTACCAGCACATCGTCGCTGTCACCGAGGCCACCGACCTGCCGGTGATGGTCTACGACATCCCCGGACGTACGGGCGTCCGCCTCGAGGACGACACGCTCGACCGCCTCGCCGCTCACCCGCAGATCCTTGCCGTGAAGGACGCGACCGGTGACGTCCCGGCCGGCTTCGAGACGATGTCCCGCACCGGCCTCGAGTACTACTCGGGAGACGACGCGCTCAACTTCGCCTGGCTCGCCCACGGCGCCTCGGGGGTCGTCTCCGTCGTCGGGCACGTGGCCGCCGCGAGCTACGTCGACATGGTCAGCGCCGTCGACGACGGGGACCTACCCGGCGCCCGCACCGTCGCCGCCCGGCTCAAGCCCGTCGTCGGCGCCCTCATGGGCACCGGCCAGGGCGCCGTCATGTCGAAGCACGCCAGCTACCTGCTCGGACGCATCCCGGACCCGACCGTGCGGTTGCCGCTCGTGTCGGCCACTGACGCCGAGATCGACGAGCTGCGCGACACCCTCACCACCGAGGGTTACCTCGCCTCCTGACGCGCCGATGACGCGCCGCGGACCGGGGGCTCCATGGGTCCGGCCCGCGGCGCGTCACGTGGCTGCGGGTGCCGACTCCCGGGTCGGCCGCCCCGCTGACTCAGTGCTTGATCGTGTACCCGGCGTCGACCGGCAGCGAGATGCCGGTGACGTAGCGCGCCTTGTCGGACACGAGGTAGACGATGGCATTCGAGACGTCGACCGGCTCGATGACGCCGACCTCCCGCATGAGGTTCGCGCGGTCCGTCGCGAAGCCCCACCGCTCGAGCGTCTTTGGCACCGTGTCCATGAGCGCCTCGGCCATGGGGGAGTTGACGCCGGTCGGGATGACGACGTTCACGCGGATGTGCTCGGGCGCGAGCTCGAGGGCGAGGGTCTTGGCGAGCGACATGATCCCGGCCTTCGCGGCGCCATAGTGCCCCCAGGACGGCGACGCGGTGACGCCGTCCGTCGAGGACGTGATGACGATCGAGCCGCCGCCGGCGTCGATCAGGTGGGGGATCATCGCCCTGGTGGTCTTGAAGACCCCGGTGAGGTTGACGTCGATCATCCGCTGCCAGTCGTCGTCGGACATCGTGAACGTGTCCGGAAGCACCTGGTGGATGCCGGCGTTGGCGAGGACGATGTCGATCCGACCGAAGTTCTCGATCGCGGCATCGGCGACCCGCTTCATGTCCTCCGTGCTGCGCACGTCGGCCGTGACGCCCACGATCCGGCGGTCCAGCGCCTCGACCTGACGGACCGTCTCCGCGATGTCGTCCTCCGTCGCCAGCCCGTAGGTCAGGCCGTCGATCTGCCCCCCGATGTCGGCGATGACGATGTCCGCGCCCTCCTTCGCGAGCTCGATCGCGTGCGATCGGCCCTGACCGCGCCCTCCGCCCGTGATGACCGCGACCTTGCCGTCCAACTGTCCCATGGTGTCCTCCGACGTTGTTGTTCCCAGGTGGTCGACACCACGCTAGACGAGATCGAACGGACGGCGCGTGTCCGCTTCCCGGTCATGGAGCTCGCCGATGACGTACCGCTGCAGCGTGGGTCCGTACCACCGGACGAGGTCGTCGACGTCGGCGGAGGCGAGCGGTTCGATCCGTGCCACGAGCCGGGCGAGCACCAGCCCGAGCACCTGGCTCGCGACGAGCGAGGCGCGTAGTCGCGCCTCCTCGGGCGGCGCTCCGACCAGGAGGATGAACTGCTGGACCTGATCAATGGCGAGCGCGCGCACCCGTACTCGGGCCGGCTCGTGGTCGATCGCGGTGCGCAGGAAGATGAGCGGCGCCTCGTGGCGCTCCCACAGTCGGACGGCGTGGCGGACGATGAAGCTGCCGACCTCCTCCACGGCCGGTGGTGCACCGACGTCGGCGAACCCGAGGTCCAGGTCGACGACGCTCGCGAAGAGCTTTTCCTTCGAACCGAAGTACCGCATGACCATCGCGGGGTCGACGCCGGAGCGTTCGCCGATCGCCCGGATCGTCGCCCGGTCGTACCCCAGGGTGGCGAAGAGCTCGCGTGCCGCCGAGGCGATGGCGGCGCGGTTGTCGTCAGCGGTCCGTCGGGCCATGGCGCCAGCGTAGATCAACAGGCGTTGACTAGCGATGGAGTGGCGCGTAGCGTTTGAGGTCAACGGTTGTTGACGAGGAGGTCGACATGGGTAGTCACGCCAGGCACGAGGCGCGCTCCTCGGCCCCCCAGCGGCGCGGGTACGTCCCGGTGGCCGCAGAGCCGGAGCGCCCCGTCGTCGCCCTCGAGGGTCTCCGCGTGACGCGCAGCGGTCGCGAGGTGCTGCACGGCGTCGACCTCGAGGTTCGCCCCGGCGAGGTCGTCGGCATCGTCGGCCCTTCCGGCGGGGGCAAGTCCACGCTCATGCGCGCGATCGTCGGCGTCCAGGATCGCGTGAGCGGCACGGCCGAGGTCCTCGGCCACCGGGCCGGTGCCGCAACGGTGCGCGGTCGCGTCGGTTACGTCACCCAGGCGCCATCCGTCTACGCGGACCTCACCGCACGCGAGAACCTCGCGTTCTTCGCATCGATCCAGAGGGTCGGGAGGCCCGAGGTCGACCGCGCGCTCGCCGCCGTCGACCTCGCGGGGGCGGCGGACCAGGTCGTCTCCTCCATGTCCGGCGGCCAGCGGTCCCGCGTCTCCCTCGCCACCGCCCTGCTCGGCTCGCCGCCGCTCCTCGTGCTCGACGAGCCCACCGTCGGTCTCGACCCGGTCCTGCGCCACGACCTGTGGGAGACCTTCCGCGGGCTCGCAGCCTCGGGCGCCGCCGTCCTGGTGTCCACGCACGTGATGGACGAGGCCGAGCGCTGCGACCGCGTGGTCCTCGTCCGCGACGGACGGGTCATCGGGGAAGGCACTCCCGCCGCGCTGCGCGCACGGACCGGCGCAGCCACCGTCGAGGACGCATTCCTCGCGATCGTGCAGGAGAAGACGGCATGAGCCCCCGCACCACCCTCGCCGTCGCGCGCCGCGTCCTGCGCCAGCTCCGCCGCGACCCCCGCACCGTCGCCCTCATGCTCGGCGTCCCCTGCCTCATCCTCACCCTGCTGTGGTGGGTGTTCGAGGACATCCCGGGCCCGCCGATGCTCGACAGCTTCGGGCCCGCGCTCCTCGCCTTCATGCCGCTGACGGTGATGTTCATCGTCACCTCGGTGACGATGCTCCGCGAACGGCAGGCCGGGACGCTCGAGCGCATGCTCGCCATGCCCACCGGGCGGGCCGACATCCTGCTCGGGTACGCGCTCGCGCTCGGCGCCGTCTGCGTCGTCCAGTCCGCGCTCGTCATCGGCCTCGCCGTCGGGCTCCTCGGGATGGAGGTCGGCGGGCCTGTGTGGGCGCTCGGCGCCGTCGCGCTGGCCGACTCCTTCCTCGGCACCGCCCTCGGCCTCGCCGTCAGCGCCTTCGCCCGCACCGAGTTCCAGGCCGTCCAGTTCATGCCGGCGCTGATCTTCCCCCAGCTGCTCCTCGGCGGGGTCTTCGTCGCGCGCGACGCCATGCCGCGGGCCGCGGAGCTGATCTCCGGCGTCCTTCCGCTCACCTACGCCGTCGAGGCCATGAACGGGGTCCAGCAGGGGAGCGGTGGCACGGTCGCCGACGGCACCTGGACGAACCTCGGGATCGTCGTGGCGATCGCCGTCCTCGTGCTCCTGCTCGGGACCTTCACGCTTCGACGGCGCACCGAGTGAGCGGTGCCCGGGAGAGCGGTGCACCGGGTGAGCGGCGCCCGGCGAGAGCGACGCCCGGGGAGAGCAGCGCCCGGGACGAGCGGTGCTGCGACGAAGGTCGGCCGACTCACGCCCCGCCCTTCGCGCCCGACCCCCCGGTGATGGGAAGATGACCCGGTGAGCAACCCGCATCCTGAGCTGACCGAGCCCCCTGCCCTCGCCAAGGGCGCCATGCGCATCGTCCCCCTGGGAGGGCTCGGCGAGGTCGGCCGCAACATGACCGTCTTCGAGATCGACGGCAAGCTCCTCATCGTCGACTGCGGCGTCCTCTTCCCCGAGGAGCACCAGCCCGGCGTCGACCTCATCCTCCCGGACTTCGGCTACATCGAGGACCGGCTCGACGACATCGTCGCCGTCGTGCTGACCCACGGCCACGAGGACCACATCGGCGCCGTGCCCTACCTCCTCCGCCTGCGCAAGGACATCCCGCTGCTCGGGTCGCGCCTCACGCTCGCGTTCATCGAGGCCAAGCTCCGCGAGCACCGCCTCACCCCGCAGCTGCAGGTCGTCGCCGAGGACGAGCGCGTGACCAAGGGGCCGTTCGACCTCGAGTTCGTCGCCGTCAACCACTCGATCCCCGACGCCCTCGCGGTGATGATCCGCACGAAGGCCGGGTCCGTGCTGCACACCGGCGACTTCAAGATGGACCAGCTGCCGCTCGACGGCCGTATCACGGACCTGCGCGCCTTCGCGCGCCTCGCCGAGGAGGGCGTGGACCTCTTCATGACCGACTCGACCAACGCCGAGGTCCCGGGCTTCACCTCGCCCGAGCGGGACATCGGCTCGGTCCTGGACCAGGTGTTCGGCCAGGCCGAGGGGCAGATCGTCGTCGCCTCGTTCGCGTCCCACGTCCACCGCGTCCAGCAGGTCCTCGACGCCGCCGCCCTGCACGGCCGCAAGGTGGCCCTCGTCGGGCGCTCGATGATCCGCAACATGGGCATCGCCGCCGACCTCGAGTACCTCACGGTCCCGCCCGGCGTCCTCATCGACCAGAAGAACATCGACTCGATCCCGCCGCGCGACCGCGTCCTCATGGCGACCGGCTCCCAGGGCGAGCCGATGGCGGCGCTCTCGCGGATCGCCAACCGCAACCACAAGGTCGACGTCGGCCCCGGGGACACGGTGATCTTCGCGTCCTCGCTCATCCCGGGCAACGAGAACTCCGTCTTCCGCGTGATCAACGGGCTCATGCGGCTCGGCGCGAAGGTCGTGCACCAGGCCAACGCCAAGGTGCACGTCTCCGGCCACGCGTCCGCCGGCGAGCTCCTGTACTGCTACAACATCGTGCAGCCGAAGAACGTCATGCCGGTCCACGGCGAGATTCGCCACCTCGTGGCCAACGGGGCGCTCGCCGTCCGCACGGGCGTGGCGGCGGAGCGGGTCGTGCTCGCCGAGGACGGCGTCGTCGTCGACCTCGCCGACGGCAAGGCGAAGATCGCCGGCGCCGTCGAGTGCGGCTACGTCTACGTCGACGGCAGCTCGGTCGGCGAGGTGACGGAGACGGAGCTCAAGGACCGCCGCATCCTCGGCGAGGAGGGCTTCATCTCGATCTTCGCCGTCGTCGACCGCCAGCACGGCACGGTCGTGGCCGGCCCGCACATCGAGGCCCGCGGCATGGCAGAGGCCGACGGCGTGTTCGACGGGATCCTGCCCGACGTCACGGCCGCCCTCGAGGAGGTCGCCGGACGCGGCAACGCGGACACGCACCAGATGCAGCAGGCCATGCGACGCGTCGTCGGTCGCTGGGCCTCGCGCCGCCTGCGTCGCTCGCCGATGATCCTGCCCACCGTCGTCGAGGTCTGACGCACCGGGTCGAGGGGACGCGCCGGCCGTTCACGGCCGAGCACCCCGCCCGACGGCGGGGCTCGCCCCGGCGGGCCGCCTCGCCGTCGCGGTGGGGGCGGGTGCTGCTCCGCCCGGCAGGCGGCGGTGCGGTCGGCGTAGAGGGTCTGGGTCCTAGTCCGCCCGGCAGGCGGCGGCGATCCGGTCGACGATCTCGGTGAGGATCGCCTCCGTCGTCGCCAGGTTGACCCGGACATGCCCGGCACCCGCGCGCCCGAAGGCCGGACCGTCGCCGGCGAGCACACCGTGGCGCTTGAGCGCGGTGCCCGGCGAGTCCCCGAGCCCGTAGGCGCGCAGGTCGACCCACCCGAGGAAGGTGCCCTCGGCGGGGGTGACGACGGCGTCCGGCAGCCGGTCGGCGACCAGGCGCGCCAGCAGGTCGTGCCGCGAGTCCATCTGCGCGACGAAACCGTCCAGCCACTCCTCGCCGCGCTCGTACGCGGCGGTCACCGCGATGACGCCCGGGGTGGAGACCTCCTTGGCGAGATGGGCGCCGTGCGTGTCCCAGTCGCGCGCCGCCTGCGGTGTGGAGGCGACGAGCTGCGCGCACCTCAGACCCGGCAGGTTGAACGACTTCGACGCCGACGTCGCGGTCACGGAGTGGCCGGCCGCCACCTCGCCGATGCTCGCGTACGGGACGTGCCGCCGGCCCGGGCGCAGGATCGAGGCGTGGATCTCGTCGGCGAACACGGTGGCGCCGCTGCGCTCCACCACGTCGGCGACCGCCTCGAGCTCGGCGCGCGTGTGCACGCGGCCGGTCGGGTTCTGCGGGTTGCACAGGATGAACAGGTCACCGGGCCGCAGCTCGGCGGCCAGCGCGTCGAGGTCGTACGTGTAGGACGCGCCGTCGCGCGCGAGCGGGACCTGGACGAGCTCGGTGCCCCAGCGCGGCGGCACGCCGTAGAAGCTCGGGTAGGCCGGCGTGGGCAGGACGATGCGGGCGCCCGGGGCGAGTCGCCGCACGAGCTGGTGCATAGCGGAGAGCACGTCGGGGAGCAGCCGCACGCGGTCGGGGTCGATCTCCACGCCGTGCTGCCGGGTGAGGAAGGCGGCGGTCGCGCGGGTGCACGCCTCGGTGAGGTGGGGGGAGATGTAGCCGAACATCTCCGTCTCGACGGCGTGGTGCAGAGCCTCGCGGACGGCGGGGGCGGTGCCGAGGTCCGACTCGGCGATGAAGGTCCCGTACCGGTCGGCGCCGGCCGGCCACGCCACGCGTCCCTCGAGCGCGCGCAGCGCCGCCACGTCCTCGGCGTGCGTGGCCGCGCCCGTCGTGATCGTTCCCGCCGGTGCCGTGCTGCCCGTCGTCCCCGTCATCCGTCCTCCTGGCCTGCTCGTCGAGTGCCGCCCGGGTAGTTCGCGACCGGCAGGAGCTGCTCGAGTGCGCGACCGAACGTCCGAGCATTGTGCTCGGGATCGTCCGCGAGCACGTGGTTGAGCTCGAAGAGGACCAGTCCGTGGACGAGCGCATAGACGGTGACCGCCGACTCGAAGCACTCCTGCTTGCCGGCGTCGGGGCCGAGCAGGCGCCGCACCGCCGTCGACATCGCGTCGGCGCCGAGGGCGTCGGTGAGGCTGATGTGCCCGTGCCGCTCGGCCACCGTGCCGAGCGCCAGGTAGGCGTGCGGGATCTCGAGGGCGGCGCGGCGGTAGGCGTGGCACAGCGCGAAGAAGTCCTCGAGCGGGTCCGCGTGCCGAGGGCTCCGTGCGATGCGGTCGCGGAACCCGTCGATCTCGCTCGCGACGACCTCGGCGATCAGCCTGTCCCGGGAGCCGAACAGCGCGTAGACCCCCGCCGTCGTCGTGCCCGCCACGGCGGCGACCGTGCGGATCGAGACGGACGCCTCACCGCCCCTGGACAGGGCTTCCGCGGCGGCAGCGAGGACGTCGGCGCGCAGCTCGTCGTCGTAGCGTCGTGGTGCTGCCATGGCAGGAGCCTAAGTGCCGCGGGCGGCGCGGGCGCGGGAGCCGGAGGGTCGATGTGCCCGGCGGCTATCGTGGACCCGATGGCTACCCGTGCGTCTTCCCCCTCACGGCCGGCCCCGGCAACGCGTGGCTCGTCCTCCTCGCCGGCGCGTCCGACGCGCCCGCGCGGCGGCGGGTCCGGCGGCAAGGGTCCGGCAGGTTCGTCGCGCGGCAGCGCGAGCAAGCAGACACCACCGAAGAAGGGCGGCGGCGTGGCAGGCACCCGGAAGGACGACTCCGGCGGCCGGCAGCCGCGCGGCCCCATCCCCTCGGGATTCCGCAACGACGCCATCGCGCTCGGCCTGCTCGCCCTCGCGATCGTCATCGCGCTGCGGGAGTGGTTCGGCCTCTCCGGCCTCGCGGGCGCGGTCATCCACCACGCGGTCGCCGGCGTCGTCGGCGTGCTCGGCCGGCTCGTCCCGGTCGTGCTCGTCGTCCTCGCCGTCCAGCTGTGGCGCGAGGACCCCGAGGATCCCGACGACGGCCCGCGCCCCCACGCGGTCATCGGCATGACCGTGCTCGGCCTCGCGATCGCGGCGGTCATCCACATCTTCTCGGGCTCGCCCTCGCCGGGCGACGCGCTCTCCGACGTGGAGGACGCCGGCGGCCTCGTCGGCTGGCTCCTCGGCACCCCGCTCAACGCCCTGCTCTCGCCGTGGGGGGCCATCCCGGTCCTCGTCATCTTCGGCCTGTTCGGGGCGCTCGTCCTCACCGGCACGCCGTTGCGCGAGGTCCCCGCGCGGGCCCGCGCCGCCGGCGCGTGGATCTCCGGCCACACGCCCGCCCCGCGAGAGCGCGAGGACAAGGAGCCGAGGCGCGGCCGGCGCGGCGGTCGCGACGAGACCGAGCTGCTCGACCGGTACGCGGGCGACGACGCCTTCGACCAGGCCGCCGAGATCGGGCCGGGACCCGCCGTCGACGGGCCCGGTGAGGAGACGGCGCCGCGCCGCGCGAACGCGCGCCGCGTCAAGCGCCCCAGCCCGCACGACGTCGCCGTCTCGTCCGCCTCGACCGAGCAGGTCGCGCCGCCGGGGGCCGCCGAGAACTCCGACGCCGTCTCGGTCGCCCCGGCCGGGCAGCAGGACGGCCCGGAGGCGCCGCCCACGCGCGCGCTGCCCGCCGCCGGCGAGCAGCTGGTCCTGCCCGACGGCGATTACGACCTCCCCGCCGAGGAGCTCCTCGAGCAGGGCCCGCCGCACAAGCTCCGTTCCGCCGCGAACGACCGCGTCGTCGACGCCCTCACCCAGGTCCTCGACGAGTTCGGGGTCGACGCCTCCGTCACCGGCTTCTCGAGGGGCCCGACGGTCACCCGCTACGAGCTCGAGCTCGGTCCCGGCGTCAAGGTCGAGCGCATCACCGCGCTGTCGAAGAACATCGCCTACGCCGTCGCCAGTGCCGACGTCCGCATCCTCTCGCCGATCCCCGGCAAGTCCGCGATCGGCGTCGAGATTCCCAACACCGACCGCGAGTCCGTCGCGCTCGGCGACGTCCTGCGCTCCGCCGTCGCCCGCGCCTCCGACCACCCGTTGGTCGTCGGCGTCGGCAAGGACGTCGAGGGCGGCTACGTCGTCGCGAACCTCTCGAAGATGCCGCACATGCTCGTCGCCGGCGCCACCGGCTCGGGAAAGTCGAGCTTCATCAACTCGATGATCACCTCGGTGATGATGCGGGCGACGCCGGAGCAGGTGCGCCTCGTCCTCGTCGACCCCAAGCGGGTCGAGCTGACGATCTACGAGGGCATCCCGCACCTGGTCACCCCGATCATCACCAACCCGAAGAAGGCCGCCGAGGCCCTCGAGTGGGTCGTGCGCGAGATGGACATGCGCTACGACGACCTCTCGGCCTACGGGTACAAGCACATCGACGACTTCAACTCGGCCGTGCGCGCGGGGAAGGTGACGCCGCCGCCCGGGAGCGAGCGCGTGCTGGCGCCCTACCCGTACCTGCTGGTCGTCGTCGACGAGCTCGCCGACCTCATGCTGGTGGCCCCGCGCGACGTCGAGGCGTCCATCCAGCGGATCACGCAGCTCGCGCGCGCGGCCGGCATCCACCTGGTGCTGGCCACGCAGCGGCCGAGCGTCGACGTCGTCACCGGTCTCATCAAGGCCAACGTGCCGAGCCGCCTCGCCTTCGCCACGTCCTCGCTCGCGGACTCCCGCGTGGTCCTCGACCAGCCGGGCGCCGAGAAGCTCATCGGGCAGGGCGACGCCCTGTTCCTCCCGATGGGGGCGAACAAGCCGATGCGCGTGCAGGGCTCGTGGGTCGGGGAGAGCGAGATCCACGAGGTCGTCCAGCACGTGAAGTCCCAGGCCGACCCGGTCTTCCGCGAGGACGTCACGGCGCCGGCGGGGGCCAAGAAGCAGGTCGACGAGGACATCGGCGACGACCTCGACGTCCTCCTGCAGGCGGCCGAGCTCGTCGTCACCACCCAGTTCGGTTCCACGTCGATGCTGCAGCGCAAGCTCCGCGTCGGCTTCGCCAAGGCCGGGCGGCTCATGGACCTGCTCGAGTCGCGCGAGATCGTCGGCCCCTCGGAGGGTTCGAAGGCCCGCGACGTGCTCGTCCAGCCCGACGACCTCGCCGGCACGCTCGCGCTGCTCCGCGGTGAGGAGGCACCGGCGCCGCAGGCCGGCGGTGCGGGGGCGGGGCAGGACGCGGCACCGGCGGCAGGTGCCGGCACCGCGGACGTCCCCTTCGACGCCGCGGCGGCCCAGGGCGAGGGGCAGACCGAGGTCGTCGCCCCGCCGCAGTGGGACGACGAGGGCGACTACTACGACGACGGCAACGGCGGGAACGACGCCTGGGAGCTGACCGACCGCCGCTGAGCCCGGTCACCCGGTCGTCGCCTCGTCGAGGACGGCGGGTGATCAGGACGACGGGTGATCAGGACGTGCGGTCGACCGGGACGACGCGGACGTCGCGCAGCTCGCCGCCGTCGATCATCGCGGTCATCAGCGTGCACTCGGGCTGACGCCGGCGGTCCGTCGGCGAACCGGGGTTGAGCAGCCGGATGCCGCCCGGCGTCACCGTGTCCCACGGGATGTGGCTGTGACCGAAGACGAGGACGTCCGGGCGGTCGTCCGCGTAGGCGGCGTCGATGCGCCGCTCGCGGCCCGGGGCGGCGCCCGTCTCGTGGACGACGGCGAGGCGGAGCCCCTCGACGTCGGCGCGCGCCACCTCCGGGAGCCGCGCGCGGAGCTCGGGCCCGTCGTTGTTGCCGTGCACCGCGAGCAGCCGCGCGGACCGTTCCTCGAAGGCGTCGAGGGTGGCGACGTCGACCCAGTCGCCGGCGTGCACGACGACGTCGGCGGCCTCGACCGCCCGCCAGACGTCGCCGGGGATCCTGCGCGCCCGTGCGGGCACGTGGGTGTCGGCGACGAGGAGGAGTCGCGTGGTCACGGCCGGCCCTTCGTCACGCGCCCGTTCAGGACCGGGGCTCGACCCGCGGCGGCTCGCCGGTCGGCTCGAGCGGGGTGTCGAACGACGCCGGATCATCCCCCATGAGCTCGTCGAGCCACGAGCTGTAGGACTCGATCTGGGCGGGGTCCCAGGCCGTGGCCGACGGGTCCTCGAGCGCCTCGTGAAGCGGGACCAGGCCGTAGTCGCCGTTGGCGTCCATCACTGTGCCCATCCACTCCACCGAGTCCACGCGGGCCGGACCGTCGGCCGGGACGGTGATCGTCGCCTGAGTCATGAGGCCGACCGCGGTCTCCATGATCGTCGACCTCCCCGGCTGCTGGCTGGCGAGCGAGTTGCCCATCGACCAGACCACCCACATGCCCTGGCCGTCCACGCCGCCCTCGAGCTGCTCGATCGGCTGCGGCGTGTGGGGGTGGGAGCCGAGGACGAGATCGATCTCGCCGGAGTCCGCGAGCCGCTGCGCGGCGTCCTGCTGGTAGGCGTTCGGCTCGAACGTGTACTCGTCGCCCCAGTGCATCGAGGCGATGACGACGTCGGCGCCCGCCTCCCGGGCCGCGACCGCCTGGTCGACGACCGGCTCGTCGTCGATCATGTCCACGAGGTGCGGCTCGGCGACCGGGATGCCGTTCGTCGAGTACGTCGCGGCGACGTGGGCGACCGTGATCTCGCGGCCGTCGCGCTCGAGCACGTACATCTGCGGCGTCGCCTGCTCCTCGGGGGTGCGGGCCGTCCCGGCGAAGCCGAGGCCGTGCTCCTCCATGACGTCGGCCGTCCGGAGCACGCCCTCGGTCTGCTGGTCGACGGAGTGGTTCGTCGCCGTCGAGCAGCCGTCGTAACCGGCCCGGGCGAGCAGCGGGACGATGTCCTCCGGCGCCGCGAACACCGGGTATCCCTGCGGCTCCTCGCCCTCGGGTGCGATCGGCACCTCGAGGTTGCACAGCGCGAGGTCGGCGCCCTCGATGTAGGGGGCGACCGGCTCGATCATCGGCCAGTAGTCGTAGGAGCCGTCGGGCTGGGTGGCCTCGGTGTTCATCAGGGGGTAGGTGATGACGTCGCCCGCGGCGGCGAGGGTGAACGTGACGTCCCCGCCCGGCTGCTCGGCGTCGTCGGACGGGGTCTCCCCACCCGGGTCGGCGCCGCCCGCCGCCTCGTCGCCACCGGCTCCCTCCTGACCTGCCGGCGCGCCCGGCGAGGAGGCGTCGTCGCCGGACTCGGAGCCCGACGCGAGCCGCATGGCGAGGACGACGAGACCGGCGGCGAGCGCGACGACGAGCACGACGACGATCGCGAGCTCGGCGGTCCGGGAGAGACGAGGCATGACGGCAGGGTAGGGCGCGCGGTGAGCCGCGCGGGCGAGGCGGGCGGGTGGACCTACCCTGAACGCATGACGTCGTCCGCCCCCGGCACCGAGCAGGCGCCCCTGTGGAACATCGCCAACATCCTCACGATGCTGCGCATCGTGCTCGTGCCGGTGTTCATCGTGCTCTTCCTCATGGACGGCGACACCTGGCGGTGGGCCGCGGCGGCCGTCTTCGTGATCGCCGCCGTCACCGACAAGCTCGACGGCTACCTCGCCCGGTCGAGGAACCTCGTCACCGACTTCGGCAAGCTCGCCGACCCGATCGCCGACAAGACGCTGGTCGGCGCGGCGCTCGTCCTGCTGTCCTGGGCGGGTGATCTGCCCTGGGTCGTCACGATCATCATCCTCGTGCGCGAGCTGGCAGTCACCGTGCTGCGCGACGTCATGCGGCGCCGGGACGTCGTCATGCCGGCCTCGCAGGGCGGCAAGCTGAAGACCGTCCTCCAGCTCGTGTTCCTCTCGATGATGCTCGTGCCGTGGGAGACGTTCCTTCCCGGCGGCCTCGCCGACGCCCTCGACACGACGGCCCTCGTCCTCGCCTGGGCCGCGACAGGCGTGGCCCTGGTCACCGGCGTGCACTACTTCGTCGCCGCCGTGGGCGCCGCGCGCCGCCAGCGCGGCGGTGGCTCCACCGGCGCATGACGCCCCGGCCGGAGCCGCGCATGACCGACCGGTCGGTGCCGCGCATGACCGCTCGGCCGGTGCCGCGCATGACCGCTCGGCCGGGGCTGTGCACGACCGCCCGGCCCGACCCGCTCGCCCCCCTCGTCGCCGCTCTCGCCGCACGGGGGCTGCGGCTCGCCGTCGCGGAGTCGCTGACTGCCGGGGCGCTCGCCGCCAGGCTCGCGGCCGTCCCCGGGGTCTCCGCCGTGCTGCGCGGGGGAGTGGTCGCCTATGCGAGCGACGTCAAGGCCACGCTCCTCGGCGTCGACGAGGCGCTGCTCGCGGGCGGCGGACCGGTCCAGGCCGAGGTCGCCGCGCAGATGGCGACCGGGGCTGCGCGGGCGCTCGGCGCGGACGTCGCGCTCGCCACCACCGGCGTCGCCGGCCCCGGGCCCGCCGATGGGCATCCCGCGGGTACCTTCCACGTGGCCTGCCTCGGCCCGGGCGGCGTGCGCACGCGGTCGTGGCGGGTGGCGGGGACGAGACCCGCGGTGCGGCAGGCGGCGTCCGAGGCAGCTCTCGCGCTGCTCCACGACGCTCTCGGCGACGCGCTCGGCGACGCGCTCGGCGACGCGTGACGAGGCCGGGAATGTCTGGCGGCATGAGGGCGTTGACCCCGGTGATGATCCCTTCGACGAACCTCGCCCGCCCCGTCGGCCGTCCCGACCGGCGAGACCTTGTCCACCCCGTTTCCACCTCGGCCCCCAGGGCCAGGTACCGTATCTCCACACCCCCGGTCGAGCAGACCGGGACGACCGAGCCCGAGAGGGGGACCCCAGTGCTTCTGCGCAACGTGATCGGCGACGTGCTTCGTGAGGTCCGCCAGCGTCAGGGCCGCACCCTGCGTGAGGTCTCCTCGGACGCCAAGGTCTCGCTCGGCTACCTCTCCGAGGTGGAGCGCGGGCAGAAGGAGGCCTCCTCCGAGCTGCTCTCCTCGATCTCCGAGGCCCTCAACACCCCGCTCAGCCACATCATGCGCGTCGTCTCCGGGCGGCTCGCGGCGCACGAGCCCCTGCGTGTCCCGGACACGGTGCCGGACGAGCTGCTCGACGAGCTCACCCCCGCTGCCTCCTGACGCGCGGTGCCGGCCCATGGCCGGCCACGGATCTTGGACGCCCCCACCATCGGTGGGGGCGTCTCCCGTTCCCGGGGCGGTGCAGCGGGTGGGGCGATGCAGCTGGTCGGTCAGTCCGGCGGGTGCAGGCCGCCCGGGCCGTGCACCCAGCCCGCGGCCGCGAGCGCCCGCTCGGTGGCGCCGGCGCGGGACCGGCCCGCGACAGGTGCGCCGTCGACCTGCCGGACCGTCGCGCGCGGGAGCCGGCCGCTGCGCGCATGGGCCGCGAGCGCCTCGGCGGCGAGCGCCAGGTCCACCTCCGCGGCGGTGAGGCCGAGCACGGACCGGCCGCCGCGCTCGACGAACAGCGCCGGCGCCGCGTCCACGAGCACGACGAACGCGCCCGGCCGCCGCGAGGGTCGGTGTCCGTCCGAGGCAGGTTCCGGCCACGGCAGCGCGGCCCCGTAGGGCGAGGCCGGGTCCCCGGTCGCCAGCACGTGCACGGGAGGCCGCTCGGGCCCGGTCCGGGCGGCGCGGCGGAGCTCCTCGAGCATCGCCGGCAGTGCGAACTGCGCACCGCCCAACCCGTCGACGACGTACCCGCGCCGCACCTGTCCCGTGTCCTCGAGGCGGCGCAGCACCTCGTAGGCCGCGGGGAAGCCGCCCGCGATCTCGCCGACGCCCGCGGAGTCGCGCGTGAGGACGCCGTGCGTCTCGACGAGCTGGGCCACGCGCGCCGCCAGGGCCACGGTGGGGTCCGGGTCCTCGGCTCCGCGCCGGATCAGCGACCACCGCCCCGCGAGGTCGGCCGGGGTGGCCGCGAGGGCGGAGCTGGGACGGACCGCCGCCGTCGCCCGACGGCGCAGCCCGCCACGCAGGGGGCGGGGCGGCCGGGCGCTGCCCCGGCCCCGTACCGGGCCGGTGCCGTGCGCGAGCCGGGCCCTGAGCGGTGCGAGCGAGTCGCTCGTGACGAGACCCGCCGTCGCGAGCCACCACAGGGCGTCCCCGACGGCGGGGCCGCTGCGCGGGGCGCCGGGTGTGTCGCTGGATGTGCTGCCGGGTGTGGTGCCGGGTGTGTCGCTGGCTGCGGCGCCGGGTACGTCCGCCGGTTCGCCGAGGTCCCAGGGATTGTTCGGGTCCGGCGCGCGCGCGGCCGCGACGAGGTCCGCGAGCGTGCGGGAGCCGCCATCGGCCAGGGCCGTGACGACGGCCCGCAGCAACGGCTCCGGCGGGGCGCCGGGCGGCAGGTCCGCGCCGGTCGGTACCGCGGAGTCGGCGATGGCTGCGGATCTGGTGGCGGCGTCGTCGGCGGTGGCGGTGGAGTCGGCGATGGCGGCGGTGGAGTCGGCGATGGCTGCGGATCTGGTGGCGGCGTCGTCGGCGGTGGCGGTGGTGCCTGCGGCGGAGGTGAGGTCGGGGACGACAGGGGCGAGATCGTCGACGGCGTCGGCGGGGAGCAGGACCACCTGGTCCGGGACGGCGGGCGCGGTGCGCGGGCCACGGCCGACCCACACCACCTCCCCGCTCGCGACGAGCTCGTCGAGCAGCTCGGGCCGGTAGCCGGGTACGCGCGCGGGAAGGATGTGGGACTCGAGGCCCACCAGCGGTAGCGGTTGGCCCGCCAGCCGGTCGACGACGTCGAGCAGGCGGGCCGCCGCGTCTGCGCCGGAGGACGTGCGATCAGGCGACGCGGTGCCGGGGGACGTGCTTCCGGGCGAGGCGCCGCCGGCCGAGGCGCCGCCGGGCGACGTGCCGGCGGGTCGCCCGCGGTCGGCGGAGGCGTCACCGGGTGGTGTCGCGCCGGGACTGCGCCAAGGCTCGGGCGCGACGTCGTGCCACGCGAGGCTCGCCCGCGCCAGGACACGGGGTTCGGCGGCGTCGACCTCGCCCCGCAGCAGCGCGAGCGAGCGGCGCCGGATGCGGCGGAGCACGTCGGCGTCGACGAGCTCGAGCCCCTCCGCCGCGCCGGTGACCCGGCCGGAGTCGAGCGTGCCGTCGGCCACGAGCGCGTCGATCGGTGCCCGCAGCGCCCCGACCGGGAGGCCGAGGCGGGCGGCGACGTCGGCGGCCGTGAACGGACCGTGCGTGCGGGCATGCCGGCGCAGGAGGTCACCGAGGGGATCGGCGACGTCGGCGGTGAGCTCCGCCGGGACGCCGTCCGGGAGCCGGGTCCCGAGGGCGCCACGCAGCCTGCCCGCGTCCTCGACCACGGCCAGGTGCGGCTCGCCGGCCACGTCCACCTCGATGAGGCGGCCGGCGCCGATCAGGGAGTCGGTGAACGTGTCGACGTCGCCGGGCTCCTCGAGACGCTCCGCCAGCTCGGAGCGAGGGATCGGGCCGAGCCGGCGCACCAGGTCGGCCGCGCCCTCGGCGTCGCGCGCACGGCTCGACTCCGTGAGCATCTCCACCTCGGCAGCCACCTCCGTGACGGCGCGCGGATCGAGGATGTCGACGAGGTCGGCCGTGTCCCCGCCGATCAGCTCGGCGAGCAGCGAAGTGTCCAGCGCCAGCGCGGCGGCACGGCGCTCGCCGGGCGGCACGTCCTCGCCGTAGAGGAACCGCGCCGTGTAGCCCATGAGCAGCGACCGCGCCCACGGCGAGGGGCGCGCCGTCGTCACCTCGACCACCCGCACCCGGCGCCCGGCCACGGCCGCCATGAGCTCGGTGAGCGCGGGGACGTCGTAGTCCTCCTGCAGCGCCTCGCGGACCGCTTCGAGCGTCATCGGGAACTCCGGGAACCGCGAGGCCACCGTGAACAGGGCGGCCGCCCGGTGGCGCTGCTGCCACAGCGGCTGGCGCTTGCCCGGGAACCGGCGGGGGAGCAGCAGCGCGCGGGAGGCCGCCTCCCGGAAGCGGGCCGCGAGCAGCGGGGACCCGGCGAGGGCGGCGATCACCCGGGTGCGCACGTCGCCGGCCTCGACGAGCAGGTCGTCCGGCCCCAGGTCCTCCTGCACGCCGGGCGGGAGCCGGAGAACGATGCCGTCGTCGGCAGCGAGGGCCTGCGCGTCCGCGCCCGTGCGGTCCCTCAGCGCGGCCGCGACGAGCAGCGCCCACGGTGCGTTGACCCGCCGGCCGAACAGGGAGTGCACGACGATGCGCCAGTCGCCCAGCTCGTCGCGGAACCGCTCCACCACGATCGTGCGGTCGTCCGGCACGGCGCCGGTGGACTCCTCCTGGTCGGCGATCCAGGCGGAGATGCCGGCGGCCGTCTCCTCGGCGACGGTGAGCCCTGGGACCGGTGCGACGGCGCCCGGCGAGCCCCACTCCCGGGCGGCGCGGCCGATCGCCGCGCCGAAGCTCGCGGGGCGGCCGAGGGTGTCACCGAGCCAGAACGGCAGGCGCCCCGGCCTGCCCGGGGCGGGGGAGACGAGCACGCGGTCGGCGGTGATCTGCTCGATCCGCCACGTGGAGTTGCCGAGCGTGAACGTGTCGCCCACCCGTGACTCGAAGACCATCTCCTCGTCGAGCTCGCCCACCCGGCGCGCCCCCGACCCCTCGCCGCCGGAGAGGAAGACGCCGAACAGGCCGCGGTCGGGGATCGTGCCGCCGGAGACGACGGCGAGGCGCGCGGCGCCGGGACGGGCCCGCAGGACGCCCGCGGCGCGGTCGTGGACGAGCCGCGGCTTGAGGTCGGCGAACTCCTCGGCGGGGTAGCGGCCGGAGAGCATGTCGACGACGCCGTCGAAGGAGCCCTGGGACAGGTCCGCGTAGCTCGCTGCGCGCCGGACCCGGGCGAGCGCCTCGGCGGGGGTCAGGTCCTCGACGGCGACCATCGCGAGGAGCTGCTGGGCGAGGACGTCGAGCGGGACGCGCGGGACGGTCGTCTCCTCGACGTCCCCGGCGAGCGCGTGCCGGGCCGCGACGAGCGTGGGGAGCAGCTCCGCGCGGTGCACGGGCAGCAGGACGCCGCGCGAGGTGCCGCCGACCTGGTGGCTCGCGCGGCCCACGCGCTGGACGGTCGACGCGACCGTCGGGGGCGCGCCGATCTGGACGACGAGGTCCACCTCGCCCATGTCGATGCCGAGCTCGAGGGTGCTCGTGGCGACGACGCACCGCAGCTCGCCCGACTTCAGCGCCTCCTCCGCCACCGACCGCTCGGCGCGGCTCATCGACCCGTGGTGGGCGCGTGCGAGGACGGGGCGCGTCCCGAGCGCCGTGCCCGACTGCCCGGCGACCGTGGCGGGCCACTCGGTGCCCTCCGCGCCCACCCCCGGGCCGCCGAGCCGGCGGTCGTGCTCCTCGTTGACCTGCGCCGCCAGGCGTTCGGCGAGGCGCCGGGAGCCGGTGAAGACGATCGTCGAGCGGTGGGCCTCGACGAGGTCGACGACCCGGGCGGCCACGTGGGGCCAGACCGATGGCGGCTCGGGCCGCTCGGCGGGGGAGCCCTCGTCCCCTGGCGTTTCCGATGCGCTGTCGGGGGCCGGGGTGCCGGGCGGCGGTCCGGGTGCGGCGAGGTCGGGGACCGGCAGCTGGACATCGAGCTCGAGCCGCCGCGGCGACGGCGGTGCCACGACGCGGACCGGCCGTCCGCCGTCGTCGGGGGTGCGGACCCCCGCGAGGGCCCGCGCGACCTCCTCGGCCGGCCGCACCGTGGCCGAGAGGCCGATGCGCTGCACGGGGGCGGGCGTGAGGGCGTCGAGGCGCTCGAGGCTGAGGAAGAGGTGTGCGCCGCGCTTGGTGCCGGCGATCGCGTGGACCTCGTCGACGATGACGGTGCGCACGTGCGCGAGCGCCTCGCGGGCCGCGGAGGTGAGCATGAGGAAGAGCGACTCGGGCGTGGTGATGAGGATGTCCGGGGGGCGTGTGACGAGCCGGCGGCGGTCACCCGGCGAGGTGTCGCCGCTGCGGACGCCGGTGCGCAGCTCGGGCAGGTCGACCCCGAGGCGCGCGGCCTCGGCCCGGATGCCCGTGAGCGGCCGCTCGAGGTTCCGCTCCACGTCGACCGCCAGCGCCTTGAGCGGGGAGACGTAGAGGATGCGGGTGCGCTCGCGCTGGTCCGGCAGTGGCTCGGCGAGCATCTCGTCGATCGCCCAGAGGAAGGCGGCCAGCGTCTTGCCGGACCCGGTCGGCGCGACGACGAGTGCGTGCTCCCCGGAGGCGATCGCGTCCCACGCGCCCTCCTGCGCCGGGGTGGGGGCCTCGAAGGCGCCGTCGAACCAGGCACGGGTCGCGGGTCCGAACGTCACCGGCACATGGTGGCACCCACGTGCGACGCTGGCGTGGTGAAGCGCTCGCAGTTCATCTCGGCGGCCCGCGACGTCCTCGGTGACGCCGCCGCGTCGTCCTACCTCGCCGACCTCTCCCTGGCCGGGGTCGGCTACCGGACCGCGGACGACGCGCTGGCGCAGGGCTACGAGCCGAAGGTGGTCTGGGACGCGCTCGTCGACGAGCTCGGTCTCGACGAGTCCGTGCGGTGGCACCACCGGCGCGAGCTCGACGAGTAGCCGGGGCGCGACACGCTCGGCGCGTCTCCTCGTATCGAACGTCTGTTCGGCGTACTGTGCTCCACAGATGACGACGCAGCTCGTCGGTCCACAGGTGTGCGGGCCGTCGGGGCGGATGTCTGTGGTCGGACATAGCGTCATCTCAGGTAGCGGCCCGGAGAGGGAATCGCCCTGACACAGGCCAGCCGAGACCGTCCATACGGGGCGCCCAGCGTCCCCAGCCGAGAGGTGAGAGTTCATGCCCGCTCCCGCAGCAGACCGCAGCAAGGCCCTCGAGGCCGCGCTCAGCCAGATCGACCGCCAGTTCGGCAAGGGGTCCGTCATGCGCCTCGGCGACGAGACGCGCCCCAAGGTGCAGACGATCCCCACCGGGTCGGTCGCGCTCGACGTCGCGCTCGGCATCGGTGGGCTCCCGCGCGGCCGTGTCGTCGAGATCTACGGCCCGGAGTCCTCGGGAAAGACGACCGTCGCCCTGCACGCCGTGGCCAACGCCCAGCGCGCCGGCGGCATCGCCGGGTTCATCGACGCGGAGCACGCGCTCGACCCGGAGTACGCCAAGAAGCTCGGCGTCGACACCGACGCCCTCCTCGTCTCGCAGCCGGACACCGGTGAGCAGGCCCTCGAGATCACCGACATGCTCATCCGGTCCGGGGCGCTGGACATCGTGGTGGTCGACTCCGTCGCCGCGCTCGTGCCGAAGGCCGAGATCGAGGGCGAGATGGGGGATAGCCACGTCGGTCTCCAGGCCCGCCTCATGTCCCAGGCGCTCCGCAAGATCACCGGCGCGCTGTCCGCCTCGGGCACCACCGCGATCTTCATCAACCAGCTGCGCGAGAAGATCGGCGTGTTCTTCGGCTCGCCCGAGACCACCACGGGCGGCAAGGCGCTGAAGTTCTACTCCTCCGTGCGCCTCGACGTGCGCCGGATCGAGACCCTCAAGGACGGGACCGACGCGGTGGGTAACCGCACGCGCGTCAAGGTCGTGAAGAACAAGATGGCGCCGCCGTTCAAGCAGGCGGAGTTCGACATCCTCTACGGCCAGGGCATCTCCCGCGAGGGTGGGCTCATCGACATGGGTGTCGAGCAGGGCATCGTGCGCAAGTCCGGCTCCTGGTTCACCTACGAGGGGGACCAGCTCGGCCAGGGCAAGGAGAACTCGCGCCAGTTCCTCAAGGACAACCCCGAGCTGGCCGAGGAGATCGAGAAGAAGATCCTCGTCAAGCTCGGCATCGGTGAGGCACCGCCCGAGCCGGTCGTCGAGACCCCCGCGGAGACCCCCGCGGAGGACGTCGTCCCGCCCGTCGCGAAGAACGCGGCGCGTGGTGCCCGACAGGCCGCGGCGGCCGGTGCCCGCAACGAGGTGCCGGTCTCGTTCTGACGATCGCGCACGACCACGCCCCGCCCCCGAGCCGCACGGCCCGGGGGCGGGGCCGTAGGTGGAGGCGTCGGCACGGGGCCGAGGGGAGGAGCGTCCGGTGAGGCGAGAACGGACCGGTGAGACGCCGGCTGACGACGGGCCGGCCGGGCCGGAGAACAGCAGACCGGAGGCGGCGGAGAACGGTAGGCCGACCGCGCCGGACGGCGGCAGGCGGGCTGAGTCGAAGGGCGGCAGGCGGGCCGCGGCGGAGGATGTCGACCCGATCGAGGCCGCGCGCGCGATCGCGCTTCGGTCGCTCGCCGCCGCTCCACGCACCCGCGCGCAGCTGGCCGAGAAGCTCGCGGACAAGGGTGTGGCCGACGACGTCGCGGAGACGCTGCTCGAACGGCTGGCCGCCGTCGGTCTGATCGACGACAACGAGCTGGCCGGCCGGCTCGTGCGCACCCGGCACGCCGAGCGACACCAGGGCAGGCGCGCCATCGCCGCCGAGCTGAGGCGCAAGGGCATCGACGACGACGTGGCGGCCCGCGCGCTCGAGCAGCTGGGCGACGAGGAGGAGCTCGAGGCCGCCCTCGCCGTCGCGCGCGCCAAGCTGTCCTCGACCCGCTCGCTCACCCGCGAGGTGCGCTACCGGCGCACCATCTCCGCACTCGGGCGCAAGGGATTCTCGGGTGAGCTCGCCCGGCGGGCGATGCGCACCGCGCTCGCCGAGGAGGACATCGACGCCGACGCGGCCGAGGAGATCGACCTCGCCGGGGAGTGACCCGGAGGGGCCACCGACCATTCGCTGCGGCCGGGATTTCACCGTTGCCGGCGACGTACGTATGGTTCGGGGCCGAAGCGGTCCGGACCGCGTCCCCCTCATCACGCATCACGGCGACCGTGAAAACGCCCCGATCGTCGTGCGCCCCCTGTCTGCCCGACTTGTCTCTGCCTCCGCCGCTGCGCTCCTGCTCGCGGCCTGCGGGTCCGGGGAGGACAGCTCCTCGATCAACGTCTCGCCACCCTCGCCCCCGCCCGCACCTCCCTCGTCGCCCGTCCAGGACGACGCCGGGAGCAGCGGCGCGGAAGTGGAGGGCGAGGAGGACGCCGCCGGGGACGACGTCCGGCTCGAGCCCGGAGCGGCCGCCTGGCTCACGTCGGTGCCCGACATCGGGCTCACCGAGATCGAGCAGGATGACGGGACGGTCGTCGAGACCGTGGACCAGGTGCTGACCGTGATCCAGGTCCTCCGCGGACCGAAGGTGCCGGTCGACGTGGCGGAACAGGTGCTCGCCGACCAGCCCGTCGGAGAGGTCGACCTCTCCGGTGCCACGGAGGTCGCTGCGGCCGACGGCGAGACCTTCGTGGTCGCTGTCGTCCGGGTCGACGACCCCCGGTGGGAGCCGGTGGACCCCGATCCGACCAGGGACCAGGAGACGTCGAACGTGGTCCGCGTCGCCGGCAACGAGATCGACCTGGACGTCGACCTCGAGGCAGGGGACCAGGGCACCGTCCTCTTGTCCGTGCCCGAGGACACATCGCCGGAGGACGTCGTGCTCGAGAGCATCTCGGACGGGATGAGCCAGGAGATCAGTCTCGTCGACGGCACCCGCACGGCGTCGGACGTCGAACACATCTACTCTCGTCCAGCCGCCGTCGAGATCGGCGAGAGCGCCTCCTGGAGCCACGACTACGACTCGCGTCGAGGCCTCGTCACCCACTCCGGCGAGGTGATCGCCGCCCACGTCTCACCGATGGTCCCTGCCCACGGCTGGGCGGACCCGGGCAACGTGCTCCTCGGGGTGGACGTCAGCACCCAGGATCTGCCGAACCCGCACCTCGACAACTCGACGATCCGCCTCCGGCTCGAGGACGGCTCGACCGTCCAGCCCGAGGTGGACCCGAAGGGCACCGACGGACCCTTCAGCCGGACCGCATGGTTCCAGCTTCCCGTCGACGCCGTGGGCGCGACCGTCGTGATCTCGATCGAGACCCAGCTCGGCACCGAGCACTACGAGGTGGCCACGATCGAGGTGCCGGTCACCACCGTGCGGGATGACGCCACACCAGGGCCGCAGGACGAGACCGGAACCGAGAGCGCGAGCTAGTCGAGCTGCCGGAGCGGATCGTCAGTCTGCGTCGATCGTCAGCCGGTGCGGATCGTGAGCCTGCGCGGATCGTCAGTCGGCGTCGATCGTCAGGGCCGGGTCGTGCTTCTTCGCCTTCGCCGCCGTCCTCGGGTCGAGGAACTTCGCGAGACGCCCGGCGATGAGCGTGAGCGTGAGGTTGAGCAGGACGAAGATGCACGCCACCACGAACAGCGACGGCAGCAGGTTGGCGTTCGTCGTGCCGACGAGCCGGCCGTTGAGCAGCAGCTCCGAGTAGCTGACCAGGTAGCCGAGCGAGGAGTCCTTGAGGATGACGACGAGCTGGGAGACCATCGCCGGCATCATCGCCACGAGTGCCTGTGGCAGCTCGACGATCCGCAGCGACTTCCCCCGCGGCATCCCGATCGCCAGCGCCGCCTCCCGCTGACCGCGGGGGAGGGTGTGCACGCCCGAACGGACCAGCTCCGCGATGACGGCCGCGTTGTAGAGCGTGAGGCCGGAGACCACCGCGAGGAACGGCGCGTCCTGCTGCTGGAACACCGCACCGTCGGGCGGGATCATCCGGGAGAACAGGATGTTGAAGAAGAGCATGAGCACGAGCACCGGCACCGCACGGAAGAACTCGACGATCGTGCCCGCGACACCGCGGACGATCGGGTTCTGCGCGAGCCGGCCCAGCCCGAGGACCAGACCGACGATGTTCGCCAGCACGATGGCGACGGCGGCTGCGCGGATCGTCGCCCAGAGACCGGGCAGGTAGTTGTACTCCCACACCGACCAGCTGGTCAGCGGCTCCCACTTCTCGGCGTCGAACTGGCCCTTCTCCGCGAGCGCGTCGATGACGAGGTAGGCGACGCCGAGAAAGACGAGGAGCCCGACGATGTTGACGATCATGATGCGCCGCCGGGCCTTCGGGCCCGGGGCGTCGAACAGGAGTGAGGGCTGCGAGCTCATCGCGTCACCGCCAGCTTCTTCGACAGGAACGTGGCGATCAGGCCGATCGGCAGCACGAGCGCGACCCAGCCGATCGCGAAGAGCAGGAAGATCGCCACCATGATGTCGGGCCGGAACTCGATCGCGGTCGCCATCATGCCCGCGGCGGTCGTCACGCCGGCGGCCTGGGCCACCGTGGTGTTCTTCGTCAGCGCCACGAGCGTGGACCCGAGCGGCGCGATCGACCCGCGCAGCGCCTGCGGGAGGATGACGATCGACATCGTCTGCCCGAAGCCCAGCCCGATCGCGCGGGACGCCTCGGCCTGGCCGGTCGGCACCGTGTTGATGCCCGAGCGCAGCGACTCGCACACGAAGCAGGCCGTGTAGAGGGAGAGGCCGAGGGTGGCCAGGTACAGGTTGTTCTGGGCGAGCCAGCCGGGGGACTCCTGGTCGGCGATGATGATCTGCAGCTGGCCGAACAGCACCTGGGAGCACGCGAGGATGATGAGCGTGAGCGGGATGTTGCGGACGATGTTGACGTAGGCGGTGCCCGCCCAGCGCAGGGAGGGTGCGGGGCTGACCCGCATGACCACGAGGATCGTGCCCAGCACGAAGGCGCCGATGGCGGACCAGAACGCCAGCTTCACGTTCATCCAGTAGGCCTGCAGGATGTCGGCACCGTAGGTGTCGATGAGCTCCCGGAACCCGGTGATGATCGCGTCCACCCGCCCCTCCTCTCGGTCGTCGCTCGATGGGGCGTGCGGGGCCGGGGTTGCCCGGCCCCGCACGCATGTACCGGGCGCCGTTGCCCGGTGGGTCCGTCAGACGCAGGAGCCGCCCGGCGTCGGCGGGTTCAGCTCGGCGTTGAACTCGAACTCACCGGCGTTCTCGTCGATGAACTCCTGCCACGAGCCGTCGGAGAGCATCTCCTCGATGGCGGTGTTGATCTCCTCGCACATCTCGGAGCCCTGCGCCACGCCGATGCCGTAGTTCTCCTCGGAGAACGGGTTGCCGACCACGCGGAACTGGTCCGCGTACTGCTCCTGGTTCGCGAACCCGGCGAGGATGACGTCGTCGGTGGTGACGGCGTCGACGGTGCCCGCCGAGAGGAACTCGACGCACTCCGAGTAGGTCTGCGCCGGGAAGAGCTCGACGCCCTCGGAGTACTCGTCGCGGATGCGCTCGGCGGAGGTGGAGCCCTCGACGGAGCACAGCACGGAGCCGTCGAGGTCCTCCGGCCCGCCGATCTCGGAGTCGTCCTGGCGGACGAGGAGGTCCTGGCCGGCCACGAAGTACGGGCCGGCGAAGGCCACCCGCTCCATGCGCTCGTCGGTGATCGAGTAGCTGGCGACGATGAGGTCCACCTGCCCGTTCTCGATCATGTCCTCGCGCTGCGAGGACACGGACTGGACGAACTCGACCTGGTCCTCGGAGTATCCGAGGGCCTCGGCCACGTAGTGGGCGACGTCGACGTCGAGGCCGCTGTACTCCGAGCCGTCCTGCAGGCCGATGCCGGGCTGGTCGAACTTGATGCCGACCGTCAGGGAGCCCTCGGCGGAGCCGCCGCCGGCGCCCTCGCCGGAGCCACCCTCGGAGCCGGTCTCGCCGCCGCCCTCCTCGGGGGTGCCCTCGCCCGCGCCGTCCTCGGACTCCTCGTCCCCGCCGCCACAGGCGGCCAGGACGGAAGCGGCCGCCAGGAGTACCGCGGCCGTCGCATATCTGGTGCGTCGCATTGTCTTCTCCAGGGGATGTGGTGCGGAGCGGTCGCCGGACGGCCGACCGCCGTGTGGTGCGTCAGTGGGTGATGAGCTTGGACAGGAAGTTCTGGGCGCGCTCGGTGCTCGGGTTCGTGAAGAACTCGTGCGGTGTCTGTTCCTCGACGATCTGGCCCTCGTCCATGAAGACCACGCGGTCGGCCGCCTTGCGGGCGAAGCCCATCTCGTGCGTGACGACGATCATCGTCATGCCGGACCTCGCGAGGCCCGTCATCACGTCGAGGACCTCGTTGATCATCTCGGGATCGAGGGCGGAGGTCGGCTCGTCGAAGAGCATGACCTTCGGCTGCATCGCCAGTGCCCGCGCGATGGCGACCCGCTGCTGCTGGCCGCCGGAGAGCTGGGCCGGTCGCTTGTCCGCCTGGTTGGCGACGCCGACCCGCTCGAGGAGCGTCATGGCCTCCGCCCGCGCGTCCTTGACCTTCGTCCCCTTGACCTTGATCGGCCCGAGGGTGACGTTGTCGAGGATCGACTTGTGGGCGAAGAGGTTGAACGACTGGAAGACCATGCCCACGTCGGCGCGGTGCCGGGCGAGCGCCTTGCCCTCCTCGGGCAGGAGGTGGCCGTCGACGCGGATCTCGCCGTCGTCGATCGGCTCGAGACGGTTGATCGTCCGGCACAACGTGGACTTGCCGGAGCCGGACGGACCGATGACGACGACGACCTCGCCGCGCGCGACCTCGAGGTTGATGTCCTTGAGGACGTGCAGCTCCCCGAAGTGCTTGTTCACGCTGCGCATGGACACGAGCGGGACGCCCGTGGCCGGTCCCGCGCCTTCGTGGGACACTGTGGTCTCCGTCATGGGGGCACACTACGGCCAACCCTGTGACACGCGCGTGTCACCGAGGTCACGAGAACGCAACGATGCAGGTCATCCCGCCCGCCACGGCGCGGCGCGGTACGCCCCGGTCAGTCCGTGAAGGCCTTGGCGAGCGCGATCATCCGGCCCAGGAAGTCGTCGGACGCCGGGAGGTGGTCGGCGGCCTGCACCGCGTTGAGCACGAGCCGGACGAAGACCCAGGCCCGCACCCGTTCGTCGTCGAGCCCCGCGGCGTCGGCGACGACGTCGGCCCGCATCCGCACGTGGGTGCGCAGCGAGTACGCCCGCGCGGTCTCCTCGGCCCGGTTCCAGACGATCGGGGCGACGCCGAACGCGCCCTCGGCCACCACCGGCTTCGGATCGATGGCGAGCCAGTCGCCGCGCGCGGGGTCCAGCGGGGCGAGGACGTTGCCGTCGTGCAGGTCCTCGTGGACGAGCCGGGCCTCGGTGGCGTCGGCCACCAGGGCGTCGAGCTCGGCGAGCGCCTGCTCGGTGAGGCGCTGCGGGACCGCCGGCGAGCCCGCCGCGAGCACGGCCCGCCAGCGGGGTGCGCGGCCGGCCACCGTGTCGAACCGGGGGTGGGGCGGGCGGTCCAGGCGGGCGAGGAGCGACCCGAGAACCTCGCACGCGTCGAGGACCGGCGCGGTCGTCAACGGTCGGTCGGCGTCGAGCCGCTCGAGCAGCAGCACGTAGGCCGCCGGGTCGGCGGCGAGCAGGCGGACTGCTCCCTCGCCCGCCCACAGGCGCAGCGCGAGGTGCTCGTGGCGCGCCTCGTCGTGCGGCCAGGAGAGCTTGAGCGCCGCGGGCCCCGTGCGGGAGCGCACCGGGAGCACCAGTGCGTTCTCCCCGGCGCGGGCGGGGCCGTCGACGCGGAGCTCCCACCGTTGAAGGTAGGTGGCGACGGCGTGCGGGAGGGAGTCGAGCCACGTGTCGCCGTCGACACCGCCGGTGACGTCGGCGGCCCTGCCCGAGACGCTCTGCCTGAGGCGGGGCGGGATGTCGACCACATCGGCACGCTACCCGGGCCCTACCTGCGGCGGCCGGGCGCCCGCGCTCCTAGGATGAACCCGATGAGCACCACGGCCTTGGCCCCGCAGCGCACGTACCACGTGCGCACCCTCGGTTGCCAGATGAACGTCCACGACTCCGAGCGGCTCGCGGGCCTCCTCGACGACGCCGGCTACCAGCCGGTCCTCGAGGTCCCCGAGGCGGCCGCGCGCGCGACCCGCGCCGGGGACGAGGGGGCCGACGTCGTCGTGCTCAACACCTGCTCCGTGCGGGAGAACGCGGCGACGAAGCTCTTCGGCAACCTCGGCCAGCTCGCCGAGGTCAAGCGCAGCAGGCCCGGCATGCAGATCGCCGTGGGCGGGTGCCTCGCGCAGCAGATGCGCGAGGAGATCGTCGAGAAGGCGCCGTGGGTCGACGTCGTCCTTGGCACCCACAACCTCGACGTCCTACCGGCGCTCCTCGACCGCGCCGAGCACAACGGGCGGGCGGCCGTCGAGATCGAGGAGTCCCTCAAGGTCTTCCCCTCCACGCTGCCCTCGCGCCGCGAGTCGGTCTACGCGGCGTGGGTCTCGATCTCCGTGGGCTGCAACAACACGTGCACCTTCTGCATCGTCCCCTCGCTGCGCGGCAAGGAGCGCGACCGCCGGCCCGGCGAGATCCTCGCGGAGGTGGGGGCCGTCGTCGCCCAGGGCGCCATCGAGGTCACGCTTCTCGGCCAGAACGTCAACTCCTACGGCGTCTCCTTCGGCGAGCGCGGCGCGTTCGCCGACCTCCTGCGCGCCACCGGCCGGGTCGAGGGGCTCGAGCGGGTGCGGTTCACCTCGCCGCACCCGGCGGCGTTCACCGACGACGTCATCGAGGCGATGGCACAGACGCCCAACGTCATGCCCTCGCTGCACATGCCGCTGCAGTCCGGCTCGGACGCCGTGCTGCGCCGCATGCGCCGCTCCTACCGCTCGACGAAGTTCCTCGGCATCATCGACCGGGTCCGCGCCGCCATGCCGGACGCCGCGATCACCACCGACCTCATCGTCGGGTTCCCCGGCGAGACGGAGGAGGACTTCCAGGCCACGCTCGACGTCGTCGAGGCCTCGCGGTTCACCTCCGCCTTCACCTTCCAGTACTCCAGGCGGCCCGGCACGCCGGCCGCGGACTACGAGGACCAGGTCCCACCCGAGGTCGTCACCGAGCGGTACAACCGGCTCGTCGAGCTGCAGCGGCGGATCTCCACCGAGCTCAACGAGGAGCAGGAGGGGCGCGACGTCGAGGTCCTCGTCGCCGACACCGCGGGCTCCAAGGACGCCACCACCGGCCGCGTGACGGGCCGCGCCGCGGACAACCGCCTCGTCCACGTCGCCCTGCCTCAGGGTCTGCCCGAGGCCGACGAGCCGCGCCCGGGGGACATGGTCACCGCGACGGTCACCCACGGCGCCCCCCACCACCTCGTGGCCGACTCCGCGCTCACCGGCGGCACCTTCGCGGTCCGCCGCACGCGCGCCGGGGACGCCTGGGCGGCCCGCGAGAGCGGCGGGCACGACCACGGCGGCGCGACGGCGCTCGGACAGCCCGTCTCGCTCGGCCTGCCGACGATCCGGCGCGGCTGACATGACGGCGAGGGGGGCGAGTCACGTGGGGGAGACGGGTCCGGGCTTCGTCATCGCGGTCGTCGGCCCGACGGCGAGCGGCAAGTCCGCGCTCGCGCTCGACCTCGCCGAGCAGTTCGCCGCGGAGCTCGGCCCCGCGGCGCCCGACCTCTACGAGATCGTCTCCGCCGACGCCGCTCAGCTCTACCGCGGCATGGACATCGGTACGGCGAAGGTGCCGGTGACCGAGCGCCGCGGCCTCGTCCACCACCAGATCGACGTCCTCGATCCCGGCGAGGAGGCCTCCGTCGCCGCCTACCAGGCCTCGGCCGAGCAGGACGTCCGGGCGATCCTCGAGCGCGGGCACCGGCCGATCGTCGTCGGCGGGTCGGGACTGTACGTCCGGGCCCTCCTCGACGACGTCGACCTCCCGCCCACCGACCCGGCCGTCCGCCGGGCGATCGAGGAACGTGCCGAGCGCATCGGTGGGGCCGAGCTCTTCGCCGAGCTCGCGGCCGCCGACCCGGACGCGGCCGCCGCGATGGAGCCGGCCAACGTGCGCCGCACCGTGCGGGCGCTCGAGGTCATCGAGCTCACCGGCGAGAAGTTCTCCGCCCGCGCCCGGGACCCCCGGTACCGCCGGCCCACGGTGCAGGTCGCGATCGACGTGCCGCGTGAGCGGCTCGACGCGCGGATCGACGAGCGTGCGGACGCGATGGTCGCCGCCGGACTCGTCGACGAGGTCGCCGCCCTCCACGAGGCGGGCCTGAGCCGCACGGCGGCGCGCGCCGTCGGCTACGTCGAGGCGCTCGCGCACCTGTACGGGGAGCTGTCGCTCGGCGAGCTGCCGGCAGCGATCGCGCGTTCCACGCGCCGCCTGGCGCGGCGCCAGGAGACCTGGTTCCGGCGCGACGAGCGCATCACCTGGGTCCCGGACGGCGAGGACCCCGTGCTCGCGGCGGCCGCCGTCACCGGGCAGGCCTGGCGCGCCGCCGGCATGCCCTGAGCGCGCGCCCGCACCCGCGCCTGGCTCCGCCTCCGCCCCTGGGGGCGCACTCCGCACCCCACACCCGCACCCGGGCCCACACCCGCGCCCGGCCCGACCGGTATCCCTCTCCTGCCGACGGCGTACGTCACTGCGCGCGTCCTTCTCGCCGACCTACGCTGGTCCCATGACTCCCGAGGACCGACGCGCCGCCCTCGTCCGGCTGTCCGGCACCACCGTCGCTCTCGGGCACGGCACCGAGAACGACTTCGTGCTGCTGGACGACCCGGACGGCGTCCTCGACCTCACTCCCGCGCAGGTGCAGGCGCTCGCCGACCGCCGCGGCGGCCTCGGCGGAGACGGCGTGATCCGGGCGGTCCGCACCGAGGTGCTCGCCGCCTCGGACCCGGACGCGGCCCGCGTCGCGGCGGGCGACCCGGGCGCCGAGTGGTTCATGGACTACCGCAACGCCGACGGCTCCCTCGCCGAGATGTGCGGCAACGGCGCCCGCGTGTTCGTCGCCTACCTGCGCGATCTCGGCCACGTCACGCTCGCCGACGGCGACGAGGTCCGGATCGGCACGCGCGGAGGCGTGCGCCGCGTACGCGCGGTGGGCGAGGACTACGCCGTCGCGATGGGGGAGTTCGCGCTCCCGGGCGGCGAGCGCGCGCTCACCGAGGGCACCGACGTCGTCGTCGACGTGCCGGGCCTGGCCGGGAGCCGCGGCGGGCTCCGCGTCGAGATGCCCAACCCGCACACCGTGCTCGCCCTGCCGGACCTCGCGGACCTGGACTCCGCGCGCCTCGAGCTCGGCACTGTGGCGTACGCGCCGGAGCCGCCCGAGGGGACGAACCTCGAGCTCGTCGTGCCCGGGACGGAGCAGGAGATCGGCGGCACGCGGGTCGGCACCCTGACGATGCGGGTCCTCGAGCGCGGTGTCGGCGAGACCCGGTCCTGCGGCACCGGCTGCTGCGCAGCGGCGGTCGCCGTGCGCGCCTGGGCGGGGGCAGGAGCGCCCGACGCGTGGCTCGTCACGGTCCCGGGCGGGCAGGTCCGCGTCGACGTCGCGGCCGATCGTCAGGTCACCCTCACCGGACCCGCCGTGCTCGTCGCGGACGTCACGATCCGCTGACCACGCTCGTCGTCCCCGTCCGGGTCGCGTGTCGGCGCGACAGGATGTCCCGTTCGCGTGTCGGCGGGACCGGATATGCTGACGGCGGCTCGCGAGCTGCAGCTGTCGGTACCTGGCCGGCTGCACGGCAACCCTCCGTTCGAGCGGGGTGCCCCAGGGGAAGAGCCGGTCCGGCGCGACCGCGTCGGGCAAGTCGACGACGCGACGCCGACGGCCTTCACCGGGGCGTCGTGTCCCTGCACGAAGGACACCACGATGAACGCACCGACGGCCGGCGACCCCGCCACCCCCGACGAGAGCTGGGGCGACGTCCCCGAGGCCGACCGGAACACCTGGAGCCGGTACTTCCTCGACTACCTGCCCTGGTTCCCCGGTCCGGTGGTCATGTCGATGCTCGCCCCGCGGGTGCTCGAGGGAGGGACGTTCAAGCAGTTCGCGCGTCCCGCCCGCGAGCTCCACGAGGTCGGGTTCACCCCGACGGACTACTACCTCCTGTGCCAGGACCTGCACATCCGGGACGCGCGCGGCGTCCTGGACCGTGAGCGGCACGGGCACCTCTTCCGCGAGTGGCGCTCGGAGATCGTCCGCTTCTTCGTCCTCGAGGCCGAGGAGTGGAGGGAGTGGCCGGCGCTCGTGCGTGCGGGCCGCTCCCCGCGCCGGGCGACCGAGCACGTCCTCACCGGCGGCAACCCCCTGCCGATGGGGAGCCTGATGGCGGCGTCGAGGCCGGGCGAGTCCGGGTTCGACGAGATGCAGGCGGTCCTGCGCGCCCTCGGTCCGCTCGCGCCCGGGGCGGGCGAGGACGTCATCGCGGGCGGCCACGTCGTCGGCTACACGGTCGGCGACTGACCTCGTCCAGGGGTACCGGGCTACCGGCCGGTGACGGCGAGCACGCGGAACCCCTTCGAGCTCCCCAGCCGGTCGACCGCCCAGCCACGGTCGTCGGCGAGCCAGCGGTGCAGGGAGTCGGCGCCGAGGTTCTTGCCCACCACGAGGTGGGCGAGCGCGCCGGGCGCGAGCCGGGGGAGCCAGAGGTCGAGCAGGTCGTGGAGGGCCTGCTTGCCGACGCGGACGGGCGGGTTGGACCAGATGACGTCCACCCGCCCGTCCGGGCCGAGCAGCTCCAGCGCACCGTCCGGGTCGAGCGCCGTGACGTTGGTCGCGCCCGCAGCCTCCGCGTTGCGGCGCGTGAGGTCGAGGGCCCGGTCGTTGACGTCGACGGCGAGCACCCGCGCGCCGGGGGAGGCGTCGGCGAGGGCGAGGGCGATCGGCCCCCACCCGCAGCCGAGGTCGAGGGCCGTGCCGTGGGACGGCGGGGGCGGGACCGTGTCGAGCAGGATCGCCGTCGCCTTGTCGAGGCCCCCGGCCGAGAACACGGACCCGCCGGTCGTCACCGTGCGCTCGCGGCCGCGCAGGGTCACCTCCCGGGTGCGCAGGTCGGCCGGGGCCGAGGCGTCGGGGGAGAAGTAGTGAGCGCCGTCCACAGGTCGCACGCTACCCACCGGTCCACAGCCGAGGGCGAAACTCCTTGGGCCACCCGCGCGCCCGTGGGACGATGGGGGACCCCTGGACGAAGGACCACATGACAGATCTCCGCACCACCGGTGCACCGCACCCCGCCGAGCCCGACGACGTCGTCGCGCGCATCCTCGCCCGCGCCGGCACGGCGCTGCAGGACACGGCGACCGAGGGCACGGACCACGACGGCGACCAGATCGACCGCACCGAGCGCGAGGCGCTCGGACGTGTCACCGGCCTGTCGACCGAGCTCGAGGACGTCACCGAGGTCGAGTACCGGCGCCTCCGGCTCGAGCGCGTGGTCCTCGTCGGCCTGGCGACCTCCGGCACGATGGCCGACGCCGAGGTGTCCCTGCGCGAGCTCGCGGCGCTCGCCGAGACGGCGGGCTCCGTCGTCCTCGACGGTCTCCTCCAGCGGCGCCAGCACCCGGACCCCGCGACCTTCCTCGGCTCCGGCAAGGCCGCCGAGCTGCGCGACGTCGTCGCCGCGGCAGGGGCCGACACGGTCGTCGTCGACTCCGAGCTCGCCCCCTCCCAGCGGCGCGCGCTCGAGGACGTCGTCAAGGTCAAGGTCATCGACCGCACCGCGCTGATCCTCGACATCTTCGCCCAGCACGCGAAGTCCCGGGAGGGCAAGGCGCAGGTCGAGCTCGCCCAGCTCGAGTACCTCCTCCCGCGGCTGCGCGGCTGGGGCGAGTCCATGTCCCGGCAGGCCGGTGGACGGGTCGCCGGCGGTGAGGGCATCGGCTCGCGCGGACCCGGTGAGACGAAGATCGAGCTCGACCGGCGCCGCATCCGCACCCGCATGGCCCGGCTGCGCCGCCAGCTCCGCGACATGGCGCCCTCGCGCGCCACCAAGCGGTCCAGCCGCCACCGCAACCACACACCGTCGGTCGCGATCGCCGGCTACACGAACGCCGGCAAGTCCTCGCTGCTCAACCGCCTCACCGGCGCCGGCGTCCTCGTGCAGAACCAGCTCTTCGCCACCCTCGACCCGACGGTGCGGCGCGCGAGCACCCCGGAGGGCCGGGAGTACACGCTCACCGACACGGTCGGGTTCGTCCGGCGCCTGCCCACCCAGCTCGTCGAGGCCTTCCGCTCCACGCTCGAGGAGGTCGCCGAGGCGGACCTGCTCCTGCACGTCGTCGACGCCTCCCACCCGGACCCGGTCGGCCAGGTCGAGGCGGTGCACGAGGTGCTCGCCGAGATCGAGGGCGCCGGCGACGTCCGCGAGCTCATCGTCCTCAACAAGGCCGACCTGGCGGGCGAGCCGGAGCTCATGGCGCTGCGCACCCGGTACCCCGGCGCGCTCACGGTCTCCGCGTACACGGGCGAGGGCGTGGACGAGCTCGCCGCCCGGATCTCCGCCGACCTCACCGAGGTCGCCCCGATCGGGGAGGAGATCACGCTCACCGTGCCGTTCGCCCGCGGCGACCTCGTGGCCCGCGCGCACACCGACGGCGAGGTGCTCTCCGAGCGGTGGAACGCCGAGGGCACCGAGCTGCACGCCCTCGTCGACCCCGTGCTCGCCGCCGACCTCCGAGCGGCCACGGGGGCGTGAGCGCGCAGGAACGCGCCGGGACCGGGACGACCGGGAACCGGGCGGACGACGAGCACGCGCGGGCGCTCGAGGTCCTCGACGCCGTCGTCACCGCCACCGGCGGCTCGCGGCGCAACGGTCAGCGGGAGATGACCCGCCGGGTCGCCGAGACGGTCGAGGAGGGCGCCCGGCTGCTCGTCCAGGCGGGCACCGGGACCGGGAAGTCCTACGGCTACCTCGCGCCCGTGATGGCCCACGCCGTCGCCGCCGGCGAGCGCGCCGTGGTCTCCACCGCCACGCTCGCGCTCCAGCGCCAGGTGCTCGTCAACGACGCCCCGGCCGTCGCCGAGGTGGTCGAGCAGGTCGTCGGCCGTCGTCCCGACGTCGCGCTGCTCAAGGGCTGGCACAACTACGTGTGCCGCCACAAGGTCGACGGCGGCTACCCGGAGGAGGACGAGCCCGCGCTGCTCGCCGCACCGGCCGGTACGCCGTCGAGCACCGGGCAGGGCGCGCGCGGCCCCCTCGGCGACCAGGTCGTCCGTGCCCGTGAGTTCGCCGCCTCCAGCGGCAGCGGCGACCGCGACGACCTCGTCCCCGGGGTCTCGGACCGCGCCTGGCGGCAGGTCTCCGTCACACGGCTCGAGTGCATCGGGCGGTCCTGCCCCCAGCGCGACGAGTGCTTCGCGGTCCTCGCCCGGGACAAGGCGGCCGTCGCCGACGTCGTCGTCACCAACCACGCCATGCTCGGGATCGCGGCCACCGGCTCGCCCGGGGTGCTGCCGGAGCACGACGTGCTGGTCGTCGACGAGGCCCACGAGCTGGCCGGCCGCCTGCGCAGCCAGGGCACCGTCGAGCTGAGCGTCGGCGTCGTCGAACGGACCGCCCGCGTGGTCCGGGCCGAGGGCGGCGCGGCCGAGGCCCTCACCCGCGCGGCGGGCGATCTGCGCGGCGTCCTCGAGCCCCTCCCGGCCGGCCGCATGGCCGAGGGCCCCGGCGAGCTGCTCTCCGGCGTGATCTCCCTGGTCGGGACCGCCGCCACCGAGGCGGCACGCTCGCTCGCCGGCGAGGGCGCGGCCAAGGACGCCTCCGGTGGGCGGGTCGCCGCGCGCTCCGCCGCGGTGGTCCTCGCCGAGGTGTGTGACCGCTTCGTCTCCGGGGGAGTGGCGGCGCGGGCGGACGTCCTGTGGTGCGACCGCGGGCGCGAGGACCTCGACCCGCCGCGACTCCAGCTCGCCCCGGTGGAGGTGGCCGACCGCGCCGCGACCCACCTGTGGGAGGACCGCGCCGTCGTGGCGACCTCGGCGACCCTCAGCCTCGGAGGCGAGTTCGCCCCTGTCGCCGCCCAGCTCGGCCTCGGCCGGGGCGCCGCCTGGACGTCGGCCGACGTCGGATCACCGTTCGACTACGGCGCGCAGGCGATCCTCTACACCCCCTCCCACCTGCCCCCGCCGGGGCGGGACGGCACCGCGGCCGAGAGCAGGACCGAGCTCGTCGAGCTCGTCGAGGCCGCCGGGGGAGGCGCGCTCGGCCTGTTCTCCTCTCGACGTGCCGCCGAGGAGGCCGCCGAGACCGTCCGCGAGCGCACCGGCCTGCGCGTGCTGTGCCAGGGCGACGACTCGCTCCCCGCCCTCGTCGAGGAGTTCGCCGCGGATGACGACGCCTGCCTGTTCGGGACGATCTCGCTGTGGCAGGGCGTCGACGTACCGGGGCGCGCCAACCGGCTCGTCGTCGTCGACCGCATCCCGTTCCCGCGCCCCGACGACCCGATCTCGCAGGCCCGTGCCGAGGTGGCGCAGTCGCGCGGGACGAGCGGTTTCATGGCCGTCTCCGCCACACACGCCGCGCTGCTGCTCGCGCAGGGGGTCGGCCGGCTCGTCCGCTCGACGACGGACCGCGGGGTGGTGGCCGTCCTCGACCCTCGCCTCGTCACCGCCAGGTACGGCTCCTACCTGCGGGCCTCCCTGCCGCCGATGTGGCCCACGCGGGACGGAGCCGTGGTTCGGGCCGCGCTGCGCAGGCTGGCCACGACGCCGTAGCCTGGGCGGCACGTGCCCCTGCGCGTCCCGCGCGGGCAGAGGAGGAGGATCCGTGCCCGACCAGCCAGCTGTCCCCGAGCCCGACCGTCCGGCCGAGGAGGCCCGGCCCGCGGGCAGCCACGGCCCGGGGAACCACGCCGACGACGCGCACGCCGCCGACCCGAGCGTCACCGCCCCGGTCCCGCGCAGCGCGGCCCACACGCCCCGCCGGGCCACGCGCGTCGCCGTCGTCGGCGCCGGTGCGGTCGGCTCGGCCATCGCCTACGCGATGCTCCTGCGCGGCTCGGCCCGCGAGGTGGTGCTCTACGACATCGACGCGGACAAGGTCAACGCCGAGGTCCTCGACCTCGCGCACGGCATCTCCTTCACCCCGATGAACAGCGTGCGCGGCGGGAACGACATCTCGGTGTGCGCCGACGCCGACGTCGTCGTCATCACCGCCGGCGCCAAGCAGAAGCCCGGGCAGTCCCGGCTCGACCTCGCGGGCGCCACGATCGACATCATGCGCACCCTCGTCCCGCAGCTGGTCGAGGTCGCCCCGCACGCGATCCACCTCATGGTGGCCAACCCCGTCGACGTCGTCACGCGGGTCGGTCAGGTGCTCTCCGGCCTCGGGGCCAACCAGTTCTTCGGCTCCGGGACGGTGCTCGACACCTCCCGCCTGCGGTACCTCGTGGCCCGGCGCGTCGGTGTCGCCGTCCAGTCCGTCCACGGGTACATCGCCGGCGAGCACGGCGACTCCGAGGTGCCCATGTGGTCCTCCGCCTCGATCGGCGGGATCCCCATCGAGCAGTGGGGCAGCGCCACCGGCACCGACGAGCTCGACCAGGCCGACCGGGACCAGATCCAGCACGAGGTGGTCCATGCCGCCGACACCATCATCCGGGGCAAGGGGGCGACGAACTACGCGATCGGCCTGTCGACAGCCCGCATCGTCGAGGCGGTGCTGCGGGACGAGGGGCGCGTGCTGTCCGTGTCCACGCTCATCCCCGACCTGTACGGCTCGGGGCCCGTGACGATGTCGATGCCCACGGTCATCGGCCGCGACGGCGCCGAGCGGACGCTGTCCCTCCCGGCCTCGGAGGTCGAGCGCGAGGCGCTGCTGGCCTCCGCCGCGTCGATCCGCGACGTGGCGGCCCGGTTCGGGTTCTGAACCGCTGAGCGGTCGCCAGGGGCTGCGTGCCCGTCAGAGGGTGCGCAGCACCGCGACGACCTTGCCGAGGATGGTCGCGTCGTCGCCGGGGATCGGCGCGTAGGAGGAGTTCCGCGGGAGCAGCCACACGTGGCCGTCGCGGCGCGAGAGCACCTTGACGGTGGCCTCCCCGTCGATCATGGCCGCGACCGTCTCGCCGTTCTCGGCGACGCTCTGCTGCCGGACCACCACGCGGTCGCCGTCGCAGATCGCGGCGTCGATCATCGAGTCGCCGACCACGTCGAGCATGAAGAGCTCGCCCGACCCGACGAGCTCGCGGGGGAGCGGGAGCGAGGCCGTCACGTGCTGGTCGGCGAGGATCGGCCCGCCGGCGGCGATGCGTCCCACCAGCGGGACGTAGGTCGGCGCCGAGCCGCCGAGGTCCTCGCCGTCGTGCAGTGTGAGGACCGGCCGCTCGTGCTCCACCTCGCCGGGCGAGCCCGCCGTCACCGCGGGGGCGTCGTCCGGGACCGGGGCGGCGGAGGGCTCGAGCTCGACGATCTCGATGGCGCGCGGCCGCTTGGGGTCCCGGCGGATGTAGCCCTTGCGCTCGAGCGTGTCGAGCTGGTGCTTGACCGAGGACGGTGACCCGAGGCCGACGGTCTCGCCGATCTCCCGCAACGAGGGCGGGTAGCCGCGGCCGGCGACCGCAGCGCGCAGACACGCGAGGACCTCCCGCTGACGCACCGTGAGCGCGGGTGGGGTCGGTGCGACGTTCTCGCCCATGTCGGTCCTCCTGGGAGTCGGTGGCGCGGTGGCCCGATCGTCGATGTCAGTGGTGGTCGGTTCACTGACGACAACGCCAGCGTAGAGCGGCAGAGGCCACATCTCAAACATATGTTCGACCGGAGTGTCGACATCGGGACCGGCATGCTCTACCGTGGCGAACGGTTGTTCGACGAACGCACGTTCGAGGAGAGTTGAGATGAGCGCACTTCCCCTGGAGACGGTCCCCGTCCTCCCGCGCCGCACCCGGCCGAGGCTCCAGCTGGTCGGACCCGGCTTCGTGCCGCAGCCTCCCCTGCCGGACGAGCAGGGCGGGCGGCCATCGCCGCGCGCCCTCGTCCCCGCGCCGGTCACCGTGCCGGCACGCGGCCCCGCGGTGCGTCCCGACGCCGCCACACGCCGTCCCTCCGCACGCCCGTCGGTCGCCGCCACGGCCGTGCGGGGGGACTCCTTCGCCGCACGTCCCGAGCCGCTCCGCCTCACTGCGCGCGGTCGGAACGCCGTACGGGCGCTGACGTTCCTCGTCGCGCTCGCCGTCGTCGTCGCGATCGGTGCGCTCGCCGGTTCCATGGCGGGCCCCGGGGTCGAGGCCTCGGGGGAGACGGTCGTCGTCGCCCCGGGCGAGTCCCTGTGGGTCGTCGCCGGCTCGGTCGCGGATCCGGGCGAGGACGTCCGGGACGTCGTGGCCGAGATCGCCGAGCTCAACGGGCTCTCCGGTGCCTCGGTGAGCGCGGGGCAGGTGCTCCGGCTGCCGCACTGATCCGTCGGGTCCCGCACCCGGTTGGCGTCCGGGCTGGAATGATGGCCCGATGCACTGCCCCTTCTGCCGCTTCCCCGACTCGCGGGTGATCGACTCCCGCACGTCGGACGACGGCACGTCCATCCGCCGGCGCCGCCAGTGCCCCGACTGCCAGCGCAGGTTCAGCACGCTCGAGACCTCCTCGCTGCAGGTGGTCAAGCGCTCGGGCGTCGTCGAGCCGTTCAGCCGCGAGAAGGTCGTCGGCGGGCTGCGGAAGGCCAGTCAGGGCAGGCCGGTTTCCGACGACGACCTCGCGCGGCTCGCGCAGCAGGTCGAGGAGACCGTGCGAGCCTCGGGCGCCTCCCAGGTGGACGCGCACGACGTCGGCACCGCGATCCTCGCCCCCCTGCGCTCGCTCGACGAGGTGGCCTACCTGCGCTTCGCCTCGGTCTACTCCTCCTACGACTCGCTCGAGGACTTCGAGGCGGCGATCGCGGCACTGCGCGCCGACCGCTCGGCACGCGAGGACGCCCAGGGTGCGGCACCGGCACAGACGTCGGCGACGGCGGTCAGTACGGATGTGGGCGGGACGGGCCGCGAGGAGGCGCACCAGGGCGCCTCGCCCGAGGCTCCCGGCGACCGGTCCGGGGACGCCGGCGAGCAGGAGGACAGGGAGGTCTGACGGCCGCGGGCGGGCCTCGGGGTGAACCGGGCACAACGGCGTTCGCGCGGCGTCCCCTGCTCCGCTAGTGTCTGGTGACACCGGTGACTCGCCCGGCCCCCACGGTCGTCGACCGTGGTCCGTCGCGGCCGACGAGCCCGGCACCGACCGCCGTCGGTGATGTCGGAGGGGAAGCCGACGTCGCCGACGGCTCGGTCGTTCCGGGCGGGCTGGTCCTCAGACGCCCGGGCGCGAGAGCACCCGCAGCCGGATCGTGTCCTCCATCGAGTTGATCGCGGAGAGCGCGGCCACGGGGATCTCCGAGGAGATGTCGGTGATGACGTAGCCCGTCTGGCCCGAGGTCCCCAGGATCTGACCCTCGATGTTGGCGCCCGCCTCGGCGAACGTCTGGTTGACGAGCGCGAGCACACCCGGGGTGTTGCGGTGCACGTAGGCGAGTCGGTGGCGCGTGGCCGGGGTCGTCTCGAGGACGAGCCGGGGGAGGTTGACCGACAGGTCGGTGACGCCGAGCGAGTGGTAGGACGCGAGCTTGTTCGAGACGAAGTGCCCGATGTTCTCCTGCGCCTCCTCGGTGGACCCGCCGACGTGCGGGGTGAGGATGACGTTCGGCAGCCCGCGCAGGCCGGACTCGAAGGCCTCGCCGTTGCTGCGGGGCTCGTCGGGGAACACGTCCACGGCGGCGCCGCTGATGCTCCCGTCGAGCACGCGCTCGCGCAGCGCGTCGTAGTCGACGAGGAACCCGCGGGACAGGTTGAGGAACGCGGCGCCCGGCTTCATCGCCGCGAACTGGTCGGCGCCGAACATGCCGGCGTTGCCGTCGCGGCCGTCCACGTGCAGCGTGACGATGTCCGCCTCGCCGAGCAGCTCGTTGAGCGAGGACGTGCCGCGCGCGTTGCCGAGGGCCAGCTTCTCCGACGTGTCGTAGAAGATCACCCGCATGCCCAGCGCCTCGGCGATGACCGAGAGCTGGGAGCCGATGTTGCCGTAACCGACGATGCCGAGCGTGCGGCCGCGCACCTCGTGCGAGCCCTTCGCGGACTTCGCCCACACGCCCTCGTGGAGCGACTTGTCCCGCTCGGTGAGGCGGCGGGTGAGGGCGATGATCTCGGCGACCGCGAGCTCGACGACCGAGCGCGTGTTGGCGAACGGCGCGTTGAACACCGCCACGCCGTGCCGCGTGGCCGCGCGGGTGTCGATCTGGTTCGTCCCGATGCTGAAGGCGCCGATGGCCAACAGGTGCGGGTGGTTCGCGATGACGCGCTCCGTGACCTCGGTGGCCGATCGGATGCCGAGGATCTCGACGCCGTCGAGGGCGTCGTCCAGCTCCTCCTCGGACATCGCGTGCGGGTGTCGCACGACGTCGAGGCCGGCGGCGGTGAGCGCGGCGTCGGCGTTGGAGTGCGGGTTTTCCAGAAGGAGGGCTCGAGTCACCGGCACATGGTCGCGCCGTCGGGGCCGCGCGGCAAACGCGTTCCATCCTGCGCGTGACCGCGGTCACGAAGTGCGGGTCAGTCGCGCGCCGGGTCAAGTCCGGCGGGCAGGTCCTCGTGGTGGACGACGACGAGGCGGCGGGTGGGCCGGGTCATCGCCACGTAGAGGTCGCCCGGGCCGTCCGCGGTGAGCTCGCCGGGCTCGACGAGGACGACGACGTCGAACTCGAGCCCCTTCGCCGCCGCCGGGTCCGTGAGGACGAGCCGGGCGCCGAGCGCGTCCGCCCCGGTGAGCGCCTCGGCCGTCGCCGGAAGCTCGCGCGCGGTCGCGCGCAGCTCGGCGACCCGGAGCTGCCCGGCGACGACGGCGACGCGTCCCGAGCCGGGCTCCTCGTCGTCGAGCCCGGCCAGCGCGTCGGCGGCCGCGTCGACGGCGGCCCGGACCGTCTCCCCGGCCCCGACCTGTCGGGTGGCAAGGGCGCCCGGGAGGTCGCGGGCCGCGGTCACCGGGTGCGTGCTCGGGGTGCCCGCGAGGCGCAGGGTCTCGGTCGCGGCGTCGAGGACGGTGGCCGGCGTGCGGTAGGAGACGGTGAGCACCGACTCGCGCAGCGCCGTCCCGGCGGCCGGGCCCAGCAGGTCGGCCCAGCTGCGCGGCCGGTCGTGGCCGCGGCGCTGGTCGAGGTCGCCGACCACGGTCATCGACCGCACCGGGACGCGGCGGGCGAGCATCCGCCAGGCCATCGGGCTCAGCTCCTGCGCCTCGTCGACGACGACGTGGCCGTACGTCCACGACCGGTCGGCCAGCGCGCGCTCGGCGGTGGTCTGCGACGGGCCGACCGGCGCGAACCGGCCGGCGAGCATCTCGGCGGACACGATGCCGTCGCCGAGGTCCTGGGCCTCGATCGCCTCCCGGGCGTGCTCGACGTCCCGGGCGCGCTCGGCCTTGGCCCGCTCACGCGCCTCGCGCTCCTCGGCCTCCTCGTGCGGCCCGAGGAGCTCGGCGAGTTCGTCGAGCAGCGGGACGTCGGCCTCGGTCGGCTCGGAACCCGGCGCTCGGATGATCGAGGCGCGGTCCGCCGCGTCCAGCTCGGGGGCGACGGCGGTGAGCAGCTCGGGCCGCGAGAGCATCTTGTCGAGAAGCTCGAGCGGGGTCCGCGGCATCCAGCACAGGTTGAGCGCGACCCGCACGTCGCGCGACGAGCGGACGTCCTCCATGAGGTCGGTGCGCTCCTCGGGGTCGCTGATCCCCCGCGCCGCGGCGTACCGGTCCGTGAGTACGGGCAGCAGCGAGCGGACGAAGGTCTCGCGGCCGGCGTTGTGGGTCCGGTGCGCGCGCCGCGCCCGGCCGATCGCCTGCCGGACGTCGCCGGGCTCGAGGCGGACGGTCGCGCCCTCGACGTCGAGGTGCTGCACCCGGTCCGGCACCCGCTGGAAGCGGCGGACGAGGCGGCTGACCACCGACGCCATCAGCGGACCGCCCTTGATGCGCGCGGCGCGTGCGTCCTCGGCGCCGCGGGCGCTGAGGCCCGGCAGGAGGTCGGCGATCGTCGTCGAGACGACGTCGGTCTCACCGAGGGAGGGCAGCACCTGCTCGACGTAACGGAGGAAGACCGGGGAGGGACCGACGAGCAGGACGCCCGACTTGGCGAGCCGCTCGCGGTGCGCGTACATGAGGTAGGCGATGCGGTGCAGCGCGACGGCGGTCTTGCCGGTCCCGGGCCCGCCCTGGACCACGAGCACGCCGTCGAGCGGGGAACGGATCACGGCGTCCTGCTCCGCCTGGATCGTTGCCACGATGTCGCTCATCCGACCCGTGCGCGCGGCGTTCATCGCGGCGAACAGCGCCCCCTCGCCGCGGAGCTCGAGCCGGAGGTCGTCCGGCAGGTGCTCGGCGTCGAGGAGCTCGTCCTCGACCCCGACGACGGTGCGGCCGCGGGTCTGCAGGTGCCGGCGGCGCACGGCCCCGTCCGGGTCGACGGCGGTCGCCTGGTAGAAGGGCCGCGCCGACGGCGCGCGCCAGTCGAGCAGGAGCTGCGTGCGGCTCTCGTCCTGGATGCCGAGCCGGCCGACGTACCGCGGCGGCCCTTCGCGCAGGTCGAGGCGGCCGAAGACGAGCCGCTCCTCGACCTGGTCGAGCCGCGCCACGGCCTCCGAGTAGTGGCCGGCGAACGCGTCCCGCTCCGAGCGCATCTGATGGGTCCCGACCGAGCCGGCGCGCCGGACCTCCGCGAGGCGTTCGCGGTAGATCTCGCGCAGCTCGTCGAGCCGGGCGTAGACGGCGTCCACCCGGGCCTGCTCGCGCGGGATCTCGCTGCCGCCCGCCGCAGGATCCTCGGCGGGGGCGTCCACGGGCTCGTGCAGCGCCATCGGGCCACCTCCTCGGTCGAGCGGCCTGGGGTCGGCACGCGCGACCGTCCATTGTGGTGCATCTGTGCCCGCCCGCGCACCCTTGTCCCGCGTGGCCAGTGTGTGGTGCATCCCGCCATCGCGGGCGGGAATGGCCCAGCATGGTGCGATGTTGGACCGGTCAGACGACCAGTGGAAGAAGGTGGCGCGATGAGCGACGAGATTCTCTACACCTCCGGGCCTGCCGCAGACCTCGTGGGTGACGTGCCCGTGCTCGTGCACGCCCTGCAGGGCGGCATGGACGCAGGAAGTGCCGGTGACCTCGCTGTGCGGCAGCTCCTCACGAGCATGCCGACCCAGCGGGTGGCGACGTTCGACGTCGAGCAGCTGCTCGACCTGCGCTCGCGCCGTCCGGCGATGACGTTCTCCGAGGGGCGATGGGTCGACTTCGAGGAGCCGGTCCTCGCCGTCGACGCGGTGCGGGACCACGAGGGGCGCGCGATGCTCGTCCTCCACGGGCTCGAGCCGGACCGCTCGTGGGAGGGCTTCGCCCGCGCGGTGGGGGACATCGTGCGTGAGCACGGCGTCGAGCTCGTCGTCGGTATGCAGGGCGTGCCCGCGGGCGTGCCGCACACCCGGCCCGCCGCCATCACGACCCACGGCACCGACCGCGACGCCGGTGGCAGGCTCGACCCGGGACCGAGCCTGTTCAACGGCGAGTTCCAGGCGCCCGGCTCCGCCGAGGCGCTCGTCGACCTCCGGCTCTCGCAGCAGGGGATGAACGTGCTCGGGCTCGCCGTGCACGTGCCGCACTACCTCTCGGGCTCCGAGTACCCCGTGGCCTCGGCGGCGCTCCTGCGCTCGCTGTCCACGGCCAGCGGCGTCTCGCTCCCGGTCGGTGACCTCGAGTCGCTGACGACGAAGGTCATCGCCGACATCGACTCCCAGGTCGAGGCGAACCCCGAGATCGGCGCGGTCGTCCGCGCGCTCGAGGAGCGCTACGACCGCAGCCCGGTCGCGGGCGCGGCGAGCGAGCTCGGCGCGCCGGAGATCCCGTCCGCCGACGAGATCGGTGCCGAGCTCGAGGCCTTCCTCGCGAGTGCGCCGCCGCTCGACGTCCGGCAGGACTCCGGGCAGCGCTCGATCGAGGGCTCGGCCGACCGGTCCGACGACGAGCACTCGTCCGGCGAGGACGGCTCCTCCGGCGAGGACGGCTCCTCCGGCGAGGCCGATCGGTCCGGCGAGAACCACTCGTCCGAGCCCGCAGGCGAGGACGACGACCGCACCACCACCGAGGAGTGACCCGCCCGGCCGCGCCACGCACCTCCGGGACCGCCGTCCGCAACCGCCTTGCGGGCGCGGCTCGGTGAACCGGCTGACCCCACCCGCATCGCCCCGCACCGGCCTGACGGTCTGGGGCGTCGCGGTGCTGTGCTACATCCTCGCCGTCGCCGGACGGTCGTCGTTCGGCGTGAGCTCGCTGGCGGCGCTGGAGAGGTTCGACGTCGGGCCCGCGATCCTGTCCACCTTCGTCGTCCTGCAGGTCGGCACCTATGCGCTCGCCCAGATCCCGGTCGGCCTCGCCGTCGACAGGTGGGGCCCGCGGCGCGTGCTCGTGGTCGGCGCGCTCCTCCTCGCCGGCGCCCAGCTCGTCATGGCGCTCTCGACCTCGTTGCCGGTCACGCTCGGCGCCCGGGTCGCCGTCGGCCTGGGGGACGCCACGGCGTTCATCTCCGTCCTGCGCCTCGTCCCCGAATGGTTCGCCCTGCGGCACGTCCCGCTCGTCAACCAGGCCACCTCGGCCCTCGGCCAGCTCGGGCAGGTCGTCTCCGCCGTCCCCTTCTACGCGGTCCTGCGCGGGTCCGGCTGGACGCCCGCCTTCCTGTCGCTCGCCGCCACCGGCGTGCTCATGGCCCTCGCCGTCCTCGTCCTCGTGCGCGACCGGCCCGCACGGCTCCCGGCACGCAGCGCCGGCGACGTCGACGCCGCGCCGACCCAGCGCGAGTCGGTCCCCACCCAGCTCCGGGCCGTGCTCAAGGAACCCGGCGCCTGGGCCGGGCTCTTCGCGCACTGGTCCGCGATGTTCCTCGTCTCGACCTTCGCCCTCATGTGGGGCGTGCCCTACATGCGCGCCGGCAACGGCCACGGCGCCGGCACCGCCTCGACCGTGCTGGTGGTCGGCGTCGTGGCGATGGTGACGCTCGCCCCCGTGATCGGCGCCCTGTCCTCGCGCTACCCGCACCGCCGGGTGGGGCTCGCCGCGACGGGCGTGGGCACCGCCGCCCTGTGCTGGGTGCTCGTCCTGATCCTCCCGCCGCCCGTGCCGGTCTGGTCGCTGGTCGTCCTCGTCATCGGCCTCAACATCGGCGGCGCCTCCAGCAACATCGCCTTCGACGTCGTCCGCTCGCACGTACCGCGCTCCCGGCTGGGCACGGCCACCGGGTTCGCCAACACCGGCGGCTTCGTCGCGACGCTGCTCTCCGTGCTCATCGTCGGACTCGTGCTCGACCTGGCCGCCGGGGCCGGTCCGGCCACCGAGGTCTACCGGGTGGCGATGGTCGCGCAGGGCCTCGTCCTGCTCGTCGGCGTGTGCGGCATGGTGCTGGCCACGCGCAGGCTCGGGCCGGGTGCGGAGCACGCCCCGGGCCGCGGCTGAGGACGCGCCGCCCCCTATGGATCCGGCCTGCGAACCTTGCGCGCACGCGGCGCGAGCATGGCATGCTAGATCCGTTGCATCTGCGTTTCCCTGTTGTGCGTCCCGCCGGCAATATCGGCGAGGGGCATGGCTCCGGCAAGGACGTGGGACGAATTCAGTGCGGCAAGTGGGGACCGGCACAGGGTCGGGCCCCGACGTCCCGGAAGGACATCAGTTACATGGCACAGGGAACCGTCAAGTGGTTCAACTCCGAGAAGGGCTACGGCTTCATCGAGCAGGACGGTGGCAACGCGCCTGACGTCTTCGTTCACTTCTCGGCGATTCAGGCGGACGGCTACAAGTCGCTCGAGGACGCCCAGCGCGTCGAGTTCGAGATCACCCAGGGCCCGAAGGGCCCGCAGGCGGAGAACGTCGTCCCGCTCTGATCCGAGCGCACGACCCATACTCTTCGCGGGGCCCGCACCGACAGGTGCGGGCCCCGTTGCCGTCCCACCTCAGGCGATGGCCGGCGGGTCCTGCGGTGGTGGCGTCGTCGCATGCATGCGGGCGAGCTCCTTCTTGCCCACGACGACCGCCGGGAAGGGGAGGGACCGCAGGCCCCGGTCGACCGCGTCCCGATCGATCGGCCCGCGCGACGCGGCGAGCACCACGTTCCCGTGCCGCCGCCCCTTCCACACCGCCGGGTCGACGACGGCCACGACCTCCGGGAACACGGCCGTCAGCGCGGACAGCTCCTCGCGGACACGCCGGAGCCCGGGGGAGTCGGTGAGGTTGAGGACGTAGACGCCGCCGGGGGCCAAAGCCCGCTCGACCGCCTCGGTGAAGCCGACGGTGCGCAGGTGCTCGGGGACCTCGGCGTCGACGAACACGTCGCGCACGAGCACGTCGGCCGACCCGGGATAGAGGTGCTCGACGGCGCCGCGGGCCTCGGCGTTGCGGATGCGCAGCGCGGGGGAGCGAGGCAGGTCGAACCATGCGCGCACGAGACGCGCGAGCTCGGCGTCGAGCTCGACGGCGAGGTGCCGGGACCTCGGCCGGTCGGCGATCAGGGCGCGCGGGAGCGCGCACGCCGCCCCACCCAGGTGGACGAACCTGCCGGGGCGGGCGTCGTCGTCGCGGGGGAGGACGACGTCGACGATCGCCCGCACGTGCTGCATGTACTCGAACTCGAGGTGGGCGGGGTCCTCGAGGTCGAGGAACGAGGACTCCGACCCGCCGAGCAGCAGCATCACCCGGGAGGACGAGCCCGGCTCGGGCACGACCTCGGCCACGGTCAGCGAGGTGGGGACGGGGTGCTCCGGCCAGCGGTCGAACACGGGCGAGCGTCGCGGTGTCACGGGCTCACGCTAACGTCGAGGCGTGAGCCGCAAGCCAGTCCGAGCGAGCGGGGCCCCGCGGCGCGGCCCCACGCCCTACGGGGCGGACGACGCCGGCTGCCATGTCCTGCACGTCGACATGGACGCCTTCTTCGCCGCCGTCGAGGTGCTCGACCGGCCCGAGCTCGCCGGCCGACCCGTCATCGTCGGCGGGCCCGAGCGGGGAGTGGTCTCGGCGGCCACCTACGAGGCCCGCGCCTTCGGCGTCCGCTCGGCCATGCCGATCAACCAGGCCCGCGCCCTGTGCCCGCAGGGGATCTTCCTGCCCGGCCGCCACTCCCGCTACCGCGAGATCTCCCGGGTGGTCATGGGGGTGCTCGGGTCCGTCACCGACCGGGTCGAGCAGCTGAGCGTCGACGAGGCGTTCCTCGACGTGCGGGGGGCGGTCCGCAGGCTCGGGCCGCCGCTGACCATCGGTGCCCACGTCCGCGCGCGGGTGCGAGAGGAGACCGGCCTCGCCGCGTCGGTGGGGATCGCGAGCACCAAGCACGTCGCGAAGATCGCCTCCGGCGCCGCCAAGCCGGACGGCCTCCTGCTCGTCCCCGCGGCGGCCACCCTCGACTTCCTGCACCCGCTGCCGGTCGGCGCGCTCTGGGGCGTGGGGGAGAAGTCCGCGGAGGTGCTCCGCCGCCACGGCTGGGACACCGTCGGCGACGTCGCGGCCGCCCGGACCTCCGACCTCGAGCGGGCCCTCGGCCGCTCCGCGGGTACCCGCCTGCACGCCCTCGCGATGGGGGCGGACGCCCGCGAGGTCCGCTCGGAGCGCGCCGCCGAGAAGTCGATCGGCAGCGAGCACACGTTCTTCGACCCCGTGGCGGACCGCGACGAGCTCGACCGGGTCCTGCTCGAGCAGTCCCACGCGGCGGCCGCCCGGCTGCGGGCAGCCGGCCTCACATCGTCGACGGTGAGCATCAAGGTGCGGTTCACGGACTTCACGACGATCACCCGTTCGCGCACCCTCGGCGCCGGCACTTTCCTCGCGCGGGACGTCGCGGCGGCCGCCCGGGACCTGCTGCGGGCCGTCGACGTGCCCCGGGCCGGGCTCCGGCTGCTCGGGGTGCGGCTCGAGGGTCTCGAGGAGGCCGGCCGGGGCATGCAGCTCGCCCTCGACGACGACCCCGGGGTCGCGCGCGCCGAGGAGACGCTCGACGCGGTCCGGGAACGGTTCGGGCGCGCGGCGCTGTCCCCGGCCGCGCTGCTGGAACAGCGGACGAGGGGACGGGGACGTCGACCCGGTCACGACGGGCCTCCCGCGCGTGACGCAGGAGCCCGGCAGGACCTATCCTGAGGGCAGCCGCGCTCCACCCGGACGCGGGCAGACGTCCGACCGGTGCTGAGGAAGGGGGCAGGATGCCACTCTCCGAGTACGAGCAGCGCATGCTCGCCCAGATGGAAGCGCAGCTTCACGCTGACGATCCGCGCCTCGCGGAGACCCTCGGCGACGCCGCCGGCCCGGACCTCCGCAAGGTCGCGCTCGGCTCGCTCGTCGCCGTCCTCGGCCTCGGCGCCCTCGTCGGAGGCGTCGCCACCAGCTGGATCTGGCTCGGCGTCCTCGGGTTCGTCGCGATGGTCGGCGGGGTGCTCGTGGCTATGAGTCCCGCCAAGGACGGCGCACGGCCCCGGAAGTCCTCGCCCGGCGCCGGGCCCGGAGGACGCGGAGGAAGTGGCGGCCAGACCCCTGGCGGTCGCGGTCCGTCGGGTGGCCGCGCCAACAGCGGCAAGAGCTTCATGGAACGACAGCAGGAGAAGTGGGAGCAGCGCGGCGAGGGCCGCGGAGTCTGACCTCCCCGGGACCGGCTCGCAGCAGTCGGTCCCGACTCCGAACCGACGGCCCCTGGCCCGCCTCGCGGCGGAACCGGGGGCCGTAGCTGTTCCTGCGTGACGTCGCGGCGCGAGGGGCGTCGGGATCGGTCACGAGGTCCGTGCGTGCCGCCGGGTCGACGCCGACCCTGAGCGCTCCACCGCGCTCCATCGGCCGGGGGGCGGATCGCCCCACGGTGCTCCACGGGCGGTGAGCCGGGGCGCCCCACCGTGCTCCACCGGTCCTGAGCCGAGGTGCCCCACTGTGCTCCACCGGTCCTGAACCGGCCGATCCACAGCGCTCCACCGGTCCTGAGCCGAGGTGCCCCACTGTGCTCCACCGGTCCTGATCCGGGCCGCTCCAGCGCGCTCCACCGGGGATCGGCCGGACCGCCCTTCCGGTCGTCCTGACGCCCGGGCCCGGATTCCCCCACTTCCCTCCCCGCGGTGCACCGATGCTCGCCCCGGGCCGTGGTCCGCGCCGCCGAAACCGCACGGATCCGCGGACCAGACCCGTGGCCGGCGCTGCCCCGGGTGCGTGGCGCGCCGCCGGGGCCCTCGAGGCGTGCATCTTCCCTCCACCGCCCTCCTCTCAATGAACAGAAGGAATCTGACACGACACACGGGTGATGTCGGCCCGATCTGCTATCGCGGTGGAGTGAAGTGGAGTAACGTGGGGGTCACGGGAGCGGCAGGGCGACGTGAGGGAGGTGCCGCGATGTTTCTCGGCACCTACGAGCCGCGGTTGGACGACAAGGGACGGCTGATCCTCCCCGCCAAGTTCCGGGCCGGGCTCGAGGACGGCCTCGTCCTCACGCGCGGCCAGGACCGCTGCCTCTTCGCCTTCCCGATCTCCGAGTTCGAGTCCATGCACGAGCGGCTCCGTCAGGCGCCCGTGACCTCCAAGCAGGCCCGCGACTACCTGCGCGTCTTCCTCTCGGGCGCCTCGGACGAGGTGCCGGACAAGCAGGGCCGCCTGACGATCCCCCTCAACCTGCGCCGCTACGCCGGACTCGACCGCGAGCTCGCGGTCATCGGCGCCGGATCGCGCATCGAGATCTGGGACGCCACCTCGTGGACCGAGTACCTCGCCGCCCAGGAGGAGTCGTTCGCCGACACCGCGGAGGAGGTGGTCCCGGGCCTGTTCTGACCGGCCCGACCACCCTGCAGCACCACCGCACGCCCGCCCCTGGTCCGTACATCTGAACAGCTCGACGACACGCAGCACCGGCCCTCGCCCCGCGAGGTCTCCCACCACACCGACGCACTTCCCCGGCGCCGGTGTCCCCGCTCCGACGCACTTCCCCGGCGCCGGAAGCGGAGGTGGGAGTCCTGGCGGTACGAGCCGGATCGCACCCCGGGGTCGTGCCGCCTACCACGTGGCCCCACCAGCACGACCCTGCACCACGTCCATGCCCCACAGCCCTGCACCACGTCCCCACGAGAGGAGGACCGGATGACCACCACGCCCGAGCCGGACGCCACCGCGACCGACGGGTCGCCCGCGCACCACACGTCGCACGCGGCCGACGCCGCGACCGACGCTTGGCCCGCGACGCCCGAGCGCCACCTGCCGGTCCTGCTCTCCCGCTGCCTCGACCTCCTGGCCCCCGCGCTCGAGACGCCGGGGGCCGTCCTCGTGGACGCGACCCTCGGTCTCGGCGGCCACACCGAGGGGGCGCTCGCGAGGTTCCCCGACCTGCGGGTCATCGGCATCGACCGGGACACGGAGGCGCACGCGCTCGCCGCCGAGCGGCTCGCCCCCTACGCGGACCGCTTCACCGGCGTCCACGCCACCTACGACGAGATCGACGAGGTGGTCGCCGAGCACGCGGGCGGAGCCGTCGCCGGCGTCCTCATGGACCTCGGCGTCTCCTCGCTCCAGCTCGACGAGGCCCCGCGCGGCTTCTCCTACGCGCACGACGCCCCGCTCGACATGCGGATGGACACCAGCGACGGCCCCACCGCGGCCGACCTGCTCGCCACCCTCGACGCGCGCGAGCTGCGCCGGGTGCTGCGCGAGTACGGCGAGGAGAAGTTCGCCGGCCGGATCGCCGACGAGATCGTCCGGCGCCGGGGGACGGACCCGCTGCGCACGACGGCGGACCTCGTCGACGTCATCGACGTCGCCATGCCGGCCGCCGGCCGCCGCACCGGAGGCAACCCCGCCAAGCGCACGTTCCAGGCGCTGCGGATCGCCGTCAACGCCGAGCTTGACATCCTCACCCGGGCCCTGCCCCGCGCCGTCGAGGCCCTGGCCACCGGCGGCCGGATCGTCGTCGAGTCCTACCAGTCCCTCGAGGACCGCCTCGTCAAGGCGGAGCTCGCCCGCGGCGCCGTCACCTCCGCACCGCCCGACATGCCCGTCGTCCCGGAGACGCACCAGCCCTACCTCCGCCTGCTCACCCGGGGCGCCGAGGGCGCCGACGAGGCCGAGCTCGCCGCCAACCCCCGGGCGCGCGCCGTCCGGCTCCGTGCGGCCGAACGGCTACGCCCGACGCCGACCCACCTCGCCCGCGCAGGACGCCGGGCAGCCACGACCGACCGCACGACGACGACCCGACGCGCGGCCCACGTGCACCCGAGGAGCACCCGATGAGCGCCCAGCCACTGAACGAGCCGGCGCGCGCACCGCGCCGCGGTACGCCCGGTGCGCCCTCCGCCTCCCCGAACCGCCGTGGGCGGCCGCGCCTCACCGTCGTCCCGAGCCCGGTACCGGGGCGGTCCCGTGCCCCGTTCGTGGCGGTGCTCGCGCTCATCCTCCTCGCGGCGCTCGCCACGGTCCTCGTCCTCAACATCCGGATGGCCGAGGCCTCCTACGCCATGCACGACCGCCAGATGGAGCTCGCCCTCGTGGAGGAGTCCGTCGACGCCCTGCAGATCGAGCTCGACGCCGCCGGAGCCCCGTCGGTGCTCGAGGAGCGCGCGGTCGAGCTCGGCATGACCCGTCCGCCGACCACCTACTTCATCGAGCTCGAGTCCGGTGAGATCACCGGGGGCCCGAGCGAGGAGGAGACCCGCTGATGGCACGATCCCCGCTGGTGACCACCGCACCCCGAGACTGGGTCCGCCGGACCCGGCTGCTCCTCGTGGTGCTCCTGGCGATCCTCCTCGTCGTGGCCGGGCGTCTCATCTGGGTCCAGGCGCTCGAGGGCCCCCAGCTCGCCGCCGACGCGCGGGACAACCGCATCCGGACCTACGAGATCCAGGCCCGGCGCGGCCAGATCGTCGACGCGAACGGCGACGTGCTCGCCACGTCCGTCCAGACCTACAACATCGGCGTCAACCAGCAGCTGATCACCGGGTACGAGGCGCGCGACGAGGACGGCGAGGTCGTCGGCACCGGCATCTCGGCCGCCGCCGAGCGGCTCGCGCCGATCCTCGACCAGGACCCCGCCGAGCTCGGCGCCGCCATGGTGGGCGACTCGACGTTCGCCTACATCGCCACGGACGTCACCCCGGCCCAGTGGCGGCAGATCCGCGAGCTCGGGATCATTGGCATCGAGCCCGAGGCCACCGTCGACCGGCTCTACCCCAACGGCACGACCGGCGGGAACATCACCGGCTTCGTCGGCCGCGACGGCGTCGGGCTCGCCGGGCTCGAGCAGTCCTACGAGGAGGTCCTCGCCGGCACCCCCGGGTCCACCACCGTGGAGATCGGGCGCGACGGCCAGGTCATCCCCGGCGCCACCCGCGAGGACGTGCCCGCGGTCCAGGGCCGCGACGTCCAGACCACGATCGACCGCAACCTCCAGTACGAGTGCCAGCAGGCCATCGACGAGGCCGTCGAGCGCCACGGCGCCGAGTGGGGCGCGGTCGTCATCGAGGAGATCGGCACCGGCCGGATCCTCGCGCTGTGCGACAACAACACCGTCGACCCCGGCAACTACCAGGAGTGGGACGCCGAGGACCGCGGCTCGCGCGCAGTCACCACGCCGTACATGCCGGGCTCGACCGGCAAGGTCCCAACCTTCGCGACGGCGCTCGACGCCGGTGGGGTCGAGGTCGACGACGAGTGGCTGACGCCGGACACGATCACCATGCCGAACGGCCAGGAGTTCCGGGACAACGACTCGCACGCCCCGATCACCCTGACGACGGCCGGCGTCCTTGCCCGCTCCTACAACACCGGGCTCGTCCAGATCGGTGACACCGTCCCCGCGGACGTCCGCTACGACTACCTCCAGCGGTTCGGCCTCGGCCAGCGCACCGGGATCGAGCTGCCCGGCGAGTCGCCCGGCATCCTCGCCCCCTACGAGGAGTGGGACAACCGGCAGCAGTACACGTCGATGTTCGGCCAGGGGCTCGCGCTCACGCTCGTGCAGTCCACCTCGACCGCCGCCACGATCGGCAACGGCGGCGTCCGGGTCGACCCGCACGTCGTCGACGCCGTCGAGGAGGTCGACGGGTCGATGACGCCGACCCCGCTGCTCGACGGGCAGCGCGTGGTCTCCGAGGAGAGCGCGGCGGACACGCTCGCGATGATGGAGGGCGCCGTCTCCACCGAGGGCACCGCGCAGCTCGCCGCCGTCGACGGCTACCGGGTGGCTGGCAAGACCGGCACCGCCCAGGTGCCCGACGGCCACGGCGGCCTCACCGACCGGGTCGGCACCTTCATCGGCGTCCTGCCCGCGGACGACCCGGAGGTCGCCATCGGCGTGGTCATGTACAACGCGAACGGCGCCTCGTACGGTTCCCGCGTGGCCGCACCCGTCTTCTCCGACATCGGGGCCTTCACGATGTCCCACCTCGGCGTCGCTCCCTCGACCGAGCCCGCACCGTACCTGCCGCTGGAGCCCGGGGTGGAGTGGGGTCCCCAGTGACGTCTTCGCTGCGGCCGTCGCGGGTCAGCCCCGTCGAGGTCGCCGCGATCGTCGAGGTGACCGGGGGTGACCTCCGGAACCCGGCGCCCGGTCTCCGGGTCGCCGGCGCCGTCGCGGACAACCGGGCCGTCACGGGCGGCGAGCTCTTCCTCGCCCGGCCCGGTGCCCGCCACCATGCCGCGCGGTTCGCCGCCGACGCCGTCGCCCGGGGCGCCGCCGCCGTCCTCACGGACGCCGCGGGGGCCGGGATCGTCACGGCCGACGGCGTGGAGGTGCCGATCGTCGTCGTCGACGACGTCGCGGCGGTCGCCGGTCCCGTCTCCGCCCTCGCATGGGGCTCTCCGGCGCAGCGCCTGCGCACCTTCGCGCTGACGGGTACCAACGGCAAGACGACGACGGCGTTCATGACCGACCACGTCCTGCGCGCGCTCGGGCGCACGACCGGGCTCGTCGGCACGGTCGAGGTCCGGGTCGCCGGCCGGTCCGTGCCCGCCGCCCTCACCACCCCGCAGGCCGACGAGCTGCACGCCATGCTCGCGGCGATGGTGGAGGCCGGCGTCACCGACCTCGTCATGGAGGTCTCCTCCCACGCCCTCACGCTCGGCCGCGTCGACGGCATCACCTACGACGTCGCGGGCTTCACGCACCTCACGCCGGACCACCTCGACCTGCACGGCACCGTCGAGGAGTACTTCGCGGCGAAGGCCCGGCTCTTCGCCCCCGAGCGCTCCCGCTCGGGGGTCGTCACCGTCGACGACGAGTGGGGCCGCCGCCTGGTCGAGGACGCCGCGGGCTCCCGCCCCGGAGAACTCTGGAGCCTCGGCGCCCAGGAGGACGCGGACGTCCGCGTCGTCACGGCGGGGCCCGGCGAGCTCGAGCTTGCCGTGGCGGGGGAGCGCCTCGTCACCCGCACCGCGATGCCCGGCTCCTTCAACGTCGCCAACGCCGCCCTCGCCGTCGCCATGGTGCTGCGCTCCGGAGTCGACGCGGCCACGCTCGCACCGGCGCTGGAGGCGGCGGGCGGCGTGAGTCCCGCCGTCCCCGGCCGCATGGAGGTGCTCGCCGAGGCACCGCGCGTCGTCGTCGACTTCGCCCACAACACCGAGGCCCTGGCCTCCGTGCTCGCCGAGCTGCGCCCCACCACCACGGGCCGCCTCTGGTGCGTCACCGGCTCGGCCGGCGACCGCGACGCCGTCAAGCGTCCCCTCATGGGCGAGGTCTCCGCCCGGCTCGCCGACGAGGTCGTCGTCACCGACGACGACCCGCACTCGGAGGACCCCGCGACGATCCGCGCCCAGATCCTCGCCGGGGCGCGCCGGGTCGAGGGCGCCCGGGTCGTCGAGGTCGGGGACCGGCGCGAGGCCATCGCGCACGCCGTGCTCCTGGCCGACCCCGAGGACACGGTGCTGCTCGCCGGCCGCGGCCACGAGACCGTCCAGGAGGTCGGCGACGTCCAGCACCACCTCGACGACCGCGAGGAGGCCCGCACGGCACTCGCCCGCCGCGGCGCCGCCCCGGGGGAGGATGAGGCATGATCACCCTCAGCCTCGCCGAGATCGCCGCGGCCACCCACGCCCGCCCGGGCGCGGGCGGGCACGCCGTCACCGGCTCCGTCGTCCAGGACTCGCGCCTCGTCGGCCCGGGCGACCTCTTCGTCGCCATCGCCGGGGAGCGCACCGACGGGCACGCGCACGTGGCCGCGTCGCTGGCGGCCGGCGCGGCCGGCGCCCTGGTCACGGACCCGACCCGTCCGCTCGCCGACGGCGCGGCGGAGGACCGCCTCGTCGTCGTCCGGGACACCGTGGCCGCGCTCGGCGACCTCGCCCGTCACACCTTGGCGCAGCTGCGCCGCTCCGGCGCCCCGGGCGTCGTCGCCGTCACCGGGTCCGTCGGCAAGACAACGACGAAGGACCTCCTCGTCGACCTGTTGTCCCCGCGCGGCCCGCTCGTCGCGCCACCGGGCTCGCTCAACAACGAGGTCGGGCTCCCGCTCACGGTGCTGCGCGCCGATCCCTCGACCACGACCCTCGTCCTCGAGATGGGCGCCGACCGGGTGGGCAACCTCGAGTACCTCACCTCCGTGGCACCGCCCGACGTCTCGGTCGTGCTCGCCGTCGGCCGGGCGCACCTCGGCCATTTCGGCGGCATCGAGAACGTGGCGCGCACCAAGTCCGAGCTCGTGTCCGGCCTGGTCCCGGGCGGCACCGCCGTGCTCAACCACGACGACGAGCGCGTGGCGGCCATGGCCCCGCTCGCACCGGGGCCCGTCCTCACGTTCTCCGCGTCCGGCGACACCGCGGCCGACCTCGTGGCCACGGGCGTGCGCGCCGACGCCGAGGGGCACGCCTCCTTCACGCTGCACACCCCCGGTGGCCGGGCCGACGTGCGGCTCGCCCTCGTGGGGCCGCACCACGTCTCCAACGCCCTGGCGGCCGTGGGCGCCTCGCTCGCCGCCGGCGCGGACCTGGACGACCTCGCCGCGCGGCTCGCCGTCGCCGGCCCGCGCAGCGCCCACCGCACCGCGGTGAGCGTGCTGCCGGGCGACGTGCTCCTGCTCGACGACTCCTACAACGCGAACCCCGACTCGATGCGCGCCGGCCTCGCCACCCTCGCCACCATCGCGCCCGACCGGCGCCGGGTCGCCGTCCTCGGCCACATGCTCGAGCTCGGCGCGGAGTCGGCCGCCGAGCACGCGGGGCTCGCGCCGGTCCTCACGCAGCACGGGATCGGGTCGGTCATCGTCGTCGGCCGGGAGGCGGCGCCGCTCGCCGACGCCGCCCGCGACGCCGGGATCAAGGTCGAGGACCTGACGAATCGCCCGCCGGACGTCATCGCCGACGCCGTGCGCGCACTTGTCGGTCCCGGTGACGCGGTGCTGCTCAAGGGCTCCAGGGGATCGGGCGTGTGGGAGGTCGCGGACCTTCTCACATCGGGCACCGGCGGGGGGTCGGGCACAACCGGCCCGGTCGGCGAGAAGATGCAGGCATGACCTCCGTCCTCGTCGGTGCCGGGGTGGCGCTCGTCGTCACGCTGCTCGGCACGCCCCTGCTCATCCGGCTCCTCGTCCGACGCGAGTACGGGCAGTTCATCCGCCAGGACGGCCCGACGAGCCACCAGACCAAGCGCGGCACGCCGACCATGGGCGGCGTCATCATCATCGCCGCGACCGTTCTCGGGTACGTCGTCGCCAACATCAGCGCCGGGCGCCTCCCGCACGTCTCCGGCCTGCTCCTGCTCTACCTCATGGTCGGGATGGGGATCATCGGGTTCCTCGACGACTACATCAAGATCTCCCGCGCCCGGTCGCTCGGCCTGGACGCACGCGCGAAGATCGTCGGCCAGGCGTTCATCGGCATCAGCTTCGCGGTGCTGGCCCTGCAGTTCCCCTCCGAGAACAACCGCACCCCCGCCTCCACCGCGCTGTCCTGGGTGCGCGACCTCTCGTTCCTCGACCTCGCGTTCGCCGGCTCGGTGCTCGGACTCGTCCTCTTCGTCATCTGGGCGAACTTCCTCATCACCGCCTGGACCAACGCCGTCAACCTCACCGACGGGCTCGACGGACTGGCCACCGGCGCCTCGGCGATCGTGTTCGGCGCCTACGCCGGCATCGCCTTCTGGCAGTCCAACCAGTCCTGCCAGGTGCTCGCCGAGCCGGGAGCCGGCTGCTACGAGGTCCGCGACCCGCGGGACCTGACGATCATCGCCGCCTGCATCGTCGGCGCCTGCCTCGGCTTCCTGTGGTGGAACACCAACCCGGCGAAGATCTTCATGGGGGACACCGGGTCGCTCGCCCTCGGCGGCGCGCTCGCCGGGATGACGATCCTCACCCGCACCGAGTTCCTCGGCGTCATCATCGGCGGCCTGTTCGTCGCCGTCGTCATCTCCGACGTCATCCAGATCGGGGTCTTCAAGGCCACCGGCAAGCGCGTGTTCAAGATGGCGCCGCTGCACCACCACTTCGAGCTCTCCGGCTGGGGCGAGGTGACGATCGTCGTGCGGTTCTGGCTCGTCGCGCTGCTCTGCGCCGCCGCCGGCCTCGCCATCTTCTACGGCGAGTGGGTCGCGGTCTCATGACGCACGTCCCCGACGGCGGACGGTCCGACAGGGACGCCGCCCGCGATGCCTGGGCGCGCAGCGCGGCGGAGGACCTCGCTCGTGCCCGCGTCACCGTCGTCGGCCTCGGCACGTCGGGGAGGGCCGTCCTTCGAGCGCTGACGGGGCGGGTCGGCGCGCTCGCCGCCACCGACGCGAAGGACTCCGCCCTCGAGGCGGTGGCCGCCGACCACCCCGGCGCCGCGCTCGCGGCCGGCGCGAGCCCGGAGGCCCTCGCCGACGTCACGCTCGCCACGGAGCCCGACGTCCTGGTCGTCTCCCCGGGCGTTCCCGCCACCTCGCCGCTCCTCGTGCGCGCGGCGGCCGCCGGCATCCCGGTGTGGAGCGAGATCGAGCTCGCCTGGCGCCTCCAGCGGGCGCGTCCGGACGGTTCCTACGCGCCCTGGCTGGCGATCACCGGAACGAACGGCAAGACCACCACCGTGACGATGACGGCCGCGATCCTCGCCGCTGCCGGGTTGGAGGCTCCCGCCGTCGGCAACGTCGGCACCCCGCCGGTGGAGATCGTCACCGCGGCCGGTCCCGGCCCCGATGCGCTGCCCGCCGAGCTGTCGAGCTTCCAGCTCCACTCGACGCACTCGCTCGCGCCGCTCGCCGCCACGTGCCTCAACCTCGCGCCCGACCACCTCGACTGGCACGGGTCGGCGGCCGCCTACGCCGCGGACAAGGCGCGCGTCTACCGCGCCGTCACCGGGCTGTGCGTCTACAACGAGGCCGACCCCGCCACCCGCGCCATGGTCGAGGACGCCGACGTCGCCGAGGGGGCGCGAGCGGTCGGGCTCACGCTCGGGGTCCCCGCCGTCTCCCAGGTCGGGATCGTCGAGGGGGTCATCGCGGAGCGCGTGCACGCCGGCCGCTGGGACAGCGCCGTCGAGCTCGGCGAGGTCGCGGATCTCGCCCACCTCGTCGGTGCCGGTGCGGGCGCCGACGACGTCCCGGACCACCTGGTCCTCGACGCGCTCGCGGCCGCCACGCTCGCCCGCGCCGCCGGTGCGGACCCCGTCCACGTCCGCGACGCCCTGCGCGCCTACGAGCCCGGCGCGCACCGGGCCGCGCACGTCGCGACGACCGGCGGCGTCCGGTACGTCGACGACTCCAAGGCCACCAACGCCCACGCTGCCGACGCCGCGCTCGCCGCGCACGGGGAGCGCTCGGTCGTGTGGATCGCCGGGGGGCTCGCCAAGGGCGCCGACTTCGACGACCTGGTCGCCTCCCACGCCCACCGGCTCGCGCACGTGGTCCTCATCGGCCGCGACCGTGCGCCGCTGCGCGACGCTCTGACGCGACACGCTCCCGAGGTCCCGCTCCACGAGGTGGTCAAGGACGACGATGAGGCGGTGATGGAACGCGCCGTCGAGCTCGCCGCGGCTCTCGCCCGCACCGGTCAGACCGTGCTGCTCGCGCCCGCGAGCGCCTCGATGGACCAGTTCGTCTCGTACAACCACCGTGGTGACGCCTTCGCGGCCGCGGTCACCGCGCTCGGCCGGAGGGAGGGACGATGACCGCCACCGCCTCGCGACGTGTCGTCGTCAGCGCCCCCGCCGAGGGGCGGCGCGAGGAGAACCCCGCGCTCAGCTTCTACCTCATCGCGGCGTCCTCGGCGCTGCTCGTGGCCTTCGGCGCCGTCATGCGGCTGTCCGCCTCGACGGTCACCGCGATCTCGGACTCGGGCTCGCCCTACCAGGAGTGGGTCGCGCAGCTCCTGTTCGTTGTCCTCGGCGTCGGTGGAGCGTTCGTCGCCTCACTCGTCCCGCCCGGCTTCTACCGGCGCAGCGCCTGGGTGCTGCTCGTCCTCGGCCTCGGGCTGCAGAGCCTGATCTTCACCGGATTCGCGCGCGGCCAGGGCGGCAACCTCAACTGGATCGTCCTGCCGGGCACCGGTCAGGTGATCCAGCCGGCGGAGTTCCTCAAGCTTGCCCTCGCCGTCTGGCTCGGTGCGGTCCTCGCCCGCAAGGTCAGGGTGATGGACAGCCTCCTGCACGCGGCGATCCCGGGCGTGATCGGCGCCGGCGCCGCGATCGCGCTCGTCCTTGCGGGGCACGACATGGGCACCGCGGCGATCATGGTGGTGCTCGTGGCCGGCTGCTACTTCGTCGCCGGGCTGCGGCTGCGCTGGTTCGCGCTCGTCGGCGTCCTCGGCGCGGGCCTCGGGGCGTTCCTCGTCATGTCGTCCGCCTCGCGCCGCGCGCGCGTCGGCCAGTTCTTCGGGCTCACCGAGTCGGACCCCCTCGGCAGCGGCCTCCAGCCGCTGCACGGGCTGTGGGCCCTCGGGTCCGGCGGGATCTCCGGCGTCGGGCTCGGTGCCTCGCGCGAGAAGTGGGAGTACCTCCCCGAGGCCCACAACGACTTCATCTTCGCGATCATCGGCGAGGAGCTCGGCCTCATCGGCACCCTGGTCGTCCTCGCGCTGTTCGCGGTGCTCGCCGCCGGCATCTACCGCGTGGTGCGCCGCCACGAGGACCCGTTCGTGCAGATCGCGGCCGCCGGGCTCGGCGCCTGGATCTTCGGCCAGGCGATCGTCAACATGCTCGTCGTCATCGGCCTGCTCCCCGTCCTCGGCGTCCCGCTCCCGCTCGTGTCCGCGGGAGGGTCCGCGATCATCGCCACGCTGCTGGGCATCGGGGTGCTCCTGTCGTTCGCCCGCACCGAGCCGGGCGCGCGCGAGGCGCTGCGCATCCGTGGGCGGACGGCGCGCGGCACGGGCTCGGTGACAGCGGCCCGCCGGAGGTCGCGCCGTGGCTGACCCCCTCCGCGTGCTCCTCGCCGGCGGTGGGACCGCGGGGCACGTCAACCCGATGCTCGCCACCGCCGCGACGCTTGCCGAGCACGGTGCGACCTGCGCCGCGCTCGGCACGACCGACGGCCTCGAGTCCCGCCTCGTCCCGGCGGCCGGCCTCGACCTGCACCCGGTCCCGCGCGTCCCGCTCCCGCGGCGCCCGTCGCTCGACCTGGCCCGGCTGCCGATCAACCTGCGGGCAGCGGTCCGCGCCGCCCGTGAGGCGATCGAGCACTCCGGGGCGGACGTCGTCGTCGGGTTCGGCGGCTACGTCGCCACGCCGGCCTACCTGGCGGCGCGCCGCGCGGGGGTCCCCGTCGTCGTCCACGAGCAGAACGCCCGGCCCGGACTCGCCAACAAGGTCGGCGCGCGCGCCGCCGCCGCCGTCGCCCTCACGTTCGCGTCCACCCCGCTCGCCGCGCGCCGGGGCACCACCGAGGTCACCGGCCTGCCGCTGCGGCGGGCGATCGCGGACCTCGTCGAGGCGCGGTCCACCGACCAGGGGCGGGCCGAGGCGCGCGAGGCCGGGGCCCGCGCGCTCGGGCTCGACCCGGCGCGGCCGGTCCTCCTCGTCACCGGCGGCTCGCTCGGCGCGCAGCGGCTCAACGACGTGTTCGCCGGGAGCGCCGCCGACGTCACGGCCGCGAGCCAGGTCCTCCACCTCACGGGCCGCGGGAAGGACGCCGCGGTGAGAGACGCCGCCGCGGGCATCGACGACTACCACGTGCTCGACTACCTCCCCGAGATGGAGCGCGCCCTCGCGTGCGCCGACCTCGTCGTGTGCCGCTCCGGCGCGGGGACGGTCGCCGAGCTGTCGGCCCTCGGGCTGCCCGCCGCCTACGTCCCGCTCCCGCACGGCAACGGGGAGCAGCGGCTCAACGCCGCCGACGTCGTCGCCGCCGGGGGAGGGCTCGTCGTGGACGACGCCGCGCTCACGCCGGAGCGCGTGCGCGAGACGCTCGTGCCGCTGCTCGCCGACCAGGGCCGTCTCGCGGAGATGTCCGCCGCCGCCCTCACCTCGGGACCGGGGGACGGCGCCGGCCCCCTCGCCGAGCTCGTGCTGCGGGTGGCCCGTGGCTGAGGAGACCGGCGCCGGTGCCACCGCCTTCCACCTCGTCGGGATCGGCGGGGCGGGGATGTCCGTGGTTGCCCACCTGCTGCTCGCGCGCGGGGCCAGGGTGAGCGGCTCCGACGCCAAGGACTCGGCGAACCTCGCGGCGCTGCGCGCGGCCGGCGCCCGCGTCCACGTCGGGCACGACGCCGCCCACGTCCCGGCCGGCGCCACCCTGGTCGTCTCCACCGCCGTGCGCGAGTCGAACCCCGAGCTCGCCCACGCCCGCAGCGCCGGGACGCCCGTGCTGCACCGCAGCGAGGCGCTCGCGCTGGTCGCCGCGGACCTCGACCTCGTGGCCGTCGCCGGTGCGCACGGTAAGACGACGACGTCGGGCATGCTCGCCGTCACCCTGCGCGGCGTCGGGCTCGACCCGTCCTACGCGATCGGTGGCTCCGTCGTCGGCGTCGGCACCGGCGCGCACCTGGGTGCGGGCCGGGCGTTCGTCGCGGAGGCCGACGAGTCGGACGGCTCGTTCCTCAACTACTCGCCGCGGGTGGCCGTGGTGACGAACATCGAGGTCGACCACATCGACCACTGGGGCACGCCCGAGGCGTTCCACGCCGCGTTCGAGGAGTTCGGGGAGCGGATCCGGCCGGGCGGCCTGCTCGTCGCCTGCGCCGACGACCCCGGGTCGCGCCGCCTCGCCGCCTCGGCCGCCGCCCGCGGCACCCGGGTGCTCACCTACGGCACGTCGGACCCCGTCGACGGCGCGGAGGGCCACGTCGCCCTCGAGATCCGGCAGCCGCGCCCCTCGGGCGCACGCGGGTCCGCCACGTTCGGGGGAGAGGTCGCCGACCTCGAGCTCGCGGTGGGCGGCGAGCACAACCTGCGCAACGCCGCCGCGTGCCTCGCCGTGGGCATCGAGCTCGGGGTGCCGCTCGCCGGGCTCGCGCGCGCGCTGCGCGACTTCCACGGGACCGGCCGGCGCTTCGAGACGCGCGGCGTCGCCGGCGGCGTGCGAGTGGTCGACGACTATGCCCACCACCCCACCGAGGTCGCGGCCACGCTCGCCGCCGCCCGGGTGGCCGCCGACGGCGGGCGGGTGCTCGTCCTCTTCCAGCCTCATCTGTACTCCCGTACCCGTGCCTTCGCGGCCGAGTTCGCGGACGCGCTCGGCGCGGCCGACGAGGTCGTCGTCACCGACGTGTTCGGCTCCCGCGAGGACCCGGAGCCCGGGGTCGACTCCACGCTCATCACCTCGCGCCTGCCCGGCGCCACCCGCGTCGCCGACCGCTGGGAGGCGGCGCGCGCCGTCGCCGACCTGGCGCGGCCGGGGGACCTCGTCGTGACGATGGGCGCGGGCGACGTCACCGAGCTCGGCCCCGCGATCCTCGACCTCCTGGACCAGGCCACGTGAGGGCGCCCCGACCGCCGCGGCGGGGTGAGCCGACTCCGTCCCGGCGCACACCGGCACGCCCCGAGGGCGACGGCACGGGCAACGGCCCCGGCGCGAAGGCGTCCGGCGCGAAAGGGACCGGCTCGAAGACGTCTGGTGCGAAGGCGACCAGTCCGAAGGCGGCCGGTCGGGACACCGGGAAGGACGCCCCCGCGTCGACCGGGGCGAAGGGATCCGGACGTGGCGCCGGGAAGGGCGCCCCGGCGTCGACCGGTGCGAGAGGTGCCACGAAAAACGAGGCCGGCACCGCCGTCGCGACGCGGAACAGCCCGCCCCCCGTCCATGAGCGCGGCGCCCGTCGGGGACCCGCGCGCCCCGCGGCGTCCCTGGAGGACCGCCGCACCGAGAAGGCCGACGCCCGGCGACGCCTCACGCGCCGGAGGATCCTCATCGGTCTCGCCGTCGTCCTCGTGCTCGGCGGTGCCGTGTGGGCGCTCCTGTTCTCCCCGCTCACCGCGCTCGACGAGGTCTCCGCGTCCTCGACCGCCGAGTCCCCGTACGTCGACCTCGAGGAGGTCTCGGCCGCCGCCGACCCGCAGCTGGGCACGCCGCTGGCGCGCGTGGACACCGGGGCGGTGGACGAGGCCGTGAGCGCCCTGCCCGGCGTCGCCGACGCCGAGGTCGTCCGCTCCTGGCCGCACGGCCTCGAGATCGAGGTGGCGCCCCGCGTGCCCGTCGCGGTCACGCAGGAGGGCGACGGCTGGGCGCTGCTCGACGAGACGGGGAGCGAGGTCGCGACCGTGGCGGAGCCGGACGGCACGCTGCCGCAGGTCGACGTGCCCGACGACCCGGACCAGGCCACCCGTGCGCTCGAGCGGCTCCTGGGTGCGCTCGGCGAGATGCCGACCGAGCTGCGCTCCCAGGTGGCGTCGGCCTCGGCCACCTCGCCCGGCGTGATCACACTGACCCTCGCCGACGGGGCGGAGGTCCTGTGGGGGAGCGAGGAGGACTCCGCGCTGAAGTCGGAGGTGCTGCTCGTCCTGCTCGAGCAGGCGCCGTCGTCGCGCTACGACGTCTCGGTGCCCGGGCGGCCGACCACGGGCTGAGCCGCCCGCCGCGAATGACACGGGTGTCGTTCTCGTGGCGCGTCGCTCCCCACGATCCAGCGGAGGACCACTACCTTCCTCGCGCCAGACAAGGACAGAACCCTCACCTTCAAGTCGAGGTTGAAGGTTGAGCGAAGCAAAGGGGAACACACGTGGCAGCACCGCAGAACTACCTGGCGGTCATCAAGGTCGTGGGAATCGGCGGTGGCGGCGTCAACGCCGTCAACCGGATGATCGACGTCGGGCTCAAGGGCGTCGAGTTCATCGCCATCAACACCGATGCCCAGGCCCTCCTGATGTCCGACGCCGACGTCAAGCTCGACGTCGGCCGCGACTTCACCCGCGGGCTCGGCGCCGGCGCCGACCCGGAGGTCGGCAAGAAGGCCGCCGAGGACCACGAGGACGAGATCGAGGAGGTCCTGCGCGGGGCCGACATGGTCTTCGTCACCGCCGGCGAGGGCGGTGGCACGGGCACCGGCGGCGCACCCGTCGTCGCCCGCATCGCCCGTTCGCTCGGCGCGCTGACCATCGGCGTGGTCACCCGGCCCTTCGGGTTCGAGGGGCGTCGCCGCGGCCTGCAGGCCGAGTCCGGCATCGAGGCGCTGCGCAACGAGGTCGACACGCTCATCGTCATCCCGAACGACCGGCTCCTGTCGATCTCGGACAAGAACGTCTCGATCCTCGACGCGTTCCACGCGGCCGACGAGGTGCTCCTCTCCGGTGTCCAGGGCATCACGGACCTCATCACGACGCCGGGCCTGATCAACCTGGACTTCGCCGACGTCAAGTCGGTCATGCAGGGGGCCGGCTCCGCGCTCATGGGTATCGGCTCAGCGCGCGGCGACGACCGCGCGGTGGACGCCGCCGAGTCCGCGATCTCCTCCCCGCTGCTCGAGGCGTCGGTCGACGGCGCGCACGGCGTGCTGCTCTCGCTGCAGGGCGGCTCGGACCTCGGCCTGTTCGAGATCCACGAGGCCGCGCGCCTCGTGCAGGAGGCTGCGCACCCCGAGGCGAACATCATCTTCGGTGCCGTCATCGACGACGCCCTCGGCGACGAGGTCCGCGTGACCGTCATCGCCGCCGGCTTCGACGAGGGGGAGGGGCCGGCCGGTGCGCAGAGCACGGTCACGCGTCGCCCGCTCGCGGCGGTGCGCCCCCCGGCCGAGCAGTCCGACCGCGGCAGCGAGCGGGGCTCCTCGAACGGGCGCCCCGAGTTCACGCCGTCGGTCCCGGCGCAGGAGCGTCCGGCCCCGGCCGCCGTCCCCGAGGCGCAGCCGCAGGTCCAGCCCGTCGGTGAGCAGCAGGGCGGGCAGCAGCCGGCCGGCCGGTACGACGGCGGCTACGACGCCGGGGCGCAGCAGTGGCAGCCGGCGGGTGCCGAGCAGCCGCAGCAGCCGCGGGGCCAGCAGCGTCCCGAGGCGGGCCAGAACCGCGTCCCGCGCGTCTTCCCGGAGACCGACTCGCGCGGCGACGACCTCGACATCCCCGACTTCCTCAAGTAGTCGCCGGCGCATGTCTGTCCCTGTCCGCGTCGCCGACCTCGGCCCGGCGGCGCACGGCATGTTCACCACGGCCCACGGCGGCGTCTCACGCCCGCCGTGGGCCGCGGCGCGTCCGGGCGGCCTCAACCTGGGGCCGCACGTGGGTGACGACCCCGCCGACGTCGCGGCCAACCGCAGGCTCGTCGACGACCTCGCCGGCATGCCGGTCGCCTGGATGACCCAGGTGCACGGGACCGCCGCCGTCACCGTCGCGCCCGGCGACGCCGGGGGCGGGAGCGTCGGCGAGGCGGACGTCCTGCTCGCGGTGCCCGGAGACGCCGGAGTCTCGGTCGGCGTCATGGTCGCCGACTGCGTGCCGCTCCTGCTCGCCGACGGCCACGGACGCGCCGCCGCCGCCGTCCACGTCGGCCGCGCCGGGCTGCTCGCCGGTGTCGTCACCTCCGCCCTGTCCGGGCTCGAGGAGCTCGGCGTGCCGGCGTCCGACCTGCACGCCCACCTCGGGCCCTCCATCTGCGGGCGCTGCTACGAGGTGCCATCGGAGCTGGCCGCCGAGGTGGTCGCCGAGCACCCCGCGGCGGAGGCGACCACCGGGGGCGGCACGACCGGTCTCGACGTGGGGGCCGCCGTCGTCGCCGAGCTCCGCGCCGCCGGCGTGGGCCCGGTCGACGTCTCGCCGGCGTGCACGTACGAGGACCCCGCGCTCTACTCCTACCGCCGCGCGACGCACTCCGGCGAGCCGCGGACCGGACGGTTCGCGGGCGTCGTCACCCTCCCCGGGCGCGGCGCCCGGCGCGTCGCGCCCCGCGGCGCCACGTCGACCGGTTAGCGTTCTGGTCGTGGCGGGAGCGACCTTCCCGCCGCCCGTCACGACCGAGGAGCTGCACCCATGTCCGGCACCATGCGCAAGTTCATGGAGTACCTCTCCTTCGCCGAGCCGCAGGACGACCTGTACGAGGGTGAGGGGGGCTACGAGGACGCGGTGGCCGAGCCTCGCCGCGAGGACCGCCGCTCGTACGACGACAGGCGGGACGTCGAGGAGACGCGCGTGTCCGAGCCGCGTGAGCGGCACGCCGACGTCACCCACATCACCCGCCTCGCACCCGCCCGCCAGGAGGCACCCGTGGACGTCGAGCTCTCCCGCATCGTCACGATGCGACCGACCAGCTACAACGACGCGCCCGCCGTGGGCGACGCGTACCGCTCGGGCACCCCGGTGATCCTCAACATGGAGGGCATCTCCGAGGCCGACGCCAGGCGCCTCATCGACTTCTCCGCCGGGCTCGCGATGGCCCTCGGCGGCGTGCTCGAGAAGGTCTCGCCCGGGGCGTTCATCCTCGCCCCCCGGAGCGTGGCGGTCACACACGCCGAGGAGGAGTCGCCCCGCTCGGGGTTCGACTTCGCCCGCGCCTGACGAGGTGGGACTGGTCCTCCAGGGGCTCAGCTTCCTGCTGTGGCTCTACCTGCTCGTCCTGCTGGCACGCGTGGTCATCGACCTCGTCCAGATCTTCTCCCGCACGTGGCGGCCCACCGGTGCCGTCCTCGTGCTCGCCAACGTGGTCTACGGACTCACCGACCCGCCCCTGCGCTTCATCCGGCGGTTCATCCCGCCGGTCCGCATCGGCCAGGTCTCGCTCGACCTCGGGTTCCTCATCCTCTTCCTGGCCGTGCAGCTCGTCCTCAACTTCGTCATCCCGATCCTCTACGGCGCGGTCGCCTGAGCGGGGTCGGGGGGACTTTGCCGGCGGCGCACCGTGCGCCGATGCGTTGAGTGCGCCATCCTCTGAGTAATCTGGGGCCGGACGCGCGTGGCGTCCAGCCACGACCGACCAGCATCGAGGTGAGACGACATGGCACTGCTCAGCGCCGACGACGTCCTCAACAAGAAGTTTGAGGCGACCAAGTTCCGTGAGGGCTACAACCAGGACGAGGTTGACGACTTCCTCGACGAGGTGGTGGACACGCTCCGTGCCGTGTACGCGGAGAACGAGGAGCTGAAGGCCCGCCTCGAGGCGTCCGACGCCCGCGTGGCCGAGCTCTCCGACGGGGCCCCGGTGGCCGCGCCGACCGAGACCGCCGAGCCGGCCGATGCGGCCGACCCGGCCGAGGCGGCAGCCGAGGACGAGGCCCCCACCCACGACACCGCCGAGACGCCGATCGTCCCGGCCGCGCCGAACCGCCGTTCCGTGGCCGAGGCACAGGCCCAGGCGCCCGACGCGCAGCCGTTCGGCGCCTCCGCGCCGGCCGAGCCCGAGACCACGGCGCAGCCCGTCGCCGCGAGCCCGGCGCCGTCCGCGCAGGCCACCCCGGACACGGCCGCCGGCATGCTCGCGATGGCCCAGCGTGTCCACGACGAGTACGTCGCGGACGGCCAGGCCGAGGCTTCGCGGCTCGTCTCCGAGGCGCAGTCCGAGTCCGAGCGGATCGTCTCCGAGGCCGAGGCGCACTCCAACCGCACGCTCTCGCAGCTCGAGCAGGAGCGTTCGCTCCTCGAGCGCAAGATCGACGAGCTGCGCACCTTCGAGCGCGACTACCGCACGCGCCTGAAGAGCTACCTCAACCAGCTGCTCAGCACCGTCGAGGGTGGGACCGGTAACCGCGAGAGCGGGATCTGACCACCTTCATGACTCCCGCCGAGCCCGGTGCGTCAC